>NZ_DATBTV010000021.1:0-68499 GCF_036559105.1 Lapillicoccus sp. | reverse complement strand
GGCCCGCGGCTGGAACGAGTTCTGGCTGGCCTGGATCGCTGTGGACATCGTCGGCGTGCCGCTGCTGGTCCACTCCGGCTACATCCCCACGGCGGTCCTGTACGCCTTCTACTCCGTGTTCGTCATCTATGGGTTCGTCGCCTGGGTGCGGGCCACCCGCACGGAGCGGCCGGACCGGGAACCGGAGGAGGCCGCCGCCTCCGCCTGATCCGGGGTCAGGACACGGGAAAACACGTAGTGCGGACGCGGGACATCACGAAGGCCGTGACGGCGACGAGGACGATGACGGTGGCGGGGGCGGCCGGCAGGAGCACCACGTCCGTGCCCGACAGCGCGGCGTCGACCGCGAGAACGACGGCGAGACCGGCCAGCCAGAGGAGGACGGACGTCGCGGCCAGGGCCTGTGCCGTGCTGCCTTGCAGCACCACCTCCCACGAGCGGGCGGCATACGCCGGAAGGTACGCGGGTCAGAGCAAGAGTCGACCGGACAAAGAGGACACGCCACCGTTAAACCCCGCGAATTGAGGGATTCCCTCGACAACGCGGCCCGTACGCGCCTCGACGGGAGGTCAGCCGGTCGGAGCGGTCGGCGGACCCCCGTACGCTTGAGGGTCGTGAAGACCTTCGACCAGCTGTACGCCGAGCTCGGCGAGAGGGCCGCGACCCGTCCCGACGGTTCGGGGACCGTCGCGGCCCTCGACGCGGGCGTGCACGCGATCGGGAAGAAGATCGTCGAGGAGGCCGCCGAGGTCTGGATGGCGGCGGAGTACGAGTCGCAGGACCGGACCGCCGAGGAGATCAGCCAGCTGCTCTACCACCTGCAGGTGCTCATGCATGCCCGCGGCATCGCCCTCGCCGACGTCTACTCCCACCTGTAACTCGGCAAAGGAAGACCCCTCATGCTGCGCATCGCCGTCCCCAACAAGGGATCCCTCTCCGAGTCGGCCGTGGACATGCTCCGCGAGGCGGGCTACGCCGTCCGCCGCGACCCCAAGGAGCTCGTCGTCGCCGACCCCGACAACGACGCCGAGTTCTTCTACCTGCGCCCGCGCGACATCGCCATCTACGTCGGCTCGGGCACCGTCGACGCCGGGGTCACCGGGCGCGACCTGCTCCTCGACAGCTCCAGCAGCGCGGTCGAGGAGATGACGCTCGGGTTCGGGCGGTCGACCTTCCGGTATGCGGCCCGGCCCGGCGACGCGCAGAGCGTCGCGGAGGTCGAGGGGAAGCGGGTGGCGACCAGCTACCCGGGCCTGGTCGAGAAGGACCTCGCCGAGCACGGCGTCCGGGCGGCGGTCGTGCGCCTGGACGGCGCGGTCGAGACGGCGATCACCCTGGGCGTCGCCGACGTCATCGCGGACGTTGTCGAGACCGGGGCGACGTTGCGCAGCCAGGGCCTCGCGATCTTCGGGGAGCCGATCCTGCACAGTGAGGCGGTCCTCATCCGCCGCGTCGGCGTCGGCGAGGAGGCCGACGACTCGGCGTTCGAGGTGCTGCGCCGTCGGCTGCTGGGCGTCGTGACAGCACGCAACTACGTGATGCTGGACTACGACGTCCCGGCCAACCTCGTGGACGAGGCTTGCCGGATCACCCCGGGGCTGGAGTCGCCGACCGTCTCGCACCTGCAGGACCGCAGCTGGTGCGCCGTCCGCGCGATGGTGCCGCGCAGCATGACGAACCGGGTCATGGACGAGCTCTACGACCTCGGCGCCCGGGCCATCCTCGTCACCGACATCGCGGCCTGCCGGCTCTGAGCCGGCCCGTCGCCAACCAGGACAGGGTTCTCGTGGTCGTCAGCGACGAGGCGTTGCGGCCGTTCCGCAGCCGGCGGGGCCGGCTCGTGGCGACCGTCATGGCGGTGGTGTCGCTGCTCGTCTTCGGCGGCATCGCCGTCCTGCTGCCCACGAACGCGGGGCTGACCACCTGGCAGCCGGCCGACCGCCTTCTCGTCGCCGGTCTCGGGGTCCTCATCGCCCTCGCCTGCTGGCGGTACGCGACGATCCGGGCCGTCCCGAGCCTGGACGGGCTGGTCATCCGCAACCTCGTCGTCACCCGGACGCTCACCTGGGCGCAGGTCGTCGACGTGGAGTTCGGTGGGGGAGAGCCGTGGGTGACGCTCGAGCTCGACGACACGGACACGGTCGCCGTCATGGCGATCCAGCGGGCCGACGGGGTCGCCGCGATGAGTGAGGCCCAGCGACTGGCCGGGCTGGTCCGGGACCTCGGCGAGGCGCACCAGGGCTAGGCGGTCTCGATGGTCGTCGTCACCGAGGTCACCGAGGGCGTGCGAGGCGTGGACGAGAACCCGAACCGGCACGGCGGGTCGACCGGCGCCAGCGACCCCAGCGGCGCTCCGTCGAACACCCCCGAGGCCGAGATGACCAGCCGCAGGTCGGTGGCCCCGTACCACTCCTGCCGCCCCTCGCGTGCGACGCCACGGGTGCGCACGCCGTCCATGACCCGCGCCGCCACCGGGTCGACGAGGGTCGCCCAGCGCGTGCTCGTGGCCAGGCGCGACGGCAGGGCACGGAGCAGCCAGCCGAGCCCGGACCGCCGCCCGAACCCGAGGCGCAGCGACAGCGACGGGCTGGACACCGCCCAGGTCCCGTCGGCCTCGGCCACCGAGACCGGCTCGACCCGGACCTCGTCGAAGACGTAGGTCGCCTCGATGACGTCACGCACCGCCTGGGACGGCGCGAGGAGGACCCGGTGGCCGTCCGGCCGCTCGACCATGACGTCGGCGAACCGGCCCAGCGGGGTATGCGCCCAGCTGCCGACCACCAGCCGGGTGCCGGAGGTCGTGCCGACGCCGGCGATCCGGCCCTGGTACCGCTCGCGGACCGGGGTCCCGGCGGTCACGAGGTGGGCTCGGGAAGTCCCGCGCGCTGGAGCGCGTGCCCGACGACGTCGGCCATCGCCGCGTACCCGCGGTCGTTGGGGTGGAACGAGTCCCGCGCGAGCAGCCCCCGCCACGAGCGAGGTCCCTCGCTGCGCATGTCGGCCACGGCGACGCGTCCGGACACCGCTCGGTCGCGAAGGAGGCTGTCGATGCGACGGGCCTCGCGGTGCGGGTTGGGCAGGTTCATGACGACGGCGCCGTCGGGCAGCCGGTCGAGCATCGCAGCGAACCGGTCCGCGAGGCCGCTCCGGTGCCGAGGGGACACGACGTCGTTGGACCCGATGACCACGGTCACGAGGGCGGCCGGACCGGTGGACCGCACCGCAGCGCCGAGGGCCGGCAGCTGCGCCTCGAGGACGTCGTCGACGCGGGCCCCGGTGACCGAGAGGTTGAGCAGCCGGTGGTCCCAGCCGCCGGCCCGCAGCCGCTCGGACAGCTGACCGACCCAGCCCCGGTCATATGCGGACGCGCCGATGCCCTGCGTCATCGAGTCACCGAGGGCGACCCAGAGTGGGCCGGTCGCGGTGAGCGCGGCGCGGTTCGCGAGGCGCCACGCCGCCGCGTACGGCTCGGTCTGCGCCTGGACCTCGCGGATCCCGGGAAAGACCCGGCCGAGCACCTGCACAACCGGCCCGGGCGGGCGAGGTCCGAGGTCGGCGAGAGCGTCGTCGATGATCACGTGGCCCCGGTCGTCGCGCCGACCTCGGCGCCGACCTTGGCCAGTCCCGGCCGCAGCGCCGCGCAGATGACCAGCTGGGGCAGCATGAGGGCGGCGAGGACGATCCACACCACCTCGAAGCCGCCGGTCGCGTCGCGCAGCGCGCCCATGACCAGGGGGCCGACGGAGGCGATGCCGTAGCCGACGAGGAAGCCCATCGCGCTCAGGCCGCCGCTCGCGTGGGGCGTCGCGGCGAACCGGACGAGGAGCACCAGGGCCAGGGCGAACGCGCTGCCCTGCCCGAACCCGATGAGCGCCGCCCAGAACCAGGGCGCGGCGGTCGGCGCGACACCGATGCCGACCAGGCCGAGGGCCGCGGCGATGGTCGCGGGGACCAAAAGCAGCCGCAGGTCCCGGACCCGGTCGCTGAGCACCGGCATCAGCAGCCCGGCGACGATCTGGACCGCGGTGAACGCCGACAGCAGGTACCCCGCGTCGTCGGCCTCCCAACCGAGCTGGACGTAGGAGGGCGCCATCCAGGCGAGGGTCGAGTAGAAGGCGAAGGACTGGGTGGCGAGGTATGCGGCGATGAGCCAGGCGGTCGCACTGCGCCAGGGCAGCGCCGAACCGATCGACTGCGCGGTGACCTGGACGCGGTGGCGCCAGACAACGAGTGCGAGGGGCGCCCAGGCGACGAGGCCGAGGACGCCGAGCAGCGACCACGCGGCGAGCGACTGCTCCCAGGAGCCCAGGGCGGTGGCGAGCGGGTCGGACAGGCCGGCGCCGATGGTCGCGCCGAGCATGATGGCCAACATGTAGACGCCGGTGATGAGGCCCACCCGTTCGGGCGGGAACAGCGTCTTCACCAGCCGCGGCAGCAGGGTGCCGACGACGGCGATGCCGATCCCGACCACGAGCGTCGCGGTGTAGAGGACCAGGACGTTGGACCCGGCCAGCCGCATGGCCGAGCCGATGGTCAGCAGCACCGTCGCCGCCATCACCACGGGTGCGGAACCCCAGATCGTGCTGGCCCAGTGCGCCACGGGCGCGAAGACCCCCATGCAGAGCACCGGCAGCAGGGTCAGGACCCCGAGCCAGGCGTTGCTGAGGTGCAGCTCCGCCTCGATCTGCGGGACGAGCGGCGGGACACCGGCGATCGCCGGTCGCAGGTTCGCGGCCACGGCCACCAGCGCCACGATGAGCACCCAGGACGGAGGCAGCCACGGGAAGGCGCCGGCGCTCGTCCGCGTCGTCGACGCCGACGACGCGGCGCGTTCGGGAACCGTGCTCGACATGGCCCCGCCAGTGTCACACGCCGGCGACCGGGAGGGTCAGGTGGTCAGCCGTTCTGCCGGTAGGCCTCGGCCAGCAGCGGCTCGAGCCACGCGACGGCGTCGGGCTCGGTGTCGCCCGGCAGCTGGACCCAGTGCGTGGCCTGGGCGAAGCCCCTGGCCGGCGCGATCCGGGGGTCGTCGGGCACCGAGCCGCGGTACCGAAGCCCGACACGCAGCGTCCCGCGTGGACCCGGCGCGACCGCCGCGAACTGGCTCCTACGGACGACCGGGATGTAGCTGCTGCGGCCGTGGGCCTCGGCGTCGTCGCCCTGGGCGAGGGCCAGCTCGACGACCGCATCGTGGAGTGGGCGCAGCGGCGCCTTGGCCCCCGAGAAGAGCTGGTCCGCATACCCCTCGGTGGACGGGCGCTCCCAACCGGCGGCCTCGGCGGCGGCGAACGCGATGGCCCACTGCGAGTTCTGGGGGACGCCGTGGACGTCCTTGAGCCAGCGGCGGACGGCCTTCTGGTCCAGCAGGTCCAGGCCGGAGGTCTGGACCACCTCGACCCAGCTCTCGAGCGTGCGGCCGGTGCGCTCGGCCATCGAGTCGGTGACCGCGGCCATCATGTCCTGGGGCTCCATGTCTCCCTTCTACTCCGGCGGGTATGCCGCGAGGAAGACGCGCACGCACTCGGCGGCGTGGCGCCGCTGTTCGGCCCGGTTGAGCCGAACCGCGTCGCCGAGCAGCATCACCTCGTTGAGGGGGCCGCCCATGACCAGCCAGTTGAACATCGTGGCGGCCTCCGTCGCATCGGGCACGTTGAGGAGTCCCCGGTCGGCGAAGCTCCGGACCGTCGCGGCGAGCGACTCGATGGCCCGGGCGGGTCCGCTGTCGTAGAGGGCGCGGGCGAGGTCCGGGAACCGGGCCACCTCACCGATGACCAGTCGCCGCAGGGCCAAGATCCTCGGCGTGAGGACGACCGCCATCTGTCGCTCCGCGTACTCCCGGAGGTACGGCCCTGGGTCGTCGGTCGCGGCTGCGGCGGCCGGGTCGCTCGGGTGGACCTCGTCGCCCGCGGTCGTCGTCATCGCGGACACCAGGGCCACGAACAGGGTCTCCTTGCTGCCGAAGTGGGCATAGACCGTCTGCTTCGACACCCCGGACCGCGCAGCGACCTCGTCCATCGACGTCCCCAGGTACCCCTTCGCGAGGAAGACCTGCTCCGCAGCGACGAGGATCGCCGCGCGCTTGCGCAGCGATCGGGGGGCCGCGTCGTCGGCCGTGTCGCTCGGGGGGGTCGGGGGGGTCGGGGGGGTCTGGGCGGTCTGGGCGGTCTGGGCGGTCGTGGTGGTCGGGGCGGTCCTGGTAGACGGAGCGGGCATGGCGGACCCCTGGGGTTGACGGGCTGTACTAGTCAGTCTAGTTTGATCCAAATGGACTGGACAGTCCAGTTCAATATGGAGGTGCGAGGGATGTCCGAGCTCTTGACGACCGCCATGGGCGACAGCGTGGCCTACGACCAGCGCGGCAGCGGACCGGCGGTGGTCTTCGTCGCGGGCGCCGGGCCGCACCGCGCGGTCGACCCCTGGACGACCGAGACCGCTGAGCGGGCGGCTGCCGTCGGGCTTACGACGGTGGTCTACGACCGGTTGGGCCGCGGCGAGAGCCCGGCGGAGGGCCGACTCGGGCTGGACCGCGAGCTGGCCGTGCTCGCCGGCCTCATCGAGCGAGTCGGCGGCCGGGCCGTGCTCTGCGGCCACTCGTCGGGCAGCTGGATCTCGGCGTACGCGGCGACGCACGACCCCCGCGTGGCCGGGCTGATGCTCTGGGAAGCGCCGCTCGGGGCTCCAGACGGGTCCACGGCCGAATGGATCGGGGACTACGAGCGCCTGGTGGACGCCGATGACTTCGACGGCGCGTTGGCCACCTATATGCGCTACATGCCGCCAGAGTGGCTCGAAGGCGCCCGGCGCAGCCCGAACTACGCCGAGACGCTTGCGGGAGTGCCGAGCATGCGGGCGGACGGCGAGGCGATGGTCTGGTCGTCGTCCGCCTCGATGGCCGAGCTGCTGGCGAGGCTCGCCGACGCGGCCCTGCCGATCGAGGTCACCTACGGGGAGCAGACCTACCCCGAGATGCTCGTCTCGGCGGACGCCATCTGCGCGGCCGTGCCGAACGCAGTCCAGCGGGCGTTGCCCGGCGCGAACCACATGTGGGTGCCCGAGGCGATGGCGGCTGAGCTGGCCACCTTCGTCGAGGCGGCCATGGCGCCGGAGCGGGCCTAGAGGGCGGTGGTGTCGAGGACGACGTCGGCGCGGTCGCGGGTCCGGTCGGCCGCGAAGAGGGCCTCCTCCTGGCGGGCCCAGCGCTCCCAGTGCGGCCGGTAGCCTTCGCCGTCGCGGTCGATGCCTCGTGCGAACCGCACCGCGCGGTCGGCCTCGACCCACACGCTTACCGCGGCGTAGTCACCGGCCGGCAGCACGCTCGAGCCGACGCCCTCGAGGACCAGCAGGGGCGACGGGGTCACGGGGACGCGGCGGCTGCTCCAGCGTTGCCGGACCCAGTCCCACCGCCGGTATGCGGCGGGCCGGCGGACGGCGAGGGGCTCGAGGACCTGCGTGGTCACGAGAGGGACGGCGTCGGCCAGGCCGTCCCAGCCGGGGTAGATGTCATCCATGTGGACCACGGGTGCGTCGAGGGCGGCCCCGATCGCGGCACCGAGGGTGGACTTGCCCGACCCGCTCGGACCGTCGACCGCGATCAGCCGGACCGGGCCGCAGCGGGGCTCCCGGACGCCGGCCAGCCGGACCGCCTCCGCGACGGAGGCAGCGGGGTCCCGGGTGGCGAGAGGCACGCGGGGAGGGTAGCGGGGGCTGGGTACCGTGACGCCATGAGCGTCGCCACTCGCGTCATCGCGTGCCTCGACGTGGACGCCGGCCGCGTGGTCAAGGGCGTCAACTTCGAGAACCTCCGCGACGCCGGCGACCCGGTCGAGCTGGCCATGGTCTACGACGGCCAGGGCGTCGACGAGCTGACCTTCCTCGACGTGACGGCGAGCAGCGGTGACCGGCAGACGACGTACGACGTGGTGACCCGCACGGCGGAGCAGGTGTTCATCCCGCTGACCGTGGGCGGCGGGGTCCGCTCGGTGGCCGACGTGGACCGGCTGCTGCGGGCCGGTGCCGACAAGGTGGGCGTCAACACGGCGGCGATCGCGCGGCCGGAGCTGGTGGCGGAGATCGCCGACCGGTTCGGGTCGCAGGTCCTCGTGCTGTCGGCCGATGTGCGGCGACGGCGTGGGGACGACGGGTGGCCGACCGGTGACTTCGTCATGACCACGCACGGCGGCCGGACGGCGGTCGACCTCGATGCGGTCGAGTGGTGCGCGCGGGCGGCGGAGCTCGGCGCGGGGGAGATCCTGCTCAACTCGATGGACGCCGACGGGACGCGGGACGGGTTCGACCTGGAGCTGATCCGGTTGGTACGAGAGGCGGTTCACGTGCCGATCGTCGCCAGCGGGGGAGCGGGGAAGGCCGACGACTTCGCGCCGGCGGTGGCCGCCGGCGCGGACGCCGTCCTGGCGGCGAGCGTCTTCCACTTCGGCGACCTGACCGTGAGCGAGGTCAAGGCGGCGATGCGCGAGGCGGGTGTGACCGTCCGCTGACGCCGGCACTCACGCAGACCGGCGTTGTGTCGAGCGAGCTAGGACAGTCCGAGCCGCGCCGCCTCCATCTCGGCGACGGCCTCCGGCGGGCCGTCGAGCTCGACCTCTGCCACCCGCGCGCGACCCGCCGCGTACATGACCAGCTCGCCCGGGCGACCGCGCAGGACGGCGGTGCCGTTGTCGGTAGGTTTCCTGGCGGCGTACCGGCCGTGGCCCTCTGCGACGAGGACGACGCCGACGGGCACCTGGCGGAAGTACAGGCGGGAGCCGCGCTTGAGCATGTCCCAGAGGAAGCGCTCGTGTCCGACGTCGAGCCGGCGCCGCTCGAACCCCGGCGTCCCGCGCAGCAGGTCCTCGTGGTGGATGAAGAACTCGCCGCCGTTGACGACCTCGTCCACGCGGGCGATGCGGGCCGCCGACCAGCCGGGGGGTCCCTCTCGGACCCGCTCGACGAGCTCGACGAAGTCGGTCGCTGCGAGTTTGCGCATCGCGTCGTCGAGTCGTCCGCGCAGTGCCGAAAAGTACTGCCCCGCGCTGAGATCCGGTCGCGAGTCCCGGATCGCAAGGTGGGCCGCGAGGTCACGAGCCAGCCACGGGTCGTCGATCGTGGGGGCGTCGGGGCCGAGGCGCAGGAACGAGTCGCTGATCGCGGACCGCTCCTGCTGCGCGTAGGAGGTCATCCGGCCATCCTGTCAAAGGCCCCTGCCGGAGCCGCATCGGGCGTCCTCCTACGCTGGCCGGATGCTCGAGCCGGTCCGCCCCGACGCCTCGCGGCACGGCGAGTGGCTGGCGATGGCCGAGGAGTTCGGCCGCGACCGGATCGACGGCGGCGCCATGGGTTCGCAGACCGTCGACGAGCTGCGCGACCCCGAGGTGTTCCGCGCCTGGGTCGACATGTTGCTCGACCACGAGCGCGGCTCGCGGGTACCGGCGGACCTGGTCGCCAGCACCACCCGGTGGGTCGCCGTCGACGGCCGGCTCGTCGGGTTCCTCTCGGTCCGGCACGAGCTGAACGGCTATCTGCTGGAGCTCGGGGGCCACATCGGCTACGCGATCCGGCCGCTCGAGCGTGGCCAGGGGTATGCGACCGCCGCCACCGCGCTCGCCCTGGAGGAGTGCCGCCGCCTCGGCATCGACCGGGTCCTGATCACCTGCGACGACACCAACGTCGCGTCCGCCTCGGTCATCGAGCGCAACGGCGGGGTCATGGAGGACATTCGCGGCGGCAAGCGCCGTTACTGGGTCGACCTGCCCTGACGACCCCGGTGACCGTCATCTCCGACCGCCGGCGCCTGCGCGGAGGGTTGTGGCCCTCGGAAGGGCCAGAACCCTCCGCTCTCATCCGTCGAGCGCCCCGCTGGGTCCGCGCGAGGCAGGGAGCGAGCTGGGGGCCGTCCCGAGCGCCGTCGCCGTCACGGCACCCATACCGAGTGGTCGTGCGCGAGGACCACCATCCTCGGGTCCAGCTCCAGGATCCGGGCCACCCACGCCCCCCGCGGCTCCGGGAGCGGCGGAGGGTGCCCGTCGCGGTGCGCCCGCAGCGCCATCACGTCCGCCGCATACGCCGTCGTCGTGTCATGGCTCTGGCCCGCGACGACGACCGACCCGTCGGCCAGCCGGACGACGAACGACTGGTGCCCGTCGGTGTGCCCGGGGGTCGGCACCACGAGGACCCCCGGCACGATCTCGGCCTCGCCGTCGAGCTCGACGAAGTCCGACCCGTCGAGCAGCTCGGGAAGCGTGTAGTCCTCGGTGGTCCGCGCCGCGGCGAGCTCGGTGCGCTGGACGAACACCGGCAGCCCGCCCAGCGCGGGGTTCCCCCCGCAGTGGTCGAAGTGGAGGTGGCAGTTCGCCACGTGGGTCACGTCGTTCGGCCGCATCGCCAGCGGTGCCAACGCCTCCGGGAGCGAGCGCCGCCGGGGCCGGTAGTGGGCGTCGACCTCGGGATGCGAGCCCATCCCCGTGTCGACGAGCAGCACCGCGTCGCCGGCCCGGACGACGTAGCCGAGCAACGGCTCGACCCGGGGCGCGCCGGTCTCGGCCTCCGTCGACGGCCGGACGAAGTAGCCGAAGTCGACCCGTTGGACGACGCCGTGGGCCAGGTCGAGAGCATCCTGGACGTCGGTCACGGGGTCATGCTCCCTCGGCGCGGTAGGTACGGCGGTAGGCCAGCGGTGGCATACCGACCGCCGCCGTGAGGTGTTGCCGGAGCGAGGCCGCCGTCCCGAACCCGGACCGTTCCGCCACCCGGTCCACGGGGAGGTCCGTGGTCTCGAGCAGGTGCCGCGCGTGGTCGACGCGGACCCGCAGCAGCCACGTCCCAGCGGTCTCGCCGGTCTCCTCGCGGAAGCGGCGGGTGAACGTCCGCACGCTCATCCCCACCCGGGCCGCCAGCGAGGTGAGGCTCACCGGCTCGTCCAGGTGGTCCAGCACCCAGGACCGCGCCGGGCCGGTGCCCTCGTCGCCGGCCTCGGGGACCGGCCGCTCGATGAACTGCGCCTGTCCGCCCGCCCGCCACGGCGCCACGACCGCACCGCGGGCGACCCGGTTGGCCGTGTCCGAACCGAGGTCGCGCCGCAGGATGTGCAGCAGCAGGTCGATCCCCGCCGCGTTGCCGGCCGAGGTGAGGATGTCGCCGTTGTCGATGTAGAGGACGTCCTCGTTGAGCAGGACGCGGGGGAACAGCCGCCGGAAGTGCTCGGCGTGCGCCCAGTGCGTCGTCGCCTCCAGCCCGTCGAGCAGCCCGGCGCCGGCCAGGACGAAGGCGCCGGTGCAGATCGACACCCACCGCACCCCCGGTCGCGCCGTCGCGAGCAGTGCGGCGACGTCGGCCGGGAGGGCGCCGTCCCCGCCCGCATACCGGTCCACGATGCCCGGGATGACGATGGTGTCGGCGGTCGCCAGCACGGTGTTCGGGTGGGTCGGGGTGACCTGGTACCCCGCGGACGTCGTGACCGGGCCGTCGTCGACGGTGACGGTGAGCACCTCGTACGCCGGGGCGCGGCTCGGGGTGTAGGCGCCGGCTCCGGTCCAGGCCGGGTCGATCGAGCTCGCCGCGAAGAAGCGGTGGGGCAGACCGAGCTCGAACGCCACCACGCTCGGGAGCGCGAACACCACGACGCGGTGCGGGGGCGGGTCACCGGTGACCAGGCGGGTGACCGTCGCTCCTGAGGTCATGGCCGGATCTTTGCACATCCTGTCCTTCGAGCCACTTCTGTTCGCTGCGGGCGGTCCGACAGAGTGGGGTCGTGACGACGACCGACGCCTCACTGGAGGAGCTGGGCCGGCCCGGCGGGCGGCCGCGCCCGACGCCGCGGATCCACCCGGCGTGGTGGGTCGCCCTCGTCGCTTTCCTCACCGCGATCGGCGCGGCCGGGTTCCGGTCGACGCCGGGCGTGCTCATCACCCCGCTTCACGAGGAGTTCGGCTGGCCGGTCGGGTTGATCGGGCTCGCCGTCTCGGTGAACCTCGTGCTGTTCGGTCTGACGGCGCCGTTCTCCGCGGCGCTGATGGAGCGGTTCGGGATCCGGCGGGTCGTGGCCTGCGCGCTGGTCCTCGTCAGTGTCGGGTCGATCCTGCCGATCTGGATGACGGCGTCGTGGCAGCTCATCCTCTGCTGGGGCCTGCTCGTGGGGCTGGGCACCGGGGCGATGTCGATGTCGCTGGTGGCGGTCGTCACCGCGCGCTGGTTCGTGGCGAGACGTGGCCTGGTCAGCGGCGTGCTGACCGCGGCCGGGGCGACCGGGCAGCTGTTGTTCCTGCCGTTCCTCGCGTGGCTGGCCGAGAACCACGGGTGGCGCTCTGCGGCGATCGCGACGGCGACCGGTGCCCTGCTCGTCGTCCCGCTGGTGCTGTGGCGGTTCCACGACCACCCGCGCGACCTCGGCCTCACCGCCTACGGAGCGCCGGCCGACGAGCGGGTGAGCATCAAGGCGCCGCTCCCCTACAACCCGGCGCGGATGGCCGTGGACGGGCTGCGGATCGCCGGCCGACGGGGCGTGTTCTGGCTGCTCGTCGGGTCGTTCGCGGTCTGCGGCGCCTCCACCAACGGGCTGGTCGGGACCCACTTCATCCCCGCCGCGCACGACCACGGGATGCCGCAGACCACGGCCGCGTCGCTGCTCGCAGTGGTCGGGATCTTCGACATCGTCGGGACGATCTTCTCGGGGTGGCTCACCGACCGGTACGACCCGCGGTTCCTCCTGGCGATGTACTACACGCTGCGCGGCGCCTCGCTGTTCCTGCTGCCGTCGCTGTTCGGCGACGAGGTCCACGTCAGCATGCTGGCGTTCATCCTGTTCTACGGCCTCGACTGGGTCGCGACCGTCCCGCCGACGATGGCGTTGTGCCGCAACGCCTTCGGAGAGCGCGGGCCGGTCGTGTTCGGGTGGGTCTTCTCGGCGCACCAGATGGGTGCCGCGGCCGCCGCGTTCGGGGCGGGCGTCGTGCACGACCAGCTGGGGACCTACGACCTGGCCTGGTACGTCGCCGGCGCCCTGTGCGTCGTGGCCGCGTCGTTCTGCGTGGCGATCCGCTACCGGCACACCCCGGCCACCACCCCCGCCGACACCCGCGCCGACATCCCCGCCGACATCCCCGCCGACATCCCCGCCGAGCCCTAGCGCACCCCCTTCACTCCACCACCATCGCCGGCGAGCGGCAGACCCAGACCCTCGGCATCGTCCTGGCCACGCCGGCACCTCGGCTGCCGCTGTTCCTGGGCCGGTCGCTGCCCGTCGTCGTCAACGGGTGGCTGGTCTCGCTGTTCACCCTGGTCGTCGGCAGCCTGATCCTCGGCGTCACCATTCCGTGGTCGTCGTGGGGTCCGCTCGCGGTGACCCTCGCCGTCGGCGCGGCGTCGTGCACCGGCCTCGGCCTGGTCGCCGCCGCCATCGGGCTGCGCGTCCGGGAGACGGCGGTGCTGGGCAACATGGTGTTCGGGGTGCTGTTGCTGTTCAGCGGCGGCCAACGTCGCCGTCAGCGCGCTGCCACCGTGGATGGCCGCGGTCTCGCCGTGGCTGCCGCTCAGCCACACATCGCGGCCGCTCGCGAGATCGTGGCGGGGGCGAGCCTCGGCGACGTGGGTGGCCTGCTGCTGCGAGAGGCCGGCGACGGCCCCCTGTACGCGGCGGTAGGCCTCGTCGCGATCCGCTGGCTCGAGGCGTCCAGCCGCCGGACGGCCAGTCTTGGGCGCCTGTAGCGAAACCGGGTGAGGTCCTGTCGGGGGCGCATGAGAAGGTAGGAAGTCGTCCGCCCAGTGCCCGACGCATCCGTCGCCCTGTTGCTCGTCGGTATGCCGGTAGGCCGCTCAGTGTCGAGAGCGCGGACGTTCGTCCGTCCACCCCACCCCCCGACAAGGGAGCTCTGCGTTGTCGACCCTCGGCCCGGTCGCGTCCACCGCCACCCTGCGTGCGGGGTGGCGGGTCATCGGTCATGGGGTCCGCGAGGAGAAGGGCTGGGTCGCCCTGGCCATCGCCGGGGCCACCGTCTACGGGATCATGACCGTCGGGACGGCCTGGGTGATCGGGCGGATCGTCCACGACACCGTCGCCCCGGCGATCGCGGCGCAGTCCATCGCGACCCCCGACCTGGTCCGGGCGGCGCTGATCCTCGTGGCGGTGGTCCTCGTCAACGTCGTCGGCATCGTCGTGCGCCGGGTCGCCGCCGGTGTCGCCGTCTACAACCTCGGCGCCACCTACCGGCGCCGCGTCACCCGCCAGTACCTGCGCCTCCCGCTCGCCTGGCACCACCGGCACCCTTCCGGCCAGCTGCTGTCCAACGCGAACTCCGACGTCGAGTCGACGTGGAACGTCTTCCAGCCGCTGCCGATGGCGTTCGGCGTGGTCGTCATGCTCGTCTTCGCCGCCGTCCAGATGGTGCTCGTCGACCCGTTCCTCGCCGCGATCGGGCTGACCGTCTTCCCGATGCTCCTCGTGGTGAACCTGCTGTTCCAGCGCGCCATGTCCCCGAAGGTGACGCGCGTCCAGCAGATGCGCGCCGAGGTCTCCGAGGTCGCGCACGAGAGCTTCGAGGCGGCGCTGGTCGTCAAGAGCCTCGGCCGCGAGGACCAGGAGGCCGAGCGGTTCACCGCGGTCACCCAGGAGCTGCGCGACGCCAACATCAGCGTCGGACGCAGCCGCGGCGTCTTCGACCCGGCCATCGAGGCCATCCCCACCATCGGCACGCTCGCGGTCATCGCCGTCGGGGCCTGGCGGATCGGCACGGGACACATCACCGCGGCCGAGGTCGTCCAGATCGCCTACCTCTTCTCGATCCTCGCCTTCCCCGTCCGGGCCCTCGGCTGGGTCCTCGCCGAGATGCCCCGCTCGGTCGTGGGCTGGGACCGCGTCCACGGGGTCCTCAACGCCACCGGGTCGATGACCTACGGCACCGCCGCCGTTCCTGACCAGGGCGCGGGCACCGTTCAGGCGCAGAACGTGTCCTACGCCTACGAGGTCGACCTCGAGCACGGCGGCACCGAGCGCAACCCCGCCCTCAGCGGCGTGACCCTCGACATCCCCGCCGGCGGCACCACGGCCGTGGTCGGCCCGACCGGGTCCGGCAAGTCGACGTTGACCAACCTCGTCGTACGCCTCGTCGACCCCGACTCCGGCGAGGTCCGCCTCGACGGGGTCGACCTGCGTGAGGTCCGCCGCGGCGGCGTTCCCGAGGCGGCCGCCCTGGTGTCGCAGCAGACCTTCATGTTCGACGACACCGTCCGCGGCAACGTCACCCTCGGCACCGAGCGCACCGACGACGAGGTCTGGGCCGCCCTGCGGGTCGCCCAGGGCCACGGGTTCGTCGGCAAGCTGCCGAACGGCTTGGACACTCGCGTCGGCGAGCGCGGCACCAGCCTCTCCGGCGGCCAGCGTCAGCGGGTCGCCCTGGCCCGCGCGGTGATCCGCAGGCCCCAGCTCCTCGTCCTCGACGACGCGACCTCGGCGGTCGACCCGGCCGTCGAGCAGCAGATCCTCGCCGCGCTCCGGCAGGCCAGCAGCGGGACGACCGTGCTCGTCGTCGCCTACCGGATGGCCACCATCACCCTCGCCGACGACATCGTCTACCTCGAGGAGGGACGCGTCGTCGACCACGGCACCCACGACGAGCTGCTCGGCCGCTGCGACGGGTACCAGCGCCTCGTCACGGCCTACGCGCGGGAGGCCGCCGAGCGCGCTGCGGTCGCCGCCGACGAAGAGCGGGCGACCGTGGGGGCCGACCGATGAGTATGCGTTCCGCCCCGCCGGTCGACCACACCGGCATCGAGTCGGGCCAGGGCCGCTCCACCTGGCAGACCCTCAAGCGCGGCGTCGAGCTGTCGCCGGAGATCCGGCGTGGCATCGGGGTCACCATCGCGCTGGCGGTCCTGTCGACGGTGGGCAAGCTGCTCGTCCCGTTCGTGGTCCAGCGCACCACCGACGAGGGCATCCTCGCCCCGGGGGGTCCCGACGCCGGGATCGTGCTGCGCTACGTGCTCCTCGCCGTCGTCGGGGTCGCGGTCACCGCGCTGTGCTCGTACTTCGTCAACGTCCGGCTGTTCACGGCGTCGGAGAACGGGCTCTCGTCCCTGCGCATCAAGGCGTTCCGGCACATCCACGACCTGTCGGTGCTCACCCAGAACACCGAGCGCCGCGGCTCGCTCGTCTCGCGGGTCACTTCGGACGTCGACACCATCTCGATGTTCGTCCAGTTCGGCGGCCTCATGTTCATGGTCAACATCGCGCAGCTGTTGCTCGCGACGGTGCTCATGGTCATCTACAGCCCGCCGCTCGCGGGCGTGGTCTGGGCCTGCTACGTCCCGCTGTTCTTCATCATCAAGCAGTTCCAGGGCATCGTCGGCCGGGCCTACACGGCGGTTCGTGAGCGGGTCGGCGACATGCTCGCGGCCATCTCCGAGGCGGTCGTCGGGGCGGCGACCATCCGCGCGTACGGCGTCGAGGACCGCACTGCCGAGCGGATCGACACGGCCGTCGAGGCCCACCGGCGCTCCGCGGTCCGGGCGCAGACCCGGGCGGTCATGGCGTTCACGACCGGCCAGCTGGTGTCCGGGCTCACCACCGCCGTGGTCATCGTCGTCGGCACCCTGCTCGCCGTGAACGGGTCGCTCACGCTGGGCGAGCTGCTCGCCTTTCTCTTCCTCGTCAACCTCTTCACCACCCCGGTCCAGCAGGCCACCGAGATCCTCAACGAGATGCAGAACGCCGTCGCCGGCTGGCGGCGCGTCATCGGGATCATCGACACCCACGCCGACGTGTCCGACCCGGGGGAGTCAGGCGTCGAGCTGCCGCGGGGGCCGATCACGGTCGGGTTCGACGACGTCTCGTTCGCCTACCCCGGCGGCGACACGGTGCTCCACGACGTGTCGCTGCGGATCGCCCCGCGGTCCCGGGTGGCGATCGTGGGAGAGACCGGTTCGGGCAAGTCGACGTTGGCCAAGCTGCTCACCCGGCTGATGGACCCGTCCAGCGGCGAGGTCACCATCGACGGTGTCGACCTGCGGCGGGTCCGGTTCGGCTCGCTGCGAAACCGGGTGGTCCTCGTGCCGCAGGAGGGGTTCCTCTTCGACGCGTCGCTGCTGGAGAACATCCGGTTCGGCGCCCCGGAGGCGACCGAGGACGACGTGCGGCTCACCGTGACCGAGCTGGGCCTCGACCCGTGGCTGGCCACCCTGCCGCAGGGGCTGGCCACCGACGTCGGCCAGCGGGGCGAGTCACTGTCGGCGGGGGAGCGGCAGCTGGTGGCGCTGGCCCGGGCCTACCTCGCCGACCCCGACCTGCTGGTTCTCGACGAGGCGACGTCCGCCGTCGACCCCAGCACCGAGGTCCGGATCCAGCGGGCGCTCGACAGCCTGACCCGCGGCCGGACCTCGATCGCCATCGCGCACCGGCTGTCGACGGCGCAGGCCGCCGACGAGGTGATCGTCGTCGACGGCGGCCGGGTGGTCGAGCGGGGACCGCACCGTGACCTCGTCGACGCCGGCGGCGTCTACTCGACCCTGCACGCCTCCTGGGTGTCCCAGCAGCAGGGCGACTGACGGCACCCGACCGGAGCACGTCCTGCCAGGGGTCGGCGACGGCGCGCGCAGGATCGGGACGCGATGCGCAGGGTGCATCCTGCGCGCGCCGTCCCGAACCTGCGCACCTCGTGTCGGGCCCCTGCCCGAACCCGGCTGACACAATTCGCCGCGTGAGCACCGACACGGAGCCGACCGTCGTCGCAGACCCGTCCGAGGACGACCGGACCGCCTCGGGGCTTGCGGCCGCGGCGTGAGGAAGCGCGTCGCCGTCGCCCTGGCTGGGTCGGCTCTCCTTCTCGCCGCGTGCAGCACATCGGGCGTCCCGGCGCCGGAGACCGTCGCGGCGACGACGAGCTCGGTCCCGTCGAGCAGCACGTCGACCAGCGCGTCGACCAGCACGACGTCGAGCACGCCGCCGACCAGCCCGAGCTCCACCACCCCGAGCGCGACCTCTGCATCACCGACGACCACCCCGACCTCCCCCGAGGACCCGGTCGACCCGCGCTGGCGGTTCTTCACCACGGACCGCACCCGCTACACGTCGGCGTGGTTCGCCGGTGTGCACCGGGTGATGATCGGGTTCGGGTGCACCCCCGCCCCCTACTACGCGCACGACCCCCGGTGCCCGGGAAGCCAGGGTTTCCACCACGGGATCGACGTGGTCATGCCGTGTGGCACGCCGCTCACCTCCGCCGTCGACGGGGTCGTCGCCCCGGCGAGCGGACCGGGGAAGCCGGACGCCGCGTACGGTGCGTACGCGTTCCGGATCCGGGTCGCGGCCGCCGGGGTCGACATCCTCATCGGCCACGTGCGGACGGTCTACGTCCAGCCGGGGCAGGCCGTCGCTCGCGGACAGCGCATCGCCCTGTCCGCCGACGAAGGAGCGCCGGACGGCTGCCACCTCCATTTCGAGGTGCGCTCGGTCGCCGGCGGACTGTCCACCGCCCGCGACCCGCTGCCGCTGCTCGGGCTGCACCCGGTCAGATGACGACGCCCTGGATGCGTCGGCCCGGTCATTCGGCAGAATGACGGGGTGACGCAGAACGCCAGGTCCGGGCCGGTCGACCGGCCGCTCGACGGGCAGCTCGACGGCCAGCTCGACCCGGAGGTCGCCGCCCTGCTCAAGCGGGACGCAGCCGGACTCGTCGCCGCGGTGGTCCAGCAGCACGACACCGGCGAGGTGCTCATGGTCGGCTGGATGAACGACGAGGCGCTCACCCGGACCCTCACGAGCGGCCGGGTCACGTTCTGGTCGCGCAGCCGGCGGGAGCTGTGGCGCAAGGGCGACACCTCCGGGCACCTCCAGTACGTGCACTCCGTCGCCCTCGACTGCGACGGCGACGCCCTCCTCGTCCGGGTCGACCAGGTCGGCCCGGCCTGCCACACCGGGGCGCGGTCCTGCTTCGACAGCCACCCCCTGGACGCCGTGACCGGCGGTCCCGGTGGCTGACGACCTCAGCGCGGACCTCACGGCGGGTCTCACCGCGGATCTCACCGCGGATCTCACGGCGGATCTCACCGCGGACCTCACCTGGGGCCGGACCTGGCCACGGCTGGCCCTGTTCATGGAGCTGGCCCGCGAGCGGCGGGTCATCCCGGTGGTCCGCCGGCTGCTCGCCGACGCCGAGACCCCGCTCAGCCTCTACCGCAAGCTGGCCCGCGACGAGCCCGGGACGTTCCTCCTCGAGTCGGCCGAGCACGGCGGCGTCTGGTCTCGGTACTCGATCGTCGGGGCCCGCAGCCACGCCACTTTGACCGAGAAGGACGGCGAGGCCTACTGGATCGGCGAGCCCCCGGCCGGGGTCCCGACCAGCGGCGATCCCACCCTCGCCCTGGACGCGACGCTGACCGCGCTCGCCACCGCGCGGATCGACGGGTTGCCGCCGCTGACCGGCGGCATGGTCGGAGCCATCACCTACGACGCGGTCCGGCGCTGGGAGAAGGTCCCCGACACCGGTCGCGACGCGCTTGACCTGCCCGAGATCGGGATGCTCTTCGCCACCGACCTCGCCGTCCTCGACCACACGGACGGCTCCCTGCTCCTCGTCGCCAACGCGGTCAACTACGACGCCACCGACGATCGTGTGGAGTGGGCGTGGGCCGACGCGGTCGACCGGCTCGACCGGATGACCGCACAGCTGGCCGAACCCGCCGACAGCACCGTCGCCGTCATCGAGCCGACTCCCGCCGACGTGACGAGCTCGCATACCCAGGAGCAGTTCCACGACATGGTCGAGCGGAGCAAGGAGGCGATTCGGGCCGGCGAGGCGTTCCAGATCGTCGTCTCGCAACGGTTCTCACTCCCCTGCCCGGCGCCGGCGCTCGACGTCTACCGCGCGCTGCGGGCGAGCAACCCGAGCCCGTACATGTACTTCATCCGCCTGCCGCACCCGGACGGCAGCGCCTACGACATCGTCGGCTCCAGCCCCGAGGCGCTGGTCAAGGTCACCGGCCGTCGTGTCATCACCCACCCGATCGCGGGGTCGCGGCCGCGCGGCAAGACCCCCGAGGACGACGTCCGCCTGGCCGAGGAGCTGCTGGCCGACGAGAAGGAGCGCGCCGAGCACCTCATGCTCGTCGACCTGTCGCGCAACGACCTCCAACGGGTATGCCACGCCGGCACCGTCGACACGGTCGAGTTCATGACGACGCGTCGCTACAGCCACATCATGCATCTCGAGTCGACGGTGGTCGGCGACCTGCGCCCGGGCCGCACCGCCTACGACGCTCTGGTCGCGACCTTCCCGGCCGGCACGCTGAGCGGCGCGCCGAAGCCGCGCGCCATGGCGCTCATCGACGAGTACGAGGGTCTGCGGCGCGGGGTCTACGGGGGAGTCGTCGGCTATCTCGACTTCGCGGGGGACCTCGACACGGCCATCGCCATCCGCACGGCGGTCATCAAGGACGGGGTGGCCCACGTGCAGGCGGGCGCGGGGATCGTCGCCGACTCGGTACCGCAGCTCGAGTTCGAGGAGACCCAGCACAAGGCGGCGGCGGTCATCCGCGCGGTCCAGGCCGCGCGAGGTATGCGTGCGCCGGTCGCGCACGGTGCCGAGGCCGACGCCTCGGTGTGGGTGTCGTGACGTCACGGCTGACGAGCAAGCGGGTGGTCTCGGCGGCGGTGGCCGTTCCGGATCTGGTCCTGCTCCTCGCGACGACCCGCACGTGGATCACCGGTCGCTCCGCCGAGCCGCTGCTCGGCGGGGGTGCCGTGTCGGCCACCGGTTCGCAGGTGGCTCCCGGTGTCGTCGCCCTCGCCCTCGTCTGCCTGGTCGCCCTGGTCACGATGCTGACCGGGGGTCCGGTGGTCCGGCGGGTGTCCTCGGTGGTGCTGGTCCTCGCGGCCGCCGGTTCCGTGGCCCTGACCGTGGCGCCCCTCGCGGACCCGGAGCAGGCCCTCGGCCGCGTCGCCGCGGCGGGACTGGGCCGGACCGGTGTGGTCCGCACGACGGCGGAGGTGTCGGGGTGGGCGTGGACCGCCCTGGTCGCCGGCGTCGTCCTCTTCCTCGCGTCCCTCCTCGCGGCCGTCGCCGCCGGCCGGTGGTCGGGGCTGTCCAGCCGGTTCGAGGTCCCGGTCGACGACAGCGGAGACGCGCCGCCCGCGGACGAACGGCGACCGACCCCGGACGCGACCGACCGCGGCGCGCACCGCACGGCGTGGGACGAGCTGAGCGACGGCCGCGACCCGACCCTGGACGAGGCGGACCGGGCGGACCAGTCGGACCGGGCGGACCGGGCGGACCGGGCGGACCGGGCGGACCAGGCGGACCGGGCGGACCAGGCGGACCCTCGTCCCCCGTCGACGGCGACGGAGTCGAACCCCGACCACACCGCCGAGCGCCTGGGTCACTCCCCGAGCGACACGTGACCTGACACACTGGCCCCACTCGCCACCGCAGCGCCTGACGAAGGAAGGACGCCTTGACTATGACGCAGCCCACCTCCGGAGTCGAGCACAGCGGCGAGGAGCACGACAGCGAGGGCCACAGCGTCGCCGCCTGGACCGCGGTGGGGATCATCCTGCTCGGCGCGTTGGTCATGGCGCTGGCCGTCGTGTTCCCGTCGGCGCTGTGGTTCGTCGTCGGCGCCGTGGTCGTCGTCCTCGGGGCGATCACCGGCAAGGTGCTCGCCATGGCGGGGTACGGCGGCAAGAAGAGCACCTACGAGGCGACCCACCGCGCCGAGCTGCCCGGTCGCGGCCAGGTCGACAGCGGCACCCAGTAGCCGCCGCTTCCGGGTCGAGGCGCCCGCACGCCACGCGGACCGCCGTCCCGCGAGGCGCTCCCCGAAGGGACCCCGCTCGCACTATCGTCGTGGTGTCGCGTCCCAGGGGGCGCTGAACCAGACGAAGCACGCAACGAACCGCACGTCCAGAGAGAGGCTCGACCATGTCGTATGGAACCCCGCCCCCCGGCGACGATCGACCCGACCCGACGAGCAACCCCGAGCAGCCGGCCGAGGGATACGGGTCCCCGCCGCCGCCCCCGCCGCAGTACGGCGAGGCCCAGCCACCGCCCGCGGCTCCGCAGCCCGGGTACGGCCAGGCTCCGCCCCCGCCGCCCGCCACCGGGGGCTATGCGGCGCCGCCGCCCGCCGACGCCGGGTACGCGCCGCCTCCTCCGCCGCCCGCCTACGGCGAGCAGGGCTATGGTGCGGCTCCGGCCTACACCGGCCCCTACGAGCAGGGGGCGTCGGTCGGCACCTTGGCCCTGTGGCCGCAGCGCGCGCTCGGCGGGTTGATCGACTTCTTCGCGCTGGCCATCCCTGGCTACATCCTCTACTGGCTAGGGGCGCCGAAGACGACGATCGTCGGCAACAGCATCGTGCAGAGCAGCCCGGGGTTCCTCTACTACCTGGGCGGCGTGTACATCCTCGCGCTCTGGATCTACAACCGCTGGTACCGCGGCGGGACGACCGGCTACACCATCGGCCGCGGGGTGGCCGGCAACAAGCTGGTCAAGGAGTCGACGGGTGAGACGATCGGCATGGGCATGGCGTTCGTCCGCGACATCGCCCACATCGTCGACAGCATCATCTGCTACGTCGGCTGGCTGTTCCCGCTGTGGGACAACAAGCGCCAGACGATCGCCGACAAGATCATGAGCACCGTCGTCCTCGCCCAGCCGCAGGCGAAGTAGCCGGCGACGGGCACCAGCAGGACGACGCTCGCCGCGTCCGGACCCGCCACGGCGGTCCGGGCGCGGCCTGCTCGCGGGGCCGCGTGGGTCGGCGGACGGGTCGCCCCGTGGGTCGGTGGCGCGATCGCCGTCGGCGCCGCGACCGCCTGGCTGCACCACACGGGCGGGTATGCGGTCGCACCGGCCGGTCTGCTCGGCTGCCCGCTGCACGCGACCACGGGGTTGTGGTGCCCCTTCTGCGGCGGTCTGCGCTGCGTTGCGGCGCTCAGCCACGGCGACCTCGCGGCGGCCGCGTCGTTCAACGTCGTCGTCCTCGTCCTGCTCCCGGTCCTCGCGGTCTGGTGGGCGCTCGGCACGCGCGCCGCGTGGGCCGGCCGACCGCACTCGTGGCCGCGGGTCGGCACCCGTGGGTGGCTCGTCCTCGGCGCGGTCCTGCTGGTCTTCACCGTGTGGCGGAACCTGCCGGCCGTGCCGCTCGCCGGGTTCCTCGCCCCCTGACTCGCCCCCCGACTCGCCACGGGCCCCGTCCAGCCGGATGGGCTGCCGCCGAGTGCGCGGCATCCGGGACGTCGTCCGCCGTCCCGGCGCGCGGCACGTAGCCTTGGGTCGTGCCCGACGTGACCCGCAGCGTGTTGGACGACATTGTCGCTGGCGTCCGCGAGGACCTCGCGCCGCGGATGGCGGCCGTCCCGGAGGCTGAGCTGGACCGCCGGGCCGCAGCGGCGCCGCCCGCGCTCGACGCCGAGGCCGCCCTGCGGTCGCAGCCCGGCATCGCGGTGATCGCCGAGGTCAAGCGGTCCAGCCCGAGCAAGGGCGCCCTGGCCGACATCCCCGACCCCGCCACGCTGGCCGCGTCCTACGCCCAGGGCGGCGCCACCGCCGTCAGCGTGCTGACCGAGCCGCGCCGGTTCTCCGGCACGCTTGACGACCTCGCCGCGGTTCGCGGCCGGGTCGCGATCCCGGTGCTGCGCAAGGACTTCCTCGTGACCAGGTACCAGGTGACCGAGGCCCGCGCCTGGGGTGCCGACGTCGTCCTGCTCATCGTCGCGTCCCTCGATCAACACGACCTGGTCACGCTGCGGGAGCACGCCGAGTCGCTCGGCATGACCGCTCTCGTCGAGGTCCACGACGAGGACGAGACCCGCCGCGCCGTCGACGCCGGTGCCGCCGTCATCGGGGTCAACGCCCGTGACCTGCGCACCCTCGAGATCGACCGATCGGTGTTCGCCCGGCTCCGCCGATACATCCCCGACGACGTCGTCACCATCGCCGAGTCGGGCGTCCGAGGTGTCGACGACGTCCGCGAGTATGCGGCGGCCGGGGCCCACGGGGTGCTCGTCGGCGAGGCCCTGGTCACCGGTGGCGACCCGGCCGGAGCGGTCCGGGACTTCGCGGCGGTCGGGGTCCGCGCCACGCCCGGGACCCGGCGGAAGCGTCGGGTGAGCGCGTGACCACCGGACGGTTCGGCAGGTTCGGCGGGCGGTTCGTCCCCGAAGCCCTGATCCCCGCCCTGGAACAGCTCGACGAGGTCCGCCTCAAGGCGATGGTCGACCCCGAGTTCGTCGGGGAGCTGGAGCGACTGCACCGTACCTACACCGGGCGGCCGAGCATCATCACCGAGGTACCGCGCTTCGCCGAGCACGCCGGCGGCGCCCGGGTGATCCTCAAACGCGAGGACCTCAACCACACCGGCTCGCACAAGATCAACAACGTCCTCGGCCAGGCCCTGCTGACCAAGCGGATGGGCAAGTCCCGCGTCATCGCCGAGACCGGTGCCGGCCAGCACGGCGTCGCCACCGCGACGGCCGCTGCGCTCCTCGGGCTCGACTGCACCGTCTACATGGGCAGGGTCGACACCGAGCGGCAGGCCCTCAACGTCGCGCGGATGCGGCTGCTCGGCGCGGAGGTCGTCCCGGTCACCACGGGCAGCCAGACCCTCAAGGACGCCGTCAACGAGGCGCTCCGTGACTGGGTCGCCTCCGTCGACGACACCCACTACGTCCTCGGCACCGTGACCGGCCCGCACCCGTTCCCGGAGATGGTCCGCGACTTCCACCGCATCATCGGCATCGAGGCCCGCGCCCAGGTCCTCGACCTGGTCGGCCGGCTCCCGGACGTCGTCCTCGCGTGCGTCGGTGGCGGGTCCAACGCGATGGGCATCTTCCACCGGTTCATCGACGACAGCGGCGTCCGGCTGGTCGGACTCGAGGCCGGGGGAGAGGGCGTCGCCTCGGGGCGCCACGCCTCGCGGTTCGCGTCCGGCATCCCCGGCGTCCTGCACGGTGCGTTCACCTACGTCATGCAGGACGACGACGGGCAGACGGTGGAGTCCCACTCGGTCTCCGCGGGACTGGACTACCCCAGCGTCGGCCCGGAGCACGCATACCTGCTGGAGAGCGGTCGTGCCGAGTACCGCTCGATCACCGACGAGCAGGCGATGGAGGCGTTCCGCCTGCTTTGCCGGACCGAGGGGATCATCCCCGCCATCGAGTCCAGCCACGCGCTGGCCGGCGCGATGCAGGTCGGCCAGGAGCTCGGCCGCGACGCCGTCCTTCTGGTCAACCTCTCCGGCCGCGGCGACAAGGACGTCCACACCGCCGCGACCTGGTTCGGGCTGCTGGACGGCGAGGCGCCGCCCGAGGAGCCGCACGCCAAGGGGATCGGGGTGCAGGCGTGAACGTCCGCGACACCATCGAGGCGTGCCGGGCGGAGGGCCGGGCCGCTCTCGTCGGGTACCTCCCGGTCGGCTATCCCGACGTCCCCGGCTCCATCGCGGCCATGACCGCCATGGTCGAGGCCGGCGTCGACATCGTCGAGGTCGGACTGCCCTACAGCGACCCGCTCATGGACGGACCCGTCGTCCAGCGCGCCGCCGAGGGCGCCCTCACCGCCGGCACCCGCGTCGACGACGTCTTCACGGCCTGCCGCGCCGTCGCCGACACCGGCGCACCGGCCCTCGTCATGACCTACTGGAACCCGGTCCTGCGCCGAGGCGTGGACGCCTTCGCTCGCGACCTGGCGGCCAGCGGTGCCGCGGGCCTCATCACCCCCGACCTGATCCCCGACGAGGCGGCCGACTGGCTCGCCGCCTCCGACGCCTACGGCCTCGACCGCGTCTTCCTCGTCGCGCCCAGCTCGACCCCGGAGCGTCTCGTCAACGCGACGTCGCACAGCCGCGGGTTCGTCTACGCCGCCTCGCTCATGGGGGTCACCGGCACCCGGGCGACGGTCGGCTCCGCCGCCGAGTCACTGGTCGCCCGGACCCGCGCGGTCACCGATCTCCCGGTATGCGTCGGGCTCGGGATCTCCAACGGCGACCAGGCCGCCGTGGTCGGCGAGTTCGCCGACGGGGTCATCGTCGGGTCTGCGCTCGTCCGGACGCTCGTCGACGCCGCCACTCCCGAGGAGGGCATCGACCGTCTCCGGGACCTCGTCGGCGACCTGGCCGCCGGGGTCCGCCGTAGCCGCGAAAGGGTGGCGACCTCCTGATGCTCACCGCTCTGCCCCTCGAGATCCCCAGCCCCACGACCGGGGTCTGGAACCTCGGGCCGCTGCCCGTCCGCGCCTACGCCATGTGCATCCTGGCCGGGATCCTCGTCGCGATCTGGATGACCCAGAAGCGGCTTGCCGACCGCGGTGGGAAGCCGGGTCAGGTCCTCGACATCGCGGCCTGGGCCGTGCCCTTCGGCATCGTCGGGGGCCGGATCTACCACCTCATCACGTCGCCCCAGGCCTACTTCGGCGAGGGCGGGAACCCGTGGAACGCCTGGAAGGTGTGGGAGGGCGGTCTCGGCATCTGGGGGGCGATCGCTCTCGGCGCGCTGGGCGCGTACATCGGCTGCCGGCGCCAGGGGGTCCGCTTCCTCGACTTCGTCGACGCCGCCGCCCCCGGGGTGCTCGTCGCTCAGGCGATGGGCCGGTTCGGCAACTACTTCAACAACGAGATCCACGGAGCGCCGACCGACCTGCCGTGGGGCCTCAAGGTCTACGAGTGGGACCAGTCCGCCGGGCACGCCGTCCTCGACGCCAACGGCAACCCGATCGTCCTGGGCGTCTTCCACCCGACCTTCCTGTACGAGGCGATCTTCTGCGTCCTGCTCGCGGGGCTGCTGATCTGGCTGGACCGCCGGCACGACTTCCGCCGCGGCCAGATCTTCGCGCTCTACGTCGCGGGGTACCCCATCGGGCGCGGGGTCATCGAGGTCATGCGCACCGACGATGCCAACCACATCCTCGGGTTGCGGGTGAACTCCTGGGTGTCGGTCCTGGTGTTCCTGCTGGGCGTGTTCCTCTACGTCTGGTTCGGACGCCGACCGGAGGACCAGGACGAACCGGAGCCCGAATCCGACCCCGAGGAACCCGCGAAACAGGCCGAATCTCAACATTCGGAATGAGTCGTCCCGGAATATAGGACGCTTGACGCGACCGATATCCTGTCCCCGCACTGGCCGACGCCGCCCAGCCGCCACTGACGCCGACCGGCCCGCTCACGCAGCGCGGCGAGACGCGTCATCTGCCCGAGTCACTGGTTGGTCGTGAGACCGACAGGAACGTCAGGACGGTGACATGACCGCCATCGCACGCCGGACCACCACGGAGCAGCCGCTCCGACGACACCGCCGCCTCTTCTCGGCCCAGCCGGACGACATCGGCCTCTACCGCGGTGAGAACGAGCACGACGCCTGCGGCGTGGCGATGGTCGCGACGATGCGCGGGAGTGCCGGCCACGACATCATCGAGCACGCGCTCACCGCCCTGCGCAACCTCGACCACCGCGGCGCGACCGGCGCCGACCCCTTGGTCGGCGACGGCGCCGGCATCCTCAGCCAGGTCCCCGACGCGTTCCTGCGCGAGGTCGTCGACTTCACCCTGCCCAGCGCCGGTGCGTATGCGGTCGGTCTCGCCTTCCTGCCGATGGACGAGCCGGAGCGCGCCGCGACGGTGGAGGCGGTCGAGCGGATCGCCGCCGAGGAGTCCCTCACGGTCCTGGGCTGGCGTGACGTGCCGGTCGCCGCCGACATCATCGGCGAGGTCGCGCGCGACTGCATGCCGCACTTCGCCCAGCTGTTCGTGTCCGGTCGAGATGGTGCGGGGGCGGATCTTCCGTCAGGTGTGGGCCTCGACCGGTTCGCCTTCTGTCTGCGCAAGCGCGCCGAGCTCGAGACCGACGTCTACTTCGCCTCGCTGTCGTCGCGCACCCTGGTCTACAAGGGGATGCTGACGACCGCCCAGCTGGAGCCGTTCTTCTCCGACCTGTCGCACCGGTCGTTCGCGTCCGAGCTCGCCCTGGTCCACTCGCGCTTCTCGACGAACACCTTCCCGTCGTGGCCGCGCTCCCACCCCTACCGGTTCATCGCCCACAACGGGGAGATCAACACCGTCAAGGGCAACCGCAACTGGATGAGCGCCCGCGAGAGCCAGCTCACCTCCGACATCATCCCCGGCGACCTCGAGCGGCTGTTCCCGATCTGCACACCCGAGGCGTCCGACTCGGCGTCGTTCGACGAGGTCCTCGAGCTGCTCCACCTCGGCGGCCGGTCCCTCCCGCACGCCGTGCTGATGATGATCCCCGAGGCGTGGGAGAACCACACCGAGATGGACCCGGCCCGCCGGGCGTTCTACGAGTTCCACTCGACGTTCATGGAGCCGTGGGACGGTCCGGCCTGCGTCGCGTTCACCGACGGCACGCTCATCGGCGCGGTCCTCGACCGCAACGGCCTGCGGCCGGGCCGGTATGCGGTGACCGACGACGGGCTGGTCGTGCTCGCCTCCGAGTCCGGGGTCCTCGACCTCGACCCGGCCAAGGTCGTCAAGCGCGGCCGGCTCCAGCCGGGTCGGATGTTCCTCGTCGACACCGAGCACGGCCGGATCATCGGCGACGAGGAGATCAAGTCCTCGCTCGCGTCGCAGCACCCCTACGACGAGTGGCTGCACGCCGGCCTGCTCGAGATGAAGGACCTGCCCGAGCGTGAGCATGTCCTCCACACGGCGTCGTCGGTCGCGCGGCGCCAGCAGACCTTCGGCTACACCCAGGAGGAGCTGCGCATCCTGCTCACCCCGATGGCCAAGAGCGGGGGCGAGGCGCTGGGCTCGATGGGCACCGACAGCCCCATCGCGGTCCTGTCCAGCCGCCCGCGTCTGCTGTTCGACTACTTCACCCAGCTGTTCGCCCAGGTGACGAACCCGCCGCTCGACGCGATTCGCGAGGAGCTGGTGACCTCGCTCGGCATGACCATCGGGCCCGAGGGCAACGCTCTCGCCGTCTCTCCGGCGCACGCGCGCCAGCTGGTCCTGCCGTTCCCGGTCATCGACAACGACCAGCTGGCGAAGATCGTCCACATCAACGCCGACGGCAACCTGCCGGGGTATGCGACGCACGTCGTGCGCGGTCTCTACGAGGTCAACGGCGGCGCGGAGGCGATGCACGCGCGGCTCGAGGAGATCTTCCTCGAGGTGTCCGAGGCGATCCGCCGTGGCGCCCGGTTCGTCGTGCTCTCCGACCGCGACTCCGGCCGCGACCTGGCGCCGATCCCCTCGCTGCTGCTGACCTCCGCGGTCCATCATCACCTGATCCGCGAGAAGACCCGCACCCGCGTCGGGCTGCTCGTCGAGGCCGGCGACGTCCGTGAGGTCCACCACGTGGCGCTGCTGGTCGGCTACGGCGCGGCGGCGATCAACCCCTACCTCGCCATGGAGTCCGTCGAGGACCTCATCCGCTCCGGCACCATCACCGGCGTCGCCCCGGAGAAGGCGGTCGCGAACCTCATCAAGGCGCTCGGCAAGGGCGTCCTCAAGGTGATGTCGAAGATGGGCATCTCGACGGTGGCGTCCTACCACGGCGCCCAGGTGTTCGAGGCGATCGGACTGTCGCAGCAGCTGGTCGACCGCTACTTCACCGGCACGACGACCCAGCTCGGCGGTGTCGACCTGGCGGTCGTCGCCGAGGAGGTCGCCGCCCGGCACGCGGTGGCCTACCCGCGGGAGGGCATCCACCCGGCGCACCGCAAGCTGTGGGTCGGCGGCGAGTACCAGTGGCGGCGCGAGGGCGAGCCGCACCTGTTCGACCCCGAGACGGTGTTCCGGCTCCAGCACGCGACCCGGGCCCGGCGCTACGACATCTTCAAGCAGTACACCTCCCGGGTCGACGAGCAGTCGGAGCGGCTGATGACGCTGCGCGGGCTGTTCGAGTTCGCGCCCGGCGACGAGACCGGCCGCCCGGCGATCCCCGTCGAGGACGTCGAGCCGGTCAGCGAGATCGTCAAGCGGTTCAGCACCGGGGCGATGAGCTACGGCTCGATCAGCCTCGAGGCGCACCAGACCCTCGCCATCGCCATGAACCGGCTGGGCGGCAAGTCCAACACCGGCGAGGGCGGCGAGGACGAGGACCGGCTGCTCGACCCGGCCCGCCGGTCGGCGATCAAGCAGGTCGCCTCGGGACGGTTCGGCGTGACCAGCCTCTACCTCACCCAGTCCGACGACATCCAGATCAAGATGGCGCAGGGCGCGAAGCCGGGGGAGGGCGGCCAGCTGCCCGGCCCCAAGGTCTACCCCTGGATCGCCAAAACGCGGCACTCCACGCCGGGGGTCGGCCTCATCTCGCCGCCGCCGCACCACGACATCTACTCCATCGAGGACCTCGCCCAGCTGATCCACGACCTGAAGAACGCCAACCCGCAGGCCCGGATCCACGTCAAGCTGGTCTCCGAGATCGGCGTGGGCACGGTCGCGGCCGGCGTCTCCAAGGCGCACGCCGACGTGGTGCTCATCTCCGGCCACGACGGCGGCACCGGCGCCTCGCCGTTGACGTCGCTCAAGCACGCCGGCGCCCCGTGGGAGCTCGGCCTGGCCGAGACCCAGCAGACGCTGCGGCTCAACGGCCTACGCGACCGGATCGTCGTGCAGACCGACGGCCAGCTGAAGACCGGCCGCGACGTCGTCATCGCCGCGCTTCTAGGGGCGGAGGAGTTCGGCTTCGCCACCGCCCCGCTCGTCGTGTCGGGCTGCATCATGATGCGCGTCTGCCACCTCGACACCTGTCCGGTCGGCGTGGCCACCCAGAACCCCGAGCTGCGCGCGCGGTTCTCGGGCAAGCCGGAGTTCGTCGAGACGTTCTTCGAGTACATCGCCGAGGAGGTCCGCGAGCACCTGGCGTCGCTCGGCTTCCGCACCCTTGCCGAGGCCATCGGTCACGTCGACTCCCTGCACACCGACCGGGCCGTCGAGCACTGGAAGGCGGCAGGTCTGGACCTCACGCCGGTGCTCACCCGGGTCGAGGACCCGACCGGCGGCACCGCATACCGGACCGTCGGCCAGGACCACGGCCTCGAGAAGGCGCTCGACCACCAGCTCATCGCCCTCGCGCAAGGCGCCCTCCACGAGGGCGAGCAGGTCCGGGCCGACGTCGCGGTCCGCAACGTCAACCGCACCGTCGGGACCATGCTCGGCCACGAGGTGACCAAGCTGCACCCGCACGGACTGCCCGACGGGACCATCGAGCTCACCCTCACCGGGTCCAGCGGGCAGTCCTTCGGGGCGTTCGTCCCGTCGGGGATCACGCTGGTCCTGCAGGGCGACGCCAACGACTACCTCGGCAAGGGTCTCTCCGGCGGCCGCCTCGTCGTGCGGCCGGACCGGTCGGCGCCGCTCACCGCGGAGCACAACGTCATCGCCGGCAACGTCGTCGCCTACGGCGCCACCACCGGGGAGATCTTCCTGCGCGGCCAGGCCGGCGAACGGTTCTGCGTCCGCAACTCCGGAGCGGCCGCGGTCGTCGAAGGCGTGGGCGACCACGGCTGCGAGTATATGACCGGTGGCACCGTCGTCGTCCTCGGCCCGACGGGCCGCAACTTCGCCGCAGGGATGTCCGGCGGCGTCAGCTACGTGCTCGACCTGCGACCCGAGCTGGTCAACCCCGACCTCGTGGACCTGATCCCGTTGCGCGACAACGACGAGAAGGTCCTGCGCGGGCTGCTCGAGTCGCACCGCGACTGGACCGAGTCGCCGGTGGCCGAGCGGCTCCTCGAGTCCTGGGCGGAGAGCAGGAACCGGTTCACCGTCGTGCTGCCGCGCGACTACCAGCGGGTCCTCGACGTCCGCACCGCGGCCGAGGCCGAGGGCCTCGACCTCGACGGCGCAGAGGTCTGGGACCGGATCATGGAGGCGTCCCGTGGCTGACCCACAAGGCTTTCTCAAGGTCCGTGAGCGGGAGCTGCCGACGCGGCGACCCGTCCCGGTCCGCATCAAGGACTGGCACGAGGTCTACCAGGAGCAAGAGCTCGGACAGCTCCAGCGCCAGGCCGGACGCTGCATGGACTGCGGAATCCCGTTCTGCCACAACGGTTGTCCGCTGGGCAACCTCATCCCGGAGTGGAACGACCTGGCGTGGCGCGGCGACTGGACCGAGGCCATCGAACGCCTGCACGCGACGAACAACTTCCCGGAGTTCACCGGTCGGCTCTGTCCGGCACCGTGCGAGACGGCGTGCGTGCTCGGCATCAACCAGCCCGCGGTGACCATCAAGCAGGTCGAGGTCACGACCATCGAGCAGGCCTTCGAGGGCGGCCTGGTCACGCCGCAGCCGCCGGAGCGGCTGTCCGGCAAGACCGTCGCGGTCATCGGGTCCGGGCCCGCCGGCCTCGCCGCCGCCCAGCAGCTCACCCGCGCCGGGCATACCGTCGCGGTCTACGAGCGCGGAGAGAAGCCCGGGGGACTGCTGCGCTACGGCATCCCCGAGTTCAAGATGGAGAAGTCGGTGCTCGACCGTCGGCTCGCCCAGATGGAGGCCGAGGGCACGCGCTTCCGTAGTGGGGTGAGCGTCGGTGACGAGATCACCGGGCAGCAGCTGGTCGACCGTTACGACGCGGTGGTGCTGGCCATCGGCGCCACCGTCGCGCGCGACCTGCCGGTGCCGGGCCGCGAGCTCCGGGGCGTCTACCAGGCCATGGAGTACCTCCCGCAGGGCAACCGCGCGGCCCTCGGCCAGTCGGTGCCCGACCAGATCCTCGCCACCGGCCTCGACGTCGTCATCATCGGCGGTGGCGACACCGGCGCCGACTGCCTCGGTACGGCGCACCGCCAGGGCGCCCGATCGGTGACGCAGCTCGAGATCATGCCGCGGCCCACCGAGGAGCGGCCGTCGGGCCAGCCCTGGCCCACCTACCCGATGACCTACCGCGTCTCGAGCGCCCACGAGGAGGGCGGTGACCGGGTCTACGCCGTCAACACCGAGCGGTTCCTCGGCGACGACGACGGGCGCGTCCGCGCGCTGAAGCTGGTCGAGGTCGAGATGCGGGGCGGCCGGTTCGAGCCGGTCGAGGGGAGCGAGCGGGAGATCCCGACGCAGCTGGTGCTCCTCGCCATGGGGTTCCTCGGACCGGAGAAGCCGGGACTCGTCGAGCAGCTCGGCGTCGACCTCGACGAACGGTCGAACGTCAAGCGCGACAAGCACTTCATGTCCTCCGTGCCGGGCGTCTTCGTCGCCGGGGACGCCGGACGTGGACAGTCGCTCATCGTGTGGGCCATCGCCGAGGGCCGGGCCGCCGCCAACGGCGTCGACCAGTGGCTCACCGGGTCCAGCCAGCTGCCCCGCCCGATCAACCCGACCGACCGACCGCTGCTCGTCTGAGCACCCGCACACCCGGTTGCCCGCCCGCTGCCCAGGTGGTGGGACGAGCGACGGTGGCTCCGCGCGTACTCAGGCGTAGGTCATAGGGTTTCGCGTATGCGCCGCGCCAAGATCGTCTGCACGCTGGGCCCTGCGACGTCGTCCTCGAAGCAGATCCTCGCGCTCGTCGAGGCGGGTATGGACATCGCCCGCCTCAACCTGTCGCACGGCGACTACCCCGTGCACGAGGGCGTCTACCGCGCCGTGCGCGAGGCCAGCGACGTCACCGGTCGGGCGGTCGGGATCCTCGTCGACCTGCAGGGGCCGAAGATCCGCACCGGCCGGTTCGCCAACGGTCCGATCAGCCTCGCGCCCGGCGACCGGTTCACCATCACCGTCGACGACGTGCCCGGCGACCAGGAGCGCGTGAGCACGACCTACAAGGGCATGCCCGGCGACGTGAAGGCCGGCGACGTGCTGCTCATCGACGACGGCAAGGTCAGTCTGCGCGCGGTCGAGGTGACGGCCACCGACATCGTCACCGAGGCGATCGAGGGCGGGGTCATCTCGAACAACAAGGGCATCAACCTCCCCGGGGTGGCGGTCAGCGTCCCGGCCATGTCGGAGAAGGACATCGACGACCTGCGGTGGGCCCTGCGGCTGGGCGTCGACCTCATCGCGCTGTCCTTCGTCCGGTCGGCGGCCGACCTCGACGACGTGCAGAAGATCATGGACGAGGAGGGCAAGCGCCTGCCCGTCATCGCCAAGATCGAGAAGCCCCAGGCGGTCGACAACCTCCGCGAGATCATCGACGCGTTCGACGGCGTGATGGTCGCCCGTGGCGACCTCGGCGTCGAGCTGCCGCTCGAGGACGTGCCGCTCGTCCAGAAGAACGCCGTCGAGATCGCCCGCCAGATGGCCAAGCCGGTGATCGTCGCGACCCAGGTCCTCGAGTCGATGATCGAGAACTCCCGCCCCACCCGGGCGGAGACCAGCGACTGCGCCAACGCGGTCCTCGACGGCGCCGACGCGATCATGCTGTCCGGCGAGACCAGCGTCGGCGCGTGGCCGGTCCAGGCGGTCAGGACCATGGCCCGCATCATCGAGGCCACCGAGGACCACGGCCTCGAGCGGATCCACCCCCTCGGCACTCGCCCGCACACCACCGGCGGCGCGGTCACTTGGGCGGCCGTCGAGGTCGGCGAGCTGCTCGGCGTGAAGTACCTCGTGACGTTCACGCAGTCCGGCGACTCCGCGAAGCGACTCTCCCGGCTACGGTCCCGGTTGCCGATGCTGGCGTTCACGCCGATCGCCGCGACCCGTTCCCAGCTCGCGCTGGTGTGGGGCATCGAGACGTTCATCGTGCCGATGGCCAGGCACACCGACCAGATGGCCCTCGAGGTGGACAAGGAGCTGCTCGACTCCGGCCGGTGCGAGGAGGGCGACCGCGTCATCATCGTCGCCGGCTCGCCCCCCGGCATTCCCGGCTCCACCAACGCGTTGCGGGTGCACCGGATCGGTGACGCGAAGAACAAGGTGGCCCCGGCCTACGAGGACTTCGCGGTCTACTGAGTCACCCCACAAAGTTCTCCCGGCAACGCTCTTCGCTGCGCTCCGAACGTTGCGGGGGCCCACGCTTCGCTCCGATGCTTCGCGGGGACCCCGACCGGCTCGGCCTCGGTATGCTTCTGGCGCGCTCCCCGGGCGGGAGCGTCCCGGCCGGGGTGGTGGAATGGCAGACACGGGGCACTCAAAATGCTCTGGCCGCAAGGCTGTGCGGGTTCGAGTCCCGCTCCCGGCACCATCGGCGCCGACGTCCCGGTGGTGGTGCTACGGCGACGGGTTGACCGGCCCGGACTTCAGGTGCTGTTCCCGGTAGAGCATCGAGTGGCAGACACCGAGCAGCACGACGTTGATGAGCACCCGGCCGACGCCGAGCCACGGTTCGTCCAGCAGCTCGAAGAACTGGACCACCAGCAGCTCCAGCGTGAGGGCCAGCGCGAAGATCTGGAGCGACCGCACGTGTTGGCCGCGGTAGTACAGGACCGTCGCCGCCACGCCCATCGCGAACACCAGCCAGGCCGCCCCCGCCCAGACGCCGGCGAACGTCGACGGGCTGTCGACCAGCTCCTGGGTCGGCTTGACGACGGACAGCAGGATGACGATCTGGAAGAGCACGACGCCCGTCCGCTGGAGCAGCGACAACCGGGCCAGGCCGATGGCGCGCCGCCGGACCCAGACGTACACACGGTTGATCCGGCCGACCGCGATGGGCTCCCGGTCGACGGTCTCGAGGAGGTCGACCAGGGGGTTGCGCAGCGGCTCGGTGGGGGAGGCGGCTGCGAGCATCCGCCTCATCTCGGAGGCCTCGTAGGCGTCGAGGTTGTCGGCGGCCATCTCCTGCATCATCTTGAGCGAGTTGACGACGAGCTCGCGGTCCGAAAGGGCGCGCCGGCGCACGAGGAAGGCGCTGAACACGTAGACGAGGACGATGAAGAGGTACATCACGGCGGCCGCCGGCTTGAAGAAGTAGTTGTTGTCCTGCGTGAGGAACTTGCCCACCTCGTCGATGAACAGCCCGAAGCCGATGCCCGCGAGGAGCGAGGCCAACCAGCGCGAGGAACGCCCCAGGAAGAGCATGAACATCACCATCGCGCCGAGCATGAACACGCCGCCGAACAGGACGTGGGCCACGTGCAGGCCGCCGGCGCCGCCGATCTGCGGGAAGCCGGTCGCCTGGAGGTAGAGGCGGGTCACGGTGATCGTGACGACCGTGGCGACAAGGAACAGCTCGATGTGTCCAGCGCCCTCGGCGTCGCGGATCGGCCCCCACTGGCGTGGGTTGGGTGGCGACGGCACGTTCGCCGTCGTCGTGGGCTCGACCGCCTCGCCGGGCGCGGGTTCCCCCGGTTCCCTGCGCATGAGAAGGATCGTCGCACACCGATAGGCTTCCGGTCATGAGCGAGAAGCCCACTCCGGCAGCGCCGAAGAAGGCCGCGTCCACCAAGGCCGCGGCAGCGCCGACGCCGACCGAGCCGGAGCAGGCCCCCGTGCCGACCGCACCGGAGCCGACGATCCAGGAACCGACGATCCAGGAACCGACGAACCAGGAACCGCCGACCAGCGCCGGGATCGGTGGGCTGCGCATCGTCGTGGCCGAGGACGAGGCCCTGATCCGCCTCGACCTCGCCGAGATGCTCGCCGAGCTGGGCTACGACGTCGTGGGGCAGGCGAGCGACGGTGAGCAGGCCGTGGCGCTGGTCCAGGAGCACCGCCCTGACGTCGTCATCATGGACGTCAAGATGCCGGTCCTCGACGGGATCAGCGCCGCCGAGCAGATCGGCAAGGAGCGCATCGCGCCGGTCATCATGCTGACCGCGTTCAGCCAGAAGGAGCTCGTCGAGCGCGCGCGTGACGCGGGTGTCATGGCCTACATCGTCAAGCCGTTCACCCAGGCCGACCTCGCACCCGCGGTCGACATCGCCACGTCGCGGTGGGCCGAGCTCAAGGCGCTCGAGGGCGAGATCGCCGACCTCGGCGAGCGGCTCGAGACCCGCAAGGCGGTCGACCGGGCCAAGGGCATCCTCATGACGCGGCTCAAGCTGTCCGAGGCCGACGCGTTCCGGTGGATCCAGAAGACGGCCATGGACCGCCGGCTCGGTATGCGCGAGGTGGCCGACGCGGTCATCTCGCAGATGCCGGCGACCAAGTAGCGGTCTGGCCCCCTTTTCGCCCCGTCCGTCGGACCGGGGGTATGCCTCGCGCAGCAGACCATCCGCGCCTCCGCACGCTCCGGCGCTCCCCCGCAAGCGGGAGGTGCCCCCACCGCCCGCTCCTCCTTTGCGCTCACCGCGCTAGGCGGCTTGCCCCAGCGGAGCGAAGTTGGTGTCCTGGCGCTGATCTCGCTCCATCGGGAGGCGACCCCCTGGAGTCAGCTCGTCACCACGATCCGCTTCGTTGGCGGTCAGCCGCGGATCACGACCACCAGCTGGGTGAGCAACGGCGCAACGACCAGCGCGGGCAGCATGTTGCCGACGGGGATATCGCGGATCTTGAGTAGCCGCAGACCGATCCCGGCCAGCATCAGGCCGCCGGTGGCGGTGAGGGCCGCGATGTGCGCGTCCGGCAGGACCGAGCCGAGCTGCACCCCGACGACGGTCAGCGCCCCCTGGATGACGGCGACCGAGAGAGCGGAGAGCAGGACGCCGACCCCGAACGTCGACGCGAAGGCCAGGGCGGCGAAGCCGTCGAGGACGGACTTCAGGACGAGCTGGTCGATGCCACGGCCGAGGCCGTCGGAGATGCTGCCGAGGATGGTCAGCGGTCCCACGCAGAAGAGCAGGGAGGCGGTGAGCCACCCCTCGATGAACCGCTCCCGCGCCGCGTGCGCCTCGTCCGGTGTCTCCCCGTCGGCCGAGTGCATCCGCCGCGCCACCCGGGTCTGCAGCGCGCCGGCGAGGCCGGCCAGCCGTTCCTCGATGCGCAGCAACGAGCCGACGATGCTGCCGATGATCAGCGAGCCGAGGACGATGAGCACCGGCACACCCGGCCCCACCGCCGCGGCCAGCGACGCGTCCGTGACGCTGACGCAGGACAGGCCGGCGACGAGGAGGGTGACCAGGCCGAGGCAGTCGGTGACGACGGCTCGGGTCCGCTCGGGCAGCCGGTGACCGATGGCCATCCCGACGAGAGCGCCGATGACGACGGCCACGACGTTGATGAGCGTCCCCAGCCCGGGGAATCCGGCGCGCACGCGCGTCACCATACGGGCGGCCCGATCTGGGGCTTCTTGGACGTCGCATCGTGGGCCAAACTCGGTCAACCGGAGGCTCATCTGAGCACTCCGACGACCCCTACCGGTCCCGCCCAGGACCCGCGCCTGTCAATTTGTCGGGGCCCCTTCCACGCGGGCGCGCTGGCCCTCTAGAGTCGAGCGGTCGGTCACCCGACACCGGTCGCCTGAAGGGGACGCGCGGCCTGCACGTCCATCGGTGTTGTGCTGCAGTCAGGAGGCTTGTGTGTCACGTCCTCAGATCAGCGTCCGACTGGTCGACGAGACTCACCAGGGCGACCTGGTGGACCTGTGGCTCGAGAACCGGGTCGAGTCCGGTGGCGGGACCGAGGCGGCGTTGCGCGTCGCCTCCTTGCAGTCCCTGACCACCGCGCTGCAGCGCACCGAGGTGACCGCGTTCCTCGCGTTCGCCGAGGACACCGCCGTGGGCTACGTCGTCCTCAAGGACAGCCTCGCGGGACCGTTGACCGACTCGCCGTGCACGTCGATCGACCAGCTCTTCGTGTCCACGTCGTGGCGCCGTCACGGGGTGGCGCGCCAGCTGCTGGCCGCCGCAGCCGCTCACGCCGACCGGGTCGGTGCCGAGGCCATCGTCAGCCACGTCCCCTCACAGGTCCGCGACGCCAACCGGTTCTTCGCCCGGCTCGGCTTCTCGCCGACCGTCGTCCGTCGGGTGACGACGCCGGCGGCCCTGCACCGCAAGCTCGCCGCCTCGGTGGACACGCCGGTCCTGCGGCGGGTGGGCCTCGAAGAGGTCATCCAGCGGCGCCGTTCCGCGCGGTTCCGGGCCGTGCGCCAGGGCACCGCCACCCACGCCGCCGACCTCTAGCGCGCCTCCACGGAGCCCCTCCGACGTCGACCGACGGGGCCCCAGGGGGCGGCGTCCGGTGTCGGTGCCGGGGCCTAGGGTGAACGTCGTGGCACCTGCGAACCGGCTCCTGCTCCTCGACGGCCACTCGCTGGCATACCGCGCGTTCTACGCCCTGCCGGCCGAGAACTTCTCGACCAAGACCGGCCAGAACACCAACGCCGTCTACGGGTTCACGTCGATGCTCATCAACATGCTCCGTGACGAGGAGCCGACCCACATCGGGGTCGCCTTCGACCTGTCCCGGCAGACCTTCCGGCTCGAGGAGTATGCGGAGTACAAGGCCGGCCGCAGCGCCACCCCGACCGAGTTCTCCGGCCAGATCCCGTTGGTCCACGAGGTGCTCGACGCCCTGAAGATCCGCTACATCGAGGCGCCCGGCTACGAGGCCGACGACATCATCGCCACCCTCACGACGCAGGCGACCGCGCAGGGCATGGAGGTCGTCATCGTCTCCGGCGACCGCGACGTGTTCCAGCTGGTCAGCGACGACGTGACGATGGTCTACCCCGTCCGCGGCGTCTCCGACGTGTGGCGGATGGACCCGGCCGCGGTCACGGAGCGCTACCTGGTGCCGCCGGAGCGCTACAGCGACCTCGCGGCGCTGGTGGGTGAGTCGTCCGACAACCTCCCCGGAGTGCCCGGCGTGGGGCCCAAGACCGCGGCCAAGTGGATCACCACCTACGGCGACCTGCCGGGAATCGTCGCCAGCATCGACCAGATCGGCGGCAAGGTCGGCGACGCCCTGCGCGAGCACCTCGACGGCGTGCTCCGCAACCGACGGCTCAACCAGCTGGTCCGCGACGTGCAGCTCGACGTGAGCGTCGACGAGCTGGAGCGCCAGACCTGGGACCGCGAGCAGGTGCACGAGGTGTTCGACAGCCTCGAGTTCCGGGTGCTGCGCGAGCGGCTGTTCCAGACCCTCGACGCGGTCACCGCCGAGGCGGAGTCCGGCTTCGACGTCGACGGCGACGTCCTGTCGTCGGCTGAGGTGCCGGCCTGGCTCGACGAGCACGTCAAGGCGGGGGAGCGCACCGGCGTCAACGTCGTCGGGCAGTGGGCCCGCGGCACTGGTGACATCCGCGCGCTTGCCGTCGCGACCGCCGGGCGCGCCGCATACCTCGACGTCACGAGCCTCGACGAGAAGGCCGAGCAGGCCGTGGCCGACTGGCTCGCCGATCCCAGCCGGCCCAAGGCGCTGCACGACGCCAAGGGTCCGTCCCACGCCCTGGCCGCCCGCGGCTGGGATCTCGTCGGCCTGACCAGCGACACGGCGCTCGCCGCCTACCTCGTCAAGCCCGACCAGCGGGTCTTCGACCTCGCCGACCTGTCCCTGCGGATGCTGCACCGCGAGCTGAAGAACGACACCGCTCCGGGCGGCCAGGGGATGTTGGACTTCGACGGCGACCAGGACGCCGAGGCGGGCGAGGCGATGGTCATCGCCAGCGCGGTCCTCGAGCTGGCCGACGCCCTCGACGTGGAGCTCGACCGCACCGGTGGCTCCGGACTGCTGCGCGACGTCGAGCTCCCGCTCGTGGGCGTGCTCGCCGGCATGGAGCGCTCCGGCATCGCCGTCGACGTTCCGGCCCTCGAGTCGTTGGAGAGCGACTTCGACGCGCAGGTTCGCGAGGCCCAGGAGGACGCCTGGGAGGCCATCGACGACCGGAGCATCAACCTCGGCAGCCCCAAGCAGCTCCAGGAGGTGCTCTTCGGCCGGCTCAACCTCCCGAAGACCAAGCGCACCAAGACCGGTTACACCACCGACGCCGACGCGCTCAACGAGCTGGGCCGCAAGGTCGACAACCCGTTCCTCGCCTCGGTGCTCGCGTTCCGCGACGCCGCGCGCCTGCGAGTCACGGTCGAGGGGCTGCTCAAGTCGGTCGCCGAGGACCAGCGGGTCCACACGACCTACATCCAGACCATCGCCGCCACCGGGCGGCTCAGCTCCACCGACCCGAACCTGCAGAACGTCCCGATCCGCACCGAGGAGGGCCGCCGGATCCGCGAGATGTTCATCGTCGGCGACGGCTTCGAGTCGCTGATGTCGGTGGACTACAGCCAGATCGAGATGCGGGTCATGGCCCACCTGTCGGGTGACGAGGCGCTCATCGAGGCGTTCCGGTCGGGGGAGGACCTGCACAGCTTCGTGGGGTCGAAGGTGTTCAACGTCGGGGTCGACGAGGTCACGGCGGCGCAGCGCAGCAAGATCAAGGCCATGTCCTACGGCCTGGCCTACGGGCTCAGCGCGTTCGGACTGTCGAAGCAGCTGACGATCTCGACGAGCGAGGCGGCCGGGCTGATGGACATGTACTTCGACCGGTTCGGCGGAGTGCGCGACTACCTTCGCGAGCTGGTCGCGGAGGCCCGGGGCAACGGCTACACCGCGACCATGCTCGGCCGACGCCGCTACCTGCCCGACCTGCTGAGCGACAACCGGCAGCGTCGCGAGATGGCCGAGCGGATGGCCCTCAACGCGCCGATCCAGGGTTCGGCCGCCGACATCATGAAGGTCGCCATGCTCGGCGTCGACCGCGCCCTCACCGACGCCGGCGCGCAGTCCCGGATGCTGCTCCAGGTCCACGACGAGCTGGTCCTGGAGATCGCCCCGGGTGAGCGGGACGACGTCGAGAAGCTGGTCCGCCACGAGATGGGCCACGCTGCCGTGATGGACGTCCCGCTGGACGTCAGCGTCGGGGTGGGCCGGTCCTGGCACGACGCCGCGCACTGAGGTGACCTCGACCCCGACCTCGATCCCGGACGAGGACCGCCGCATACCCCTCGTCGAGCCGCGCACCGTGCGGCTGGTGCTCCGCCAGTGGCGCGACGAGGACTGGGCGCCGTTCGCCGCCCTCAACGCCGACCCCGAGGTGATGCGCTACTTCCCGTCGACCCTCGACGAGCAGGAGTCGAATGCCTTCGCCTACCGCAACGCCGCCCTCCTGGAGGTGTACGGGTACGGGCTCTGGGCGGTCGGGGCGCTCGACTCCGGCGCGTTCCTCGGGATGGTCGGCCTCAACCGACCGCAGTGGTCGGCCCCGTTCACGCCGTGTACGGAGATCGGGTGGCGGTTGGCGCGGTCGGCCTGGGGCCGGGGGTATGCGACGGAGGCCGCTCGCGCCGCCCTCGCCGTGGCGTTCGGTTCGCTGGGTCTGGACGAGGTGGTCTCGTTCACGACCGTGGCCAACACGCGCAGCCGAGCCGTCATGGAACGCCTCGGGATGACGCGTGACCCGGCCGAGGACTTCGACCACCCGAAGCTCGACCCGGACAGTCCCGTGCGGACGCATGTCCTCTACCGCCTGCGCGCGGATCGGTTCGACGGTGGACGTCTCCCGGCATCCGGCCGGTTGGTCGGTCCGGCTCGCTAGCGCGCCGCCACGACGATCGGCATCTCGACGTCTTGTCGGCGGCTATCGGGGCGTGCTGGCCGCCATGATCCGCATCTCGACATCGTTGCGGGGGTGGTCGTGCCCGGGTCTCGAGCCCGGAGCCGGACGAGTGGGGCCGACGCGCAGTGCGTGTGCGCCGTCCACGTGACACGCTGAGGCCGTGTTCGACGACCTGATCGGCAAGGTGGCCGTGGTGACCGGCGGCGGGCGCGGCCTCGGCCTGGAGATGGCCGACGCGTTGGCGGAGATGGGGTGCGCGACGGCACTGCTGGACGTCGGCGACGGCGTTGAGACGGTTGCCGCGGAGCTGGCCGCCCGACGCGGCGTGGGGGCGGTAGGTCTGCGGGTGGACGTGACCGACGAGACCGAGCTGGCGCGGACCCTCCACCGCGTGGTGGACGAGCTGGGACCACCGTCGGTCCTCGTCAACGCCGCCGGCGTCGCGGCGTGGTCCCCGGCCGAGGAGACATCGGCGGAGGACTGGCGCCGGGTCGTCGACATCAACCTCACCGGCACGTTCCTCGCGTGTCGGGCCTTCGCTCGGGTCGTCCTGCACGCCGGGGGAGTCGCGAGCATCGTCAACGTGTCGTCGATGTCGGCGTTCGTGGTCAACGTCCCACAACGGCAGGCGGCCTACAACGCCTCCAAGGCGGCCGTGGACCAGCTGACCCGGTCCTTGGCGGTCGAGTGGGTCGACCGCGGTATCCGGGTCAACGCGATCGCCCCTGGCTACTTCCTCTCCGACATGACCCGACAGTTCATCGACGCCAACCCAGAGGTCGGCGAGGGCTGGCGCGCCCGCGTCCCCGCGGCTCGACTCGGTGAGCCTGCCGACCTCCGAGGCCTGGTCGTCTTCCTCGCGTCCGACGCCTCGAGCTACGTGCTGGGGGAGTCGATCGTCATCGACGGTGGCTACTCGCTCATCTGATCGACCCGAGGTCTCACTCCAACCAGCAGCGCTCGTAGCTCACCGTCAGCCGCTCCACGACCATCTGAGTACCGCCGGCCGTGAGTGACCCGATCTCCAGCTTCGACGGCCAGGCGTTCTCGAGGTGGTACCTCGCGACGGGCCTGCCCTCGTCGTCGTAGACGACGACCGCCCCACGTCGCCGCGCCGCCTCCAGCCCCACGTCGTTGGCCTGCTGGACCCAGCCGGCGAAGGACTTCTCCCCACTGAGCGGCCGCACGAGGGTCAGGGCGTGGCGCGAGGTTCGTGGGCCGGGCGGGATGCCGCCGTGCTCCGCCTCGAACTCGAGCCGGAACACCGAGAGGACGAGGCCGACCACGTCGGTGATAGGTAGCGTCACTCCGTCGAGCTCCAGGCCGAACGAGTGGCCGACGCTGCTGTCCGGGTCGGGAAGAGCCATGCGAGCAGCATCCTCCCGGCGAGTGCGACTGTCAGTCCTTCCAGGTCACGAAGATCGCCGTCCCGGGGATGAGCCGCCCGCGCAGCTGCGACCAGCCGGCCCAGGTCTCGAGGTTGGACTCCGGCCACTCCGGCTCGACGACGTCGACCAGCCGCAGGCCCGCGGCGGCGATCTCGCGCACCCGGTCGCCGAAGGTCCGGTGGTGCTCCACGTAGGTCGCCTGGCCGGCGGCGTCCTGCTCGACGTAGGCGGTGCGGTCGAAGTACGACTGGGTCACGCGCAGACCCTGCTCACCCGGGTCGTCGGGCATCGCCCAGCGGACGGGGTGTGTCGTCGAGAACACGAACCGGCCGCCGGGCCGCAGCACGCGGGCCGCCTCGGCCATGACCCGCCCGGAGTCCGCGACGAACGGGACCACGCCGTACGCGGTGAAGACGAGGTCAAAGGCCTCCTCGGGGAAGGGGAGGGCGGCGCCGTCGCACTGCACCAGCGGGACCCGCTGCCGTGGGTCGGCCACCGTGGCGTTGATCCGACGGGCGCGCTCGAGCATGCCCGCCGACACGTCGGAGGCGACCACCGAGGCGACGCCCTGGCCGGCCACCCAGCGCGCCCCCTGGCCTCCTCCCGAGCCGATCTCGAGGACCCGCATACCCGCAAGGTCGCCGAGCAGGTGCGCCTCGGACTCCCGAAGGCCCTCCGGTCCCCACGTCAGGTCGGCGTCGCCGAGGAAGGCGCCGTGCTCGGAGTAGTAGTCGGCGGCCTCGGCGTCCCACCATGCTCGGTTGGCGTGGACCGTCTCCGGCTGGTCGGCCTCCCGGCGCGTGACCGGGTAGGCCGTCCACGCATACCCCTGTCCCGACCGAGGTCCGGCGGCATCGTCGCTGGTCATGCGCCCAGTGTGGCGGGCGGACGTGCTTTGACCGGCTGCAGACAGCGCCGGTAAGATACGCAGGCACACGTGTGTGCGTCGACCACGCATGCCCGCCGTTGGGCGGGCACCCGGTCGGCGCCGGTACCACTCACGGCATCTTCCACCATCAACTCACTGTCCACCATCGGAGTTCCTCCTACATGACTGCCAGCACGGCCACCAAGGCCGCCCCTCAGGTCGCGATCAACGACATCGGATCTGAGGAAGACCTGCTCGCCGCGATCGACGCGACGATCAAGGATTTCAACGACGGCGACATCGTCGAAGGTCGCATCGTCAAGGTCGACCGGGACGAGGTCCTGCTCGACATCGGCTACAAGACCGAGGGCGTCATCCCCTCGCGTGAGCTGTCCATCAAGCACGACGTCGACCCGGCCGACGTGGTCAAGGTCGGCGACGAGGTCGAGGCCCTCGTTCTCCAGAAGGAGGACAAGGAGGGCCGGCTGATCCTGTCCAAGAAGCGGGCTCAGTACGAGCGCGCCTGGGGCACGATCGAGAAGATCAAGGAAGAGGACGGCGTCGTCACCGGCACCGTCATCGAGGTCGTCAAGGGTGGGCTCATCCTCGACATCGGTCTCCGCGGCTTCCTGCCCGCCTCGCTCGTCGAGATGCGTCGCGTCCGCGACCTCCAGCCCTACGTGGGCAAGGAGATCGAGGCCAAGATCATCGAGCTGGACAAGAACCGCAACAACGTCGTCCTGTCCCGCCGGGCGTGGCTCGAGCAGACCCAGTCCGAGGTGCGCACCACGTTCCTCAAGGAGCTGCAGAAGGGTCAGGTCCGCACCGGTGTCGTCAGCTCGATCGTCAACTTCGGCGCGTTCGTCGACCTCGGCGGCGTCGACGGTCTCGTCCACGTGTCCGAGCTGTCCTGGAAGCACATCGACCACCCGTCCGAGGTCGTCGAGGTGGGCCAGGAGGTCACCGTCGAGGTTCTCGACGTCGACATGGACCGCGAGCGGGTCTCCCTGTCGCTCAAGGCGACGCAGGAGGACCCCTGGCAGCACTTCGCCCGGACCCACGCGATCGGTCAGGTCGTGCCGGGCAAGGTCACCAAGCTGGTCCCGTTCGGTGCCTTCGTCCGCGTGGACGACGGCATCGAGGGCCTGGTCCACATCTCCGAGCTGGCCGAGCGCCACGTGGAGCTGCCGGAGCAGGTCGTGACGGTCGGCGACGACATCTTCGTCAAGGTCATCGACATCGACCTGGAGCGTCGTCGCATCTCGCTGTCGCTGAAGCAGGCCAACGACGAGAGCGCGCCGGTCGCCGAGTTCGACCCGACGCTCTACGGCATGGCCGCGGAGTACGACGAGCAGGGCAACTACAAGTACCCCGAGGGCTTCGACCCGGAGACGAACGAGTGGCTCCCCGGCTTCGAGACGCAGCGCGAGAAGTGGGAGAAGCAGTACGCCGAGGCGCACGCCCGCTGGGAGTCGCACAAGGCGCAGGTCGAGGCGGCCTCCAAGGCCGATGCCGAGGCCGCGTCCGGCGGCGGCGAGATGCCGACGTCGTACTCGTCCTCCAGCGGCTCGAGCAGCAGCTCGGACGGGTCCGACGACGTGGCCGCGCCCCGTCCGTCGGCGGCCGAGGGCACGCTGGCCTCGGACGAGGCGCTCGCCGCCCTGCGGGAGAAGCTGACCGGCAACTGACCGGTCGGCACGGCTCGCCTGACGAGCCGTGACCCGCACGACCCCGCACGACGAACGGCCCGGAACCAGCTGGTTCCGGGCCGTTCGCGTGGGGCCGATACCGCTCCGACGATCCCCCGAAGGCCGCCGGTACGCGGGTCAGCCCGCCTCTGGTTCAGCGGGAGGTCAGCGGCGTGGTCAGCCGCACCAGGGGTAGACGAACAGGCTGCTCTCGCCGGCACGGTGGTCGGCGAGCACGACGCTGAGCGGCAGCGGGTCGGGCAGGGACGCGACGTCAGTGCCGGCGCGCGGGGTGACGCCGACCGCGACCGCGGTGGCGATCGGCAGACCGTCCTTGGCCACCGTCGAGAACAGCCCGTTGTCCTTGAGGAAGGCGATGCCGGCCCGCATGCACCTCGTGTCGGGTGCGGCACCGGCGGAGGCGGCGGGGACCAGGGTCAGGCCGAGGCCCAGGGCGAGAGCGGCGGACGCTCCGAGCGGTGTGCGCATACGCATGGTGTCTCCTTCGGGGGAACCGGGATGCGCACCCCGTCGGTGGAGTGCACCGGTGACCTGGATTCGGTCGGAGGCCGCTGCCCGGATGCAGTCCCGCGCGTCGGAGGCTATGGTGTGCGCCGCGGGGGCAATTGTCGTGACTTAGTGACGAGCGGTCACATCTCGACAGACGTGGCCGCCGCGACCGACATCGCCGTCTCGTGGAGGGTTCATGGTTGGGCTGCGCACCGTTCACCGGGCGACGGAAACGTCTCCGGCCGTGTCGTGGTGGCGAGGCCGTTGACGACCGCGACGCGCGACACGGCGGTCCGGGTCGGTCCGCCCGAGCCGGTCGGGCCACCCCCGAAGCGGTCCGGGGTGGGCCGGCGCGAGTGGCTCCTCGCCGCGGTGCTGCTGCTGCCGAACCTCGCCCTGCTCATCCTCTTCACCTACCGGCCGCTGCTCGACAACATCCGGCTGTCGTTCACCGACTGGAACATCTCGGCCCCGATCGCCAACTACATCGGCTTCGCGAACTACACCGAGTGGTTCACCCGCGAGGACACCCGGACCATCGTCCTCAACACGGTGATCTTCACCGTCGCCACCGTCGTCATCTCGATGGGCGTCGGCCTGGCCCTCGCCATGCTGCTGGACCAGCGTCTCCGCGGTCGGAACCTCGTCCGCTCCGCGGTGTTCGCACCGTTCGTCATCTCTGGGGCGGCGGTCGGCGTGGCGTTCCAGTTCGTCTTCGACCCCAGCTTCGGGCTGGTGCGCGACCTGCTCGCGCGGATCGGCGTCGCGTCCCCGGACTTCTACCAGAACCAGCACTGGGCGCTGTTCATGGTGACCGTGACCTACATCTGGAAGAACCTCGGGTACTCGTTCGTCATCTACCTCGCCGCCCTCCAGGGCCGCAGGACCGACCTCGACGAGGCCGCCGAGATCGACGGCGCATCGTCGTGGCGGAAGTTCACCCGGGTCCTGCTCCCGCAACTGCGGCCCACGACGTTCTTCCTGTCGATCACCGTGCTGCTCAGCTCGGTCCAGGTCTTCGACATCATCAATGTGATGACGCGGGGCGGGCCCGTCGGCAACGGCACGACCACCCTCGTCTACCAGGTCTACCAGGAGACCTTCGTCAACCTCCGGGCCGGCTACGGCGCGACGGTCGCCACGATCATGTTCCTCGTCCTGCTCGTCGTCACCGTGGTCCAGGTCCGCTTCATGGATCGGAACACCTCGTGAACCGCGGCAGGGGGTGGACCGCCGCCGGCTATGTGGCCATGGTCCTCGTGTCCCTCGTCATCGCGGTGCCGCTGTTCTGGATCCTCATCACCTCGTTCAAGGAGCGCCAGGACATCTACGTCCGGCCGGCGCAGTGGTGGCCGGACCCGGCCACCAAGGAGAACTACGTCGACGTCACGACGCGGATCGCGTTCTGGAGCTACCTGCGCAACTCGGTGATCATCACCGTCGCCACGGCGACGGCGAAGATCGTGCTCGGCGTGCTCAGCGCGTATGCGTTGGCGCTGCTGCGGTTCCCCGGGCGCACCATCGTCTTCTTCGTCGTCATCGCGGCCCTGATGGTCCCGAACCAGATCACCGTCATCTCGAACTACGCCCTGGTCAGCCAGCTGGGCTGGAAGAACACCTACCAGGGCATCATCATCCCGCTGGCCGGCGTGGCCTTCGGGACGTTCCTCATGCGCAACCAGTTCCTGTCGCTGCCCGGCGAGATCATCGAGGCGGCCCGGCTCGACGGCACGGGCCCGATGAAGCTGCTCTGGCGGATCGTCATGCCGATGTCCTGGCCGACGCTCGTGGCGTTCTCGCTCATCACCGTCGTCATTGAGTGGAACGAGTACCTCTGGCCCTTCCTCATGGCCGACGACGAGCGGGTCGCTCCGCTCCCGGTCGGGCTCACCCTGCTCCAGAACAACGAGGGCCTCACCAACTGGGGTCCCGTCATGGCCGGCACCATCCTCGCGATGCTGCCGATCCTCGTCCTGTTCCTCTTCCTCCAACGCCAGATGATCAAGGGCCTCACGGCCGGCGCTGTGAAGAGCTGACCCGCTTACCCGCAGACGAAAGGCATACCCATGAACGACCTCTCCCGCCAGATCTCACGACGGGGATTCCTCGGAGTAGCCGGTGGCGCCGCCGCCCTCGCCGGTCTCGCCGCCTGTGCCGGCACCGGCAGCCCCGGCACGCCACAAGAGAGCGGCGGTGGCGGCAGCGCGAACACCATCGACTTCTGGAGCAACCACCCGGGCACGTCCAAGGAGGTCGAGCAGAAGATCATCACCGCCTTCCAGTCGGCGAACCCGGGAATCACCGTCAAGCTGACCGACGCGGGCAAGAACTACGAGGAGGTCGCGCAGAAGTTCAACGCGGCCCTGGCCGGTGGGACCCTGCCCGACATCGTGGTCGCCTCGGACGTCACGTGGTTCAACTTCGCGCTCAACAAGCAGTTCGCACCGCTCGACGACCTGCTCTCGGCGGCCGGCGTGAAGACCGACGACTACGTCGACTCGCTCTACAACGACTACAAGTTCAAGGACCAGCACTACGCCCTGCCGTATGCGCGGTCGACGCCGCTCTTCTACTACAACAAGGACCTCTGGAAGGCCGCCGGCCTCGAGGACCGCGGGCCCAAGACCTGGCAGGAGCTGCAGGAGTGGGCGCCGAAGCTCAAGGCCGCGGCCGGGGCGGACAAGTCGGTCTTCGAGATGCCCGACGGCTCGAACTACCTCGACTGGTACTTCCAGAACATGGCGTGGGACTTCGGGGGCGCCTACTCGAAGGAGTGGACCCCGACGTTCACCGACCCGAAGACCGTCGCGGCGGGCCAGTTCCTGCAGGACTTCGCCAAGGCCGGCTACGTCAAGTTCAACAAGACGCCGGAGGCCGACTTCGGCGCCGGCCTCGCGACGTGCATCGTCCAGTCGACCGGGTCGCTCGGCGGCATCACCAAGGCGGCCAAGTTCTCGGTGGGGACGGCGTTCCTGCCCGGTGACGGCAACTGCCCGACCGGCGGCGCCGGCGTGGCGATCCCGGCGGGGATCTCGGACGAGCGGAAGAAGAACGCGCTGAAGTTCATGGAGTTCCTCACCAACGCGGACAACACGGTGATCTTCACCCAGGCGACCGGGTACATGCCGGTCCGGAAGTCCGCGCTGGACAACCAGTCGGAGAAGGACTTCCTCGCGAAGAACCCCAACGCGAAGACCGCGGTGGACCAGCTGCCGAAGACCCGCTCGCAGGACTACGCGCGGGTGTTCGTGCCCGGTGGCGGCGCCCGCATCGGCAAGGCCCTCGACCAGGTCGCGCAGGGCGCCGACGTCGCGCAGACGTTCGCCGGCCTCAACAGCGAGACGCAGCAGGTCATCGACAGCCAGATCAAGGCCAAGCTCTAGCCCATGGCGACGGTCTACTTCGACGAGGCGACACGAGTCTTCACGGGCGGTCACGCACCGGCCGTGGACCACGTGACGCTCGATATCCCGGACGGCGAGTTCCTCGTGCTCGTCGGGCCGTCCGGCTGCGGCAAGTCGACGACGCTGCGGATGCTGGCGGGGCTGGAGCCGATCGATGCGGGCCGCATCCTCATCGACGGCCACGACCAGAAGGGGGTCCGGCCCCGCGACCGCGACGTGGCCATGGTGTTCCAGAGCTACGCCCTCTACCCGAACATGACCGCGGCCGAGAACATGGCGTTCGCGCTCACCAACGCCAAGGTCGCGACGTCCGAGGTGAAGGAGCGGGTCGCCGAGGCGGCGAGGATCCTCGAGCTGGAGCAGTTCCTCGACCGCAAGCCGGGAGCCCTGTCCGGTGGGCAACGGCAGCGGGTAGCGATGGGCCGCGCGATCGTGCGCAACCCCAAGGTGTTCTGCATGGACGAACCGCTGTCCAACCTCGACGCGAAGCTCCGGGTGAGCACCCGGTCGCAGATCGCCGGGCTGCAGCGCCGGCTCGGCATCACCACGGTCTACGTCACGCACGACCAGGTCGAGGCGATGACGATGGGCCACCGGGTCGCTGTGCTCCGCGACGGCCGGCTGCAGCAGGTCGGCACGCCGGAGGAGCTCTACGACCGGCCGGTCAACACCTTCGTCGCCTCGTTCATCGGGTCGCCCGCGATCACCTTGGTGGAGGCCCAGGTACGGGAGGGGGTGGCCGAGGTCCACGGGGTACGCATCCCCCTCGACCGGGCGCTGGCCGCGAAGGCGGGGGAGAAGGTCGTGGTGGGGCTGCGCCCCGAGTCATGGCATCTCGTCGACGCGGGCGCCGACAACGGGGTCGACCTCAAGGTCGAGCTGGTCGAGGCCCTCGGTTCGGAGTCGTTCATCTACGGCGTGCCGGTGGGCGCCGAGCAGGAGGACGGGGTGTCCTCGCAGCGGGTCACGGTCCACTCCGACAAGCGGGTCCGCCCCGAGGTCGGCGAGGTCGTCCATGTGGTCCCGGAGCCCAGCGAGGCCCACGTCTTCTCGGCCGAGACGGGGGAGCGGCTCACGTCGGCCTGACGCTGCTCACACCGTTGGCGAGAGGCCATGGCTCAGCACACGACCGGTGGCGCGGCCGATGCCCCTCCCGCCCCCGGTGATGACGACACGACTCGCCATGATGTCCTCCGTCGGGGACGGCTCTAGTCTGTCGAGATGCTCGACGTCGGTCTCACCGGGGGGATCGGGTCGGGTAAGTCCACGGTGGCCGCCGCCCTGCGGGAACTCGGCGCCCAGGTCATCGACGCCGACGTCGTGGCTCGCGAGGTCGTCGAACCCGGGCGGCCGACCCTGGCCGCCGTGGCCGAGCGGTTCGGGGCGCACCTCATCCGTCCGGACGGGTCCCTCGACCGTGCGGCGCTCGCGGCCATCGTCTTCCCGGACCCGGCCGCCCTGGCCGATCTCGACCGGATCACCGGGCCGGCCATCACGGCCCGGGTGCGCGAGCTGCGGACCGCCTTGGACGTCCAGGCGGTCTCGGTCTACGACATGCCCCTCCTCGTCGAACGCCGCCTCTGGCCCCACGAGCACCTCAGCGTCGTCGTGGGCGCGGACACCGAGACCCGCGTGCGGCGGCTGGTCGACCGCGGGCTGGACGAGACGGACGCGCGCCACCGGATCGCCCGACAGGCCACCGACGAGCAGCGCCGGGCCGCCGCCGACGTGTGGGTCGACAACGACGGCACCCTCGAGGCGACCCAACGGCAGGTCGGCGACCTCTGGGCCCGCCGACTGCTGCCCTTCAACGCGAACCTGCTGGCGGGGAAGCGCAGCCGGCTCCAGCGAGGGGTCGTGGTCGAACCGGACCCCGCGTGGCCCGCGCAGGCCGCACGCCTCGCTGCACGCGTCGCCGACGCCCTCGGCGACCGGGCGGTTCGGGTGGAGCACATCGGGTCGACCAGTGTGCCCGACCTGCCGGCCAAGGACGCCATCGACCTTCAGGTCGGCGTCCGGAGGCTGACCGACGCCGACACCCCGGCGTTCGTGGCCCAGCTCACCCAGCGCGGCTTCGTCCACGTGCCGGCGATCACGGAGGACTCACCCCTACCGCGCGGCGATGACCCGAGCCGGTGGCGCAAGCGCTTCTACGGCTCCATGGACCCGTGTCGGGTCGCGAACGTCCACGTTCGCGAGCTCGGTTCTCCTGGCTGGGTTTTCGCGCTGCAGTTCCGCGACTGGCTCCGTGCCGACCCCGAGGCCCGGCAGCAGTACGCCTCGCTGAAGAAGGCCCTCGCGGCCGGCGCTCCCAGCGCCGACGAGTACACGGAGGCCAAGGAACCGTGGTTCGCCGACGCGTACCCGCGGGTCGAGGGCTGGGTCGGGCGGACGGGGTGGACGGACCAGCTCGGCTCTACCGCTCGGTAACCGTCCACAGCGTGGAACGCCATACCTCATCGGTGTGATCTGAACCACGCGCTGAGCACGCAGATGTCAACGTTGTCATGCATCCATCCCGCGTCCCTCTACTCTCGAAGCACGCGGGGTCGAGGTCCTCAACCCTCTCCCGCAGGCAATGGGGCCGCTGTCATTTCGCCGCAGCCCCGCCAACGGGACTCGGTGGACCCCACTCTGTTTCACGGCACGGGGGTGCCATTGTGTCATTCGACCCTTCCCACGACCTCGCCGGCGGCGATGCCCAGGTCCTGACCGATCGTCGAGCGCGTGTCTCGACGGACTACAGCCCGGTCATGATCCTCCTGACGGTCATCGCTGCGCTCGGCGTTCTCCTCTACTCGAGCTTTCTCCTCAACCCCGCGAACCGCGGCGACTGGCTGCCGTACTCGATGGTCATCGTCGCCGAGAGCCTCCTCATCGTCCAGGCCCTCCTGGCGATGTGGACGATCCTCTCGGGCGCATCCAGCCCACGTGACTACGCGTACTACGCGGCGCGTGACGCTCTGTTCGACCCGAAGTTCATTGCCCGTAACGGCAAGGACGCCACCCAGTGGCCGTTCCGCCTCAACGGGAACGACACCCTGGTCGACGTCTTCATCACCGTCTACGGCGAGCCGGTCGACACCATCCGCCGGACCGCCACGGCCGCGCGAGCCATGACCGGCAAGCACCGGACCTGGATCCTCGACGACGGCAAGTCCGACGGGGTCAGGGACCTCGCGGCCGAGCTGGGTTGCCACTACGTGCGCCGCCTGTCCAACAACGGCGCCAAGGCCGGCAACATCAACCACGCGCTGTCCATCGCCAAGGGCGAGTACTTCGCGATCCTCGACGCCGACTTCGTCCCCAAGGAGGACTTCCTCCTCGAGACGCTGCCGTTCTTCGTCAGCGAGGACGTCGCGTTCGTCCAGACGCCGCAGGTGTACGGCAACCTCCACACCGTCATCGCCCGCGGCGCCGGCTACATGCAGACCGTCTTCTACCGGTTCATCCAGCCCGGCCGGAACCACTTCAACGCCGCGTTCTGCGTCGGCACCAACGTGGTCTTCCGCCGCCAGGCCGTCGACGACATCGGCGGCATGTACACCGCCAGCAAGTCCGAGGACGTGTGGACTTCGCTGCTGCTCCACGAGCGGGGCTGGCGCAGTGTCTACATCCCCGACGAGCTGGCCGTGGGCGACGCCCCGGACACCATCGAGGGCTTCACCAAGCAGCAGCAGCGCTGGGCGACCGGCGGGTTCGAGATCCTCATGACCCACAACCCGCTCAGCCCGCGCCGCCGGCTCACGCCCGACCAGCGGATCATGTACCTGGTCACGGCCACGCACTACCTCGCCGGCATCGCACCGCTGCTGCTCCTGCTCGTCCCGCCGCTGGAGATCTACTTCGACCTCCGGCCCGTGACCATGGACCTCGGCCTGGGCACCTGGCTGCTCTACTACGCCGGCTTCTACGTCATGCAGATCGTCCTGGCGTTCTTCACGCTCGGGTCGTTCCGCTGGGAGTGCCTACTGCTGTCCACGGTGTCGTTCCCGATCTACACGCGGGCGCTGTTCAACGTCATCACCGGCAAGGACACCAAGTGGCACGTCACGGGTGGAAATCACCGGGTGGCCTCGCCGTTCGCCTTCATGGTCCCGCAGGTCCTGATGTTCACGTTCCTGCTGCCGACCTCGTTCGTGGCGATCTGGCGCGACATCAACCACAGCCAGCTGACGCTGGCGACCATCTGGAACATCACCAACACGATCATCCTCGGCGCCTTCATCGGCGCTGCGTTCCGCGAGCTGGCCCGGCGACGTCGCCCCGCCGCGGAGCCTGTCACCGAACCGACTCCCGAGCCAGCCCTGCGTACGGTCATCGCGCGCCCCGCCGACAGCCCTGTCGCGGTGCTCACGCGTGACGACCTCGTGATGGCCGGATCCACTGCGACCCAGGAGGTCTCGTCATGACCTGGACCCAACGACTTCGACTCTTCGGCGGCATCGTCGCCGTGCTCGCTCTCACCGCCGTCCTCACGCTGGTCTTCAACCAGCGCCAGGCCCAGGCCCTCAGCACCACCGGCCAGGTCGTCTCGGCCCAGGCCTCGGTCGGCGCCGCGTACGGCGGCGTCGTCACCAACACCGAGGCCGGCGACGGCGACGAGGTGAAGAAGGGCCAGACCCTCTTCACCGTCAACAGCCCCGACCTGCAGCGGGACCTCTCGCAGGGCCTCAAGGTCACCTCGACCGACGCGTTCGACGTGGACACCAAGACGTCCACCGTGACCTACAAGGCGCTCAGCGACGGCCGGCTCTCCGACGTCAAGGCGCAGACCGGCGGGTTCGTCCAGAACGGTGCGAACCTCGCCACGATCACCTCGGACGGCTCGCAGTATGCGCTCGCCGACTTCGTCCTCTCGCCGCGCGACTACGAGCGGATCGTCAAGGGCGCAGCCGTCAGCCTGCGGCTGCCCGACGACCGCACGGTCGAGGGCACGGTCCAGTCCGTCTCGGTGACCACCGAGAACGGCCAGGCCAAGACGCGGGTGACCGTCGCGAGCGACTCGCTCAAGGACCCGAAGATCGCCGAGCTGACCCACCCGGGTACGCCGGTCGCCGCGACCCTCTCGTTGCGCGACGACGGCCCGCTGGCCGGCCCGACCGACGGGCTGCGCTCGTTCCTCATCAAGATCGGACTCAAGTGATGCGAACCCTCCACTCCCTGACCAGGGGCCGGGCCGGGCCGCTGCGCGCGGGCCTCGCCGTGCTCACCGTCGCGGCGCTCGCCACCGTGACCGCCTGCACCACCAGCTCCAGCAGCAGCGGCGACGCCGCGGGCGCGGGCTCGAAGGTCGAGGGCAGCGGTGACGCCGCCACCGCGGTGATCGACCCCGCCACCCTCCAGACCAACGCCGCGAAGGTCGTCCAGCAGACCCCCAAGCCGCTCCAGGCGGACCGTCTGGCGCAGGGCCTGGTCCCGCCGACGAACAAGTGGTTCTCCAGCCTGGCCCTCGGGCCGGAGGCGCTCCCCGTGTTCGCGGTGCCGCTCAGCTTCACCGAGCAGAAGACCGGTTTCGGGTTCGGCGTACCGAAGGTGGTCACGTCGGACAAGGCGATCATCGGCGGGGCCGTCTCCGACGTCACCGTCACCGTGCCGGGCGTCCAGTCGACCGTCGTGTCCGCCTACGACGACCTCACCGTCACCCTCGAGCAGCGGGGGAGCGGCGGCAAGGCCCTCGGCCACACGGTGCTGGCCCAGGGGTCTCCCTCGGTCACCTTCACGGCCACCGACGCGGTCACCCTCGGCCAGAACGTGTCCTTCGCCGCGGGTGAGCCGCCGACCGTCACGGTCGCCGGGCGCACCTACGGCCTCCTGCTCGACAAGGCCACCGCCAGCGACACGGGTGTCTCGGTCCAAGCCGGTGGCCGGGTGACCTGGTTCGCGGTGCCCGACGGCGGCTCGGCCGCGGCGATGGCCTCGTCCGTCGCGCCGGTCACCTCCGGCAAGACGGCGTATGCGGTCTCCGGGGACTCGGCGACCACCACCCTCACGTACGCCCACGAGGGCGGCGGCGACGGGGTCGTGGTGGCGATGCCGCACCAGAAGACCGGCCTCGCCGGCGGGACGACCTGCGACCTCGGGACCTTCCCGAGCGCCTACGGCACCCTCTCGGTCTGCCGCGGCGACACGCTGACGTGGAGCGAGCCCACCCGGGCCGTCACCACCCAGCTGGACCTCGGCAAGCTCAGCAACGCCGACAAGGCGACCCTGGCCGACCAGGTCCGCAAGGACGTGGCCGAGACCAAGGACTTCCCGGCCGACACGTACTTCGGCGGCAAGGCCCTCTACCGGTCGGCCCAGCTGTACCAGCTGGCCACCCAGCTCGGGCTCGAGGACGTCGCGACGCCGCTCAAGGCGAAGCTCGTCACCCAGCTCGACCAGTGGACCGACCCCCAGGGCTGCGCGAAGCGCCCCGCGTTCTGCTTCGTCTACGACGCGCAGGGCAAGGGCATGATCGGGCTCACCCCCTCGTTCGGCTCGGACGAGTACAACGACCACCACTTCCACTACGGGTACTTCCTCTACACGGCGGGCCTGCTCGCCGCCAACGACCCGGCCCTGGTGGCCAAGTGGCAGCCGGTCATGGACCTCGTCGCCGCCGACATCGCCGGCACCGGGACCAAGGGGCTGTTCCCCGACCGCCGGGCCTTCGACGCCTACAACGCGCACTCGTGGGCCAGCGGCACCTCGCCGTTCGCCGACGGCAACAACCAGGAGAGCACCTCGGAGGCGGTCACCGCCTGGACCGGGCTGAGCATCTGGGCCGACACCACGAAGAACCAGCCGCTCAAGGCGGAGGCCACCTGGATGCTGGCCGGGGAGCAGGCGACCGCGCTGCTCTACGGGCTGCGCATCGACAAGAGCGACCCGGTCTACCAGGGCTTCGGGCACCAGATCTTCTCGTTGACCTGGGGTGGCAAGCGCGACTACGCCACGTGGTTCTCCCCGTCGCCGGCGGCCATGCTGGCCATCCTCGTGCTCCCCGCGAGCCCGAGCTCGGCCGCCTACCTCGCCGGCGACCCCGACCGGATCCGTGCTCAGGTCACCGAGGCGACCGCGGGGGCGGGGTACGGACAGCAGTTCGGCGACTACCTCCTCATGTACGCCGGTCTGGCCGGCCAGCAGGATGCGGCCGCCGCGCTCAAGGAGGCGTCGAGCCTCGACGCGAAGTGGGTCGACGACGGCAACAGCCGGGCCTACATGGAGGCGTGGCTCATGACTAGGGCGTCGTAGCACCCCCGGGCGCCCCGACCAGGGCCCGTCACCCGTGAGGGGGTGGCGGGCTCTGTGTCGTCTCACGGGCTCACCGACGCCTCGCAGTGCCGCTCGACTGGCAGTCGAGCCGCTTGGCTGCCGGTAGAACCCCAGCCGAGTCGCTCGACTGGCAGTCGAGCGGACCGGAGCCCGCACCCTTCCGCCGGTTCAGGGTCGGGCGCCGTCGTGTCGGACCCGGGACGTACCGTTGGCGTATGCGTCCGACGACCGACATCAAGCGGACGGTGGCCCCGTTCGAGGTGATCTCCGAGTTCTCCCCGAGCGGCGACCAGCCGACCGCGATCGACGAGATCTCCCGGCGGATCAAGGCCGGCGAGGACGACGTCGTGCTGCTCGGCGCGACCGGCACCGGCAAGTCGGCGACCACCGCGTGGGTCATCGAGCAGGTCCAGCGGCCGACGCTGGTGATGGCGCCCAACAAGACGCTGGCGGCCCAGCTGGCCAACGAGTTCCGCGAGCTGCTGCCCAACAACGCGGTCGAGTACTTCGTCTCCTACTACGACTACTACCAGCCCGAGGCCTACATCCCGCAGACGGACACCTACATCGAGAAGGACTCGTCGATCAACGACGAGGTCGAGCGGCTCCGGCACAGCGCGACCAGCTCGCTGCTGACCCGCCGCGACGTCGTCGTGGTGGCGTCGGTGTCGTGCATCTACGGGCTGGGGACGCCGCAGGAGTACGTCGACCGCATGGTCCGGCTCCGGGTCGGCGAGCAGATGGACCGCGACCAGCTGCTGCTCAAGTTCGTGCAGATGCAGTACACCCGCAACGACCTGGCCTTCACCCGCGGCACCTTCCGGGTCCGCGGCGACACCGTCGAGATCATCCCGGTCTACGAGGAGCTCGCGATCCGGATCGAGCTGTTCGGCGACGAGGTCGAACGGATCTACACGCTCCACCCGGTCACCGGTGAGGTGGTCCGCGAGGAGACCGAGATGTACGTCTTCCCGGCCACTCACTACGTCGCCGGACCCGAGCGCATGGAGCGGGCGATCAGGGGCATCGAGATCGAGCTGGCCGACCGGCTGGCCGAGCTGGAGCGCCAGGGCAAGCTGCTCGAGGCGCAGCGGCTCCGGATGCGGACGACCTACGACATCGAGATGATGCGCCAGGTCGGGTCGTGCAGCGGCATCGAGAACTACTCGCGGCACATCGACGGCCGGTCGGCGGGATCCGCGCCGAACTGCCTGATCGACTACTTCCCGGACGACTTCCTGCTGGTCATCGACGAGTCGCACCAGACCGTGCCACAGATCGGGGCGATGTACGAGGGCGACATGTCCCGCAAGCGGATGCTCGTCGACCACGGGTTCCGGCTGCCGAGCGCGATGGACAACCGCCCGCTGATGTGGGAGGAGTTCCTCGACCGGATCGGCCAGACCCTCTACCTGTCGGCGACGCCGGGCCCCTACGAGCTGGCCAAGGCCGCGACGTCCGGCCCACCGGTGGAGCAGATCATCCGGCCGACCGGCCTCGTCGACCCGGAGATCGTGCTCAAGCCGACGAAGGGCCAGATCGACGACCTCATCCACGAGATCACGCTGCGCACCGGGCGCAACGAGCGGATCCTCGTCACCACGCTGACCAAGAAGATGGCCGAGGACCTCACCGACTACCTGCTCGACAAGGGGATCCGGGTCCGCTACCTCCACTCCGACATCGACACCCTGCGCCGGGTGGAGCTGCTGCGGGAGCTGCGGACCGGCGAGTTCGACGTCCTCGTCGGCATCAACCTGCTCCGTGAGGGCCTCGACCTGCCCGAGGTGTCGCTGGTGTGCATCCTCGACGCCGACAAGGAGGGGTTCCTGCGCTCGGCGCGGTCGCTCATCCAGACCATCGGTCGCGCCGCCCGCAACGTCAGCGGGCAGGTGCACATGTACGCCGACAACGTCACCCCGTCGATGCGGGAGGCCCTTGACGAGACCTCCCGGCGGCGGGAGAAGCAGATCGCGTTCAACAAGGAGCGGGGTGTCGACCCGCAGCCGCTGCGGAAGAAGATCGCCGACATCACGGACCTGCTGGCCCGCGAGGACGCCGACACCGAGCAGCTGCTCGGCAGCGGGCGCTCGCAGTCCCGCGGTCGGGCGACGAAGACCGGCGGGGGCGGTCGTGGGGCGCTGGCCGTCGACGTCAACGTGTCCGGCGGTGGACGGCTGGAGTCCATGGCGGCGGCCGACCTCGCCTCACTGATCCAGGAGCTGACCACCCAGATGCACGCGGCCGCGGCCGACCTGCACTTCGAGCTGGCCGCGCGGCTCCGGGACGAGCTCGGCGACCTCAAGAAGGAGCTCCGACAGATGACCCGCGCCACCTCCTGACCGGACCCGGCGGGCGGTACCTCCCGCCGGGTGGCGATGGCGTTGGATGACGGTATGCCAGCGATGCCGGGACCGGGCCTCCTCGGCCGGGTCCCGGCGCCACTGCTCGTCCTCATGGGCATCGTCTCGGTCCAGTTCGGGGGCGCGCTCGCGGCGACCCTCGTCCCGGCGATCGGGGCCGCCGGGTCGGTCACCCTGCGGCTGCTCATCGGCACCCTGATCCTCCTGGCCGTCGCGCGGCCGCGGCTGACCGGCCACTCCCGCCGGGCGTGGGGGACCGTGGTCCTCTTCGGGTTGGCGCTCGGGGCGATGAACTGGTCGTTCTACGCCTCGCTCGGGCGGCTGCCGATCGGGGTGGCCGTGACGGTCGAGTTCCTCGGGCCGCTCGTGCTCACCGTAGCCCTCTCGCGCCGCGGCCTGGACTTCCTCGCGGTGGTCGGGGCGGCGGCGGGAGTCGTCCTCATCTCCGAGGCCCTCAGCGTCCCCTTCGCCGAGCTCGACCTCATCGGGTTGGGGCTGGCCGCCGTGGCCGGGGCTTGCTGGGCGGCATACATCATCCTGTCGAAGCGGACCGGGGCCGCCTTCTCGCAGCTGGACGGCTTGGCCATCGCCATGGTCGTCGCGTGCCTGGCCGTGGCCCCGTTCGGGCTTGGTTCGGCCCCCCTGTGGACCTCGGAGATCCTCCTCAAGGGGCTCGGCATCGCGGTGCTGTCGTCGGTGCTGCCGTACTCGTTCGAGCTGTTCGCGCTCCGACGGATGAGCTCACGGGTGTTCGGGATCCTGCTGAGCCTGGAGCCGGCGCTGGCCGCGCTGGCCGGGTTCCTCGTGCTGGACCAACGGCTGACCGGGCTCCAGCTGCTGGGCATCGCGCTGGTGGTCGGCGCCAGCGCCCTGGTCATGGGCACCACCCGCCGCGGCTCCACCCTGGACGAGACCGACGGCCCCGCCCTGGCCGGCTGACCCGCCGAGAGCTGGCCTCGGCGAGGGACAGTGGGCCTCAGCAGCCGGTCGGGGCCTGCTTCGAGCGGTCGTCGTGGGCGCTCTTCACCAGGCTCGCGACCGTGGTCACGCCGAGGATGACCACGATGGCGGCCAGCGACACCACGATGGGAATCTCCGGGACCGGGATCGGCTCGCCGCCGTTGATGAACGGAAGGTTGTTCTCGTGCATCGCGTGCAGGATCAGCTTCACGCCGATGAACGCCAGCAGCACGGCGAGCCCGATGCTGAGGTAGACCAGCCGCTCGAGCAGCCCGCCGATGAGGAAGTAGAGCTGTCGCAGACCCATGAGCGCGAAGATGTTCGCGGTGAGGACGAGGTACGGCTCCTTGGTGAGCCCGTAGATCGCCGGGATCGAGTCCAGCGCGAACAGCAGGTCGGTTGTGCCCAGCGCCACGATGACGATGAACATCGGCGTGAGCATCCTCTTGCCGTCGATCCGCGTCGCGATCTTGGGTCCGTGGAACTCCGGCGTCACCGGGAACCGCTTCTCCACCCACGTGAGGAGACGGTTCTCCTTGAACTCGTCGTCCTCGATCGAGCCCTCGCGGGCCAGCTTGACCGCGGTGTAGATGAGGAACAGGCCGAAGATGTAGAAGACCGAGGCGAACTCGTTGATCACCGCGGCGCCGAGGGCGATGAAGATGCCCCGCAGGATGATCGCGATGACGATCCCGATGACCAGGGCCTCCTGCTGGAGCTTCTCCGGCACGAGGAACTTGCGCATGATCAGCAGGAAGACGAAAAGGTTGTCGACCGACAGCGAGTACTCGGTGAGCCAGCCGGCGTAGAACTCACCGGCGTACTGAGCGCCCGAGTTCCACCACACCCAGAGCCCGAACACCACCGCCGCACCGACGTAGAACGAGAGCGCGATCGCGCACTCCCGCATCGACGGCACGTGCGGGCGCCGTGCGATGACGCCGACGTCGATGACGAGGAACACGATGAGCACCCCGATGGTGACCCACCAGGTGGTTGCGGAGACGTCCACGGTTGATCAGGGCCTTCCGGTCACGATGCATGAGCAGGCGACCGGAGGTCTCTCCCGCCCGCCGGAACGAGTTCCGTGCGGACCGGCGCCCCGGGAGCCGGCCCCGAAGGGCGACACCGTGATGACGAGGCAACCGCGAGCGGGGATACTCCCCTCCGTCGCCACCATCGTGTCACACGACGGTCACGCGCCGAACTTCCGTCCACCGTCGCGAGGCGTCAGGGGCGCTGCTTCTTCGGCAGCTTCGCGACGACCAGCTCGTACGAGGCGTCCACCGCGTCCCGCAGCTCCTCGTCGGGGATCGCCCCGTCGAGCCGCAGGGAGTTCCAGCCGGACCGCCCGATGTAGGCCATCACGCTGGCGTCGTCGGGGTACTGGCGGATCCACTCGTCGGCCTCGTCACGGTTCGCCCCGGCTTTGACCCCGATCGACGTCTCACCGGTGAAGGCGAAGATCTTGTCGGCGACCTTGGCGACGTAGTCGCCCTCCCACGGCTGGTCCGACCACGCGCCCGGCTTGGCCAGGCAGTAGGCCAGCAGCTCGTCGCGGGTCATCGGACCCGCCCCGCACCGCTGAGGGTGGCCAGGCGCCGCTCGTCGAGCGGCTCCTCGACGATGGCGCGGGCCTCCGAGGCGTGGATCATCCGGTATGCGCCGGTGACGATCCCGACGTGGTGCGCCGTCTCGCCGGGCCGGGCGAAGAAGTACAGGTCGCCTGGGTGGGCGTCGGCGGCATCCACCGGTACGGTCGCCGCCTGCTGGTCGTGGGCGTCCCGGGGGAGCACCCGTCCCAGCTCTCGGTGGACGAGGTGGACGAGCCCGGAGCAGTCGAGACCGAGCGGCGAGGTCCCACCCCAGAGGTACGGGAGCCCGAGGTGCTCCCGGGCCAGGGCCAGGTCGGCGCGTCCGTCGGGGCCAGGACGGGCCGCCCAGGACTCGTCCTCGGGCGCGTCGTCGTGTCCGCCGGTGTCGTCACCGATGAGGTGGGCCTCGCGCAGCCAGCCGGGGTAGCCACGCTCGTCGAGGGAGCTCGGCTGCCACGGGCAGACGACCTCCACCCACCCCGGGTATGCGGCGTCGTCGCCGACCACGGTCACCGGCTCGCCCGCGAGCACCTGGGTGTGCACCCGACCGTGCAGCCCCAGCCGCCCGTTGCCGTCCTCACCGTCGTCCGGGTGTGCGTCGAGCGCTGCTAACCAGGCGACGACGTCGGGTACGTCGGCGACCGCCGGCCGGTCGACGGGGCGCGGCCGGTCCGGCGCGACCCAGAGCGTCGCCACGGGGACCCGCGCCCGCATCTGCATCCGGTCATCCTGGCACGCCGCCGAAACCCGTCAGGACTCAGATGTTTGTCGACAAAACGGGCACCGGCCCGGAGAACCGACAGACATCTGAGTCCGGACGGGCCCGCCGGGTCGGCATACTGCACGGCGTGGAGGCATCCGACACGCTGGAGGAGCGGCTGACCGCGGTGGCGGAGTCGTCGCCGGGGCGGCTCGGCGTCGCGGCCCGGGACGACCGGGGCTGGACGTGGTCCTTCGACGCGGAGCGGGTCTCGCGGTCGGCCAGCACCATCAAGGTGCCGATCCTAGTGACCGTGCTGCGGCTGGTCGAGCAGGGCCGGCTCGACCTCAACGACCCCGTCGCCATCGCGGCGTTCGAGGACCGGGTCGGCGGGTGCGGGCCGCTCAGCCTGCTGCCCTCGGTGACGTCGCTGCCGCTGGTGGAGGCGTTGCGACTGATGATCGCGCTGAGCGACAACGACGCGACGAATGCGGTCCTGGAGCACGCGGCCCTGCTCCGGAGCGGTGAGGTCGGCCGTCTGCTGGCGGAGGTGCCGACCCGGCATACCCGCCTGCAGCGTCCGATGATGGACCCCGCCTCGATCGCGGCCGGTCTGGAGAACGAGACCTGCCCGCAGGACCTTGTCGACCTGCTCGACGCCCTGCGTACGGGACGGCTGCTCGGGTCTGACGCGACTCGGCTCGCGATCGAGATCCTGCGCGAGCAGCAGTTTGTGGCCGGACTGCCCGCCGCGCTCCCGGCGGGCGTGGTGGCCGCCTCCAAGACGGGGGAGCTGCCCGGCCTGCGGGCCGACCTGGCCCTGGCGGAGCGGGACCACCGCTGGGTCGCCGTGGCCGTCGTGGCGGACCGGCTGACCGATCCGGAGGACATAGGCGGCCCCGACAGCGGCACCCGCGTGCTGCCGGTCTTCGCGGCCATCGGCGCGCTCGCCGCCGAACGGTTGAGCATGGGCGGGTGAGCGTCCCGTTTCGCCGAATCGGTCCGGTACCGATGACGAGGATGGAAATGTAGTCATGGTGTCGACGGGAGGTGGCATGTCGGACGCGTCGGCCGTGCTGGACGGGCTGCTCGACTCGTTGGCTCGTGGGGACCGGGAGGCGGCTCTGGGCTGCTTCGCGCCCGGGGCCACCGTCGTCGTGTCCGGATCCCACCACGACTACTCGTCGTACCCCCCGGCGGTCGTCGTGGACGCGCTGATCCGGTCCTTCATGGAGCTGTCCTGGACGCCGTCATCCAGTCGGATCATCGGTGGTGCGCGGGTTCAGGACGGGGTCCTGACCGCGACCCACATCGGCCCCTTCCTCGGGACCCAGCCGAGCGCGAGGAGGGTGCGGACGTCCGTCCGGATGACGACCGCCCTCACCGACGATCATCAGCTCGAGATGCTGACCCTCTGGGGCAGCCGCGACCTCCTCGCCGAAGAGCTGGTCCGGCCGGACTCCGATCCCGACGGGTGGCGGTTCACGAGCGGCCCGGGGCCGTCCTCGGACGCGACGGGTGAGGCCGCCCCGGAGCCCGGGGAGCACGTCCCCGGCGAGACCGCCCCCGCACGGCGCCGCGACTCAGTCCACGCGGTCCGGACGGCGCGAATCCTCCGCTGGAGTGGTGTGGCCATCGCCGTGGTGATCCTCGTTGTCGTCATCGGCCAGGGAGCGCGGTCGATCTTCTCGTCTGCCGACGTGGTCGCGGGCACCATCGCGCTCCGGCTGACTCCGCCCGGTAACAGCGCCGGCCTGCCCGTCGTCGTCCAGCAGTCGGCCCAGGACGCCGTCGCCGACATCGTCGGCGGCCCGGCCCCTATCCTTGCGGCCGGTGCCGGCCGCGCGCCTAGGGTCCTCGATCCCGTCGGCCCGGCGATCCCGTTCCCTTCGGACTCCGCGGATCTGTCGCCCTCGTCGACCGCACAAGTCGACGCCGTGGCCGCGGCACTCGTCGCGCGTAACCTGACCGGTGCCGTGTTCATCCACGGCTTCGCGGAGGACACCGGGTCCGCACAACGCAACACCGTGGTGTCGACCGAGCGCGCTGCGGCGGTGGCGACGGCTCTGCGGGACCGGCTCGCCGGCAGGCCCGTTCAGCTCGTCTTCGCGGGTCTCGGCGCGGCCGACCCCCTCGCTGCCCAGTCCAGCGACGGCCAAACCGCGGTGAACCGACGCGTGCTCGTCCTCTACCCGGCCGTGCGCTGACCCCTACGTCCCACGGGACAAGGCGATGTCACCAGCCGCGGGCGCGCCATTCGTCGAGGTGCGGCCGCTCGACCCCGAGGGTCGTGTCGTTGCCGTGCCCCGGGTAGACCCACGTGTCGTCGCCGTAGACGTCGAACACCCGCTCGGTGACGTCGCGGTAGAGCGAGTCGAAGCTCTGGCCCGGGTTCTTGGTGTTGCCCACCCCACCCGGGAAGAGTGAGTCGCCTGTGAAGAGGTGTGTGAACCCCTCCGGGTCGGACGGGTCGCGGTAGGCCAGGGCCACCGACCCCGGGGTGTGCCCGCGCAGGGCCACCACGTCGAGCGTCACGTCGCCGAACGTGACCGTGTCACCGTGGAAGAGCCGGTCGTCGACGTCGACCGGGAGCGCGTCGGCGTCCTCCGCACCGGCCGCCGTTCGGGCTCCGGTGGTCCTCGCCATCTCGCGCAGGGCACCGACGTGGTCCTGGTGCTGGTGGGTCGTCACGATGACGTCGAGCCGCTCGGTGCCCTCCTCGAGCAGGGCGCGGAGGCGGTCCGGGTCGGCCGCCGCGTCGACGAGCAGCTGCGCCCCCGTGGACCGGCAGGTCAGCAGGTAGGCGTTGTTGTCGAACGAGGAGACGCTGCACTTGCGGATGGTCAGCCGCGGCAGCTCCCGCACGTCGGAGGGGCCGCCGGGGCTGACGGCACCCGCATACCCGTCGTTCGCCATGCCGGAAGCCTCCTCAGCCCAGCGAGGGGATCGTCGGGAGCGTGCCCTCCACGCCGGCGGCGTCACCGCGGGTGAGCCACGCGAGGACGGCGGCGCGGGTCCCCGACACGATCGGGCGACCGTCGCCGATCGACCAGACATCGCCCTCGTTGGTGCGGATCGACATCGACGGGGTCTCGGGGTTGTGGCGCAGCCGCCGGATGGTGTCCTGCAGGAGGGCCAGGAGCACCTCGTCGTCGACCTCCGCGAACGAGAACCCGGCGTCGAGGTCGATGTGATGCAGCACCACCTCGCGCATCCGCATGAACGGCAGGTAGCCGGCCTTGACCTTGGTGTTGTTGCGGGCGAGCAGCGGAACGGTCGACATCTCCTCGGTCAGCCCGGCCGACGCCGCCGCGAACCGCGCGGCGCTCGCCTCCAGGTCGGTGACCTGCTCCGCCAGCGGGCGCCCCGCGCCGGCCTCGATGTCGGCGTCGCGAGCGTCGGGGCTGTCGTACATCGGCTCTGACGAGCCGGTCACCGCGTTGGTCACGAGCCGGAGCAGTGCGTCGGCGTTACGGGCGATGTGCGTGAGGACGTGTCCACGGGTCCACCCCGGGCAGAGGCTGGGGTCCCCGATGCTGCCGGGGTCGAGCGAGCGCGCGGTGGCCAGGAGCAGCTCGGTATGCCGGTCGACGGCGACGAGGTGGGTCCGGAAGTCCATGTTCGGCGTCGTCGTCGGGTCGGTCATGCCTTCACCGTAGCGACCCCAGCGAGCGCGTGAGCCGCGCCGATGAGGGTCAGGTGCGAGAACGCCTGCGGGTAGTTGCCGACCATGCGGTGGTCCTTCGGGTCGTACTCCTCGGACAGCAGGCCCACGTCGTTGACGAGGGCGACCAGCCGGTCCATGAGCTCCTTCGCCTGGTCGGGCCGGCCGGCCAGCGCCAGCGCCTGCACCAGCCAGAACGAGCACGCGAGGAACGGGTGCTCCGAGCCGGGCAGCCCGTCGACGCCGCTGGTGGTGCGGTAGCGCAGCAGGAGCCCCTCGTGCATGAGGTCCTGCACGATGGCGTCGAGGGTGCCGAGCACCTTGGGGTCGTCGGGCGGCAGGAACCCGCAGATCGGGATGAGCAGCAGCGACGCGTCGACCTCGTCGGTCTCGTAGTGCTGGGTGAAGGTGTTGCGCTCGGTGTTGAAGCCCTTGGCGAGGATCTCCTCGCGGACCTGGTCGCGCAGGTCGCGCCACTTGTCGACCGGGCCTGAGAGCCCGTGCTTCTCCACTCCCTGGATGGCCCGGTCGAACGCGGCCCAGACCATGACGCGGGAATGGGTGAAGTAGCGCAGTGGGCCGCGGATCTCCCAGAGTCCGTTGTCCGGCTCGTCCCAGCGGCGGCCGAGCTCCTCCACGAGTGACCGCTGGATCCGCCACGACCGATCCGACTCCTCGAGGCCGTGGTCCCGGCCGTCGGAGAGAGCCATCATCACCTCGCCGAGGACGTCGGTCTGGCGCTGGGACACCGCGGCGTTGCCGATGCGCACCGGCCGCGAGCCGGCATACCCCGGCAGGTGCCCGATCTCCCGTTCGGGCAGGTCGCGCGAGCCGTCCACCGCGTACATGATCTGCATGTCCTCGGGGTCCCCGGCCACCGCCCGGAGCAGCCAGCGGCGCCACAACAGGGTCTCCTCGACGAACCCGGACCCCATCAGCGCCTCGAGGGTGAGTGACGCGTCACGCAGCCAGCAGTAGCGGTAGTCCCAGTTCCGGGTGCCCCCGACGTCCTCCGGGAGACTGGTCGTCGGAGCGGCGACGATGCCTCCCGTCTCCGAGTGAGTGAGCAGCCGCAGCACGAGCAGCGAGCGGACCAGCACGTCGCGGTACGGCCCCTCGTACTGGAACCGGTCGGCCCACTCCTGCCACTCCTCGCGGGTCGTCTCGACGATGGCCTCGCTGTCGAGCTGCTCGCGGATCGGGAGGTGCGACGGTGCCCACGTCGTCGAGAAGACGAGCCGGTCGCCCTCGGCCACGTCGAACTCGTCGACGTGCTTGCCGTCGTGGGCGTGGGGGAGGCGGGTCCCGCGCAGGACCAGCGCGTCGGGGCCGGCGACCGCGGAGATGACCTTGTCGTCGGCGCCGCCCGGGCCGTCGTGGCGGCTGACCCAGGGGGTGATCTTCCCGTACGAGAACCGGACCACCCACTCGTGCCTCATCCGCACGGTGCCCTTGACGCCCTCCACCGTCCGCACGATGTCGGCGCGGTCGTCGGCGGTGGGCATGACGTCGGTGACCTTGACGACGCCGGTGTCGGTCTCGTGCGTGGTCTCGAGGACGAACGTGTCCCCGACGTAGCGGCGCGTCGACCGGGCCTCCTCCACCGGGCCGATCAGCCACCGGCCGTGCTGCGGGGTGCCGAGCAGCGCCGTGAACGAGGACGGCGAGTCGAAGCGGGGGAGGCAGAGCCAGTCGACGGACCCGCCGCGGCTGACCAGCGCGCAGGTCTTCATGTCGCCGATGACGGCGTAGTCATGGATCAGCGTGCTGCCGTGGGGTGCCGACCGAGCAGGTTGCGAGGGCC
>NZ_DATBTV010000020.1:0-44507 GCF_036559105.1 Lapillicoccus sp. | reverse complement strand
CGAAGGTGCGCTGCAGGTAGCCCGGCTGCTGCATCTCGGCGCGCGTCGCCGCCCGGGCCATCTGCCGCGGGTCGTCGGACTGCGGCCGTTCCGAGGCGGGCAGCGTCTGGGTCATCTCCTGGAGCACCTGCTGGCGCTGCTGCGGGGTGAGCTGAGAGAACGCCTGGGCGTGCGCCTCCTCGATCCGCTCCGGAGGAGCCGTGCGCAGTAGGTACCGGTAACGGGCGATGGCCGCTCGGTCCTGCGCCGTGGCGCCGGTGGTGGAGTCCTGAGGACCGTTGGCATACCCCTGCCGACCGTTCCCCTGCTGCTGGTACTGCTGCGGGTAGTCCTGCTGCTGGTTCCGCTGCTCCGGGGTCTCCCGGCCGAGCAGCCTGTCGAGGAATCCCATGTCCACTCCTTCTGGGGGCCTGAGTCGAGGTCGCCGGTCGAGATCGGCGTGGTCACGGCTCCATCCGTCCAACGACCCACATCCCGAGCGGTTCCCGGGAAACGTCCAGAGAACCTCTCAGACCGCGCCCAGGGATGCCAGTCGAGGTCACTGGCAGCGGCGGACCGCCAGCATGGCGACGTCGTCGTCGTGACGGGCCGGTCCCACCCGGCGCACCCGTCGGGCGACCCGTTCGAGGAAGGTATGCAGGTGGTCGCGGTCCTCGGCGACCGAGTGGCGGACCACGGCGGTGAGGCGGTCGACGCCGGCATCGAGGTCCTCGTCGCGGCGCTCGACGAGACCGTCCGTGTAGAGCAGGACGACGCCGCCGCGAGGCAGGTAGACCGGCTGGGGGCGGCGATCGACGTCCCCGACCCCGAAGGCCGGCCAGACGGTGACCTGCCAGCGGACGGGCGTGCCGTCCAGGCCCACGAGCAGAGGCGGCGGGTGCCCGGCGACGAGCACGTCGGCGCTGTCGGTCTCGCCGCCGAAGGCCATCAGGACCAACGTGACCAGCGGCTGCTCGCTGGACAGGGCCAGCATCCGGTCCAGCCCGGCGGCCACGGCTCGCAGGTCTGGGTCCGCCGCCACCAGGGCCCGGACCGCCGCCTGCAGGCGCGCGGCGGTCGCGGCCGCGTCCACGCCGCGACCCATGACATCCCCGATCACCGCGACATATCGGTCGGTCATCAGGTCGATGACGTCGAAGAAGTCGCCGCCGACCTCGGCGCGGCCGGACGGCTGGTAGAGCGTGGCGAGGTCCCAGCCCTTCAGCTCCGGGAGCCGCTGCGGCAGCAGGGCGTGTTGCAGCGTCTCGGCCGCTCGCTGCGTCTGCGAGAAGAGGTCGGCGTTGTCGATGGCGAGCGCGGCACGGCGGGCGAGGTCCTCGGCGAAGACGATGTCCTCGGCGGTGTACTGCCGACTGCCTGAGGCGAGCGACATCGTCCCGGTGGTGCGGCCACGGGCGACGAGCGGGACGACGATCACCGACTGCAGGGCGAGCTGCTCGGCGAGCGCGATGAGCTCCGGGTCCTGCGACACCCGCTGGATGAGCTCCACGGTCACCGGCGAGTAGAGCTGGCTGCGGCCAGTCCGGGCGACGGCGTAGGACCCCACCTCGGCGTTCGGGTTCGTGGGGACCCGCGTCATCAGCTGGTGCGCGGCCGCCGCGAGCTCGGGGTCGCTGTGCGCCACGACCAGCGTGTGCAGCCGGCCATCCTCCAGCAGCTGGACGGCGCACCAGTCGGCGACCGACGACACCGCCAGCTCGGCGACCGTTTGCATGGTGGCGTGGTGGTCGAGGCTGCGGGCCAGCTGCTCCGACGCCGACGAGAGGAACTCGATCCGCCGCAGTCGCTCCGCGCTGCTGGCCTCCGCCCGGAGCCGCAGGACGGTCTGCGTGCAGACGTCGGCGGCGATGTGGAGCAGCTCGATCTCCTCCATCTCGGGCCGCGGGGCCGGCGCGTCGAACCGGAGCGCAAGCGCCCCGAAGGCCTGGTCCTCACCGCTACGGAGCGGGAACGCGAGCATCGCCACGGTGTCGCTTCCCGCGAGGTTCGGATACGCCGCGGCCAGCTCCTCGCTGTCGAGAAGGAGCACCGGTTGGCCGGTGAGGATCGCGTCGCAGATCGGCACCGGCTCGGAGAGCGGGAACCGGCCGGCCGCCAGCTCCGGGACCAGGGGGGTACCGCGCAGCCCGAGGGTGACGAGGTCGTCGCCATCGCGCAGGGCGAGCATGGTCACGCTGGCCGACACGGCATCGCCGACGAGGCGCGTGATGATGTCGGTGACGGTGTCGAGGTCGGTGGCGGCGGAGAGGTCGCGCGTCACCCGGCCGAGCCGGGTGAACCGCTGCAGCTCCATGGGTGCTCGCCCTCTTTCCGGGCTCGGCCCGCTCGACAACCATCGGGGTATGCGCGTGACCGGCGGCCCCGAGCGCGCCGTACGAGCGGATCCCAAACGCTAATCGGGTGGACGAGTCCGCCGAGAGTGATTGGCGATGTTCGGGGGAAAGACGGTGATCTGTCCCGGTGGAGGTGCCGCCGGCATACCCGTGGTCGGACGTCTGGGGTCCGACCGGGCGGTGTCCGGGCCGCTACGCCGCGTAGGCCCGCGAGACCGCCGTGTCGAGCTCACCCGACGGCCAGCGGGCAGCCAGCAGCACCGTCGCGCCGAGGCAGATCACGGCGCACATCGTGACCGCGGAGGCGGGGTTGGTCAGCTCCGAGAACCAGCCCGCGACGAGGTAGGAGCAGCCGGCCGCGGTGACCGACAGGGCGCCGCCGAGCCCGAACACGGCACCCCGGCGGTTGTCCGGCGTCACCAGGGAGAACGTGGACTGCAGCGGCAGCATGAACGCCTGCAGCGTTCCGGCCACGAACCAGAGCATGGCCGTCACGACGATCGGCGGCCGGAACGCGGTGAACAGCAGGGGAACCGGCATGGCCAGCGCCATGGCGATGATCCGTCCGTTGGAGACGTGCGGCTCCCACCGGCTCACGACGACGACACCGACCGCCGCTCCCGCGATGGGACAGGCCATCAGCAGCCCCCCGAACCCGGGGCTGCCCGCATACGGAAGGGCGACCGCCTCGGGCGCGGAGATGCCGAGGGTCGCGACCAGGCTGAGCCCCAACAGCCGGCGCAGGACGCGGTGCCGCGTGACCACCCCGGCGGCCGTCCCGAGGTCGGCGAGGAAGCCGGAGAGGCCGGGCCGCGGTTCGCCCGGTACCGGGCGGGCGGAGACCACGAGGGCGACGACCGCGGCGGAGATGACGAAGGTCGCGAAGTCCAGCGCAAGCCCCCGGACCGGCCCCAGCGCGAGCACGATGATCCCACCGAGCGCGAAGCCGAGGGCCTGGTTGGCCTGCTCCGCGAGGGCCGACAGCCCCATCGCCCGCAGGAACACGCGCCGGTCGGCGAAGAGGTCGGTCATGAGGACCAGCTGGGCCGCGGACGCTGGGCCGCCGAGCGTCTCGAGCACGAACAGCGCGACGAGCAGGACCGGCACCGGAGCCTCGACCGACACGGCCCAGATCAGCACGAGCACCATGGCAGCGCGGCTGACGTGGGAGGCGATGAGCACGTACTTGTACGGGACGCGGTCGGCGATCGGCCCGAGCACGCTGCGCCCGAAGATCGACGGCACCAGGCTGACGGCGAGCGTCGTCGCGGTGGCGAGGGGCGACTGCGTGCGGTCGTAGACCACGGCGGCAACGGTCAGCCGCGCGATGTAGTCGCCCCACGTGGAAAGGCTGGCGGCGATGAAGAGCGAGAGATACCCACGGACCGCGAACACCTGGGAGAGCGGCGGCATGGACGTCTGATTTGTCCCGTGCCCCGACACCCGGCCGACGGTACAGGTCACGGCCGCGGCGGGGCTACTCCAGACCGTTGTTGACCACTGCTGCCTGGTCCTGGCGGCTCTGGTAGAAGTTCTGGTCTGTCGCGGCCCGGCTGCGGCGGGCAACGCGCAGGTAGTCCTCCTCGAGCGTCGACTGCGCACCGGGTGGCCGGCCGATGATCCGGCCGATACCGTCGGCGTCGCGCATATCGGCCGGGACCGACTCGACCGGCCGCCCTCGCCAGAGCACGGAGGCGTTGCGCAGGGACGCCGCGAGGCGCCAGCCGGTCCGCAGGCTGCGAGCGTCGGGGGCTGAGAGCTGCCCGGCGGCCTCGGCCGCGTCGAGCCCGGCCATCGTGCTCGGGGTGCGCAGCGCAGGGTCGGCGGCGGCGTGCTGGAGCTGGACCAGCTGGACCGTCCACTCGACGTCGGTGAGACCGCCGAGACCGAGCTTGAGATGCGTTCGCTTGTCGCCGCCCCGGGGCAGCCGCTCCGCCTCGACGCGGGCCTTCATCAGCCGGATGTCGCGGACCTGCGCGGCGGTGAGCCCGCCCGCGGGGTACCGAACCGGCTCGATGACGTCCATGAACGCCTGGCCCAGGTCGGGGTCTCCCCCGACCGGCCGGGCCCGCAGCAGGGCCTGGAACTCCCACGTCGCCGCCCAGCGCTGGTAGTAGGTCGTGTACGCGGCGAGGCTGCGGACCAGCGGGCCGGCCTTGCCCTCGGGACGCAGGTCGTTGTCCAGGGTGAGCTGCGGGTCCGGGCCGGTAGGCCCGAAAAGGCGGCGCATCTCCTGGACGACGAGCACCGCCCGGCGCTGGGCCTCCTCGTCGGACACCTCACCGGTGGCCCGGTGGACGAAGATCACGTCGGCGTCCGACGCATACCCCATCTCGCGGCCGCCGAGGCTGCCCATCCCGATGGCCGCCATAGCGGTGCCGAGCGCCGACCCGACCTGCTCCTCCACCTTGCGCACGGCGATCTCGAGGACGACGTGGATGATCGCCGACGTGAGGTCGGACAGCGAGCGGCCGACCGCGGCGAGGTCGATCTCGTGGGCGAGGTCGGCGATGGCGATCCGGAGCAGCTCGTGCCGGCGCAGCTGCATCACCGACGCCGTGGCCGCGTCCGCGTCCGGCCTTCGTCCCGCCGCGCTGCCGAGGGTGAGCCGGAGCTGCTCCAGGGCGCGCGGGGTCAGGCCGCCCGCCTCCCCGAGGATCGCGACCGACTCCGGCGAGCGCACGAGGAGGTCCGCCGCGTAGCGGCTGCGACCCAAGGTCCTGGCGAGGCGCTCGGCCGACGAGCCCTCGTCCCGGAGCATCTTGAGGTACCAGTGGATGGTGCCGAGCTCCTCGCTGACCCGACGGAAGGCCAGCAGGCCGGCGTCCGGGTCCGCTTCGTCGGCGAACCAGCCGAGCATCACCGGCAGCAGGGTCCGCTGGATCGCGGCCCGCCGCGTCACGCCCGAGGTGAGCGACTCCAGGTGGCGCATCGCGCCGGCCGGGTCGCGGAACCCGAGCGCGGCGAGGCGGGCCCGGGCGGCCTCCGGCGTCAGCGAGGTGTCGGCGGACGTGAGCTTGGCGGCGGCGTTGAGCAGCGGCCGGTAGAACAGCCGCTCGTGGATGCGCCGGACCTCGCGGGACCGTGACGCACGCAGCTCGACGACCTCCTTGGCGGGGGTGACCCGCAGCCCGATGGCCCGGCCGAGACGCCGTAGCTCGGTCTCGCTGGTGGGCATGAGGTGCGTCCGGCGCAGGCGGTAGAGCTGGATCCGGTGCTCGAGAGTCCGCAGCAGTCGGTAGGCCTCGCCCAGGGTCAGCGCGTCCTCGCGGCCGATGTAGCCGCCCTTCGCGAGCGCCGACAGACCCTCCAGCGTGGTCGCGGACCGCAGGGACGGGTCGCCGCGCCCGTGCACCAGCTGCAGCAGCTGAACGGAGAACTCGACGTCGCGCAGACCACCGCGGCCGAGCTTGAGCTGCCGGTCCGCTTCGGCGGCCGGGACGTGCTGCTCGACACGCCGGCGCATCGCCTGGACGTCCTCGACGAAGTGGTCGCGGCCCGCGGCGTCCCAGACCAGCGGCTGGATCGCCTCCTTGTAGGCCTTCCCGACCTCCAGGTCCCCGGCCGACACCCACGCCTTCAGCAGGGCCTGGAACTCCCAGGTCTTCGCCCAGCGCTCGTAGTAGGTCCGGTGGCTGGCGATGGTCCGCACCAGTGGTCCGGACTTGCCCTCGGGGCGGAGGGCGGCGTCGACCGGCCAGAGGGTGCCCTCGCCGGTGTTGGCGGAACAGGCTCGCATCATGCCGGTGGCCAGGGCGGTGGCGACGGTGATCGCGCGGTCCTCGTCGACGCCTTCAGCCGGCTCGGCGACGAAGATGACGTCGACGTCGGACACGTAGTTCAGCTCGCCACCGCCGGTCTTTCCCATCCCGATCACGGCGAGCCGGGCGTCCTCAGCCCCGGGGCCGTACTCCTCCCGAGCGATGGCCAGCCCGGCCCCCAGGGCCGCCTCGGCGAGCCACGACAGCTGCTCCCCGGCCGTCGGCATGTATCCCACGGGGTCCGACGACGTGAGGTCGAGCGCGGCGATGCTCAGCAGCTCGCGCCGGTAGGCGATGCGAAGGGCGTCGTATGCCGTTCGCTCCCCCCGTTCCTCCGGCCCGACCGCGGCGACCAGGCTCTCCCGGAGACCGGCGGCGGTGGGCGGGGTCGCGTCGGCCACGCAGCGCCAGTGGTCGGGATGTCCGACGAGGTGGTCGACCAGGGCGATGGAGCCGCCGAGGACGGCGACCAGCCGGTGGCGCGCCGGTCCGGGTCGCCGGAGGGCGACGAGCAGCGCGGCACCGTCATCATCGCGGTCCGGGACGGGACGGCCGTTCTCGGGGAGGTTCCTGGCGCGGGCCCGGGCTCCGCGGTCGCGCAGCGACTCCATCAGCCGGACGAGTCCCAGCAACGCCTGGTCGGGGTCGGCGGCCGCGCTGAGGGCGTCGGGCAGGCCGTCGTGGAAGACGTCGTCGAGCGGGTCCGCGAAGCCCGTGAGCGCCCGGTCCTGAAGGAGTGCCTCGGCCCGGCTGGGGTCGGCGAAACCGAGCCGGGCGAGCTGCCCGCCGGCCGTCGTGGCCCGCGTCGTCACCGACTCGCCGCCGCTAGAGACGCGGCAGGTAGCGGTCGAGCTCGAACTGGGTCACCTGGCCACGGTAGTCCTCCCACTCCGCCCGCTTGTTGCGCAGGAAGAAGTCGAAGACGTGCTCGCCCAGCGTCTCGGCGACGAGCTCGCTGCGCTCCATCACCTCGAGCGCGCGGCCCAGTGAGAGCGGCAGCGGCTCGATGCCCATGGCCCGTCGCTCGGAGTCGGTGAGGTTCCAGACGTCGTCCTCGGTCTCCGGCGGGACCTCGTACCCCTCCTCGATGCCCTTGAGCCCGGCGTTGAGGATCACCGCGAACGCGAGGTAAGGGTTGCACGCCGCGTCGAGCGAGCGCATCTCGACGCGCGTCGACTGGCCCTTGCTCGGCTTGTACATGGGGATCCGGATCAGCGCGGACCGGTTGTTGTGGCCCCAGGTGATGTACTCCGGGGCCTCGCCCCCGCCCCAGAGCCGCTTGTAGGAGTTGACCCACTGGTTGGTCACTGCGGTGATCTCGGCGCCGTGCCGGAGTAGGCCGGCGACGAACTGCCGCCCGGTCTTGCTCAGCTGGTAGGGCGCGCCGGCCTCGTAGAACGCGTTGGTGTCGCCCTCGAACAGGCTGAGGTGCGTGTGCATCCCGGAGCCCGGGTACTCCGCGAAGGGCTTCGGCATGAAGGTCGCGTAGATGCCCTGCTCCAGCGCCACCTCCTTGACGACCGTCTTGAACGTCATGATGTTGTCCGCGGTGGTGAGCGCGTCCGCATACCGCAGGTCGATCTCGTTCTGACCCGGCGCGCCCTCGTGGTGGCTGAACTCGACCGAGATGCCCATCGCCTCGAGCATGGTGATCGTGGCACGGCGGAAGTCGTGGCTGTTGCCGTGCGGGACGTGGTCGAAGTAGCCCGCGTCGTCCACCGGCTTCGGCTTGCGCCCCTTCTTCCAGCTCTCTTTGATGAGAAAGAACTCGATCTCCGGGTGGGTGTAGAAGGTGAAGCCCAGCTCACCGGCCCGCCACAGGGCCCGGCGCAGCACCTGGCGGGGGTCGGCGAAGCTCGGCGATCCGTCGGGCATCTGCAGGTCGCAGAACATCCGCGCGGTGCCCGGGGACTCACCGCGCCACGGCAGCACCTGGAAGGTCGCCGGGTCGGGCTTGGCCAGCATGTCCGCCTCGAAGACCCGCGCGAACCCCTCGATGGCCGACCCGTCGAAGCCGATTCCCTCGGAGAACGCCCCCTCGAGCTCGGCCGGGGCGACAGCCACCGACTTCAGCGTGCCGATCACGTCGGTGAACCACAGCCGGACGAAGCGGATGTCGCGCTCCTCGATGGTGCGGAGCACGAACTCTTGCTGGCGGTCCATGGGTCGATCCTGCCGCACGCGGGTGTGGCCGGAGTGACCCACCCGCAGGCTGGACGCGGTGTCCCCGTCGTGTGCCACCCTCGACCGATGACGGAGTCGCCCACCTCGACCCTGCACGCCTACCTCGGCTACCCCGACGCCGTGGCCGCGATCGACTTCGTCCAGCGTGGTCTCGGTTTCCGCCTGGTCCGCCGATGGCCAGACGAGGGCGCTACGGTCGCCCACGCCGAGCTGCGGCGCGGGGACGCGGCCATCACTCTCTTCACCGACGAGACCGGTTACGAGCGGCCGCCGCGCAAGGGAGACACCTGCGGCATCGGGCTCTACATCGCGGTCGCCACCAGTGACGACGTCGACGAGCGGTATGCGTCGGCCACCGCCGCGGGCGGCACCGGCGTGTGGGTCCCGGAGCAGAGCGAGTGGAACTACCGGTGCCGGGTCGTCGACCCACAGGGCGTCCAGTGGACGCTGGGCACCTACCGCCCGGGCGAGCCGGCCGCCGGGTAGCCGACGGCGGGACGTGACTCAGACGCTGCTGGTCAGGTCGACCCACGTCCGCGACCCGTCCAGCGGGGAGAGGCTCCGCACGCGCATCCCCGGGTGCAGTCGGTCGTCGCGTCGGTACAGGTCGAGCAACCGCTGCTCCGCCTCGAGGTCGCCGGCGTCGGCGGCGACGAGGAGGGCCGCCACCTCGTCGACGTAGGCCACCTCGTCGTCCTGGGTGCCGGGCCCGCCGCACATCCCCCAGTCGTCCCAGAGCAGCATCTCGTCGCCGAACCGGTGAGCGACCTCCTGGACGACGTAGTTGCGGACCATCCAGGCTCCCCGGACGTCCGGGACCGACTCGTCGACCCCGTAGCGCTCCACGTCGATCCGGCCGGCCCGGTGGGCGCGCCACACCTCGGCGGCGGTCTCGAAGCCGGCGCCCTCCCCCGTGTCGAGGTCGAGCGGATCGGGGATCCCTTCGCTCCGTTCGGCTACCTCCGGTTCGAACCGGCGCCAGCGGCCGTCGTCCCACACCTCAGGGACGACATGGTCGTGGTGCCACCGGGGGACGAAATAGCCCGCGAACCCGATGCGGCTCCGCGCCGGGACTCCATGCTGCCGGAGGATCGCGACGGACACCAGGGCGAAGTCGCGACAGCACCCCTGGACCCGGGTGGTCGGGGTGCGCGGGACCGACAACGGCTCCGGATGGCGCTCCTGGTCGTGGCCGAGGATGGCCGAGACCCAGCGGGAGCCGATCTCGCCGGCCGTCTCGACCGGGAGGTCCTCCCCGGACGCCCGGTAGTGGATGACGACGTTGCGAGCGACCTCCCCGACCACGGCGAGGTCCGGGACCACCCCGTCGAGCAGGGGCGCGTACGGCCCCGGGTCGGAGAACCGGGAGTGGGCTCCGTGATCGACGACGGACGGCGCGCCGGTGGTCACCGGAGGACCGCCTGCGCGCTGTTGTGGCCTGGTATGCCGCTCACCCCGCCGCCGCGGCGCGCGCCTGCCCCGCACACCGTCACCCTCGGATGGATCGTCTCGACGCCCCAGGTCCCGACCTCCTCGGGTCGCTGCGCCCAGGGCCACTGCAGCGGCCGGTGGAAGATGTTGCCGCCCGGCAGGCCGAGGTCCCGCTCCAGGTCGGCCGGCGTCCGTACCTCGAGGCAGGGGTTCCCGTGGGCGTCGCGGGCGAGGACGTCGGCCAGCGGCTCGTCCAGAACCGAGTCCAGGGCGCGGAGGACGGCCCGTGTCGCTTCGTCGCGGCGGACCGCCTGGCGGCCGCCCGAGCGCCCCCGGAACAACCGCGCCGGGAAGTGCAGCCCGAACAGGGTCAGCGTCTGGGCGTCCGACGCGGCAAGGTCGGGACCGAGGATGCTGCGGTCCGAGAGTGTGTGGCAGTAGACCTCGCACGGGGCCAGGGCCGGGATCCGGCCGCTGTCGGCGACGGCGTGGGCGTCCTGGAGGTGGGCCATCCCCTCATGGACGTGGAGCGTGCCGGCGAACGCGACTCGGGGGTCGACTGTGCGGTCCTTCAGCCGCGGGAGCCGGGTAAGCAGGAGGTTGACCTTGAGCTGGGCACCTTCCGGCGGCGGCTCGTCACCGGAGACGGGCGCCGACCCGGACGCCGACAGCAGCGCGTCCAGTCCGGCCGGGGCCAGGCCGGCGTGGACGTGGCCGCGTGACCGGTGCTCACGGTCGCCCAGGCGCCAGACGACCTCGCCGTCTCCGTCGACGGAGACGACGTCGGCGTCGGTGACGAGCTCGGCACCCGCGCCGACCGCCGCCTTCGCCAGCGCGTCGGTCACGGCGCCCATGCCACCCACCGGCACGTCCCAGTCGCCGGTGCCACCGCCCATCTGGTGGTAGAGGAAGCAGATGTTCTGGGCCAGCGACGGGTCGTCGAGGTCGGCGAACGTCCCGATGAGGGCGTCGGTGGCGACGATCCCGCGGACGGTGTCGTCGGCGAACGTGGCACGCAGCAGCGCGCCGAGCGGCGCCGCGGTGAGAGCTTCCCACAGCTCGTCGTCGGCAACCAGCCGTCGCACGTCGTCGGCCGACCGTAGTGGCTCCAGCACGGTTGGCCAGAGCCGCTGTGCCACCTGCGCCACTCGGGGGTAGAACCGTTGCCACGCAACGTAGTCCACGTCGTCGCCCAGCGCCGCGACGAACGAGGCCCGGGTGGCGTCGGGGTCGCCGGCGTCGACGAGCAGGCCGCGAGTCGGGTCGGCGGCCAGGGGTGTGTACGACGCGTACCGGCGCCGCACGAGACGGACGTCCAGGTCGAGGTCCTCGACCACCCGTCGAGGGAGCAGCGAGACGAGGTACGAGTAGCGCGAGAGCCGGGCCTCGACGCCCGGGAACGGCGCCGCCGAGACCGCGGCTCCGCCGGGGTGGTCCAGCCGCTCGAGGACGAGAACGCGCCGCCCGGCGCGCGCGAGGTAGGCGGCCGCCGTCAGCCCGTTGTGGCCGGCACCGACGACGACGTCGTCGTAGGTCGAGACGCCCATCGACCGATCCTGCCAGAGATGCGCGACCGGCCCCCGGGAGCGTCCCGGGGGCCGGCTGCGTTTCGTGCGGGAGTGGTGGTGCTCAGCCGGCGAAGGCCACGTGGACCTGCAGCTCGTTGCCGCCGTCCCTCGTGTGCGTCACTGTCATGGACGTACCGGTTCCGGCCACCCTGACCGAGTTCCACGGGTTCGCGGAGCTCCAGTACTTGTTCGGGTTCGTGTCGTCGAAGACCGGGATGCCGGGCGACGACGGAACCGTCACGGGAACGCCGTTGCGGTGGAAGGTCACCGCGTCGGTGGCCTCCTGACCGAAGGTCGCGTCGAACGGCTGCCGGCGGTTGCCGAGCTTGACGCCGTCCGGGAACGTGATCGGCGCGGGCCGCGCGTCGACCGGCAGCACCAGGCCGGCACCGGGGTGCGTGATCGTGTTGTTGTCGTTGTACGCGTAGTCGACGTAGCTGACGAGCAGACCGTTCTGGTAGGGGAACCGCTCGACCCAGTCCGGCCGGGTGTTCGCAAAGCCGACGTTGTACGGTCCGGTCTTCAGCGTCTCGTCGTAGCCGGTGTAGGTCCGGTTCTCCGTGATGTAGTAGCGCGGCGTGGTCTTCTCGACCGTCCCGGAGATGACCGTGAAGCCCTTGGCCGTCCACGCGCCCGCGCTCGCCTCGACATCGTCGACCGGGCCGGCCACGCCGTCCTTGGTCACCGTGATGTCGTCGATGAACGCGTCCTTACTCAGTCTTTACGAAGGTTGCTGTGGCACACCCCATGCTCGACGTTGGGGCCGGTCGACGAGCGGCCGCCCCCAACTAGGCTCGAACCATGGCGCAGCTGCGACTCGCATTGGCCCAGGTCAACCCGGTGTTGGGCGACCTCGCCGGGAACGCCCGGATGATCCGTGACCGGGTGGCCGAAGCCGCCGCCGCCGGAGCGCACCTGGTCGCGTTCCCCGAGATGGTGCTCACCGCATACCCGGTCGAGGACCTCGCGCTGCGGGAGTCCTTCGTCGAGGCGAGCCGCCGCGCGCTGGTCCGGCTGGCAGCCGACCTGGCCACCGACGGGTACGCCGACCTGCCGGTGGTCGTCGGCTACCTCGACCGCGCGGACGAGAATGCCCTCGATGGCGACCCGGGCCGAACCCTCCCCCAGAACTGTGCGGCGGTCATCCATGGCGGCCGGGTCGTCGGCCGCTACGCGAAGCACCACCTGCCCAACTACGGCGTCTTCGACGAGTACCGGATCTTCGCGCCCGGCGAGTCGCTCACCGTGGTCCGGATCCGCGGCGTCGACGTGGCCATCGCCATCTGCGAGGACCTGTGGCAGGAAGGCGGGCCGGTCGCGCAGACCCGCGACGCGGGCGCCGAGCTGCTGCTCGTCATCAACGGCTCGCCCTACGAGCGGGAGAAGGACGATACCCGGCTCGAGCTGGTCCGGCGACGCGCGGCACAGGCCGGGTGCACGCTCGCCTACCTCAACATGGTCGGCGGCCAGGACGAGCTCGTCTTCGACGGCGACTCGATGGTGGTCGGGACCGACGGCGTCGTGCTCGCGCGCGGCCCGCAGTTCGTCGAGTCGCTCGTCGTCGTGGACCTGCAGATGACGCCGTCGACGGTCGACGACGCGGCACTGCCGGAGGGCGTGGTTCACGTCGTCGTGTCGTCCGAGCCGGCCGACCGGTATGCGCCCGTGGACCCTCCGATGTACCCACGGCTCGACCCGGTCGAGGAGGTGTGGCGCGCGGTCGGGCTCGGGCTGCGGGACTACGTGCGAAAGAACGGGTTCCGCAAGGTCCTGCTCGGGGTGTCCGGCGGGATCGACTCGACGGTCGTGGCGACCATTGCCGCGGACGTGCTCGGCGGCGAGAACGTCGTGGCGATCAGCAACCCGAGCAAGTACTCGTCGGACGGCTCCAAGGACGACGCCGCCGAGCTGGCCAAGAACCTCGGCCTGGACTACCGGGTCGTCCCGATCCAGCCGATGGTCGACCCGTTCCTCGCGTCCCTCGGACTCACCGGAGTCGCCGAGGAGAACCTCCAGGCGCGCGTCCGGGGCGTCATCTGGATGGGCATCTCCAACCAGGAAGGCCCACTCGTCCTCGCCAACTCCAACAAGAGCGAGGTGTCAGTCGGGTACTCGACGATCTACGGCGACAGCGTGGGCGGGTTCGCCCCGATCAAGGACGTGCCGAAGACCTTGGTGTGGGAGCTTGCCAGCTGGCGCAACCGGTATGCGGAGGCGCGCGGCGAGCCGCCCCCCATTCCGGAGGCGACAATCACCAAGCCGCCGTCGGCCGAGCTGCGCCCGGGCCAGACCGACCAGGACTCCCTGCCGCCCTACGAGATCCTCGACGCGATCCTCGCCGGCTACGTCGGGGTGGCCCATGGGCGCGAGCGGCTCATCGCCGACGGCTTCGACCCGGCAACGGTGGACAGGGTGATCCAGCTCGTCGACCGCGCGGAGTGGAAGCGTCGCCAGTTCGCCCCCGGCCCGAAGATCTCACCGCTGGCGTTCGGCAAGGACCGACGGCTGCCGATCACCAGCCGCTGGCGGGAAGAGGGCGAGGACCGGTCGTGACGACACCCCGCCAGACGCCCGTGACGTTGCGGCCTTGGTCGGCCGACGACCTGCCGTTGCTCGAACGGAACAACGCACCCGAGATGACCGTCCACCTCGGTGGACCCGAGTCGCCGGAGAAGGTGAGTGACCGGCACGAGCGCTACCTACGCCACTGGCTCGACGGGACGGCCTGGATGTTCACCGCCCGGGTCGACGACGAACCGGTGGGCCTGGTCGGCTACTGGAACACCACCCACGAGGGCCGGGACGTGTTCGAGTGTGCCTACGGGATCCTGCCCGAGTTCCAGGGTCGCGGTCTCGCGGCGGCGGCGATGCAGACCTGCCTGGCCCACGCCGCGCTGCACGGGACGCGCGACGACGTCTACGCCTACCCGAAGGTCACGAACGGGCCCAGCAACGCACTCTGCGAGCGGCTCGGGTTCGTCCTCGAGGGCGAGCAGGACTTCGAGTACCCCAAGGGGCATCCCATCCGTGCGAACGCGTGGCGGTATGCGTTGGGCCCGCTCCGGGAGGCGACGTCGGGCACCGACGGCGCGTAGCAGCAGCGGCGAGGGCGGTCCGACGCAGCTCGTCCGGCCTGACACTCTCGTCGGGTGCGCGCAGGTTTCGTACGTGGCGCGCAGGATTCAACGTCCGCGCGGCGTCGCCAACCTGCGCGCGACGGGCTTGAATGTCCTGCGCGCCGACCTCCCCGCCTGGCGAGAGCGGTTCACAAGGTCCGCGCAGACCTTGTGGTCAGAGCGCAGACCGTGCACCGTGTGCGCGTTGATCACCACATCTGCGCAGACCCTGAGCGGGTGCGCGCAGACAGCATGCGCGCGGTCAGCAACCTGCGCGCGCCGCCCAGGACGACTCTGAGCCCCCACCACCGGCTGGCGCTCAGGTGGTGATCGCAAACCCGCCGCTCGGTAGGTGGACACCGTTGTGCCCCACCGGGTTGCGCCGGCCTCCCTCGGGCGTCCATGCCCAGCCGGTCCCCGGCGCCAGCGGCGACACGGACGTCGGGGAGGTGCTCGAGTTGACGTAGAGGACCGCCGGGGTCGCGGACCCTCGCGCGTACGAGACGGTCGTGACGAGCGGTTGCAGCATCAGGGCGTCGAGCTGCAGGTCTCCGGTCGTCTCGACCACCAGGCTGATCGACCCGGCGGGCAGGCTGCGGGAGAGGGGGAAGGGTTTGAGGAGGCCGTCGGCCTGGACGACCCCGGTGTCGCGCAGACCGCCGTTGTCCACGCGACCGAGCAGCGTCCGTCGACCGCGGGCGTTGACGGCCGTGTAGGTGCTCGTGCCGTGGCTTCCTGGCCGCCGGTTGACGATGGGGTGGACGAGCGCGCCGTCGTGTCCGGAGACGTCGAGCGTGACCGTGCCGCCAGACGGCACGGCGACGTAGGCGGCGCCCGACCAGTTCGCGGCGCCGGTCCAGGCCGACGGCGGATGCATGACGGCCGCCCCGGAGGCGAGCACACCGTTCTCGGCCTCGAGGACGCGGAGCCCGTCGAAGGAGTAGCCGGTGATCGACGCGGCGAGGGCCGCCGCGACCGGATGGGCGTCGAGGGCGAGCATGGCGAGCAGGCCGTGGATGGTCGACTCGGCGCCGGAGTTGGCATTGATCCGGCCGTCCACCTCGACCCCGTCGAACGTCGCCCCGGTGGCCGGGTCGTAGGTCGCCCGCCCACTGGTGTTCGCGCCGAAGAACCAGCCCGCGGCGACCCCGCCCATGGTCAGAAAGCCCGGCGAGGAGGTGAGGTCCGCCGCCGCCAGCAGCCCGGAGACCCGTCCCTCGGCGCCGTAGGCGATCTGGGCCTCGCCGGGGACAGGGGTCCAGGAGTTGTGCGGTCCACCGGACGTCAGCACCTGGGGCGTGAACGACCCGGCGTCGGACAGACCCGCCGCGCGGAGGGTCGACCCGCCGAGCACCTGGGCCGTCCGGCACAGCGCCTGCGGTGCCTCGCCACCCCACGCGTGCCAGAAGCTCTGCGACAGCGTCCACGGCAGGAGGGCGCCGAACGGCCAGACCGCCGTGTCACCCGACCGCATCGCCGCGACGCCCTCGGCCAGCCGGCTCAGCGCCATGCGAGCGCGCTGGTCGTCGGGCTGCGCGCGCACGTAGGCGGCCAGCCCCAGACAGGCTTCGGCCGTCGCGTCGGCACCGCCGGTGATGAGCCAGGCCGGGACCCGCACGTCGTCGGCCACGAGCCACTGGCCGTAGGCGCTGAGCGAGCCGCGGTCGAGGGCGTCGAGCCCGAGGTGCAGCCGGTCGCGCAGGAACGCGGCCATCGCCGGGTCGGCGCCTTGGAAGGCGGCGTAGCCCTCCCCCACGGCCCACAGCGTCCGCGCCAGCCAGTACGACTCGGCCGAGTCGGAGGGGTTGGGCGAGTCCGCCGGCTGCGGCGTGAGGTTGAGGGTGCCGTCGGCCTGCATCCACAGGGCGACGTTGCCCGCATTCGGCCCGGTGGCGTCCTGGAGGTAGGTCAGCGTGCGGAGCAGACCCCGGGCATCGGCCAGCGCTCCGGCGGCCCCCTGCGTCGCGGCCCGCACGAAGACCACGGCCGCGCGGGCGATGTCGTCGGCGTTGTAGGCGCCTTGCGACCAGTACCCGGTCGTAGCGTCGAGCGACCCGCCACCGATCCTCGTCCACCCGCCGCCCGCATTGGCGTTGGCGTAGGTCCACGGGGCCACGCCCATGGGGTTCGCGGCGACGTCGATCGTCGTGTGGAGCGCACTGGGCGCCAGGCGGACGTCGTCGAGCAGCCAGCGCAGGTGGGCGAGGTTCGTCAGTGGTGTCACGGGTGTCGGAGCTGCGGCCGTGGTCGCGGCGGATGCCGGTGCGGCGGCACCGACGGCACCGACGGCGAGACCGCTTCCGGCAAGGGCGGCCGTGGCGGTGATGAACGAACGGCGGGTGATCATCGGGCGCTCCGTTGCGGTCGTGGGTTCTGAGAAGGTGTCCGGCGGCCCGGCCGGTCAGCCGGGAAGGACCTGCGACCAGCGGTCGCCTGGGACGAACGTGGCGACACCGAGGGTGGAGTCCGACTGGCCGTAGTAGGCGAGCCACCGGTCGCGGAACCACACCAGGCCCTCGACGAAGGTGACATTGTCGACCAGCCCGTGGCGCTCCTCGTGGGTGAGGGGCTCGATCCAGGGCCGGGTGAGCTCGGCGAGCACCTCCTGGGGGCGCTCGGGATGCACGAGGAGCTGGCCGGCGGTGTAGCGGACCGACCCGTCGGGGTCCTTGACCGCTGCGTTGTGGACCAGCAGCACCAGCCCGTCGTCGGTCAGCAGAGGCGGTGGACCGACCTCGACCAGGAAGTCGGTGAAGGTGCCGGGCCGTGGCGCCATGAGCGGCGGGTCGATGTCCGACGTCGTCGGCGTCCAGTGCAGGAGGTCTCGCGACGTCGCGGCCCAGATGGAGCCCTCACCGAAAAGCATCAGGTAGTGGTCGCCGACCCGCTCGCGGAGGATCCCGCCGGCCTTGGACCAGGCGCCGGTCTCGCCCCGCCCCTGCGGCTGGAAGGTGTCGAAGTCGGGGAAGAGCGGACCGTGCTTGGTCCACGTATGCAGGTCACTGGAGGTGGCCAGACAGAGCAGCGAACGGTCCCGGTCCCAGCCGGAGTAGGTGAGGTAGTACGTGCCGTCGACCTCGGTGACCCGCGGGTCCTCGACGCCGAACCGGTCGTAGTCCTCGCTCGGTGAGAGCACCGGCTGGGGTTCGCGTTCGAACACGTACCCGCCGTCGCTCCAGGCGAGGCCGACGTGCGAGACGATGTCGTCGGCGTGGGCGCGGTAGAGCAGCGCGACTCGGTCGCCCACGACGACGGCCGCGGGGTTGTAGACGCTGCCGGACTCCCACGAGTCGCCGCGCGGCGCGAGGATCGGGTTGTGCTCATACGGCGTGAACGGCCCGAGCGGGAAGTGGACGGGACCTCTACCCGACGTGACGACCTCATCGGACGATCGCGGACGAGCGGTCTTCGTGACCATCAGTGCCTCACCCCTTCACGGATCCGCCGACGACACTGGCGACGAGGTAGCGCTGCAGGAAGAGGTAGGCGACGAGCAGTGGCGCGGCGACGATGATGGTCGCGGAGGCCAGCAGACTCCATTGGCTGGTGTAAGTGCCCTTGAACGCGAACAGGCCCAGCGTGAGCGGGTACTTGCTCGCGTCGGGCAGCAGGATGGTCGCGAGGATGATGTCGTTCCACACGCCGATCGCCTGCAGGATGAAGACGGTCGCCAGCACCGGTCGGATGAGCGCGGGCAGGAACCGGAACAGGTACCTCGTGTAGGAGATCCCGTCGAGGGCCGCGGCCTCGTCGATCTCCTTGGGAACCGACTTGAGGTAGCCCGTGATCAGCAGCGGACCGACACCGACCCCCGACGCCATGATGAGCACGTAGCCGAGCCGGGTGTCGTAGAGGTTCATCCGCAGGGCCAGCTGGAAGACCGTCACGAGCGTGTTGGGTAGGAACAGCATCGCCGCGAACAGGCCGTTCCAGAGCCGGGTGTGCTTCAGGTAGCCCCGCGCGACCGGGAAGCCGACCATGAGCGACATCGCCGTCCCGAGCGCCGCCGCCACCAGGGTGTACAGGATCGAGTTGAGGAAGTATGCGGCGAAGTTGCCCTTGGACCAGGCGGTCCCGAAGTTGCTCAGCTCGGGCGCCGTGACCAGGCCGGTGGGGTTGCTGCCGAACTCAGCGTCGGACTTCAGCGCGGTGTTGACGAGGAACAGCAGCGGGTAGAGGTAGATCAGGACGACGACGACCAGCAGGGCGTAGAGCACGATCTTGCCGCGGACACGGTGGTTCTTGGCCGGTGGTGGATTCGGCCGGTCCGGCCGTGGGGTGGCCGCGGAGGGAGCGAGGGTGGGCCCGATGACACTCACAGCGACGTCTCCCGTCGCCGTAGGTAGCCCAGGAGGAACAGCGAGACGATCATCACGATGATGAACTGGACGATCGAGATGGCGGCCGCGTAGCCCTGCGACAGGGCGGCCCCGCCCTGGGCACCGCCGAACCCCTGCGTGAAGATCGCCAGCGACAGCACCTGGGTGGCGGGGTTGATCGGGCCGGTCAGGACGTAGATGAGCTGGTAGCTCTGCAGGGCGCCGATCACACTGAGCAGGGTGTTGGCCGTCACCGCGGGGGCCAGCAACGGCACGGTGACGTAGCGCAGGCGCTGCCAGCTTCCTGCGCCGTCGATCGACGCGACCTCGTAGAGCTCGGTCGGGATGGCCTGCAGGCCGGCGAGATAGATGACCACGGCGACGCCGACGCCCGACCACACCTGCACGGCGATGACGAGCGGCATGGCCAGCGACGGTGAGCCGAAGAAGGCCGACGAGCCACCGAACCAGCTCCACACGCTGGCCGCGGGACCACCCGTGGGGTTGAACACCAGGCTGAAAACCAGCCCGATGACCGTGACGCCGAGGATCGTCGGTAGGAACACGATCCCGCGAGCGATGTTGCGGCCGCGCAGCCGCTGGTTCAGCAGCACCGCGACGAACAGGGCGATCGCGTTCTGCAGCAGTGTGACCGAGATGGCGAAGACCAGCGTGTTCCACAGGGCGTGCAGGTTGTAGCCGAGCTGCGCCGAGCCGAAGAACGTCGCGTAGTTCTGGAGCCCGACGAAGTGCACCGGTAGGAACGGCAGGGACCGGATGTCGCTGAACGAGATCGCGAGGATCCCGATGGCGGGGACCAGCGAGAAGACGATGACCAGCGCGAGACCGAGAGCGAAGATGAGCTGTGCGGTCGAGCGCCGACCGAAGAGGAAGACGCTTCCTTTCACGTCGGCAGTCCGGTCACTTCGACAGTCCGGCAGCCCAGTCGTTCTGGGCGGCACCGGCGGCGGCGGCCGCGTCCTGCGACCCCATCGGGCTCACCCCGGCCCAGTTGAACGGGACGGATGCGGCGGGCCCGGCCTTGGTGTTGACGATCCAGATCGTGTCCCACGCCGGCTGGAACTGCGCGGTGGCGTCGGCGATCGACGTGTAGAAGTCGTTGCTCTTGGCGCCCGTGACCGACGGCGCGAAGCCGGCCTGGTCGTCGAACATCGCGTAGTTCTTGGTGAAGAAGTCCATCCAGCTCACCGCCGCCTGCGGGTTCTTGGCGTTGCTCGGGATGGCCAGGGACAGCTCGACCTTGCCGCCCAGCGCCTTGTTGTCCGCCGGGTTGTCGCTGGCGGGGAGCGGGAAGTAGCCGAAGTCGAGCGCCGACCCACCCGCCTTCTGCAGGGCCGTGACGTCCCACGTGCCGTCCGCGATCATCGCGGACTTGCCGTTGACGAAGTCGGCGGTCATGGTCGTGTAGTTAACGCCGGCAAAGTTGGGCTCGGCGTAGCCGTAGAGGGTCTGCAGCTTGGTGAGCACCTCGAGCTGCTTACCGTCGTTGAGCTTGACCGAACCGTCGTAGAGGCCCTTCGCGAGAGCGTCCTTGTCCGCCTTCGCCGGGTATACGGACTGCACGATGCCAAGGGTCGCCACGCCTGCCGTGTCCTTGCCGGCGAGGCCGATGGGAGTGACGTTCTTCGCCTTCAGGGCGTCACAGGCGGCGGTGAACTGCGCCCAGGTCGTCGGGACGTTGATCCCGTTGTCCTTGAAGATCTTCTTGTTGTACATCATCCCCGTGTAGTAGCTGAGCCCCGTCGGGACGCTGTAGCTCTTGCCCTTGTACTTCGTGGCGTCGAGGACGGTCTTGTCGAAGGCACTGAGGAACGGCTGACCGGTCAGGTCGAGGAACCCCCCGGCGTCGGCCAGCCGGGCGTCGTCCCCCTCGTTGCCGGGCGGGACGTAGCTCGGCAGCTCCCGTGGGAAGGCCACGACGATGTCGGCACTGCCCGCGGTCAGCCGTGACGAGCGGGCTTGGTTGTAGTCCTCGTTCGGGATCGGCGAGAAGGTCACCTGGACCCCTGGGTGCGCCGCCTGGAACGCCTTGTTGACCGCCTGGAAGCCCGCGTCGGACCCCGTGGCACTCGAGACGAGGATGTTGAGCGAGCCGCTCACGTCACCCCCGACCGAGGGGGCCGCGGCTCCACCGCCATCTCCGCTGGAGCAGGCGGCCAGTGTCGCGGTCACGGCCGCGATCGCTGCGATGGTCGATATTCGGGTCACGCGCAACTTCATCGTCGCCATCCTGTGCTCTCCCAATAACCGAAACGTTTTGGTAAATCGGAAACGTAGCACTGCCACGGGTCGTGGCGATAGGTGAGAGGACCGAAACGTTTCGGGTCAGCCGTGCGCCCGGCGCCTCGACACCGCTCGTTCCGCCGGCGGTGCCGCCAGCGACTCGCGGTAGAGCGGCACGGTGGCGGGCACGTCGACGTCGGCGAGCTGCTCTCCTCCGAGAATTCCCAGCAGGAGCCGGGCCGCCGCCTCACCCAGCGCCCGCGGCGAGGTGGCCACCGTCGTCAGCGCGGGCCGCACGTAGGCCCCGATCTCCAGGCCGTCGAACCCGGTCACCGACATCTGTCCCGGCACGTCGACACCGAGTGAGCTCGCCCTGGCGATGAACCCGATGGCCATGAGGTCGTTGGCGCAGACGACGGCGGTCGGCCACTCCCCGGGTCCCGCCAGGATGCGATCCGCGGCCCGGCTCCCGCTCTCCGTCGAGAAGTCCCCGTAGACCGGGGCCCCGGGCTTCAGCCCGGCCTCGGTGACCGCCGAGCGCCAGACCTCCACCCGCTGCCGGGTGTGGATGAGCCCACGGCGACCGGCGACGTGGGCGATCCGGCGGTGCCCCAGGTCGATCAGACGGTGCATGAGCTGTTCCAGTCCCGGGAGGTGGTCCTGTCGGACGGCGGGCACACCGCAGTTCGGCGCCGGGTTGACAGCGACGGCGGGCAGCTCGAGGTCCTGGAGCATCGGCACTCGAGCGTCGTTCTGCGCCATGTCGGTGAGGAAGGCCCCGTCGATCCGGTGGTCGAGGGCTAGCCGCCGGTAGCGCTCGATAGCGGCCGATCGGTTGTCGGCCAGCTGGAGCACCAGTGCGTAGCCCTTCCGGCTCAGGACCACCTCGACCCCAGCCAGGAACCCGGCGAAGAACGGGTCGGACTCGATCACGCTCGACGGACGCTCGATGACCAGACCGACGGCATACGCGCGCTTTCCGGACAGGCTTCGCCCGCGCAACGACGGCACCCAGCCCAGCTCACCGGCCACCGCGAGGATGCGGGCGCGGGTCGCGTCGGAGACTCCGGGTCGCTCGTTGAGCGCGGCGGACACCGACGCGATAGACACGCCGGCCTCGGCCGCTACGTCGAGGATCGTGACCCGTCGCCTCACCACAGGGTCATCATGGACCTCGACCCGCGCTCAGCGCTCGGAGCAGCAGGGCTTCGGCGACGGCGGTCCGGCGCAGCTCGTCCGGGCTGACACTCTCGTCGGGTGCGTGGATACGGCAGGCCGGTTCCTCCACCCCGATGAGCAGGATCTCCGCGTCGGGATGCGCCTCGGACAGCGTGACGCACAACGGGATCGCGCCGCCCTGGCCGGTCTGCACCATCGGCCGGCCGTACGCCTGCTCCATCGCGACGGCGAGTGCGGCGTATGCCGGGCCGTCGGTCCGTGCCGCGAACGGGCGCCCCAGGGTCTTGGGCTCGACCGTGATCCGGGCGTTCCAGGGCGCGGCGGCGGTGAGCTGTTCCACGAGCCGCTGCTGCGCGTCGGCCGCGTCGACGCCGGCGGGCACGCGAAGGTTCACCACGGCCCGGGCCTCCGCCTGCACCGACGCCGTCACGTCCTTGATGGCGGGTCCCTCGATGGCGAGGACCGTCGCCACCGGTCGCGCCCACAAGGCGTCCGCGACGGTCCCTCCGCCGATGACGTCCACCCCGTCGAGAACTCCCGCGTCCGAACGGAACCGCTCCACCGGGTAGGCGGCGCCCGTCCACTTCCCGTCGGTCGGCACCCCACCCACCGTGGTCGCACCGTCGTCGTCGCGCAGCGTGTCGAGAACCCGGATCAGCGCGGCCATCGCATCGGGCGCCGCACCTCCGAAGGCGCCGGAGTGCACGGGTCCGGAGAGGGTCCGCACCGTCACGAGGACGCTGCCGGTCCCCCGCAGGCTGGTCGTCACCGTCGGGACGCCCGCCTCAACGTTGCCGGTGTCCGCGACGACGATGACGTCGGCGGCGAAGAGGTCCGGCTGCGCGGCGACGAGCCGTTCCAGGCCACCGGTCGACATCTCCTCCGAGCCCTCGCACACGACGGTCAGGGACACCGGCCAGCCGCCCTCGACGTCGCGCAGCGCGCGAAGCGCGGTGAGGTGCATGACGAGGTTGCCCTTGCAGTCCGCCGCCCCCCGCGCATACCAGCGGCCGTCCCGTTCGGTGAGGGTCCACGGGTCGCTGGACCACGCGTCCTCGTCTCCCGCCGGCTGGACGTCGTAGTGCGCGTAGAGCAGGACTCGTGGCGCGCCGACCGGACCGACGGTCCGACCGAGGACGACGACGCTGCCGTCGTCGGCGTCGAGGAGCCGGATGTCGTCGAAGCCCAGGTCGCGGTAGAGGCCTTCGACCAGTTCTGCCGCCTCTCGACCCGCCGGGACGGGCACGCGCTCCTCCGACGCCACCGACGGGATCGCCACGAGCCGCTCGAGGTCCTCTCGAGCCTGCGCCATGAGCCGGTCGACCGCCGACGCCAAGGCGTCGGCGGTCATCCGACGATCTCGTCCACGTAGGTCGGGAGCATCTTCCACCAGGTGGGCCAGTCGTGGTCGTACTCCGGGCCCCAGTCGTCGACCCGGTTCGGGATCCCCTTCTCCCCCAACACGTTTCCGGCGGCCCACGACTCCCCCGTGTCCTCCCAGCGGCCGGAGCCGGAGGCCAGGACGACGAACCGCTGACGCAGCAGGTCGAGCTGCGGGCCCTCCATCCCCTTGACGAAGTGGACGGGAGACGAGAAGTAGAGGTCGTCGTTGAACCCACCGAGGAACTTCTCCATGTGGAACGTCCCGCTCATGCAGATCGCGGCGCGGAACAGCTGCGGGTAGCGGCACACCATGGCCAGCGCGTTGAAGGCACCGATCGACGACCCTGCGGCGACGATCTCGTGGCCACCGGTGTCGGCCTGGATGGCCGGGACCACCTCCGACGCGATCGCGTCGTGGTACTGGTTGAACAACCACATCCGGTGCTCCGGCGAGCCTTCGTGCGTCGCCAGAGCGCGGCCCGCGGTGCTGTCCACCGAGTAGACCTTCACCCGGCCCGCGTCGACCGCCTCGGCCAGGTGGCCGAGCAGGTGGTGTCGTTCGATCTCCTCCGCGTCACCACCCGCGGTCGGGAAGACCAGCAGGGGTGTCCCGTAGTGCCCCCACCGCGCCAGCGTCAGCTCGCGCTGGGTCCTCGGGGAGATCCAGCGTTCTACGACCTTGTCCACTCGGGTCAGCCTCTCTACTCGTAGACGAACTTCTGCTCGCCCGGGAAGATCCACGTCAGGGCGTCCCGCAACCGGTCGCGCCAGTTCTCCCAGTTGTGGCCGTCGCGGGCCTCGGCGTAGCGGACCTCCATGCCGGTGTCGCGGAACGTCGAGACCATCGAGCGGTTCGGGGTGATGAGCGGCTCGTAGATCCCGCACGTCTGGTAGATCCGGTCCGCGACCACCCGTGGCCGGGCGCGGTACCCGTTGACGAACTTCACGACCGGGTCGAACACCGGCCCACCGCCGTGCTCCGCGCCGATGTCGGTGAAGACGAACGACCCCGACTCCACCAGCAGCGACCCGAACACCGACGGGTAGCGCACCGCGGTCGAGAGCGATGCCACTCCCCCGAAGCTCGAACCCATCAGGCACCGCCCGTCAGGAAGGTCGATCAGCGGCAGCTCCTCGGTGAGGTAGGGCACCAGCTCCCGTGCGACGAAGCGCGCATGAGGGGCGTAGTTCGCATACTCGACGAGCCGGTTCCCCGGCGGGATGAAGGCTGCCACGAGGGGTGCGACCTCACCGCGGTGGATGAGGTTGTCCAGGACGGTCTTGGCGGCGGCGTAGTTCAGGTAGTCGTCGCCGTCGTGGACGATGAGCAGCGGGTAGCGCCGGACCTCGCGGAACCGAGCGGGCCGGTAGAGCCGGATCCACTGCTCACGGCGAAGGGCCTTGCTGCGCAACGAGATCGAGTCGATCGTACCGGGACGAGCCTCGGGGTCGGGCAGAGTCCATGACGGTACGACGTAGCCCGAGGCGGCCGCCACCGACTGCGAGCCGAACGGACCGTGGGCCAGACGGGGGTTGAGCGGGTCGTTGAGGTACTGCTCACGCACCCCCCCGCGGACGACCTCGAACTGGTACTCCACCCGCGACATCTCGGGCAGCTCGATCGTCGCGTGCCACAGGTCGGTGTCGGGGAGGCGGCGCAGGTGAAGGGGATCCGGCAGCCCGACGACCCGGTGACGGACCATCACCTCCTCGGCGTCGCCGCGCCAGAGGAAGGTGGCGAACCGGCCCTCGATGATCGGGGCGGTGTGGCGTTGGAGGAACCGGTCGACGGCGCCCGTGTCCGATGTCGCGAGCCGGTCGCGCAACCGGTTGATCGCCAGCTTGCGCTGGTGCCCGCTCGTCGGGGCCGTGGTGGTGGGCGACGTCATGCGCCGGCCTCGACCACGCCGACCGTCCCGTCGGCACGGATCACTCTCGCGCCGGGCGGAAGCGCCCCGTCCGGCCCCACCGCGACCTTCGCCCCGTCGTCGAGGAGCAGGCACGCCGACCGCTCGAACCGCCGGACGAAGACCTGCATCCGGATGCGGTCGTCGAGGTGGATCCGGCGGCGGGCGTGGGGCAGTGCGACGACGTTCTCGACCCGGGCGAGCCCGCGGTCCCAGACCTCGGCGGCGCCGTTCGCCTGCACGAAGTCGTTGAACAGCACCACGGTTCGCGTCATGGCCATCGCTCCGGCAGACCACGCGACGACCGGCAGCTCGGCCGGTGGCCGGACCGAGAAGAACTGCATGGTGCGCAGCAGCATGCCGACGTGTCCGCCGGCGACGGCGAGGACGGAGGAGCCGGCCAGCAGGCGGCCGACCTCCGCCCGGTGCTCGGCCCAGAGCTCGCTGCCGCCCGCCGCGCCGGTCGCGTACGCCTCGCTGTAGAGCGCACGGACCTCGTCGAGGTACCACTGGTCGAGCCGCTGGACCGCGCCGACCCCGTCGGCGTAGGCCGCCGCGATCACGTCCGCCCGACCCTTCCGGCGGCGCACCGCGTAGACGGCGTCAAGCGCGTGGTGGAGGCGTACCGAGTAGGTGCCGGCGAGGTCGTCGACCGCGTCCCGCAGCGTGAGGGCCGCGGCGGCCACGGCCTCGTCATGTTCGAGGACGTCCATCATGCGGCCGAACAGGCGCAGGTTCTGGGACCGGCCGTCCATGACGGCGTCGAGCTCGCCGTCGTCGGACTCGCGCTCCTCCCACCCGGCGGTGATGGTCGCGACGGGTCCCTCGACGTCAAGGCTGCGCACGACGGCCCCGGCGGTCGTGAGGAACCGCTGGGGGCCGAGCAGGTGGGTCGAGCTCATCCGTCCACGTCCATGCGGGTCAGCCCGCATGGACGTGCACGGTGCGTCCCGTGTCGTCCAGCATCCCGTGGAGGACGTCGTAGTCGGGGTGCTTCATCCGGACGTAGGCGTTGGCCATGTAGCCGGCCTCGACCGGCTGGGTCGGGGTGCCGGGGTCGGGCAGGTGCGCGTCGATGATCCACTCGTTGTAGCGGTCGCGGATGTCGTCCAGCCCGCTGTACCCCTGGATCGTGCCGTCCCCGGACGGGCGGAGCGCGATGATCCCGGCGGAGTACTGGCGGGACAGGGCGCGGTCCGGGCCGCCGTGGACGATGCCGTTGGCCCACTCGCGGTAGACGTCGACGTCGTTGGCCGCGGAGTAGAGGTCCCACGCGCCCACACCGGGCGGGCGGCACCCGATCTCGGAGAACCGCAGCCCCTTCGGTCCGTAGAACCACTCCATGTGGGTCGCCGACGTCTCGATGCCGAGCGCCTCGATCACCCGAGCGCCCATCTCGCGCACTTCGCCGTAGAACGAGGACTGGTCGATCCGGTTCGAGGTGATGAACTGCGGCGAGATCCAGCGGTGCCGCATCGCCTCGAGGACGTTCGGGTAGTAGTGGGTCGCCCAGTCGTGGACGACGTGGCCGTTGACGGCGATGGTGTCGTAGAACCCCTCGTGGCCCTCAACGAACTCCTCGACGGCGATGGAGTCGGCGTCACCGAACGAGACGAGCGCGGCGTCGAGCTCGGCGTCGTTGTCGACGCGGGTCGTGCCCAGCGCACCGGCCCCGGCCCGCGGCTTGAGGATCAGCGGGTAGCCGACGTGACGGGCGAACTCGCCGGCCTGGTCGGCGGTGTCGACGGCAGCGGACGCCGCCGTCGGGACCCCCGCCTGGCGCAGGGCCTCCTTCATCGACGGCTTGTCGCGGCAGAGCCAGGTCGTACGGACCGAGGTGCCGGGTATGCCGCGCCACTCGCGGACCCTCGCGGCGGTCATCTGGTGCGACTCGATGGTCGACTCGAGCCGGTCCACCCACACCTGGTCCTGAGCCCAGCGGACGGCGGCGTCGAGCTGCTGCTCGTCGGTCACGTTGGAGACCTGGTAGTACGCCCGCATCTGGCCGCGCAGCTCGTCGCCGAGGTCCCCCTCGGGAGACTCGCCGACCCCGATGACGCCGGCTCCCACACCCGCCAGTGCCGCGACGAAGCGGCGCTGGTTGTTCGGGAAGGCCGGCTCGACGAAGACGATGTTCACGCTCGGGAGCCTAGTGGCGCCTCATCCTCCAGGTGACGCCCACCAGAACACGTCGAGCTGCGACACGTCGTGGCCCCGGTACCCCCGAGGCCCCCATCAGTCGTCGACCTGCGGATTCTCGTGGCCGGAGAGGCTGTGGATGACGTCGGCCCCTACGGTGGCTGGTCGGCCAGTCTGAGGGGATGACCTCCAGCGGCCCGCTCCTCACCCGAGCGATGGCGTTGGCCGGCGGGATCAGCGACTGGCAGCTGCGCGGCCCCTCGTACGAGCGACTCTTCCACGGCGTCAATGCCCCCTCGGACCTGCCGATCAGCGCCGCACTCATGGCGCCCGCGGCGGGTTGTTGGCCGCACCAGCAGGCTCTCTCGCGGCACGGCATACCGCCGCCGAGCTCTGGCGCGGCATCGTTCCCGACCAGCCCGACGTCCACCTCGCCATCCCGCCGGGCGCGCGGATGCAGGTGGCCGGTGTCGACGCCCGGGCATGGGCCGGCACATCGTCCAGCCGCCGGGCCGGGATCCGCCTCACTACCCCGGCCGACACGTTCGTCGACCTCGCCGCCGACCTGACCCTGGTGGATCTGGTCGTCCTCGGTGACTTGCTCGTTCGGCGGGGGCTGTTGGCGCCGCGTGACCTGACCGCCGCGGCCGAGCTGGCACACGGCCAAGGGGTGCGTGCGGCTCGGCGAGCGGCACGCCTGGTCCGGCTCGGCGTCGACTCGGCGATGGAGACCCGGCTACGGCTGCTGCTGGGCCTGGCCGGGTTACCGGAGCCCGTTGTCAACCTCGTCATCCGCGACGACGTCGGCACCTGGCTGTTCCGCCTCGACCATGCCTACCCCGAGGTCAAGGTCGCGATCGAGTACGACGGTCGCCAGCATGCCGAGAGCCGGACGCAGTGGGCCAAGGACGTCGGTCGGCGCGAGTGGTTCGACGGTGATGGCTGGCGGATCGTCTACGTGCTCTCGGGTGACCTCTACCAACGCCCGGACCTGACCCTCGACCACGTGGTCGGTGTGCTCCAGGCAAAGGGCATTCGCACTCGGGTCCGCGGGGTGGAGTGGCAGCGGCACTTCCCGGTACGCCGGGGCGCCTGACCTCCGGACGAGAATCGTCGCCGAGATGCGGATGTTCGCGGTGTGCAGGGCGTGCGAGGGCTCGGAACGGCGTCGAGATGCCACTTATCGAGGGCCGAGCCGGGCCGCAACTCTGTTGCCCGGCCTCGGGCTACCCAGGACACTCGTCTCCCGTGAGAGCGTGGCTGTCGCGAACGCGGATGGATGTGACGCCGTACCGGCAGTCGCGCGACTTCCGGCTGCTGTTCCTCGCCGGCACCGTCTTCTACCTCGGCGGGATGGTCACCTACGTCGCCGTCCCGTATCAGCTCTACGACATCACGGGTTCGAACTTCGTCGTCGGCGCGGTCGGCCTCGTGGAGCTGGTCCCGCTCATCGTCTTCGGCCTCTGGGGCGGCGCGCTGGCCGACCACATGGACCGGCGGACCCTGTTGGTGTGGACCGGCGTCGCACAGGTGGTGTTCACCGGCGTCCTCGTCGTCAACGCCTTCCTTTCCGAGCCGCAGGTATGGGTCATCTTCGTCGTCGCGGGCCTCCTGTCCGCCGCTCAGTCGCTGCAGCGTCCGTCGCGCGAGGCCTTGATCCCCCGCACCGTCGCCCACGACCAGCTCCCGGCGGCGGTCGCGCTGTCCACGGCGGGGGTCCAGGTCGGCATGCTGGCCGGGCCCGCGGTCGGCGGCGTGCTGCTGCACGCGGTCGGCACCGGCTGGTGCTTCCTGGTCGACGTCGTCGGCATCGCGATCGCGACCTCGCTCTTCTTCCGGATGCGCGCGTACCCACCGGTGGAGGATGCCGCCCCGCCCAGCCTGCGCGGGATCGGCGAAGGCCTGACGTATGCGGTCGGCCGCCGGGACTTGCTCGGCACCTACCTCATCGACATCGTCGCGATGTTCATGGCGATGCCCACCGTGCTCTTCCCCGCCTTCGCGCAGGACGTGCTGCAGCGACCGGAGATGCTCGGACTGCTCTACTCCGCAGGTACCGTCGGTGCGCTCATCGCGTCGCTCACCTCCGGATGGACGGGACGCATGCACCATCACGGCCGCGCGGTGGTGCTCGCTGCGATGGCCTGGGGCGCGTCGGTCGCGGTCGCCGGCCTGCTCTACAACCCCTGGCTGGTCCTGCTGTGCTTCACCGTCGCCGGTGCCATGGACAACATCAGTGGCATCTTCCGCAGCATCATCTGGCACCAGACCATCCCGGACTCGATGCGTGGCCGGCTGGCCGGAATCGAGATGCTGTCGTACTCGATCGGCCCCATCGGTGGGGAGATCCGGTCAGGCCTGGTCGCCGACCGGTTCGGCGTCCGGCAGGCCATCACCACTGGTGGGATCCTCTGCGTCCTCGGAGTCGCCGCCACCTCGCTGTGGCTACGGGGCTTCTGGACCTACGACGACCGCACCGACCAGTACGCCGTGCACGAACGGAAGGTCAGAGCCGAACGGGCCGAGCTGGAGGGCTGACCCGCATACGCCTCAATCTCCGGTGTCAGGGCTGGTAGGGCGGGGCCACACCCCAACCCCAGCGTGGCACGGGTGCCTCGGTGACGACCTCGGCGCCGGGCTGGGAGTTGTGCAGGGCCAGGCGGGTCGCCCACTCGAGGTACCCGACGAGCGCGGCCCGGAACTCCGGGTCGTCCGGGAGTCCGGCGTCGTCAGCGGCGAGGCTCATCAGTGAGGCGAACCGGAACCGCTGCTCCACCGTGATGCCGAGGCCACGATGGTGGTCGAGCATCCGCTGGTAGCCACCGAGCGGTGTGTAGTCGGCCGGACCACCGAAGACCTCCACCCACCACAGGACCACGTGGGCGCGGTGCTCCTGGGACACGCCGCCCGGGAACAGGGGGCTCAGCAGGTCGTCGACCTCCACGCGGTCGTAGAACGCCGCGATCAGCCGCCGGAACGCGTCCGTACCGCCGGCCCACGCATACAGGCTCGGCGGCTCGTCCTCAGTCGTCGGCGTCACCCGAGGACGACGCGCCGGAGTTCCACCGGCGCTCCTCCTCGTCCCACTTCTCCGTGCGCTCGTGGGCGGACTGCAGCGCCCGCGCCGCCTCCGCCTCGCTCTCGTAGGGGCCCATGACGTCCTGCGCCTGACCTCGGTTGTCGTCGGTCTCGACCTGACCGGTCGCCGTGTTGTACCAGTAGCTCACGGGTGCTCACCTGCTCTCGCTCGGCTGGGACGCGGCCTCTCGGACGCCGTGCTTAGACTCCAGCGTATGCCGGTTACCTTCGCAACCGTCGCGCCGCACGACGTCTCGCCGCGCCGGCCGGTGCCCAGTGCCATCGCCCGGCCCGAGTACGTCGACCGGCCCCGCCCGGAGCCGTTCACCGGGTCGGAGGTCAAGGACGCCGACACCATCGCCCGGATGCGGGTAGCGAGCCGGATCGCCGCCCAGGCCATGGAGGCCGCCGCCGCCGCCATCGCACCGGGCGTCACCACCGACGAGATCGACGCGGTGGGTCACGAGTTCCTCCTCGACCATGGCGCCTACCCGTCGACCCTCGGCTACAAGGCGTTCCCGAAGTCGCTGTGCACCTCCGTCAACGAGGTCATCTGCCACGGCATCCCCGACTCCCGTCGCCTCGAGGACGGCGACATCGTCAACATCGACATCACCGCATTCATCGGCGGAGTCCACGGCGACACCGACGCGACCTACCTGGTCGGCGCCGTCGACGAGGAGTCCCGGCTTCTCGTCGAACGCACCCGTGAGGCGATGATGCGGGGCATCCGCGCCGCCCTGCCGGGCCGTCCGATCAACGTCATCGGACGGGTCATCGAGTCGTATGCGCGCCGCTTCGGCTACGGGGTGGTCCGCGACTTCACCGGGCACGGGATCGGGACGAGCTTCCACAGTGGCCTGGTGATTCCCCACTACGACGCGGCCCCCGCATACGGACGCCTCATCGAACCCGGCATGACCTTCACCATCGAGCCGATGCTCAACCTCGGCACCGCGGACTGGCAGATGTGGGACGACCGCTGGACGGTCGTGACCGCCGACCGGAGGCGGTCGGCGCAGTTCGAGCACACGATCCTCATCACCGAGGACGGGAACGAGATCCTCACTCTGCCGTGAGGGTGGGTTGACCTGCCAGACTGCACCTCACCGACCAATCTCAGCGACCGATCTCACCGACGAGCAGGCGAAGGCGGAACCATGGCGAAGCACCATGTGGCCCTGGGAATCGACATCGGCGGCAGCGGGATCAAGGGCGCCGTCGTCGATCTCGGCAAGGGCGAGTTCACGACGAAGCGCAAGAAGATCCTCACCCCGAAGCCGGCGACACCCGAGGCGGTCATCGAGGTCGTCGCCCAGCTCATCGACCACTTCGCCGACAAGATCGACGACAAGACGGCGGTCGGCATCACGGTCCCGGCGGTCGTCCAGCACGGCGTCGTCCTGTCGGCCGCCAACATCGACCCGACGTGGATCGAGTTCGAGGGCGAGAAGGCCCTCGAGAAGCGGCTCGGCCGGGACGTCCACCTCGTCAACGACGCCGACGCCGCCGGCTACGCCGAGCTGCACTACGGCGCGGCCATGGACGAGAACGGTCTGGTCATCCTCACGACGTTGGGGACCGGAATCGGCAGCGCGATCCTCTACCGCAACGTCCTGGTGCCCAACAGCGAGCTCGGCCACCTCGAGATCGACGGCAAGGACGCCGAGGACGAGGCGGCGTCGTCGGTGAAGGACACCCTGGGCCTCACCTACGAGGAGTACGTGCCGCGGCTGCAGCGCTACTACTCGGTGGTCGAGGCACTCTTCTCGCCCGACCTGTTCGTCGTCGGCGGCGGCATCTCCAAGGACGCCGACCAGTTCCTGCCGAAGCTCAAGCTGCGGACGCCGATCATCCCGGCCACCCTCGAGAACCGAGCCGGCATCATCGGGGCCGCCCGCCTCGCCCACGAGGAGCGCGGCCGGCACGACTGATCGGCGCATCGTCGACTCGTCAACCAGAGGCCTCGACTTCTGCCCGGACGTCTGCCCAGAATGACGGGATGACCCCGACTCAGGAAACTCCCAGGAAGTCCCTGTCCCGGCGCGCGCTCCTCGGTATCGCCGCCGGCACCGCCCTGCTCCCGGTCGCCATGTCGGGAGGCACGGCCCAGGCACGTCGTCGGGTCGGGCCGGCTCCCGAGACCGTCGCGCTCCCCGACGGGTTCCGGCCCGAGGGCATCTCCTCGGGCCCCGGCACGACCTACTACGCCGGTTCGATGGCCAACGGCCGCATCGTCACCGGAGATCTCCTCGGCGGTCCGCAGTCGGTGCTCCTCCCGCCGGCCGACGGTCGGGCGGTTCGCGGCCTGTACTACGACGAGCGGAGCAACCTCCTCTGGTTCGTCGGCAACGTGTCGACGGTGCAGTGGGTCTGGGCGATCAACGCCACCAAGGGCGCCCTGGTCTTCGGGCAGTCCGCCCCCGGAGGGGGCTTCCACAACGACCTCGTCCTCACGGACTCCTACGTCTACGTCACCGACTCGAGTGTCGACCGGCTGGTCCGGGTACCTCTCAACCCCGCCACCGGGCAGCCCACCGGCGCCCTCAGCTTCCTCGCGCTCGGTGGCGCATGGCCGGTGGGCCTGGCGGGAACCACCAACGCCAACGGTATTCGCGAGCTACCGGACGGCTCGCTCGTCCTCAACAACAGCCGCGTCGGGGGCCTGTGGCAGGTCGACTCGGCCACGGGGGCGGCTCGGGCCATCCCGGTCAAGGGCGGTCCTGGCCTCATCGGCGGCGACGGCCTGGAGATCGACGGGACCACGCTGTACGACGTGCGGGGCAGCGACCAGAGCTCGGTCGCCGTCCTCGTTCTCTCGCGGTCCGGAAGCGGGTGGACTGCGAAGTGGGCCGGCGCCCGCAGCGACGAGACGCTGGACGTCCCCTCGACCGCCACCCTCGCGGGTGGCTGGCTCTGGGTGGTCAACGCCCGGTTCGGCAACCCGTCGCCGTTGACCATCCCCTACTGGATCACCCGGCTTCCGGCGAAGTAGCGCCCTCAGTCGACGGTGATGTCGGCGGCGCCGCCTCCCGTGAGGTTGTGCACGATGAGGTCGTCGCCGCCGTAGCCCTCGACGTGTCCGAGGTAGAGCCGGCGACCCGCCTCCGACAGCAGCGCGTCGTGGATGGGCACGATCTGCCGGGGCGCCACCCGCCGGACGAAGGCGATCGTCTCGGCCACCCGCGCCCACGGTGCGTTGAGCGGTACGGCGAGCACGTCCACGTCACCCGGTTTCCCGTCGTAGGCGTCGCCGGGGTGGTAGAGCGTCGGCTCGCCGTCGGCCTGCAGGACCACACCCACGTTGGTGCACCGCGGTACGGCGTCGTGGTTCACCGCGTGGAGCTGCCCGACGCCCCGGATCGTCGCGGCCCCGAGGCGGTGCCCCTCGCCGTCGGCGAGCACGACCACGTCCGAGCTCGTCCCGTCGAGCAGCTCCGCAGAGTCGGGGTCGGCGAAGACCGGGGCCTGCCGGTTGAAGGCCAGCAGGGCCGGAAACCGTTCCTCGTCGAGGTGGTCGGCGTGCTGGTGGGTGACGACCACGGCGTCGAGGTCGCGCAGCGACTCGAACCCCGTCGAGAACGACCCCGGGTCGACGAGGATGCGAGTGTCGGCGAGCTCCACGAGCAGGCAGGCGTGGCCGAGATGAGTGACGCGCATGGCGCCAAGGTACCGACCCGGAGCCCGGCTCGGCCCGGGTGCCCACGCACACCATCGCGGGCATACGCTCTGAAACGCGGCCGGTGGCCGCGGCCCGGCACTGCCGGACCAGGTGTGGCCGCCCACCCTTCGGGGTATGCCGGACATCGACGCTCACAACGGTGTGGCGTCCTGACGAGGGAGGAGTCTCATGAGCGACAACCCACTGGACCCGAGCACCGAAGGACCGGCGGACGGCGGAGCCAACCCCGGCGGGCATGACGGCGGGGCCGACGGCGGCGCGGACAGCGGTGCCGAGGGCACGGCCGACGGCGGAGCCAACACCGGCGGCCACGACGGCGGAGCCGACGGCTCGGCCGATGGCGGTGCCGACGGTGGCGCCGACCGTGGCGCGGACGGCGGAGCCGACAGCGGTGCCGGCGTCTAGGTGACCGTCTCCACGAGGACACGGGTGCCCGCCCTCACGGGCGGGCACCTCGCCCTCCGGCGCCTGATTTCCGTTCCCGTCGACGAGTTCGGTTCGCAGTACTGGGGATCCCACCCGTTGTTGAGCCACGCGGCGGAGCTGCCGAAAGGGTTCGACGACCTGTTCTCCAACGACGCCGTCGACGAGCTCGTCTCGCGTCGCGGACTCCGCACCCCGTTCCTTCGGGTGGCCAAGGACGGATCGACCCTGCCGGACAGCGCCTTCACGGCCGGCGGCGGGACCGGCGCCGGCATCGCCGACCAGGCGAGCGACGACAAGCTGCTGCGGCTGTTCGCCGACGGCGCGACCCTCGTGCTCCAGGGCCTGCACCGCACGTGGGAGCCGGTCCTCGTCTTCACCCAGGACCTGGCCGCCGACCTCGGTCACCCGGTGCAGGTCAACGCGTACGTGACCCCGGCCCAGAACACCGGCTTCAGCGACCACTACGACGTCCACGACGTGTTCGTCCTCCAGGTGGCCGGAGAGAAGCGCTGGCGGATCCACGAACCCGTTCACCCAAGCCCGCTGCGCGACCAGCCGTGGACCGACCGGCGCACCGCGGTCGAGGAGGCCGCCGGGCGTCCAGCGCTGCTCGACGAGACGCTGCGACCGGGCGACTGTCTCTACCTCCCCCGCGGCTACCTCCACGCCGCCAAGGCCCTCGGCGACGTCAGCACCCACCTCACCATCGGGGTCCATCCCTGGACGCGCCGGCACCTGGCCGACGAGCTGGTCGGCCGCGCGGTCGTCGCCGCGAGCGAGGATGAGCGGGTACGCGCGTCCCTCGGTCTCGGGGTCGACCTCGCCGATCCGGCCGCCTGGGAAGGCGATGTCGACATCGTGCGCGAGGCGCTCGTCCGCGCTCTGCGCGACGTGGCGGCCGAGACCCTCGCCGACGCCCTCGGCCTCAAGTGGGGTCGCGCGCAGCGGGCCGCTCCGGTGAGTCCGGTGGCGACGGTCCGCGCCGCGGCCGCCCTGGACGGCTCGGAACGGCTGCTCCTCCGCCGGCACCTCGAAGCCCGTGTCGACGGCGAGAGGGTGCACAGTCGGGCCGGTGAGCTGTTGGTGGACTCGACCGAACAGGACTCGGTTGCGGCCCTCGTCACGACCGGCTCGGCCTCCGTCTCGGAACTCGGCATCGACCTCGCGCGTCGTCTGCTGCTCGGCGGCGTCGTGACCCTCGAGGGCGCGTTGCCGGGCGTCGCAGCCGACGAGCTGTCCCACCCGTGAACCAGCGTCGCCTCCCCGATGGCGGGCGACGCTTCGTCGTTTCTCTCGCCCTCCTTGCCGGCGCGCTCGTCGGCGTCTCGGGCTGCAACGGCCCGGGTGCGGACCAGGCGGCCCAGGTGGCCCAGTCGTTCGCGCAGCTCGCGGGCACGGACACAGCACAGGCATGTGGCCTGTTGGCGCCCGGAACCCACGACGAGGTCGAGAAGGCGGCCAAGAAGGGGTGCGCCGAAGCGCTCGGTGACGACGACCTGCCCGACGCGTCCGCTGTCGACACCGTGGAGGTCTTCGGCCACGACGCGATCGTCCGGTTCGGCAACGACACCATCTTCCTGGCCCGTTTCCCCGAGGGCTGGCGGGTCACGGCCGCCGGGTGCCAGCCGGGACCGAGCGACCAGAAGCCCTACGACTGCAACGTGTCGGGAGGCTGACGTGAGAGGGGTATTCGTGACCTACCTGGTCTTCATCGTCGGTGGACTGGCCTACCTCTTCACCATCGGGTTCCTCCAGCGATGACCGCTCGACAGGCGCTGCGGCAGAGCAGTCTCAGCTGGTTCTTCGGGCTCATCCTGCTGCTCACCCTCATCGGTCAGGCGTTCACCGGCGTCGCCGAGTACAACTCACAGGTCGTCATCGACGACCTGCCGCAGATGGGCATCGGCGAGTACGTCACCTCGTCACAGTTCGCCGTCGACGTCGCGGAGAACTGGCAGTCCGAGTACCTCCAGTTCTTCCTCTACATCGTCCTGACCGTCTGGCTGGTCCAGCGGGGCTCGCCGGAGTCCAAGCCGGTCGAGGACGCGGGCGGCGAGGATGATGAGAAGCAGAAGCTGGGCCGGCACGCGAGCCAGGGCTCGCCCGCGTGGGCCAAGGCCGGCGGCTGGCGGACGACCCTCTACTCCAACTCCCTCGGCCTCGCCATGGGACTGTTCTTCCTCGGCTCGTGGGGGGCGCAGCTGGTCGCCGGCACGAGCGCGTACAACAGCGAGCGGTTGCAGAACCTGCTCGCTCCGATCTCGATGCCCCAGTACTTCGCCTCGGCTAACTTCTGGAACCGCACACTGCAGAACTGGCAGTCGGAGTTCCTCGCGGTCGGGAGCATGGTCGTGCTCAGCATCTACCTTCGGCAGCGTGGGTCGCCCGAGTCGAAGCCCGTAGGGTCGCCGCACACCGCGACCGGGGTCGAAGGCTGAGTCGGGTTGGCGACCGGTCGGGTTCGCGTGGGAATCTCCGGGTGGACCTACGCCAGCTGGCGTGGCGACTTCTACCCCACCGGACTGCCGCGCACCCGTGAGCTCGCCTACTCCGCAGACCGGATGTCCTCGGTCGAGGTGAACGGTTCGTTCTACTCGCTGCAGCGACCCACCTCGTACGCGCGCTGGCGGGACTCGACGCCGGACGACTTCGTGTTCGCCGTCAAAGGCAGCCGGTTCATCACCCACATGAAGCAGCTCGCGGACGTCGACGTGGCCTTGGCCAACTTCTGGGCATCCGGTGTGCTGGCGCTCGGACACAAGCTGGGACCCGTCCTCTGGCAGCTCCCCGCCCGGACCCGCTTCGACGCACCGCGACTGGCGAACTTCTTCGACCGGCTCCCGCGCTCGACGTCGGAAGCGGCGGGCCTGGCCCGCGGTCACGACGAGAAGGTGCCGGAGAACCGGGCCCTGGTCGAGGCGGTGGACGAGCGCACGATCCAGCACGTCCTCGAGGCCAGACACGCTAGCTTCGCCACCGAGGAAGCAGCCGACCTGTTGCGCGCCAACGATATCGGGACCGTCTGGGCGGATGCGGCCGGCAAGTTCCCCGTCATCGACGCAGACACCAGCGGAGTGCGGTACGTCCGCCTGCATGGGCACACCGAGCTGTATGCGAGTGGCTACAGCTCTCGGTCACTGGACCAGTGGGCTGACCGCTGTCGGACCTGGGCGGAGGCCGGACGCGACGTCTACGTCTACTTCGACAACGACATGCGCGGGCGTGCGCCCTGGGACGCGGTCGGCCTGCTCCGCCGGCTCGGCTCCTAGATCCGCGCCAGCGTGGCCGGATCCTCCTCCCCGCCGAAGTAGTGGTCGAGGACCGCGGTGAAGCGCCGCCGCGTCCCTTCGTCGTCGGCGGCGTGGGCGAACAGCGTCATCGACGAGCGGAGCTTCACCGCATCGATGCCACCGAGCACCTCGACCGCGTCGGTGGCCTCGAGACCGGCCAGGACGTCGGCGCAGTCGACGAGGCGAGGTCCGAGCACCGGGTGGGCGAGGTAGGCCCGCGCCTCGTCGAGGCCTCGAACGCCGTAGTGGACCGCGGTCGGGCTCTGCCCGAGCCCGGCGACCTGCGGCAGCACGAACCACATCCAGTGCGACGTCTTGCGACCGCGGCGCAGCTCAGCGAGCGCCGTCGCATACGTGCCGCCGGAGTCCTGCGCCTCGACGAACCGCACCAGGTCGGGGAAGCCGCTCTCGCTCATCCGCCCATGGTGTCGCGAGGCTGGCGCGAACGCCTCCCGGGCCGGCTGCCATGCTGCAGGACGTGTGGATCGGATGGCTCGAGCTGGACCTGCTCCTCGGCGACGTCCACTCCCTCAAGGAGAAGCGGTCCGTCGTCCGGCCGATCGTCGCCGAGCTGCAGCGTCGCTTCGCGGTCTCGGCGGCCGAGGTCGGCGACCAGGACGTGCACCGTCGCGCCACGGTGGGTGTCGTCCTGGTTGCCGCCGACCGCCACCACGTGGTCGAGGTGCTGGACGCCGCCGAGCGCCTGGTGGCGCAGCGACCGGAAGCCGATCTGCTCAGCGCCCGTCGCGGTCTGCAGACCAGCGACGACTGACGCGCGGCCTAGCGAGCGCGGGCGGCCTTGAGCACCTGCTTGGGGATCTTCTTGTCGAGCTGGTACTTCCGCTTGGTCTCCCGTTCGGCGTAGCCCTCGCGCTCGAGCCGCATGCAGGTGACCGGGCACTTCGTGCAGCGGGGCTTGTCCTTGCAGCACGTGTTCTTGACGGTCACCGTGGGCACGCGCCGAGTGTAGGTAAGGCTTACCTATCCTCCAAATCGGCCCACCGTGTGGACGCTGGGCAATTGGTGCTTGCCGCCTTCTCCCCCAGCCGGAAGACTCCGCGCCATGAGTCCCGAGGGCGAGCCGGCCGACCGGATGCGGCAACGGCTGGCCATTCTGTCCGCCCGGGAGCGTCGCCAGGCGCTGTTCAGGACCGCGTTCCGCTCGGTCGTGGCGTTCGCCGTGATCCTCGGGATCTACTTCCTGCTGCCGGTCGGCGACTGGGGCGGCGACGGGTGGAGCGCGTTCCGGCTCGTGCTCGGCGTGCTGATCTTCGCGGCGATCCTCGCGTGGCAGGTCTGGCGGATCCTGCAGTCCCCCCTGCCCGCCCTGCAGGCGATCGAGGCGCTGATCGTCGCCATCCCGACCTTCATCGTCGTGTACGCCAGCACCTATGTCGGCATCTCGGCCGCCTCCCCCGGGAGCTTCAGCCAGGCCCTCGACAAGCCAGCGTCCTTGTACTTCACGGTGGTCACGCTGGGGACCGTCGGGTACGGCGACATCGCGCCGGTGAGCGTCGGCGCCCGGATGGCCGTCAGCTCGCAAATCATGCTCGGTCTCGTGCTCATCTCCGTCATCATCCGGCTGCTGGCGGGAGCGGCGCGCCGGTCGCTGGACCGGAATGCCGACCCCCCGGCGGTGGGCTGACGCGCGGACTCGCGCTCCGGCGAATCCGTACGGCCGCCCGCGGGCACTCACTGCGCGGCGTGAGTCGGCCAATCACCTGATTGGGGTGACGCCCGGCCAACGTGCAGTTCCGAGGATCGGGGAACTGGAGTGGGTGGGCCAGTTGTGCCTGGGTGCAGTCGGCTCGGGTCGACGGGCCGCCATGTGTCGATCTAGACCGAGTCTGACCAGACACCGGTCCTACCGGATTCGTCAAATAGCGCATTCGTGGCGCGTAGGAGCCCTCGCCGCCCGAAAGTGTCTGACCGACGACGATTCGGTCCTCAGGGTGACTTCGGCACACGAGTCAGGTTCAGTTCCGCACGGCGGTGCAGGAGTGCACGCTCGCTCTCATTTCTGGTGTGCATGGCCGCCTCGGTGAACGCGCTGGCCGCCTGCGCGTGTAGCCCGGCTTGTTCGAGGAGGTCGCCGCGCACACTCGAGGCCAGCGGCGAGCTGCCGAGCGCACCGGTGCTCACCTTGTCCAGTACGGCGAGCCCGGCATCCGGCCCGAACGCCCGCCCGTGTGCGACCGCCCGGTTCACCTCGACGACCGGTCCGGGCGCGGCGTCGGCGAGGACGTCGTACAGCACGGCGATCCGGTGCCAGCTCGTGTCGTCGGCACGCTCTGCACGGGCGTGCTCGGCGGCGATCAGGGCCTGCAAGAAGTACTTACCAACCGGCTTCCCGCGCGCGGCGAGCAGCTCTGCTCGCTGCAGGGCGGCCACCGCGCGTCGGATCAACAACTGGTCCCACCGCGTCCGGTCCTGCGCCTCCAGCAAGACCGGCGCACCGTGCTCATCCAGCCGGGCGGCAATCCGTGAGCCTTGGAACTCAAGCAGCGCCTGCAGTCCGAGTACCTCGGGCTCGTCGGGAACGACTGCGGCCAGCATCCGCGCGAGTCGCATCGCCTCGTTGGCCAGATCAGGGCGCATCCAGTCCGCGCCGGCGGTGGCGGTGTATCCCTCGTTGAAGATCAGGTAGATCACGGCCATGACGTCGTCGAGACGCCTGGTCCGCTCAGGCCCCGTGGGCAGATCGAACTCGGCGTGAGCTGCTGACAGCGTCTTCTTGGCTCGCGCGATGCGCTGACCCATGGAGGCTTCGGAGGCCATGAACCCGCGTGCGATCTCGGCGGTGGTGAGTCCGCCGACGAGACGTAGCGTGAGGGCGGCCCGGGACTCAGCTGTCAGGGCGGGGTGGCAGGAGAGGAAGATGAGCCGTAGAACGTCGTCCTCGATGTAGTCGACCTGGGCGTCAAGGTCGGCCATCGCCTTCTCCTCTCCACCTCGGGCATGGTCGAGTTCAGCGAGCTTGCTGCGGAGGTTGTCCGCCCTCCGGAAGTGGTCGATGCCGCGCCGCTTCGCGATGGTCATCAGCCACGCGATCGGGTTCTGCGGGACCCCGGTCGTCGGCCACTGCTGCAGCGCAGCCACGAGGGCGTCCTGGGCCAGGTCCTCAGCGAGTTCCAGATCCCGAGTCATCCGTACGAGGGCGCCGACGAGGCGGGCCGACTCGGCCCGCCACGCCGCGACGATGGCCTCGTTCGAGTCATCCGCACGGGTCTCTGCCGGCACGCTGCCAGCGTAGTAAGTCCTCGTCAGTCGCCGGGGGCCTCTGGGCCGGTGGAGATCTGGCGGAGGGTCGAGATCACCGTGACCTCCGGCCAGTACTTCGCGTGGAGCTCAGCGAACTCCCGCTGATCGGCGACGGCATCCTCGAGGCTCTCGTACTGCAGGATGGACCAGCCGCCGACGACCTCCTTGGCCTCGGCGTACGGTCCGTCGACCCGGCTGACCTCGCCCTGGCGGACGACGAAGTTCACGGCGTCCTCAGTTCCGTACAGACCGCCCCCGTCGAGGAACACACCCTTGGCCGCCCGTTCCCCGATGTGAGCGTCCATCGCATCGAACAGCGCCTGGGGCGGCGTGCCGACCCCCTCTTCCATCCTGACGAACCCCATGAAACGTGGCATCTCGATCACTCCCTATGGTTGACGGCGACCTGCTTCGTGCACGTACGTCGAACAGTCGCCAGGCTCTTCGACATCGACCCGCGAAGAATTTTTCAGACGTGCCTCCACTCCCGCACACCACCACGATGTCAAGGGCGACGTCTTGGACATACGGTGCCAGGAACCTCCCATGCATGAGGGCCTCGGAAGCACTCCCGAAGGTGCGCGGTCGGCTGGCTTCAGATGTCGAGCCGCGTTCCCATGACGATGGTTCGCTGCGCGGGCAGCCCGAAGCGGACCGACGGGTCGGCCGCATTGCGGGCCAACCCGATGAACAGAAGCGTGCGCCACTTCGACATCCCGGCCCCCGGGGCGTAGCGGAGGGTGGCGCGGGAGACGAAGTAGGACGCCTGGTCCGGGTCGAAGTCCAGCTCCGAACCTTCCTGACGGGTCGCTTGGCGGACGCCCTCGGGGATGTCGATGCTGTCGGCGAACCCGTACTTGAGCAGCAGGTGGACGATCCCGTCGTGGGCGTAACCCAGGTCGTCGACGATGACCTGTTCGTCGGCCGGCACGTGGGGAACGTTCTGGGTGATGGCGGACACGATCACCACATGGCGGTGCAGCACCTCGTTGTGCTGGACGTTGGCCCGCAACGCCAGCGGGGTGGTCTGCTTGGTCGGGTGCGGGAAGATGGCGGTGCCCGGAACGCGGGTGAGGGGGTTCTCGTGCAGGTGCTCGACGAAGTCCTCGAGCGGTCCCTCCTCCCGGTTGCGCTTCTCGGTGATGATGGTCCGTCCCTTCTGCCAGGTCGTCATCACCGTGAACATCACCGCGGCGATCAGCAGGGGAAGCCAGCCACCGTGGAACACCTTGGTGAGGTTCGCCGCCAGGAACGTCGCCTCGATCCCGCCGAACACCACCCCCGCGAGGACGAGTCGCCAGGTCGGCCACCCGAAGAGCGTCCTGGCCACGACCAGCAGGAGCAGGGTGTCGATCAACAGGGCTCCGGTCACCGATACCCCGTATGCGGTCGCCAACCGCTGCGACGACTGGAAGGTCAGCATCAGCACCAGCACGGCGACGAACATCGCCGCGTTGACGACGGGTAGGTAGATCTGGCCCATCTGGCGCTCGGAGGTCTGCCGGACAGACAGCGGCGGAAGGAACCCCAGCTGCATGGCCTGGCGAGACATCGAGAAGGCTCCGGAGATGACCGCCTGTGAGGCGATCACCGTGGCGGCGGTGGCCAGGACGACGAGGGGAAGACGGGCCCACTCCGGGACGAGCAGGAAGAACGGACTACTGATCGCCGTGGGGTCGGCAAGGATCAGGCCGCCCTGTCCGAGATAGTTCAGCGTCAGGGCCGGGAAGGCGACCGCGAACCAGGCTCGGCTGATCGCCGGCCGACCGAAGTGGCCCATGTCCGCGTACAGCGCCTCGGCACCCGTGATGGACAAGACGATCGCCCCGAGGGCGATGAACGCGATGCCCGGGTGGGAGACGACGAAGGCGGCCCCGTAGGTCGGCAGCAGCGACCGGACGATGCCCGGCTGCCGCAGCACCTCGGCGAGCCCGGCCAGCGCGAGAACCACGAACCACAGCAGCATGATCGGCCCGAACAAGGAACCCACCCGTGCCGTCCCCCACCGTTGGGCCAGGAACAGCAGCGTCAGGATCGTCGCCGCGATGGGCAGCACGAGGTGGGTCACTCCCAAGCCGGTGACACCGAGGCCCTCGACCGCAGAGAGCACCGAGATCGCGGGGGTGATGACCGAGTCGCCGTAGAACAAAGACGCGCCCAGCACCCCGAGCGCGGACACCACCGCCAGCCGCCGGCCACGGACGCTGTGCATCGTGCGCCGGGCCAGCGCCGCGAGCGCCATCACACCGCCCTCCCCGTCGTTGTCCGCGCGCATCACCACCAGGACGTACTTGACCGACACGATGACGGTCACCGACCAGAACACCAGCGAGATCACGCCGTAGACGTCGTCAGGTGTCGCCTTGACCTCGCCCTGGTCCACCGAGAAGACGGTCTGCAGTGCGTACAGCGGGCTGGTCCCGATGTCGCCGAAGACGATGCCGAGTGCGCCGAGAACCATCAGCGACGTGGCCTTCGGCCGGCGCCGGACGCTCCCGGTCGGCTCGAGCGAGCCGAGCTTGTCATCCGCCGGGCCGCGCGACGGCCGCGCCGTCACCAGCACCCGCTTTGTCCGACCCACGCGTTCACAGCCCCAGGCTGTCACCCCAACACAGGGCCGGCACGTTCTTGACCACCACCGCCACCGAGATCAGTGTCTGGGGCTGCGGAGTCACCCGTTCACGATCATCGAACCGACACGGCCCGTTCGGCTGGCGCAGCCGCCCATCGAGTGACGCCCAGTACCGCCCGCTCCGAGTTCCGGCCCGCAACGGCGGCAAGCGGGCCCAGGTCACGCGCCCTGCAGGCGGTTCAGAAACCGGCCGTCTTCGGCTAGTTCTCCCACAATCGCCTCGCCACAACCCGAAACGGACTCCAGAAGCCCCTCTCGCACGGTGACGCACGTTCTTGCCGAGCGTCGGATGGTCTTCTCGAACGCCACAACTGTCAGCGTCGTCAGTTGTCGTGGGCGTTCTCGCGGCGGCTTCAGGGGGTCAGCGCAACACCTGGCTTGGTCGAGGGGTGTTGTGTTGTGGGTCGTTCAGGTCGTACCGCGATTTCTGTGCAGGTTCGTCGCCGGTTCTGGGCTGCGGTCCGGGAGGGGATGTTGACCGATGACGCGGCGCGTGCGGTCGGCGTGTCGGAGGGGACCGGACGGAGCTGGTTCCGCAGGGTGGGTGGGGTGGTCCCAGCGTTGACGCCGCCGT
>NZ_DATBTV010000019.1:0-4952 GCF_036559105.1 Lapillicoccus sp. | reverse complement strand
CGGCACCGTCGCGGTCCTGACGGTCGACCAGGACTCCCAGATCCCTGGCGGCTACGTCGCCGCCCTGCTCGACACCTGGGCGCAGGCGGAGCAGGACGGACTGCGCGTCGGCATCGTCGCTCCCGAGCACGTCACCGGCCTCCCGGACCAAGCGCGTGGCCGGCCTCCCGTCCAGTCCGGCCAGCTCATCCCGGTCGGGACGCTGCGACACGTCGGCGACTTCGACGAAGACCTCTTCATCGACGGGGTCGACGACGACTTCGCCCTCCGGTGCCTCGATGCCGGCCTGGCTCTGGTTGTCGCCGAAGGCCTCACGCTGGGTCACCGCCTCGGCGAGACCCACGACATCACCGTCGCCGGTCGCACCGTCACCCTCTCCAGGTCGGTGCCCTTTCGCTACTACTACCTGACCCGCAACCGCACTCGCCTGATCGGACGCCACGCTCGACGGCATCCCCGCTGGTCCGCCGGGCAGGTCGTCGGCGTCGCCGGGCACCTCGGCCTGGTGGTCGCGTTCGACCCCGAACGCGGCACCCGGGCGCGCGAGGCGTGGCGCGGATTCCGCGACGGGTTGCGGGGGCGGACCGGCGCCCGACCGGGCAACTGACGGCGCGCATACCCCACGGGTAGGTCAGGACATCAGACCGTAACGACTTTGTTCCACAAGGCGTATCGCCCGGAACCACGCCGCCCTAGGCTGGCGGTTTCCTGAAGCGGAGGAGTCTCGATGACCGTGGTGCGCGCAGCGCTGGTCCAGACCACCTGGACCGGTGACAAGGACTCGATGATCGACAGGCACGAGGAGTATGCGCGCGAGGCCGCCGCCGACGGGGCACAGGTGATCTGCTTCCAGGAGCTGTTCTACGGCCCGTACTTCTGCCAGGTGCAGGACTCGCAGTTCTACGAGTACGCCGAAGCCGTGCCGGGCCCGACCACCGAGCGGTTCCAGGCCCTGGCCAAGGAGCTGAAGCTGGTCATCGTCCTGCCGGTCTACGAGCGCGAGGAGCCGTTCCTCTACAACACCGCCGCGGTGATCGACGCCGACGGGAGCTACCTCGGCAAGTACCGCAAGCAGCACATCCCCCACGTCGGCGGCTTCTGGGAGAAGTTCTACTTCCGGCCGGGCAACGGCGGGTACCCCGTCTTCGACACCGCCGTCGGCAAGGTCGGCGTCTACATCTGCTACGACCGCCACTTCCCCGAGGGCTGGCGCGCGCTCGGTCTCAACGGTGCCCAGATCGTCTTCAACCCCAGCGCCACCAGCCGTGGCCTGAGCGAGTACCTCTGGTCGATCGAGCAGCCGGCCGCCGCCGTGGCCAACGAGTACTACGTCGGCGCCATCAACCGGGTCGGCATCGAGGACCTCGGCGACGACGACTTCTACGGCCAGTCCTACTTCGTCGACCCCGAGGGCAACTACGTCGGCGACAAGGGCGACGCGCACGAACCGGAGCTCATCGTCCGCGACCTCGACCTCGACCTCATCCAGACCGTCCGCGAGCGCTGGGCGTTCTATCGCGACCGGCGCCCGGACGCCTACGAGGACCTGGTACGTCCGTGACCACGTTGATCAGCGGGGGCACGATCGTCTCCGCGACGGGTCAGGTCAAGGCTGACGTCCTCGTCGACGGTGAGACCATCGCCGCGGTCGTCGCGCCCGGCAGCACCGCCCTCGGCAGCGACCTCGCGAGCACCGTCGACACCGTGATCGACGCGACCGGCAAGTACGTGATCCCCGGCGGGGTCGACGGCCATACCCACATGGAGCTGCCGTTCGGGGGGACCAATGCCTCGGACACCTTCGAGACCGGCACGACGGCGGCCGCGTGGGGCGGGACGACGACGATCATCGACTTCGCCGTCCAGCGCACCGGAGAGCGCGTCCAGGACGGACTGGCCGCCTGGCACGAGAAGGCCGCCGGGAACTGTGCGATCGACTACGGGTTCCACCAGATCCTCGGCGGCGTCGACGACGACTCGCTCAAGGCGATGGACGAGCTGGTCGCCGACGGGATCACCAGCGTCAAGCTGTTCATGGCGTACCCCGGCGTCTTCTACTCCGACGACGGCCAGATCCTGCGGGCCATGCAGCAGGCGCGCGAGAACGGCGCGCTCATCATGATGCACGCCGAGAACGGCATGGCCATCGACGTCCTCGTCGCCCAGGCGCTGGCTCGTGGTGAGACCGACCCGATCAACCACGGGCTCACCCGGCCGTGGGAGACCGAGGAGGAGGCGACCCACCGCGCGATCATGCTGGCCCGCCTCACCGGCGCCCCGCTCTACATCGTGCACATGAGTGCCAAGCAGGCGGTCGCCACCCTCGCCGAGGCGCGCGACCAGGGCTACAACGTCTTCGGCGAGACGTGTCCCCAGTACCTCTACCTCTCCCTCGAGGAGCAGCTCGGGGCACCAGGGTTCGAGGGTGCGAAGTGGGTATGCAGCACCCCGCTGCGGTCCCGCGCCGAGGGCCACCAGGACGAGCTGTGGCGCTACCTGCGCACGGGGGACCTCAGCGTGGTCAGCACCGACCACTGCCCCTTCTGCATGAAGGAGCAGAAGGAGCTCGGCGTCGGCGACTTCTCCAAGATCCCGAACGGGATCGGGTCCGTCGAGCACCGCTTGGACCTGCTCTACCAGGGCGTCGTCATGGGCGAGATCACCCTTGAGCGCTGGGTCGAGCTCTGCTCCACCACCCCGGCCCGGATGTTCGGCCTCTACGGCCGCAAGGGCGTCATCGAGCCGGGTGCGGACGCCGACATCGTCGTGTACGACCCGCAGGGCCACACGAGCATCGGGTACGAGAAGACCCACCACATGAACATGGACCACTCCGCATGGGAGGGGTTCGAGATCGACGGGCACGTCGACGTCGTCATGTCCCGCGGCTCGGTCGTCGTCAGCGAGGGGGAGTTCCGGGGCGGCAAGGGCCACGGGAAGTACCTCAAGCGCGGCCTCTCGCAGTACCTCCACTGAGGACACTCCCGATGGATCTCGGCGTCGTCCTGCAGTGCAACCCTCCGGCGTCCCGCGTCGTCGAGCTCTGCCGCCAGGCCGAGAACTACGGCTTCTCCCACGCCTGGACCTTCGACTCCCACCTGCTCTGGGAGGAGCCCTACGTCATCTACAGCGCGATCCTCGCGGCCACCCGCAAGATCGTCGTGGGGCCGATGGTCACCAACCCGTCCACCCGCGACTGGACCGTCACCGCGTCGACCTACGCGACGCTGAACGAGATGTACGGCAACCGCACCCTCTGCGGGATCGGCCGTGGTGACTCCGCGGTCCGCGTGACCAACGGCCGGCCGAGCACCGTGGCCGAGCTACGCGACTCCATCGCCGTGATCCGCGGCCTCGCCAACGGCGAGGAGGTCGAGTACAAGGGCAGCCACCTGCGGTTCCCCTGGAGCCACCGCTCGTCCCTCGACGTCTGGGTCGCTGCCTACGGTCCCCGCGTCCTCCAGCTCACCGGTGAGGTCGCCGACGGGTTCATCCTGCAGCTGGCCGACCTGTCGATCGCCGAGTGGAGCATCGCCGCCGTCAGGAAGGCCGCCGCCGACGCGGGCCGCGACCCCGACGACGTCGCCATCTGCGTCGCTGCCCCGGCCTACATCACCGACGGCAGCGAGGAGAGCCGCGCCCACGCCTACGACCAGTGCCGGTGGTTCGGGGGCATGGTCGGCAACCACGTGGCCGACATCGTCGCCCGCTACGGCGCCGACGGCGCGAACGTGCCGACGGCGCTCACCGACTACATCAAGGGCCGCGAGGGCTACGACTACAACGAGCACGGCCGGGCGGGCAACACGCATACCTCGTTCGTCCCCGACGAGATCGTCGACCGGTTCTGCGTCATCGGCACCGTCCACGAACACCTCGCCAAGCTTGACGCCCTGCGCGCGCTCGGCGTCAACCAGTTCGCCATCTACCTCCAGCACGACGCTCAGGACGAGACGCTGCGGGCCTACGGGCAGCACGTGGTCCCGGCGATCGCGGAACGGGTCAGGGCCACAACGTGACGACCGCCGCGGCGGCGGCGTCGGCGCGACCGGGGGCGGGCGGATCCGCCGTTCGGCGCGCGCTCGGGCGGGTCGCGCTCGTGGCCGCCGCGTGGCCGCGGTCGGGCTGATCTGGACCGGCCACAAGGCCATGGGGCGGCCACCGGCGACGTCTGGCCCGGCACCAGTCGTCTGCTGCCCGTCCCCACCGACGACACGACGCGGCCGCCCTTCCTCGACATCCTGCGCCGCTTCGGCGAGCCGCAGCGCACCGGCGATCCCGCACCGCTCTGGCAGTACCTCGTCGACGCGTCCCTGTTCACCTACCGCGAGGCGTTCGTCGGGTTCCTCGCCGGCATCGTTATCGGCCTCGTACTGCTGGGAGTAGTCGATGATCAGCCGCCCGAGTTCGAGCTCGTCGCGGGATTTCAGAAAGCCGGCGTCGACCCGAAGTCCGGCGTCACCCTCGTCCAGCAGCAGTTCGACATGGCCGCGCTGCTGAGCAGATCGACGCCGCGCAGGCGTGATCTACAACGAGTACGCGCAGGTGCTCGAGCAGAAGAACCCGGCCACCGGTGCCCTGTACCGGCCGACCGACCTCAACGTCATCGACTGGAACAAGGACGGCGTCGCCATGCTCCAGGACGCCATCTGGGCCAACACCGACGAGCTGAAGAACGACACCGCCTACCAGGACACCGCGGCCAAGCTGCTCAAGGGCGCCATCGGTGGGTGGGTCTACGGCCGCGACAACTTCCAGCCCTGCGTCGACATCGTGCTCAAGAACGGCCCACGCTGGGGCGTCGCACCAGGCGTGGCAGCTGGCCCGGGTGAACGAGCTCGTCTGGCCGTCGCCCGGCAGGATCGGCGTCGTCGACAAGACACTCTGGGACCAGACCGTCTCCGTCGCGACCAGCCAGAATGTGGTGGCGGCCGCGCCGGACGCCGACGCGT
>NZ_DATBTV010000018.1:0-16198 GCF_036559105.1 Lapillicoccus sp. | reverse complement strand
ACCTGGAGGGCGGTCACCATCTCGGCCGCCGCCGGCACCGGATCGAGCGCCGCGTGCGGGGCGGAGCCGTGGCCGCCGCTGCCCTTGACCGTCACCGCGAACCCGTCCGAGGCGGCAAGCATCGGGCCGGACTTGGTGACGAAGGTCCCGTGCGGGGCCATCGTCGAGAAGACGTGCATCCCGTATGCGGCGTCGGCCCGCCGGCCGGCGGCGTCGAGGACGCCTTCATCGATCATCACCTTCGCGCCGGCCCAGCCCTCCTCGCCCGGCTGGAACATCAGCACGACGTCGCCGGGCAGCTCGTCCCGGTGGGCTTCGAGCAGCCGCGCGGCGCCGACCAGCATCGCCGTGTGGAGGTCGTGGCCGCAGCCGTGCATGGCCCCGTCGACCTGCGACCGGTACTCGACCTCGGCGAGCTCCTGTACCGGCAGGGCGTCCATGTCGGCCCGCAGCAGCACGACCGGCCGTGGCCGGTCCGCCGGCGCGCCACCGCCGCGCAGGACTCCGGTGACCGAGGTCGTCCGGCGCCCGAGGGTCGTCTGCAGCGTGAGCCCGTCGAGGGCGGTGAGGACCCGCTCCTGCGTGCGTGGCAGGTCGAGCCCGATTTCGGGGTGCCGGTGCAGCGCCCGCCGCAGGTCGCGCAGGTCGCCCTGGACGGCTCGGCTGTCGTCCAGCAGGGTGGCGAGGAGTCGAGAGCTCACACTGATGGTGGGTACCTCCGAGGGGGTGGCGGAAGAAACTCTCGCGAAGTCCCCAGCCTAGGGCGGATTGTCCCGGACGGCGCGTGGGAGAGGATGCGCCCGTGACCTCCCCGACCACCCTCGGCACGCTGGTCCTCGCCGCGACGCCTATCGGGCAGCCCCGGGACGCCTCGCCGCGGCTGCGCGACGAGCTGGCGCGGGCCGACGTGCTCGCCGCGGAGGACACCCGCCGGCTGCGCCGCCTCGCCGCGGACCTCGAGGTGGAGCTGCGGGGCCGGACGCTGAGCTACCACGAGCACAACGAGGCGGCGCGGACCCGGGAGCTGGTGGACCGGCTCCTCGAGGGCGACCGCGTCGTGCTCGTCACCGACGCCGGGATGCCGTCCGTCTCGGATCCGGGGTACCGGCTGGTCAGCGCCGCCATCCGGGTGGGGGTGACGGTGACGTGTGTTCCCGGCCCGAGCGCAGTGCTCACGGCGCTCGCCGTCTCCGGTATGCCGGTGGACCGGTTCTGCTTCGAGGGGTTCCTCCCGCGCAAGCCGGGGGAGCGGACCCGGGCCCTCGCCGAGCTGCGCGAGGAACGCCGGACCATGCTGTTCTTCGAGGCGCCGCACCGACTCGCGGTGACGCTCGCGGCGATGGCCGAGGCGTTCGGACCCGACCGCCGGGCCGCGGTCTGCCGAGAGCTGACCAAGACCTACGAGGAGGTCCGGCGGGGCACCCTCGTCGAGCTGACGGCGTGGGCGCAGGAGCACGCCCGGGGCGAGATCACCGTCGTGGTCGCCGGTGTGAGGGGGGCGGCCACCGAGGTGGGCGACGTCGTCCCGACGATCCAGGAGCGGATCGCGGCCGGCGAGCGGCTCAAGGACGTCTGCGCCGACCTCGCCCGGCAGACCGGACTGTCCAAGAAGGCGCTGTACGACGCGGCCCTGGCCGCCCGCTGAGAGGAGACCGGCCGATGGCCGACACCGCCGCATACGTCGAGGTCGAGGGTCTGCGGACCTGGCACGAGGTCACCGGCCAGGGCGAGCCGGTCGTCCTGCTGCACGGGGCGTTCGGCGGGGCGACCTCGTTCTTCGCGCAGACGCCGTTCCTCGTCGAGGCGGGGTACCGCGTCCACGTACCGGAGCGCCGAGGCCACATGCGCACTCCCGACGTGGACGGACCCCTGACCTACTCGGTGATGGCCGACGACACGATCGCCTACCTCGAGCAGGAGGTCGACGGCCCGGCGCACCTGGTCGGCTGGAGCGACGGGGCCGTCGTGGCCCTGCTGGTGGCACAGCGACGCCCGGAGCTCGTCCGGCGGATGGTGCTGATCGGGCAGTACTACAACTCGGGAGGCAAGCGGCCGGGGAGCACCCTCGAGGAGGACATGTCCTCGCCCGACGCGCTCGGGTTCCTCCGGGACGAGTACGCGCGGGTGAGCCCGGACGGCGGCGACCACTTCCCGGTCGTGCACGCCAAGACGCTGCAGATGATCCTCACCGAGCCGGAGATCGACCTCGCCACGCTGCGTGAGGTCGCGGTACCGACCCTCGTCCTCCAGGGGGACCGCGACGAGGTCACCCTGGAGCACTCGCAGGCGGTGACCGCCGCCCTGCCCGACGCCCGGCTCGCTGTCCTACCCGGGACGCACGTGCTGCCGATCGAGTCGCCCGAGGTCGTGAACCCGCTCCTCGTCCAGTTCCTGCGCGGTGGTCCGACCCCGGCCTGGTGAGCGCGCGCTCGGAAGGGAGCGGCTGGCATACCGTCGGGGGAACCAACCGGGGCGATCCGTCGTCGGACGGGTGAGCGGACAGCGGAGGGGCGGGGATGAGCGAGCAGGCCGAGCCGTTGCGGCTGCGCGAGCCGGCGCACCTCGTCAGCCCCCGAGCCCGGGTGATGTGGCTCGTCGAGGGCGCGTTCCTCATGCTCGTGCTGTTCGCCGGGCAGGTCCTGTGGTGGTTCCTCGACGACGCTCCGTCCCGGACGCCGCACGTGGTCGTCGGGTTGGTGTGGCTGGTGGTGACCGTGCTGTACCTCTCGATCATGCCGGTGTGGCGCTACCGCGTGCACCGCTGGGAGCACACCGAGACCGCCGTCTACACCCAGACCGGCTGGCTCGACCAGGAGCGGCGGATCGCGCCGGTGAGCCGGATCCAGACCGTCGACATGACCCGTGGTCCGGTGGCCCAGGCGCTCGGCCTGGCCAGCGTGACCGTCACCACCGCATCGGCCGCCGGGCCGTTGAAGATCCACGGACTCGACCTCGACGTCGCGCGGCACCTCGTCGAGGACCTCACGGCGCTCACCATCGCCGAACGCGGTGACGCGACGTGACCGAGCCGGTCACGGACCCCGCCAGCCCTCTGGCGGTCGCCGCCCTGTCCGCCCTCGAGACCGACTGGCGGCGCCTCGACCCGCGGATGCTGCTGGTCCACCTGGTGCAGGAGACAGTCCGGCTTCTCCCGGTCCTGTTCGGCATCATCATCCTGGGACGCAGCAACGACAGCGGGCAGAACTGGTTCGAGTGGGTGTTCATCCCCCTCGTCGTCGGCGTCGTCCTGCTGCGCTACCTCACGACGCGCTACCGCATCACCAATGGCCAGATCGAGCTGCGAAAAGGATTGCTGAACAAGCGGATCCTCGCCACGCCGGCCGACCGGGTGCGCACCGTGGACGTCACGTCGTCGCCGATCCACCGGGTGCTGGGGCTGGGCAAGGTCGAACTCGGCACCGCGGGCACCGGGCACGGCGAGCGCCTCGTCCTCGACGCGCTCACCCTCTCGGAGGCGCGGCACCTGCGAGAAGAGCTCATCCACCTGCGGCAGGCGACCGCGGCGCCGCCGGCGACAACCGGCATACCGGCCGCGTCGGACGCACCACCACCCACCGGCGAGCCGTATGCCCTCCAGCCGCCGGTCGTGGCCCCCGCGGCACCGGTCGTCGACACGGAGACCGTACTCGTGCGGCTCGACCCGCGGTGGGTCCGCTACGCGCCGGTGACGATGACCGGGGTCGTCTCGGCGCTGGCCATCTTCGGCTTCGCGAACCAGTTCATCACCCGCGTCCTCGAGCGGGGCGTCCTCACCGAGGCGGTCGACCGGATCGGCGACCACGCGTGGTGGGTCGACTCGATCGTTGGGGTCGTCGCGGTGCTGGTCGTCGTCACCGTGCTGTCGGTCATCGGCTACGTCCTGCAGTTCTGGGGGTTCCGGCTGACCCGGCACAGTGGGGGCACGCTGCACATCACCCGGGGCCTGCTCACGAGCCGCGAGTCGAGCATCGAGGAGAAGCGGATCCGCGGCCTCGAGGTCGGCGAGCCGCTCGGCCTTCGGCTGGTCAGGGGTGGCCGGCTGCACGTCATCACGACCGGGCTGAGCAAGCGTGAGGATCGTCGGGGCACGGCGTGGCTGGTCCCGCCGGCTCCCCGCCAGGTCGTCGCCGAGGTCGCCGCTGCGGTCGTCGGCGACCGCCAGGCCATGACCGCCCGGCTCACGCACCATGGGGCGAGCGCCCGCCGGCGCCGCTACATCCGGGCGATGTGGCCGGCGCTGACCATCCTCCTCGTGGCGCTGCTGCTGACCGTGTGGCGGCACTGGCCGGTCGGGATCGCGGTGGCGGCGTTCACGCCGACGCTGGTGATGCCGTTCATCGCGCGCGACCGCTATGCCGGCCTCGGCCACCACCTCACGCCCGAGCACCTCGTGGTGCGGTCCGGGTCGTTCGTCCGGCGGCGCGACGTGGTCCAGCGCACCGGGATCATCGGCTGGAACGTCCGGTCCTCGTGGTTCCAGCGCCGGGTCGGACTCGCGCACCTCACCGCCACGACCGCGGCGGGAAAGCAGGGCTACACCGCACACGACATCCCGGTCGGGAGCGCCCTGGCCCTGGCCCACGAGGTCGACCCCGACCTGATCCGCCAGTTCCTCGCCTGACCATTGTCTAGAAAATCACGGTTGGTCTAGAATAGGCGTGTGGCCCTCAGTATCAAGACCGACGAAGCCGACGCCTTGGCCCGGGCCCTGGCCGCGGAGACCCACGAGACGCTGACCGAAGCGGTCACGGTTGCCCTGCGGGAACGCCTGGCGCGGGTCCGCCGGTCCCGTCGTGGTGACCTGTCAGCCGCGATCGCCCAGCTCCAGGCCGAGGTCGCGGCGAGCCGAGACCGATCCCTCGACGGGGTTAGTGACGACGAGATCATCGGCTACGACGAGAACGGTCTCCCCTCGTGAGCATCGCGGTGGACACGAGTGCAGTAGTCGCGTTGGTCAAGGGCGAGCCCACGGCCCCGTGGGTCGAGGAGCAGCTCGACGCGGCCTTGGCACGCCTGATGTCCGCGGTCACGTTCGTCGAGCTGTCCCTCGTCCTCGAGGCATACACCTCGGGCGCGGTCACTGGCTCCCGGACGATTGACCGGCTCGACATCGAGGTGGTGGACGTCGACCGTCGGCACGCCAACGCCGCAGTGGATGCGTGGCGACGGTTCGGGAAGGGCCGGCATCCGGCGCGGCTCGACCTCGGCGACTGCTTCAGCTACGCGGTGGCGCGCATCGCCGCGGTCCCGCTGCTGTGTGTCGGGGACGACTTCCGGCAGACCGACCTGCCGGTCCTGGCGCCTCCGGCCCCGGTAAACCCGTAGCGCTCGCGCCATAGGCTGAGCGGTATGGCTCATGTCCTGTCCGCCGTCGCCTGGCCGTACGCCAACGGACCACGCCACATCGGCCACGTGGCCGGGTTCGGCGTGCCGTCCGACGTGTTCAGCCGGTACATGCGGATGGCCGGTCACGACGTGCTGATGGTCAGCGGAACCGACGAGCACGGGACGCCGATCCTCGTCGAGGCCGACCGGGAGGGCGTCAGCCCGCGCGAGCTCGCGGACCGCTACAACCGGGTCATCGCCGAGGACCTCACCGATCTCGGCCTCGCGTACGACCTCTTCACGCGGACGACGACGCTCAACCACTACGCCGTCGCGCAGGAGCTGTTCACCGGCGACTGGCGCAACGGCTACATGGTCGAGCAGACGACGCGCGGCGCGATCAGCCCGTCGACCGGTCGCACCCTGCCGGACCGCTACATCGAGGGCACCTGCCCGATCTGCGGCTACGGCCAGGCCCGGGGCGACCAGTGCGACAACTGCGGCAACCAGCTCGACGCCACCGACCTCATCGAGCCGCACTCGCGGATCAACGGCGAGGTGCCGGCCTTCGTCGAGACGCAGCACTTCTTCCTCGACCTGCCCGCCCTCGCCGGCGCGATCGGTGGGTGGCTGGACGAACGCGAGGCGTCCGGCACCTGGCGGCCCTCGGTCCTCAACTTCTCCAAGGGGCTGCTCGAGGAGGTCCGCCCGCGGGCGATGACCCGTGACCTCGACTGGGGGATCCCGGTCCCCATCGAGGGCTGGCGCGACCAGCCGACGAAGCGCTTCTACGTGTGGTTCGACGCGGTGGTCGGCTACCTCTCCGCCTCCATCGAGTGGGCCCGTCGCACCGGCGACCCGGAGCGCTGGCGCGAGTGGTGGAACGACCCCGAGGCGCGTTCGTACTACTTCCAGGGCAAGGACAACATCACCTTCCACTCGCTCATCTGGCCCGCCGAGCTCCTCGCGTATGCGGGTCTCGGCGACAAGGGCGGTACGCCGGGGGAGTACGGCGTGCTGAACCTGCCGACCGAGGTGGTGGCGTCGCAGTTCCTCACCATGGGTGACGAGCAGTTCTCCAGCTCCCGCGGCCACGTCGTCTACGTGCGCGACGTGCTGCGCGACTACGGACCGGACCCGCTGCGGTACTTCATCTGCGCGGCCGGCCCGGAGAGCCAGGACGCCGAGTTCACCTGGTCGGCGTTCGTCCAGCGCAACAACTCCGAGCTCGTCGCCGGGTGGGGCAACCTCGTCAACCGGACCGCGACGATGATCCACAAGCAGTTCGGCGAGATCCCGGCGGCCGGCCCGTTGGAGGCCGTCGACGAGGACCTGCTCGCCGCCGTCCGCGGTGGGTTCGAGACCGTCGGCGGCCTGCTCGAGCGGCAGCGGGTCCGGGCCGCCACGGCCGAGGCGATGCGGCTGGTCGGTGAGGCCAACGCCTACGTCAGCAAGACCGAGCCGTTCCGGCTCAAGGCCGACGACGAGCGCGAGCGGCTCGGCACGATCCTCCACGTGCTCGCCCAGGTCGTCACCGACCTCAACACCATCATGTCGCCGTTCCTGCCGCACAGCGCGAACGCGATCCACCGGGTCCTCGGCGGTGAGGGCGACCTCGTCCCCATGCCGCGGCTCGATGTCGTCGACGATCTGGACGGCGGCCCCGCCTACCCGGTCATCACCGGCGACTACTCCGCGACGCCGCGCTGGGAGTCGCGCCCCGTCGTCGCCGGGACGCCGCTCACGAAGCCCGCCCCGGTCTTCCGCAAGTTCGACCCGCCGGGCGCGGGCGAGTGAGCCCCCACCGGTTGCCGAGACTCCAGGACGAGCGGCCGCCGGCACCCGACCCTCTGCCCATACCGGTCGTGGACAACCACGTGCACCTCGACGTCGCGCGCGAGGGCGAAGAGGCGCTCCCGACCGCTGAGGCCATTGCCGCGGCCGCGTCGGTCGGCGTGACCCGCCTCGTGCAGGTGGGCTGCGACCCGGCGGGGGTCCGGCTCACGGGGGAGATGGTCGACGAGTATGCCGCGCTGCTCGGTGGTGTCGCGGTGCACCCGAACGAGGTGCCCCGCTTGGCCGAGACGGGAGAGCTGGACGACGCGCTGGCCCAGGTCGAGGCGCTCGCCTCACATCCCCGGATCCGGGTTGTGGGTGAGACCGGTCTGGACTACTTCCGTACCGGAGCCGACGGGATTCCGTTGCAGCAGAACGCTTTCCGCTGGCACATCGACCTCGCCAAGCGGACCGGACGAGCCCTCCAGATCCACGACCGCGATGCGCACGACGACGTCATGAGGATCCTCGACGAGGAGGGGGCGCCGCCGCATACCGTGCTGCACTGCTTCTCCGGCGACGCCCGGATGGCCCGGGCCGCGGTCGAGCGCGGCTACCTCCTGTCGTTCGCGGGGACGGTGACGTTCAAGAACGCCACAGGCCTGCGGGACGCCCTCGCGGTGACGCCGCTGGACAACCTGCTGGTCGAGACCGACGCGCCCTACCTCGCCCCCACGCCCTACCGCGGCGTCACCAACGCGTCGTACCTCGTGCCGCTCACCGTGCGCGCCATGGCCGGCGTCCTCACCGTCGACGTCCCCGCGTTGTGCACCGCGCTGTCGGCGAACTCCGAGCGGGTCTACGGGCCCTGGACCTGACCGGCCGACCTCGAGGGCACCAGATGTCCCGTCTGTCACATCCACCACGCGACCGTTACCAAAATTTGACCTTTGGGTGACGGTTCCGGGACAGTGGACGCCGTTGGCCGGGGCGAGTCCTGCGGCCGGCGTCCAGTGGGGGCCATTTCAGGCCCCCTTTCGCGTCACGAGACGCGGCGGGGCGACCGGCTCCGCTCCACCCGGGACGTTCAAACTTTGGAGCCCCCTTGATCTCTCGTCCGTTGCGTTGGGCCGCCCAGGGCGCGGCCGTGGCCGTCGTGGCCGTCGGTGCCCTGACCATGGCCCAGTACGACAAGGCCGTGAGCCTGTCCCTCGACGGTGCCACCTCGTCGGTGCACGTCTTCGGCAGCACCGTTGGCGACCTGCTCGCGAAGCAGGACGTCCCCGTCGGCGAGCACGACATCGTGCAGCCGGCCGCCGACGCGCCGCTACGCGACGGCGACACGGTCGTCGTGCGTTACGGCCGCAAGCTCACCGTCACCCAGGACGGCAAGACCACCGACTACTGGACGACCGCCACGTCCGTCGACGGCGCCCTCGCCGAGCTCGGCATCCGCGCCGACTCCGCGAAGCTGTCCGTCTCGCGGTCCGAGCCGCTCGGCCGGTCCGGCCTGGCGCTCACCATCACCACCCCCAAGAACGTCACGGTCTCCGTCGACGGCGCCAGCAAGACCGTCGCCAGCACCGGCCCGACCGTCGCCGACGCCCTCCAGCAGCTCGAGGTCACCCTCGGTGCGCAGGACCGCGTCAACCCGGCACCCGAGACCCCGCTCACTGAGGGGCTGGCCGTCACGATCAACCGCGTCGAGAAGAAGACGGTCAGCGAGACCCAGCCGGTCGCGTTCGGCGTTACCAGCCAGGACGACGCCACCCTGGCCAAGGGCACCAAGAAGACGACCACCCAGGGCGTCGCCGGCGAGCAGAGCGCCACCTTCGACGAGGTGTGGGTCGACGGCAAGCTCGAGTCGCGCAACCAGACCGGCACGCAGGTCACCAAGAACCCGGTGAACCAGGTCGTGGCCGTCGGTACCAAGGTCGCCGCTCCCGCTCCCGCTCCCGCTCCCGCTCCGGCGACCACGACGCCTGCGCCGTCTGCCGGCAACACCTCCGGCGCCGGCCTCAACCTCGCGAACGCCGCGATGTGGGACCGGATCGCCCGGTGCGAGTCCGGCGGCAACTGGCACATCAACACCGGCAACGGTTACTACGGCGGGCTGCAGTTCGCGCAGAGCACGTGGCTCGCGAACGGCGGTGCCGACTTCGCCGGGCGCGCCGACCTGGCCTCCCGGGAGCAGCAGATCACGGTCGCCAACCGGGTCTACGCCAAGTCCGGCACCCAAGCCTGGGGCTGCAGGCCCTGACCGAGCGCCTGCAGCACGTCGAGAAGCTCCGGGGATGAACGGTTCCCCGGGGCTTCTGGGCGCTGCGCGGGTTCGTGAGCTCGCCGCTCGCCTCGGCCTGCGGCCCACCAAGCAGTGGGGCCAGAACTTCGTCGTCGACGCCAACACCGTCCGGCGGATCGTCCGGCTGGCCGGTCTCGGGCCCGACGACGTCGTCGTCGAGGTCGGTCCCGGTCTCGGCTCGCTGACCCTCGCGCTGTTGCCCGAGGTCGCCCACGTCACGGCCGTCGAGGTCGACCCGACCCTGGCCGCCGCCCTCCCAGACACCGTCGCGGAGCTGCAGCCGACGCATACCGACCGGCTCGCCGTCGTGCAGGCCGACGCCCTGCACCTGACCGCGCTGCCCGACCCTCAGCCGACCGCCCTCGTGGCCAACCTGCCCTACAACGTCTCCGTGCCCGTCGTGCTGACCTTCCTCCAGCACCTGCCGACTCTTCAGCGGGTGCTCGTCATGGTCCAGCTGGAGGTGGCCGAGCGGCTCGCCGCCGGGCCGGGCTCGCGCACCTTCGGGGTGCCCAGCCTCAAGGCCGCCTGGTACGCGGATGTACGGCTCGCGGGCACCGTGCCCCGGAGCGTCTTCTGGCCGGTGCCGAACGTCGACTCCGGACTCGTCGCGATGGTCCGCCGGCCGCCGCCGGTCACGACGGCGACCCGCGAGGAGGTGTTCCGCTGCATCGACGCCGCCTTCGCGCAGCGTCGCAAGACCCTGCGGGCCGCGCTCGCCGGATGGGCCGGAGGGGCTCCGGCCGCCGAGGCCCTGCTGCGGGCCGCTGGAGTGGACCCGAGCGCCCGCGGCGAGCAGCTCGACATCGCGGCGTTCGCGGCGATCGCCGCCGCGAAGCAGGCCCACGGCGGGGAACTGACGCTGCCATAGGGTGAGGCGGTGACCTCAGCTGCGACAACGCGACGGTCGGTGACCGTCCGCGCGCCCGCCAAGGTCAACCTCGAGCTCAAAGTGGGCCCACGTCGCTCCGACGGGTTCCACGAGCTCGCCACCGTCTACATGGCCGTGGGGCTGCACGACGAGGTCACGGTGATCCCGGCCGACGACTGGTCGGTCGTCGTCCACGGTCCCTACGCCGACCGGGTGCCCACCGACGCCAGCAACCTCGCTCTGCGCGCCGCGCGCATGCTCGCCGAGCAGGTGGGCGTCGACGAGCCGGTGACCGTGGTGATCCACAAGGAGATCCCGGTGGCCGGCGGGATGGCCGGCGGCTCGGCGGACGCGGCCGGAGCTCTCCTGGCCTGCGACCACCTCTGGGGGCTCGGGCTGCCCCGTGACGACCTCCTCGAGATGGCCGCCGAGCTGGGCAGCGACATCCCGTTCGTGCTGACCGGCGGTATCGCGGTGGGTTCCGGTCGCGGCGAACGGCTCGCGCCGGTGCTCGCCCGGGGCTCGTACCACTGGGTCCTCGCCGTCAGCGACAGCGGCTTGTCCACCCCGACGGTGTATGCCGAGTGCGACCGCCTGCGCGGCAACGCCCGCATCCCGCACCCGGAGCCGACGGCGGACATGATGACGGCGCTGCGCTCCGGCGACGCCGACGCCCTCGGCGCCGCGCTGACCAACGACCTCAGTGACGCCGCGATCTCGCTCCAGCCCGACCTCGGCGAGGTCCTCGTCGCGGGTCTCGAGTACGGCGCGATCGGCGGTGTCGTGTCCGGGTCCGGCCCGACCGTGGCGTTCCTCACCGACTCGCCCGAGGCGGCGCTCGACCTCTGCGTCTCCCTCTCCGCCGCAGGCGTCGCGGGCGAGGTCCGCCGAGCCAAGGGTCCCGTGCACGGCGCTCAGGTCGTCCCCGGTCCCACCGCGCGGGCCTGACCCGCCGCCTACTCCGCTTCCTCCCCGCCCATGGCCAACCTCGTCGCCCTCGAGAACGCGACCGTCGTCTACGGCACCACGGCCGTCCTCGACGCGGTCTCGACCGGTGTCGGCACTGGCCAGCGGATCGGTGTCGTGGGTCGCAACGGGGGCGGGAAGTCCACCCTCTTGCGGGTGCTGGCCGGCGACCAAGCGGCCGACGCCGGCCGGGTCACCCGGGCGGGTGGGACCACGGTCGGGCTGCTGAGCCAGGACGACACGCTGGACCCGGCGTGGACGGTCCGCGAAGCGGTCGTCGGCGACCTGCCCGAGCACGTGTGGGCCGGGGACGCACGGATCCGTGACGTCCTCACCGGGCTCCTCGGCGGGGTCGGCGCCCCGTCGGTCGGCGGTCTCGACACGGTGATCGGACCACTCTCCGGAGGCGAGCGACGGCGGCTCGCGCTCGCCCGGCTGCTCGTCGCCGACCCTGACCTGCTGCTCCTCGACGAACCGACGAACCATTTCGACGTCGAGGGGGTCGCCTGGCTCGCCGACCACCTGGTGACCCGTCGTACCCGCCCGGACGCGTCCGTCGTCGCGGTCACCCACGACCGGTGGTTCCTCGACGCGGTCGCCATGCTGACGTGGGAGGTGACCGACGGGACGGTGCAGTCCTACGAGGGCGGGTATGCGGCCTACGTCCTGGCCCGCGCCGAGCGCGACCGGCTCTCGGCGGTCGTGGAGGAGCGTCGCGGGAACCTGCTCCGCAAGGAGCTGGCCTGGCTGCGGCGGGGGCCGCCGGCCCGCACCAGTAAGCCCCGGTTCCGGATCGACGCGGCCAACGCGCTGATCGAGAACGAGCCGCCGCCGCGCGACGACGTGGCCCTGGTCCGGTTCGCGACCCGGCGGCTGGGCAAGGACGTCGTCGACCTCGTCGACGCTTCGGTGCAGCTGGGCGACCGCCTCATCCTCGACGACGTGACCTGGCGGCTCGCTCCCGGTGAGCGGGTGGGCATCGTCGGCGTCAACGGGGCGGGCAAGTCCACCTTGTTGCGGGCCGTCACCGGTGACCAGCCGCTGAGCTCCGGCCGGCGAAGGATCGGCAAGACCGTGGTCATCGCCTTCCTCACGCAGGAGGTCCGTGAGCTCGAGAAGTACGCGTCGTGGCGGGTCATCGAGGCGGTCGAGGACGTCCGGGCGTTCACCACCCTGGGCGGCAAGGAGGTGACCGCCAGCCAGCTCGCGACCCGGCTCGGGTTCACCGGCGGCCGGCAGCAGACGCGGGTGGGCGACCTGTCGGGCGGGGAGCGCCGGCGCCTCCAGCTGCTGCGGCTGCTGATGACCGAGCCGAACGTCCTCATCCTCGACGAGCCGACCAACGACCTCGACATCGACACGTTGACCTCGCTGGAGGACGTCCTCGACGGCTGGGCGGGCACCCTCATCGTCGTGTCCCACGACCGCTACCTCCTCGAGCGGGTCGCCGACCACCAGGTCGCCCTGCTCGGCGACGGGCGGGTGCGCGACCTGCCCGGCGGCGTCGACGAGTACCTCCGCCTCCGCGCCACCGCTCTTTCCTCCTCTGCCCCCGCTTCCCCGGTTCGTGCTCTGGACCGCGCCGACATCCGGCTCGATTCAGCACGAACCGATGTGCAGGCGTCCGGCCCGAACGCCGCCGACATCCGCGCGGCCCGCAAGGAGATGTCGCGGATCGAACGACGCCTCGACCGGATCAGCGCCGAGGAGGCCCGGCTGCACGACGAGATGGCCCGCAGTGCCGCGGACCATCAGGTCGTGCTCCGCCTCGACGCCGAGCTCCGCACGTTGCAGCGCGAGCGGGACGACCTCGAGGCGGACTGGCTCGACGCCGCCGAGACGGCGGGCTGACCGGGTCTCGGGCCGGCGGCCGGACCAGGTCCGAGCGGCTCAAACGTCGAGAGGCTCAGGCGTCGAACGGCTCGAGCAGCTCCCGCAGCAGGGACGCGAGCAGGGAACGGTCGCGCTCGGAGAGCCGGGCCAGCAGCTCGCGCTCTCGGGACAGCAGGTCGGCGAGGGCGGCGTCGACGGTCTCCCGACCCGCCTCGGTGAGGGCGACGATGACGCCGCGGCGGTCGTTGGGGTCGGGGCTGCGCTCGACGAACCCGCGCTCGGTCAGCCGGTCGACACGGTTGGTCATCGTGCCCGACGTCACCAGGGTCTGGCTGACCAGCTGGCCGGGGGACAGCTGGTAGGGCGATCCCGAGCGGCGCAGCGCCGAGAGGACGTCGAACTCCCACAGCTCCAGCCCACGCTCGGCGAACGCCACGCTCCGGGCGAGGTCGAGGTGTCGGGCCAGCCGGGAGATCCGGGAGAGCACCTGGAGGGGCGCCACGTCGAGGTCGGGCCGTTCGCGTTCCCAGGCGACGACGATCCGGTCGACCTCGTCGCCGGAGGACGCCGGTTGAGCGGTCACGTTGTGAAGTCTAACCGTCGTCAAGTATCTTGACGTCAAGACACATTCGTCCACCGCACAGGGAGACCACCATGGCCTGGGACCCGCAGCAGTACGCGTTGTTCGGTTCCCACCGTGGCCGGCCCTTCGTCGACCTGCTCAGCCGGGTGGCGGCGACCGAGCCGGCGGTGGTCGTCGACCTCGGCTGCGGCGACGGCCCGCTGACGCTGAGCCTGACCGAGCGCTGGCCCAGGGCCCGGGTCGTCGGCGTCGACTCGTCGCCGACGATGCTGGCCGCCGCACGGGAGCTCGACGCGCAGCAGCGGGTCGAGTGGGTGGAGGCCCGCGTGGAGGACTGGGATCCCGGCTCGCTGGGCGCGCCGGTCGACGTCCTGGTCAGCAATGCGGCCCTGCAGTGGGTTCCGGGCCACCTCGACCTGTTCCCGCGGTGGGTGGACGCGCTGGCTCCGGGCGGCTGGTTCGCCTTCCAGGTGCCGAACAACCTCGACGCGCCGTCGCACGCCCTGATGCGCGAGGTGGCTGCCCGGCAGCCTCGGGCCGCCGAGCTGGCGCAGCCCCTCGCCCGCGTCGGCAACGTCGTAGCGCCGCCCGCATACCTGCGCGCCCTGGCCGACCTGGGTCTCGAACCTGACGTCTGGGAGACGACCTACCAGCACGTGCTCGACCCCGTGGGCGCTCAGCGATCCCCGGTGCTCGAGTGGGTGCGCGGTACGGGGCTCCGGCCGGCTCTCGACGTCCTCACCGGTGACGACGAGCGGCAGGCGTTCCTCGACGAGTTCAGCGAGGCCCTCGACGCCGCTTACCCGCGGGAGCCGCACGGCGTCGTCCTCGGCTTCCGCCGGATCTTCGCCGTGGGCCACCAACCCGGCTGAGCGGTCAGCGCCGGCTGCTGAGCCGTGGCTTCGCCTCGAGTCCGCTCAGGCCGTTCCAGGCCAGGTTGACCAGGTGCGCCGCGACGTCGACCTTCTTGAACTTGGGCGAGTCGAGCCACCACTGCCCCGTCAGCGCGACCATGCCGACGAGCATCTGGGCGTAGAGGGGAGCCGTCTTGGGGTCCAGCTTGCGCGACTTGAACTCGGCGGCGAGCAGGTGCTCCACCTGCGTCGCCACGTCGCTGATCAGACTCGCGAACGACCCCGTCGACTGGCCGGCGGGGGAGTCGCGGACGAGGATCCGGAAGCCGTCGGTCGACCCCTCGATGTAGTCGAGCAGCGCGAGGGCCGCCGCCTCGAGCAGGCCGCGGGAGGTCGTCTCCACGCGGAGCGCCACGTTGATCCCGTCGAGGAGGGTGCGGAGCTCGCGGTCGACGACGACCGCATACAGGCCCTCCTTGCCCCCGAAGTGCTCGTAGACGACCGGCTTCGACACTCCGGCCTTGGCGGCGATCTCCTCGACGCTGGTGCCCTCGAAACCCTTGTCGGCGAACAGTTTCCGGCCGACCTCGAGCAGCTGCTCCCGGCGCTGCGGACCCGTCATCCGGGACCGCACGCCGTCCGCGTCCCGTGGAGTCATGCCGCCATTCTGCCGTTACCGTGATGTGGTGACGGGGCGCAGGGGTCGGTATGCGGGTGCGCTCGGTTGCGTGCTGCTCACCGCCGCCCTGACCGCGGCCTGCGGTACCGAGACGGCCGGGTACGTGGGTCAGCCGGCCGTTGCCGCGTCCCAGGGCCCCCGCGGCGCGACCGCCCCGGCCGTGGCGGACCCCGACCCTCCGCAGCCGATCTTCACGGGTTCGGCCTCGTCCACAGCCGCGCCGACTCCCCTCCAGATCACCCGTCAGTCGGCCCCGACCGGCGTGGCCCCGGTACGGACCGCTTCCGCTTCGTCCCCGGCCGCTGTGGCGCCGCCGGCCGCGGGACCCTCGTCGCTCCGGGTGGTCCAGGCGCCGATCGCCTACTCCGCGGGCCGCCAGCAGGAGATGGCGGCCTACTCCCTGCGCCACTACGGCACCGCGAGCTGGCAGCTGACGCCGACGATGATCGTGCTCCACTACACGGCCGGCGGGACCTGGGCGGGTGCGCGGGCCACCTTCGCCGCCGACACCGTCAACATGGGCGAGCTGCCGGGGACGTGCTCGCACTACGTCGTCGACAAGGACGGCACGGTCTACCAGCTCGTCCCGACCTCGGTCCGCTGCCGGCACACCATCGGCCTGAACGACCAGGCGATCGGGATCGAGATGGTCCAGGAGGGCGGCTCGTCGGCCACGTGGGCGGACCAGCAGATCCTGAGCCGGGCCGCCCAGGTGGGCGCCGCCCTCGCGTTGGTTCGCAGCCTCCAGTCGCAGTTCGGGATCTCCACGGCGAACGTCATCGGGCACGCCACAGCCAACGCGGCGCCCCAGTTTCACGACCGGGTGGGCTGGCGCAACGACCACGCCGACTGGCAGGCGGTCGACGTCGCGGTCTTCCGCTCGCGACTCTGACGTGCCGTGGCGGTCGACTAGCCTTCTGGCGTCGATCCCCGGTTGGTCTGCTGGCAGGGCCCGCCTGACTTTGAATCAGGATTAGCGACGATGGTTCGATTCCATCCCGGGGAGCTT
>NZ_DATBTV010000017.1:0-2047 GCF_036559105.1 Lapillicoccus sp. | reverse complement strand
CGACGAGACCACGCTGAACGCGCCCAAGCCGTCCGAGGGTGCCACGGTAGGCAGCGCCAGCCGGATGATCGAGACGGCGATGGCCGAGTACGCGGAGCTGGTGGCCGAGGGCGACTCCGCCGCGGTGACCGGGCGGGAGATTACCCGGGAGTGGAACTGGCTCGACATCCTGTGCTTCGTAGGGCCCGCCCTGGTGATCGTCGCCGGCATCGTCGCCTGACGTCACCACGATCACGGGCGATAGGCGTTCGGTGGAGCAAAGCTGGTGCTCCCGCGCTGACTTCGCGCCATCGAAACCTGTCTGGGCGCCAATCACGGAACCGACTCTGGTTGGAGAGGTGTGAGAGCGCTAGAGCGCTCGGATATACCTCCACCCAGGAAGCGCTGGCCGCGAGGCGGTCAGAGTGGAGGCATACGCGACGAGGGCCTCTACCTGAGGGCGGCGTTCGAGCAGGCTCACCCGGCCGATTGTGCACCCGGTGCGTCACCGAAGCCGCGTACCCAGTCGACGAGGAGCTCCGGGACGAGGTCGTCGTCCGCCCCGACGGAGCGGTCAGGGAAGTCGAACACCGCGAGCATCAGCTGCAGCGGGTACCGAGGCGGACCCTCGACCCGGCGGACCAGGGCGCCGTCGACGAGGTAGTCGACCCGGTCCGTCGACCAGTCGCACGCGTAGGTGTGGAACTCCGCCAGGTCGAGCCGCAGCCGCACCGCCTCGAAGTCCTCACGCACCTCGGGGTCGCGGAACGGGTGCAGCCCCATGCCGACCGCGCTGGACTCGCCCGGGACCACCGCATCGCCGAACGCCTCCATGACGCAGATCTCGGCGCTGCGCTCCGGCACGTCCTCGAGGCCGACCATCCACAGCGAGACCATCGACCGCGGCGACACGACGGCCCGCGCTCGCATGCCGATCCAGCCCTCCCGCGGCGTCCAGCCCCACTGCGTCGGCTGCTCCTCTCGCACGGTCTGCCCGTCCCGGAACGGCTGCTGACCCTGAGTGCTGCCGACCGGCCCCGACCATGAGCCGGACTGGATGCCGGAGACGCGGATCGGCGGCTCGTGGTCGCCCTCGCACCACACCGGGTGGTCAGTGGGGATCCGGAGCCGCAGGCATGAACCGCTGATCTGGTATGCAGCCACGCTCGCCGCACGGGAGCTCCGGGCGGGCAGGTAGTGAGGAACCCAGACGCTGGTGTCGAGCGCTGGCCTGTCGAACTCCTCGGCGAACACCGGGGCCAGGTCGGGGCGTGGTGACTCCGGCATGGCGGGACGCTAACACCCGCCTCCGAGGCGTGGTGAGGTCACGGGTCACGTGGGGAGCCCGCCGCAAAGCCGGGACGTGAGTCGCGGGACACCTCGTGCGTCATGTCGCGGGTCATGTCGCGATCGGTGGGGTGCTGACCGCACCAAGCGCGACATGACGAGCGACATGACTTGCGCCGGTAACGTCGGGCCGATGGAGACAGACCCCGGGGATGCGGAGGACGCCGTCGCGAGGTACCTCCGCGAGCAGGCCGACCGCCCGCTGGGCGACGCGCAGCTGGCGTCCGGTCGCACACTCGCACCGTTCAGCCACGCCCTCGGCCTCGGCGCCGAGAACCTGTTGGTCAAGGCCATCGACGCGTTGGCAGCCCAGGACGAAGACCGCGCCACCGCCCTGGTCCGTCGGGCCGTCGGGCTGCCCTTCGACGAGCACGAGGAGGTCGCCCCCGCGGCAATGGCGGCCCATTACCTGCTGTTCAACCTCGTGACCGACGTGATGGAGGACAGCCCGGACGACGACGAGCGGTGGCTCGATGCGGCCCTCGCCGTCATCGACGGTCCGGACCGGTTCGCGCGTCTCGACATGCGGGACGTGCTCACCGCGATCGCGCAGGACTACGACCTGACGCGCAGCGAGCGCCGGCGGCTGCGGGGCGGCATCCGCGACGTGGAAGCGGCTCCGGAGCTGGTCGACCTCCTCGACCTGACCCAGGAGGAGCTGGCGGAACGCGTCATGGCCATCCTGGGCGCCTGCCGCTCCTACGCGGATGCTGTGGGGGCC
>NZ_DATBTV010000016.1:0-2025 GCF_036559105.1 Lapillicoccus sp. | reverse complement strand
GGGCGGGGACCCGGCGACGATCACGACCAGGTCGCCCTCCTTGGCTCGGCCGTTGGCCAGCAGGGTCAGGTCGACCTGGCGCGCCATCTGGTCGGTATGCCGCGCCATGGGCACGAGGAACGTCTCGATCCCCCAGGCCAGCGCCAGCCTCGAGCGCGTGTGCTGCTCCGGGGTGAAGGCGAGCATGGGGATCCGCGGTCGGATCCGCGACATCCGCTTGGCGGTGTCGCCGGACTGGCTGAATGTGATGAGGTACTTGACCCCGAGCAGCTCGCCGATCTCGACAGCCGCCGCAGACACCGCTCCCCCCATGGTGTGCGGGCGCGTGCCCAGCGGCGCGATGCGCTCGAGCCCGTGCTCCTCGGTGCTCTCGATGATCCGCGCCATCATCTCGACGGCCTCGATCGGATGCGCGCCGACGCTGGTCTCGCCCGACAGCATCAACGCATCCGCACCGTCGAGCACGGCGTTGGCGGCGTCGGACGCCTCGGCGCGGGTCGGTCGCGGGTTCTCGATCATCGACTCCAGCACCTGCGTGGCCACGATGACGGGCTTCGCCTGGCGCCGTGCGATCTCGATGGCCCGCTTCTGGACGATCGGGACCTCTTCGAGCGGCAGCTCGACGCCGAGGTCGCCGCGGGCCACCATGACGCCGTCGAACGCGGCGATGATCTCCTCGAGATTGTCCACGGCCTGCGGCTTCTCGATCTTGGCGATCACCGGCAGGCGGACGCCGACCTCGTCCATCACCTCGTAGACGTCGTCGAGGTCCTTGGCGGACCGCACGAACGACAGGGCGATCATGTCCGCCCGTAGCCCCAGCGCCCAGCGCAGGTCGTCCTTGTCCTTCTCGGACAGGGCCGGGACCGAGACCGCGACCCCGGGCAGGTTGATGCCCTTGTTGTTGGACACCGTCCCCGGGACGCGCACCACGGTTCGGACGTCGGTGTCGGTCACCTCGGTGGCCTCGAGGGCCACCTTGCCGTCGTCGATCAACAACATGTCCCCGACGTGGACGTCACCGGGCAGGCCCTTGTAGGTGGTGCCCACCTCGACCTTGTCGCCGTCGACCTCACGAGTGGTGATGGTGAAGACGTCACCCACGGCGAGCTCCACCGGGCCGTCCTTGAACCTCGCCGTGCGGATCTTGGGACCTTGAAGGTCGACGAGTATGCCGACCGCGTGGCCGCTCTCGTCGCTGGCCGCCCGGATGTGGCGATAGATCGCCTCGTGGTCGGAGTAGGCGCCGTGCGAAAGGTTCAACCTTGCGACGTCCATGCCCGCGGTGACGAGCTCCCGGATGCGTTCAGGCGAGGCGACAGCAGGGCCGAGGGTGCAGACGATCTTCGCGCGGCGCATGCACTCGACCCTAGCGGTCGGCGCTGCGGAACGTGACCCCGGTCACTCTGCGGACAGCCCTAGACGACGAGCGGACGGTCCGTCGGGTTGACGGGTCGCGGTAGTGCCGAGTCGCCGGTGAGGAACCGGTCGACTCCCGCTGCGGCAGAACGGCCTTCGGCGATGGCCCACACGATCAGCGACTGTCCCCGGCCGGCGTCGCCGGCCACGAAAACGCCCGGGACGGAAGACATGAAGTCCGCGTCGCGCTGCACGTTCGACCGCTGGTCGAGGTCCACTCCGAGCTGCTCGACGACCCCCGCGCCCTGCGGCCCCAGGAAGCCCATCGCGAGCAGGATCAACTGTGCCGGCAGGACCCGCTCAGTGCCTTCGACCTCCTCGAACCCGCGCTCACCCATCCGCACGTCGACGACCCGGATCCCGCTGACCTTGCCGTCCTCGCCGAGGATCTCCTTGGTCGACGCGGCATACACCCGCTCGCCGCCCTCCTCGTGCGCCGACGCGATCCGGAAAAGCATCGGGTACGTCGGCCACGGCTGGCCGGAGGGACGGTCCTCGCCCGGCTGGGGCATGATCTCCAGGCTCGTCACCGAGCGCGCACCCTGCCGGTGCGCGGTGCCGATGCAGTCGGCCCCGGTGTCGCCACCGCCGATGACGATGACGTCC
>NZ_DATBTV010000015.1:0-135110 GCF_036559105.1 Lapillicoccus sp. | reverse complement strand
GTTGCGCGCGCATCTCGACCAGCAGGCGGCCCGGACGAGGTTTCGGGAGCAGTGGCCGACGTTCGTGCCGTCGACGCCTGGACTGCGACCTGGTGTCGATCTCGAGGATCGCCACGCGATCATGGATCTGGTCGACGGCCTGGCACCGACTCCATGACCGTGCTGCTACCTGACGTCAACGTCCTCGTCTAAGCACCTGGCGCTCAGCACGGCGGTGCTGGCCTCGGTGGTACGCATCGCCACCCATCCCCGGATCATGGGGACTCCCTCCTCGCCCCGAGAGGTGCTGGACTTCACCCGGTCTCTCCTCGACGACCCGCAGACGTCGGTCGTCGTCCCCTCCTCGCGGCACTGGCCCCTCTTTCACGAGTTCGTCAGCGACCTCCGACTCGCCGGCAACGACATCCCCGACGCCTGTCTCGCGGCCCTCGCGGTCGACCATGACGCCACCCTCGTGACGACTGACCGCAGGTTCCGGCGCTTCCCGGGGCTGCGGATCGTCGACCCGCGGGCGGCCTGACGTCCGGCGGTCAGTCGAGAGCGACGTAGGCGTCGCCCAGCCGGGCGGCACCGCCGTCGACAGCGGTCAGCACCGTGAGGCCGGCTTCGGTCACGGCCACCGAGTGCTCCCAGTGCGCCGCCCGGGACCCGTCGGTGGTGGCGACCGTCCAGTCGTCGGCGAGAACCCGGGTCGACGGGGAGCCGAGGGTCACCATCGGCTCGATCGCTCCGGTGAACCCGGCGCGCACGGTCGGGCCCTTGTCGCGCACCGCGTAGTTGGGGATCTGCGGGTCCTCGTGCATGGACCGCCCGATCGTGTGCCCGACGTACTCCTCGATGATCCCGTACTCGCGTCCGTCGGCGGCACCCGCGGACTCGATGCTCGCCTCGACCGACTCGCCCACCGCATACAGGCGGCCACCGACGACCAGTGCGGTGATGCCGGCCCAGAGGGCGTCCTCGGTGAGGTCGATGAGGCGCAGGTCCTCCGGGCGAGCGGCGTCGCTCCCGCCGACGACGGCCGAGAAGGCGGCGTCGCCGTTCCAGCCCTCGAGCTCGGCGCCACAGTCGACCGACACCAGGTCGCCCTCATGAAGAACCCGGGACGACGACGGGATGCCGTGGACCACCTCGTCGTTGACGCTCGTGCAGAGGGTATGCGCGTAGCCGGGGACGAGCTGGAAGTTCGGGATCCCGCCGTGCGACCGGATGAAGTCCTCGGCCAGGGCGTCCAGCGCCAGCGTGCTCACGCCCGGACGCACCTCACCGCGGAGCATCTCGAGGGTCTGCCCGACGAGGAGGCCGGCTCGCCGCATGAGCAGCAGCTGGTCGGCGGTCCGGCCTGGGGTCTGGGAGCGGCGGAACATCAGGTAGGCCGGCTCAGCCGGTCATGCTCTCGATGGCCTTGGAGACCCGCTCGGTCACCTCGTCGACCGTACCCATGCCGTCGATCTTCACCAGGACGCCCTGCTGGTCGTAGAGCGCGATGATCGGCGCCGTCTCCTTGCGGTAGATCGCCATCCGCTCGCGAATGACCTTTTCGGTGTCGTCGGCCCGGCCCTCGGTCTCGGCCCGCTTGAGGAGCCGGGAGACGACGGCGTCCTCGTCGACGGTGAGCTCGATGACTCCGTCGAGGGCATGGTCGTGAGCGGCCAGCACCCGGTCGAGGAACTCGACCTGGCCCGGCGTCCGCGGGTACCCGTCGAGGAGGAACCCCGGGGCGGCGTCGACCCAGCCGAGCCGGTCCTGGACGATCGCGTTGGTCATCTCGTCCGGCACGTAGCCGCCGGACTTGAGGATGGCCTCGACCTGCCGGCCGAGCTCGGTGCCGTCCTTGATGTTGCTGCGGAAGATGTCGCCGGTCGAGATCGCCGGGATCCCGAACCGCTCGGCGATGCGGACGGCCTGAGTCCCCTTGCCCGCGCCGGGGGGGCCCATGATGATCAGTCGCTTCACCGCAAGAACCCTTCGTAGTGCCGCTGCTGGAGCTGAGCCTGTATCTGCTTCACCGTCTCGAGGCCGACGCCGACGATGATGAGGATCGACGTGCCGCCGAACGGGAAGTTCTGGTTCGCCCCGACCGCCACGAGGGCGATGAGCGGGATGAGGGAGATCACGGCGAGGTACAGCGCACCGGGCACGGTGATCCGGGTGAGGACGTAGTCGAGGTACTCCGCGGTGGGGCGGCCGGCGCGGATGCCGGGGATGAAGCCGCCGTACTTCTTCATGTTGTCCGCGACCTCGGTCGGGTTGAACGTGATCGAGACGTAGAAGAAGGTGAAGAAGAGGATCAGCGCGACGTACAGGAGCATGTAGATCCAGTGGTCGCCCCGAGTGAGGTTGTCCTGGACCCACTGGGCCCATGCGGCCGGCGGCGAGCCGTCCTTCGGCTGGTTGAACTGGGCGACGAGGGCCGGCAGCGACAGCAGCGAGCTGGCGAAGATGACCGGGATGACGCCGGCCATGTTGACCTTGAGCGGGATGTAGGTCGAGCTGCCGCCGTACATCCGGCGGCCGACCTGCCGCTTCGCATACTGCACCGGGACCCGGCGCTGGGACTGCTCGACGAAGATGACCAGGGCCATGATGACGAAGCCCAGCAGGATGATGCCGATGAAGACGTCCCAGCGGCCGTCCTTCTGCTGGATCGCCCACAGCGAGCCCGGGAAGCCCGAGGCGATGGACGTGAAGATGAGGACCGACATGCCGTTGCCGATGCCGCGGTCGGTGAGCAGCTCGCCCATCCACATGATCAGGCCGGTGCCGGCGGTCAGCGTGAGCACCATGATGACGATGGTCGGCATGGTGTCGTCGGTGAGGATCGACGTGCACGAGGGGCCGAAGATCTGCTGCGGGTTCCGCGCGAAGGTGATCAGCGTCGAGCTCTGCAGGACCGCGAGACCGATGGTCAGGTAGCGGGTGTACTGCGTGAGCTTGGTCTGCCCGGACTGGCCCTCCTTCTTGAGGGCCTCGAACCGGGGGATGACGACGGTGAGCAGCTGCACGATGATGCTCGCCGTGATGTACGGCATGATCCCCAGCGCGAAGATCGACAGCTGGAGCAGTGCACCGCCGCTGAAGAGGTTCGCCAGGCCGATGAACCCTGCTTGGGGGTCGGCGCCGGAGAGGCATTCGCGCACCTTGGTGTAGGCCACGCCCGGGGTCGGCACCGCGGTACCCAGCCGGTAGATGGCGATGATGAAGAGCGTGAACAGCAGCTTCTTGCGCAGGTCGGGCGTCTTGAACGCCCGAACGAAGGCCGAGAGCACTGATCCTCCTGGGAGGCGCCGGCTCCTGCCGTGACGACCTCTAGTTGCCGCTGTTGCTGGTGGTGCTGGTGGTTCTGACGGGCGCCCCGGTCACCCGGTGGCCCAACCCGCAGAGAATACCCTGCGGGAGAACCCCGGTATGCGTGCGGCCGGCCCCCACGTTGGGGTGCCGGCCGTCCGCATACCTGCGAGGTGGTCGGTCCGTCAGAGAGTACGGACCGGTCAGACGGTCGTGGCCGAACCGCCGGCCGCCTCGATCTTCTCCTTGGCGGAGCCGGAGAACTTGTCGACCGTCACGTTGACCTTGACGTCGATCTCGCCGGTGCCGAGCACCTTGACGGGACGGCCGTCGCGGACGGCGCCCTTCGCCACGAGGTCGTCGACGGTCACGTCGCCGCCGTCGGGGTAGAGCGCCGAGAGGCGGTCGAGGTTGACGACCTGGTACTCGACGCGGAACGGGTTGGTGAACCCGCGCAGCTTCGGCAGCCGCATGTGCAGCGGCATCTGGCCACCCTCGAACCGCTCGGGCACCTGGTAGCGGGCTTTGGTGCCCTTGGTGCCGCGACCGGCGGTCTTGCCCTTGGAACCCTCGCCACGACCGACGCGGGTCTTGGCCGTGCGGGCCCCCGGTGCCGGGCGCAGGTGATGCACCTTGAGGGTCGTGCCCTCGGTCTTCGTCTCGGCCTTGTCGGCCTTCACAGCCTTGTCAGCCATGGTCACTCCACCTCTTCCATGGCGACGAGGTGCGTCACGGTGCGGACCATGCCCCGGATCTCCGGGCGGTCCTCCTTGACGACGACGTCACCGATGCGCTTGAGACCGAGGCTGCGCAACGTCTCGCGGTGGTTGCGCTTGCCGCCGATCTCGGATCGGGTCTGGGTCACTTTGAGCCGTGGCATCAGGACCCCGCTCCGGCGAGGGCGGCCTTGTCGGCCCGCTCCGCACGGCCGGCGGCCTGGGCGCGGAGCATCGCCGCGGGGGCGACGTCCTCCAGGCTCAGCCCACGACGGGCGGCGACGGCCTCCGGACGCTCCAGGCTGCGCAGCGCCTCGACCGTCGCGTGGACGATGTTGATGGCGTTGCTCGACCCGAGCGACTTGCTGAGGACGTCGTGGATGCCGGCGCACTCGAGCACGGCGCGGACCGGGCCACCGGCGATGACACCGGTACCGGGCGACGCCGGGCGCAGCATGACGACACCGGCCGCCGCCTCACCCTGGACGGGGTGCGGGATGGTGCCCTGGATACGCGGGACGCTGAAGAACGCCTTCTTGGCCTCCTCGACACCCTTGGCGATCGCCGCGGGCACCTCCTTGGCCTTGCCGTAGCCGACGCCCACCGTGCCATCACCGTCGCCGACGACGACGAGGGCGGTGAAGCTGAAGCGACGGCCACCCTTGACGACCTTGGCGACGCGGTTGATCGTCACGACCCGCTCGATGTACTGGCTCTTCTCACCGGAGTCGCGGGAGTCGCGACCGCCACGGCCGCTCTGACCGTCACGACCGCCCCGGCGCTCGGGCCGGTCGCCGCCGGCGGTGGCCGGGCCGGTGCCTCGACGCTGTGGTCCGGGCATCAGATGGTCCTCATCTCAACAGTGTTCGTAGGCGTGTGCGTGTGGCTCACAGGGAGAGCCCTCCTTCGCGGGCACCGTCGGCGATCGCCGCGACCCGACCGTGGTACTTGTTGCCGCCGCGGTCGAAGACAACCGCCTCGACGCCGGCCTGCTTGGCCCGCTCGGCCACGAGCTCGCCGATCTTCTTCGCCTTGGCGGTCTTGTCACCGTCGAAGGAGCGCAGGTCGGCCTCCATCGTCGACGCGGAGACCAGGGTGCGCCCCTGGGTGTCGTCGACGACCTGGACGAACAGGTGACGGCTCGAGCGCGAGACGACCAGGCGCGGACGCTCGGTCGTGCCGTTGATGCGCTTGCGACCGCGCACCTGGCGACGGATGCGCGCGGCGGCCTTGCTCTTGCCGCGCTTGATGACGCCGTTGATGTTGACTGCCATGACTTACTTCCCGGCCTTTCCGACCTTGCGGCGGATCTGCTCGCCCGCGTACCGCACGCCCTTGCCCTTGTACGGGTCCGGCTTGCGCAGCTTGCGGATGTTGGCAGCGACCTCGCCGACCTGCTGCTTGTCGATGCCCTGCACCGAGAATCGGGTGGGGTTCTCGACGGCGAAGGCGATGCCCTGCGGGGCCTCCACGGTGATCTGGTGGCTGTAGCCGAGCGAGAACACGAGGTTTCCGCCCTGGTTGGCCACGCGGTACCCGGTGCCGTGGATCTCCAGCTTCTTCTCGTAGCCGTCGGTGACGCCGACGACCATGTTGTTGATGAGCGAGCGGGTCAGGCCGTGCAGCGAGCGCGCCTCGCGCTCGTCGTTGGGGCGCTTGACCTCGACCGCTCCCCCGTCGCTGCGGTCCACGGAGATGGGCTCCGGGACCGTCAGGCTGAGCGAGCCCTTGGGGCCCTTGACGGTGACGGCCTGGCCGTCGATGGTCACGTCGACGCCCGAGGGCACGGTGACCGGAAGTCGTCCGATACGCGACATGTCAGCTTCCCCTTACCAGACGTAGGCGAGGACTTCCCCGCCTACACCCTTCGAAGCGGCCTGCCGGTCGGTCAACAGACCGGACGACGTCGAGATGATGGCCACGCCGAGGCCGCCGAGCACCTTGGGCAGGTTCGTCGACTTGGCGTAGACCCGCAGACCCGGCTTGGACACGCGACGCACACCGGCAATGGAGCGCTCGCGGTTCGGGCCGTACTTGAGGTCGATGGTCAGCGTCTTGCCGACCTCGGCGTCCTCGACCTTCCAGCCGGCGATGTAGCCCTCGGCCTGGAGGATCTCGGCGATGTGGGACTTGAGCTTCGAGAACGGCATGGAGACGTCGTCGTGGTGCGCCGAGTTGGCGTTCCGGACGCGGGTCAACATGTCCGCAATCGGGTCGGTCATAGTCATGTGGGCTTCAGGCCCTTCCTCACCGCGGTTTCACCACGCATACCTTCGTATGCGGGGTGACCTTCGGTGTTTGTAATGAGTGAGTGGGTTACCAGGACGACTTGGTGACGCCGGGGAGCTCGCCGCGGTGGGCCATCTCCCGCAGGCAGATCCGGCACAGGCCGAACTTGCGGTAGACGGAGTGCGGGCGGCCGCAGCGCTGGCAGCGCGTGTAGCCGCGGACCTTGAACTTCGGGGTCGCGTTCGCCTTGTTGACGAGGGCGGTCTTCGCCATGTCAGTTCTCCTTGAAGGGGAAGCCGAGCGCCTTGAGCAGGGCCCGACCCTCGTCGTCGTTCTTGGCCGTCGTCACGACGGTGATGTCCATGCCGCGGACGCGGTCGATACGGTCCTGGTCGATCTCGTGGAACATCGACTGCTCGGTGAGACCGAAGGTGTAGTTGCCGTTGCCGTCGAACTGCTTCGGCGACAGGCCGCGGAAGTCACGGATACGCGGGAGCGCGATGGTGACGAGGCGGTCGAGGAACTCCCACATCCGGTCGCCGCGCAGCGTCGTGTGGGCACCGATCGGCATCCCCTCGCGCAGCTTGAACTGGGCGATCGACTTGCGGGCCTTGGTGACGATCGGCTTCTGGCCGGTGATCGCCCCGAGGTCGCGCACGGCGCCCTCGATGAGCTTGCTGTCCTTGGCGGCGTCCCCGACGCCCATGTTGACGACGACCTTGACGACCCCGGGGATCTGCATGACGTTCCCGTAGGAGAACTGGTCACGCAGGGCCGGCTTGATCTCGTCGCGGTAGCGCTGCTTGAGGCGCGGGGAGGTACGGGTCTCCGTCGTCTCCGTGGCGGTTGCGGTCATCACAGGTCCTTACCGGAGCGCACGGCCACGCGGATGCGGCTGGCCTTCTGCCGACCGTCGCGCTCCACGGTCTCGACGCGGGTCTTGATCCGCGTCGGCTTCTTCGAGTCGGGGTCCACGACCGCCACGTTGCTCACGTGGATCGGGGCCTCGGTGTGGATGAGGCCACCGGTCCGGGTGCCGCGAGCGGACGCGCCGGCCTTCTCGTGCTTGGTGACCCGGTTGATGCCCTCGACGAGGACACGCTGGGTGTCGGGGTACACCGCGATGACCTTGCCCTGCTTGCCCCGGTCGCCGCCGTTCTTCTGGCTGCGGCCCGAGATGACCTGGACGAGGTCACCCTTCTTGATACGCATCGAGTGGGTTGCTGTCTTCGACATGAGTCAGAGCACCTCCGGTGCGAGCGAGATGATCTTCATGAACCGCTTGTCCCGCAGCTCGCGGCCGACGGGGCCGAAGATGCGGGTACCACGGGGGTCGCCGTCGGGCTTGAGGATGACGGCGGCGTTCTCGTCGAACTTGATGTAGGAGCCGTCCGGCCGGCGGCGCTCCTTGACGGTGCGCACGATGACGGCCTTGACGACGTCGCCCTTCTTGACGTTGCCGCCGGGGATGGCGTCCTTAACGGTGGCGACGATGGTGTCACCGATCCCGGCATACCGGCGACCGGACCCGCCGAGCACCCGGATGCAGAGGATCTCCTTCGCACCCGTGTTGTCGGCGACCCGGAGTCGCGACTCCTGCTGGATCACTTGGCCTTCTCCAGAATCTCCACGACGCGCCAGCGCTTCGTGGCCGAGAGCGGGCGCGTCTCCATGATGAGGACACGGTCACCGACGCCGGCCGCGTTGGCCTCGTCGTGGACGTTGATCTTGCTGCTGCGCCGCAGGACCTTGCCGTAGAGCGCGTGCTTCACGCGGTCCTCGACCTCGACGACCACGGTCTTGTCCATCTTGTCGCTGACGACGTAGCCCTGCCGCGTCTTGCGGTGGCTCCGCTCCTGGGCGGCCGCGTTCGCGGTGTCCTGCTCGCTCATGACTCGTCCTCGGTCTTCTTCTTCGACTTCTTGTCAGCCTTGTCAGCCTTGTCGGCCTTCTTCGCCTTCTTGTCCGCCTTGGCGTCCTTCGCCGGCTCGACCACGGCCACCTGCTTGGCAGGGGGCAGTCCGATACCGAGCTCGCGCTCGCGCATCTCGGTGTAGATCCGGGAGATGTCCTTGCGGACGGCGCGCAGCCGACCGTGGTTGTCCAGCTGGCCGGTGGCCGACTGGAAGCGGAGGTTGAACAGCTCCTCCTTGGCCTTCTTCAGCTCGTCGACCAGGCGGTTGTCGTCGAACCCGCGCAGGTTGTCGGACGCGAGGTCCTTGGTTCCAACGGCCATCAGATGTCACCACCCTCACGCTGGACGAAACGGCACTTCATAGGCAGCTTGTGCATGGCCAGGCGCATCGCCTCGCGGGCGACGGGCTCGGTCACACCCGAGAGCTCGAACATGACGCGACCGGGCTTGACGTTGGCGATCCACCACTCCGGCGAACCCTTACCGGAACCCATGCGGGTCTCGGCCGGCTTCTTGGTGAGGGGACGGTCCGGGTAGATGTTGATCCAGACCTTTCCGCCACGCTTGATGTAACGGGTCATCGCGATACGCGCGGACTCGATCTGCCGGTTGGTGACGTAGGCAGGCTCGAGGGCCTGGATGCCGTAGTCACCGAAGGCGATCCGGGTACCACCGGTGGCAGCGCCCGAGCGACCCGGGTGGTGCTGCTTACGGTGCTTGACTCGACGGGGAATCAACATGGTCAGGCCTGCTCATTCTGGGCCGCCGCGGTGGCCTCGGGGGCCTGAGCGGGAGCCTCGGTGGTCTCGGCGGTGGCCGCGGCCGGCGCCGACTCGGGAGCGTCGCGGTCGGAACGGCGGGCGCGGGTCGGGCGGTCCATACGGTCTGGGCCGTCGCGACGCGGGCCACGCGGGGCACGCGGCGCCGCCGCCTGCTGCTGCGCGAGCTCGCGAGCGGTGACGTCGCCCTTGTAGATCCAGACCTTCACGCCGATGCGGCCGAACGTCGTGCGGGCCTCGTAGAAGCCGTAGTCGATGTTGGCGCGCAGCGTGTGCAGCGGGACCCGACCCTCACGGTAGAACTCCGAACGCGACATCTCCGCGCCCTGGAGACGACCGGAGCACTGGACCCGGATGCCCTTGGCGCCGGCGCGCTGGGCGGACTGCATGCCCTTGCGCATGGCGCGACGGAACGACACGCGGGCAGCGAGCTGCTCGGCGATGCCCTGGGCGACCAGCTGCGCGTCGACCTCGGGGTTCTTGACCTCGAGGATGTTCAGCTGCACCTGCTTGCCCGTGAGCTTCTCGAGCTCGCCACGGATGCGGTCGGCCTCCGCGCCGCGACGGCCGATGACGATGCCCGGCCGGGCGGTGTGGATGTCGACGCGGACGCGGTCACGGGTGCGCTCGATCTCCACGCGGGAGATGCCGGCGCGCTCCATGCCGGTCGCCATGAGCTTGCGGATCGCGACGTCCTCCTTGACGAAGTCGCGGTACCGCTGACCCTCCTTGGTGGAGTCTGCGAACCAGCGACTCACGTGCTCGGTGGTGATACCGAGACGGAACCCGTGCGGGTTGACCTTCTGACCCATCAGCGGGTCCCTCCCTGACGTGCGGTGGACTTCTTCGCGGCGCCCTTTGCGGCACTCTTGGTCTTTGTGGCGCCGCGACGCGGCTGGGGCTCGGAGGCCTTGCCGGTCGGGGCGACGATGACGGTGATGTGGCTGGTGCGCTTGTTGATCCGCGAGGCGCGGCCCTGGGCGCGCGGCCGGAACCGCTTCATCGTGGGGCCCTCGTCGACGAACACGGACTGGATGACCAGGGTGCGCTCGTCGAAGGCCTCGGAGTTGCGGTCAGCGGAGACCCGAGCGTTGGCGATGGCGCTCTCGAGCACCTTGCGGATCGGCTCGGACGCGGCCTGCGGCGCGAACCGAAGCACGGCGACGGCCTCCGTGGCCTGCTTGCCACGGATGAGGTCGACGACACGGCGCGCCTTCTGCGGCGTGACGCGGACGTGGCGCGCGGAGGCGCGCGTCAGCGTCACGTCGGTGTCGATGGTTGCGGCGGGCATCAGCGACGACGTCCCTTCTTGTCGTCCTTGACGTGACCCTTGAAGGTCCGCGTCGGAGCGAACTCGCCGAGCTTGTGGCCGACCATCGACTCGGTGACGAACACCGGGACGTGCTTGCGGCCGTCGTGGACGGCGAGGGTGTGACCGAGCATGTCGGGGCTGATGACCGACCGACGCGACCAGGTCTTGATGACGTTCTTGGTGCCCGCTTCGTTCTGGACATCCACCTTCTTCTGAAGGTGGTCGTCGATGAAGGGGCCCTTCTTGAGGCTACGAGGCATGGTGGTTCAGGGCTCCTCAGCGCTTCTTGCCGGAACGACGGCGACGGACGATGAGCTTGTCGCTCGGCTTGTGCGGACGGCGGGTACGGCCCTCGGCCTGTCCCCACGGGCTGACCGGGTGGCGACCACCGGAGGTCTTGCCCTCGCCACCGCCATGGGGGTGGTCGACGGGGTTCATGGCGACACCACGGACGGTCGGGCGCTTGCCCTTCCACCGCATACGGCCGGCTTTGCCCCAGTTGATGTTGCTCTGCTCGGCGTTGCCCACCTCGCCGACCGTGGCGCGGCAGCGCAGGTCGACGTTGCGGATCTCGCCGGACGGCATACGCAGCTGGGCGTAGGGGCCGTCCTTGGCGACGAGCTGGACCTTCGAACCGGCCGAGCGGGCGATCTTGGCGCCACCGCCCGGCTTCAGCTCGATGGCGTGCACGGTGGTACCCGTCGGGATGTTGCGCAGCGGCAGGCTGTTGCCCGGCTTGATGTCGGCCGACGGACCGTTCTCGACGGTGTCGCCCTGCTTCAGCCGGTTCGGCGCGAGGATGTAGCGCTTCTCGCCGTCGGCGTAGTGCAGCAGCGCGATCCGCGCGGTGCGGTTGGGGTCGTACTCGATGTGCGCGACCTTGGCCGGCACGCCGTCCTTGTCGTGGCGACGGAAGTCGATGACGCGGTAGGCGCGCTTGTGGCCACCACCGATGTGACGGGTGGTGATCCGGCCGGCGTTGTTGCGGCCGCCGCTCTTACTGAGCGGACGGACCAGCGACTTCTCCGGCGTGGTCCGAGTGACCTCGACGAAGTCGGCGACCGACGAGCCACGACGGCCCGGGGTGGTCGGCTTGTACTTGCGAATAGCCATGTGTCTGTCCCTGTGTCTTCCCTGGGCCGGTCAGGCGCCCGCGCCGAAGATGTCGATGGAACCCTCGCGGAGCGTGACGATGGCGCGCTTGGTGTCCTTGCGCTTGCCGACGCCGAAGCGGGTGCGCCGCGTCTTGCCCTTGCGGTTCATCGTGTGGACCGAGTCGACCTTGACGTTGAAGACCTGCTCGATGGCGATCTTGATCTCCGTCTTGTTCGACCGGGGGTCGACGAGGAACGTGTACTTGCCCTCGTCGAGAAGGCCGTAGGACTTCTCCGAGACGACCGGGGCGATGAGGATGTCGCGCGGGTCCTTGATGTGGATGCTCACTTGCCGTCCTCACTGTCCTGCGTGTGGCCGGCCTCGGTGAAGCCGGCGGCCTCGGCGGCGTCGGCCGTCCGGAACCAGACCTCAGCGATCGTCGCGTCGTACCACTGGCCACCGGGCTGGTGGTACTTCATCGAGTCGGCGTTGCCCTTGATGTCGAAGCCCGCCGGCGCTGAGCCGTCCTCGAGCGCTGCGGCCGAGTCCGGTCCGTACCCACCGTCGGTGGCGTCCGCGACGGCGACCCGCTGGTCAGACGGCGCGTCGACCGGCTGGTCAGCCGGGGTGGCGACGGTGCCCGGCTTGCGGGTGGCCGTGGCCGCCGTGACGAACGCGTCGAACGCGCCCTGGGTGAAGACCACGTCGTCGGCGCAGAGGACGTCGTAGGTGTTGAGCTGGTCGGCCGCGAGGACGTGGACGCCCTCGAGGTTGCGCGCGCTCTTCCACGACACCTCGTCGCCGCGCTCGAGCACGAGGAGCAGGTTCGGACGGCTGGTCAGCTCGGACAGCCCCGCCCACGCCTGCTTGGCGGAGGGAACGGCGCCGGAGACGAGCGCGTCGATGACGTGAACGCGGTCGTGACGGGCCCGGTCGGACAGGGCGCCACGCAGGGCGGCGGCCTTCATCTTCTTGGGCGTCCGCTGCGAGTAGTCGCGCGGCGTCGGGCCGTGGACGACCCCGCCACCGGTGAACTGCGGCGCGCGGGTCGAACCCTGACGGGCGCGGCCGGTGCCCTTCTGGCGGTACGGCTTGGCGCCACCACCACGGACCTCACCGCGGGTCTTCGTCGAGTGCGTGCCCTGACGGGCGGCCGCGAGCTGGGCGACGACGACCTGGTGGATGAGGGGGACGTTGGTCTGGACATTGAAGATCTCCGGGAACTCAGCGGGGAGATCGGCCTTGACGGTCGTGACGGCTGACGTCGAGGACATATCAGGCTCCCTTCGTACCGGTGAGGGCCGGCGCGGCCTTGGCCGCGGTCCGGACGAGAACGATCCCGCCGCGGGGGCCGGGAACGGCGCCCTTGACGAGCAGCAGGCCCTTGTCGGCGTCGACGGCGTGGACGGTGAGGTTCTGGGTGGTCTGACGCTCGCCACCCATCCGGCCGGCCATCCGCATGCCCTTGAAGACGCGGCCCGGAGTGGAGCAGCCGCCGATCGAGCCGGGCTTGCGGTGGTTCTTGTGGGCGCCGTGGGACGAGGAGACGCCGTGGAAGCCGTGGCGCTTCATGACACCGGCGAAGCCCTTGCCCTTGGTGGTGCCGCTCGCGTCGACGAGCTGGCCCGCCTCGAACGCCTCGACGGTGACCTCCTGGCCGAGGCTGTAGTCGCCGGCGTCCGCCGTGCGCAGCTCGACCAGGTGGCGGCGAGGGGTGACCCCGGCCTTCTCGAAGTGGCCCTTCATGGGCTTGTTGACCTTGCGGGGGTCGATCTCGCCGTAGGCGATCTGGACCGCGCCGTAGCCGTCGGTGTCACCGTCACGGACCTGGGTGACCACGCAGGGCCCGGCCTTGATGACGGTCACGGGCACCAGGCGGCCGGCATCGTCCCAGACCTGGGTCATGCCGAGCTTCTCGCCGAGGACGCCCTTGACGGTCCTCTCAATGGTGTTGGTCATCGCTGGATCCTCAGAGCTTGATCTCGATGTTGACGTCCGCCGGCAGGTCGAGACGCATCAACGAGTCGACCGCCTTGGGGGTCGGGTCGATGATGTCGATGAGGCGCTTGTGGGTGCGCATCTCGAAGTGCTCGCGGGAGTCCTTGTACTTGTGCGGCGACCGGATGACGACGAACACGTTCTTCTCCGTGGGCAGCGGCACCGGGCCGACCACCGTCGCGCCGGCACGGGTCACCGTGTCGACGATCTTGCGCGCCGAGCTGTCGATGACCTCGTGGTCATACGACTTCAGTCGGATGCGGATCTTCTGTCCCGCCATCTGGATCTGGTCTCTCTCTCGCCGGACAACTGCTGTGGTCGTGTGTGGTCTGCGTGGTTCCCCGTGGGGGAGGTCCCGACCCCCGCGCTCGGGTGTGTCGCGCCCGCTCCGCGGTTCGACGGCTGGCACTCTCGTGCCCGACGTCGGGTCTCGAACCGAAGTTCCCGGTTACCCGGGTGCCTGCGCTTCCCTCGGGCCACACGTGGTGTCCGGACTGAGTCCGACAAGGGGCGGCGACACCGACTGGTCTCATCGACCGGCCGGCACCGCGCGTCAAGCAACTTCCCTAGTGTGCCAGAGCGGGTGGGGTCGGTTCAAATCCGCGTCAGCGGTCCCCCACTGCGTCGAGCACGATCTTGACGTCGACGACCGGCGTTCCGTCCACCGCCTCCAGCCCACTGACCATGAGCCGGGCGCCGTCGAGCGCCAGGACGCGGCACCGGTGCAGCCCGATCGGGTTCGGCCGGTCCGGCGACCGGGTCGCGAACACGCCGGTCACCGGCCGGCTGGTGTCGCCGCGCGGATGGACCGCCAGGGTCGTGCGGTCGCCGAGGTGCAGCCAGGTGACCACGACGACCTCGTCGCCCGGCACGAGCCCGGCCATGGCGTCCTGGACCGCCGGGTCCAGCTCGAGGACCGCGTCCGGGGCTCCCTCGTCGCCCTGACGGGGAGCGTCGGCGGGGTCGGTCAGCGGGCTCCGGACGTAGCCGAGCACCCGCAGCTCGTACGACTGGAGGCTGGTCCCGGCCTCAGGTCCCACGCTGCAGCCGGGCTTGGTCGACCGTGGGCTGGAAGAGCTCGACCGGGTTCCCGGCCGGGTCCTCCACGATCAGCTGGTCGCCGCCCACGCCCTCGACCACGTCGCTGCGCAGGGTCGCCCCAGCCGTCCTCAGCTCGTCGGCCAGCGCTCGGACGTCGTCCACCTCGAGCTGGATCCGGTTCCACCCGCCCGGTGTCGGCACACTCCCGTCCGCGAGAACCTGTCCACCGCCGCCACGGCTGCTGGGGGCACTGAGGGCCAGCCGCAAGTCACCCCGCGACACCATGGCGAACGTCGGGGCCGGGTGCATGACCTCATCGAACCCCAGCCGTCCCGTGTAGAACTCGAGCGCTGCGTCGACGTCGTCGACGATGTAGCGCACTCCCACTGTGGCCATGTCCTCACTCTGCGCCGGGCGCGAGGAAGGCCGCAAGGGCCGCGGCATACCTCGCCGGTTCGACCACCGCGCAGAGCTCGCGACTGCTGTGCATCGAGAGGATCGGCGCTCCGAAGTCCACCGTCGTCGCGCCGGTCTGCGCCGCCGTCATCGGTCCGATCGTGCTGCCCGAGGGCAGGTCGCTGCGGACGACGTAGCGCTGCATCGGTACCCCGGCCTGCTCGCAGGCGAGGGTAAAGGCGGCGGCGCCGAGGCTGTCCGTCGCATACCGGAGCGAGGTGTTGACCTTGAGGACCGGGCCGCCGTCGATGGCGATCAGGTGCTGCGGCTCATGCCGGTCGGGGTAGTTCGGGTGGGTGGCGTGCGCGGTGTCGCCGGACGCGACGACGGTGCGGGCCAGGGCGCGCCAGTAGTCCTCGCGGCTGCCGCCGTTGGACGAGACGACGCGCTCGAGGACGCTGGGCAGCAGGGTTGACAGGGCGCCGCGGTCGGACTGGCTGCCGGCCTCCTCGTGGTCGAAGAGCACCAGGACGGGGGTATGCGGGGAGTCCGCCGGGGTGGCGGCCAGCAGGGCGGCGACGGCCGCGTAGCAGGTCAGCTGGTTGTCCAGCCGCGACGCCGCGACCAGCTCGGCGTTGCGCCCGATCCGCCGCGAGGGCTCGACGACGTGCGTCATGGCGTCCCACGCGAGGACGTCCTCGGCGCCCGCGTCGACCTGCTCCCCCAACCAGGCCCGGAAGTCGCCGGGCAGCGCACCCAGGCCCCAGACCGGCGCGAGGTGCTGCTGCACGTTGAGGGTCAGCGTCGTCTTCGGCGGCTCGCTGAGGTGGATGGCCAGCTCGGAGACGCGCAGGAGCGGCTCGTCGGCGAGGAACAGTCGCGCCTCCGTGCCGTTCGGCCCGCGCACCGCCACGCGTCCCGAGAGGCCGAGGTCGCGGTCCAGCCAGGACGCCAGCAGCGGCCCTCCGTAGGACTCGACGCCCAGCAGCTGCCAGCCGGCGCGGGCGTGGTCGGGGTTCGGCTTGATGCGCAGGTTCGGACTGTCGGTGTGCGCCCCGACGACCCGGAACGACCGCACCGGGCGGCGTGGCCGGTCCTGTGTCGACCACGCCACCAGGGAGCCGCCTCGGACGAGGTAGTGACGGCCCGGCTCCGTGGGGAACGGCTCGGTCTCGTCGACCGCCACGAATCCCTCGGCCTCGAGCAGCCGGGCTGCGGTGCGGGCCGCGTGGAACGGTGACGGTGACGCGTCGACGAAGTCGATGAGGCCCTGGACGGCGTCGTCGGTGTCGGGGAGCGCCATGCGCGCCACTGTAGGGGTCGAGCGTCAGTGCTTCCTCGGGGTGGCCGCCCCCATGACGAGGGGCCGGACGACGGGCGGCATCCCGAGCCAGCGGTCCTCGTGGACCTCCTCGATATCCAGGTGGTGACGCAGTGCCCCGACGATGTCGCGGTCGCAGCGGCAGCCCATCGCGAACGCCGCCCACGGCTCGGCCAGCCGGTCCTGCCAGCGCCGCAGCGGCGACCCGGCGGGCGAGTGGACGTGCTCGATGAACAGCAGCCGGCCGCCCGGCTTCAGGACCCGCGCGACCTCGGCCACCGCCGCGTCGACGTCCGGGACGGTGCAGAGGACCATCGTCGAGACGACGGTGTCGACGCTCGCCGTCGGGACGGGCAGGGCCTCGGCGCCGGCGTCGATGACGGTGGCGTCGGACCCCTCGCGCGCGACGCGGCGAGCCAGGATCCCCCGCATCGTCGCGGCGGGCTCGGTGAGGACCAGCCGGTCGACGGGAGGGTATGCGGCGACGTTGGTGCCGGTACCGGCACCGATCTCGAGGACGGTGCCTTCGGCGTCCGCCAGCAGCGCGGCACGGCGCGCGGCCATGCCGCGCTGCTCACCGAGGGCGATGAACGCGTCGTAGATGTGCGCGCCCACGACCCCCCAGGCGGACTCGTGGTGGGTGGTCGGGGACGCGGTGGCGCGGGTGGCGCGGGTGGCGCCGGCAGGAGTGCTCATGCCTCCCAGTTCACCCGCCGGCGGCCCACCCCCGCATCGCGAGGACCGGCCATCCCGTCGGATGGCCCACTCGGGCCAGTCAGACCAGACCGCCGCGGGCCGCGGCCGCCGCCGCGGCCGCCCGGGAGGTGAGACCCAGCTTCGTGCGGATGTTCGCGACGTGGCGATGCACGGTGTGCGGGCTGAGGACCAGGCGACCCGCGATCTCGTCGTCGGAGTGTCCGGCGGCGACCAGCCGCAGGACCTCCACCTCTCGCTCGGACAGCGAGGCGAGCTCGGGCGACAACGGTCGGTCCGGCTGGACCGCCGCGCCGTCGGCGAGGAACTCGGAGACGGCACGGACCACCGAGACGGCGTCGCCGCGCCACGGCAGGTGGTCGACGCCCTCGAGGGGGACGAAGGTGGCGCCCGGGACACCGGCCGCGACCTCCCGGCCGAGCGTCGCGGGAATGGTGTGGTCGTCGCGGCGGTGGACCACCAGCGTGGGCGCGGTCACCTCGCGCAGGTCCTGGCGGACGTCCATGGCGTACACCGAGGCCAGTGAGGCCGCCGCCGTCTCCGCGCTGGCGCTGAGCCGCTGGAACCGGGCGAACGCGTCGCGCTCGTCGGGGCCGGCGCCGGGCAGGAACAGGTCGGCGAGCACCCGCGACCCAATCCCCCAGTGAGCCGCGACCACCGAGGTCAACGACCGGCGGGCCGCTTCGGGCGCGAGGTCGTGTCCGTCGGCGTAGCTGCCGTAGAGGGCGAGCCGCCGGACGCGCTCGGGGTGGGTCGCCGCATACCGGACCGCCACGCAGCTGCCCGACGAGACCCCGAGGAGCAGGACGCCGGCCTCGCTGCGTGCGGGCGCGTACACCGTTGCCGCTCGCACGACCGCGTCGAGGACCGCGATCTCCTCGTCCAGGTCCGGCGGTGGCGGCACGTCCCGGTCCGAGAGCCCGGTACCGGGCCGGTCGTACCGGACCACCCGGAACCGGGTCGCCAGCCGCTCCGCGAAGGCGCGGAACGCGGCGTTCTGCCAGTCCAGCTCGAGGTGGCTGCACCACCATCCCCCGACGACGAGGGTCGGCAGCGTCGGCGAACCGGAGGTCGCCCAGGCCACCCGCGAACCGGTCGCCGTCGTGAACCGGATCTCCTGCTCCACGACCGGAGAATAGGCCCGAACGCCCGGAAGGGCCCCGAGGCGTGTCGCCTCGGGGCCCTTCTCGCGTGGTGCGTCAGGTCACTTGGTGATCTTGGTGACCCGGCCGGCGCCGACGGTACGGCCCCCCTCGCGGATCGCGAAGCGGAGACCCTCCTCCATGGCGATCGACTGGATGAGCTCGACCGACATCTCGGTGTTGTCGCCCGGCATGACCATCTCGGTGCCGTCGGGGAGCTTGACGACCCCGGTGACGTCGGTGGTGCGGAAGTAGAACTGCGGACGGTAGTTGTCGTAGAACGGCGTGTGCCGGCCACCCTCGTCCTTGGACAGGATGTAGACGTTCGCGTCGAAGTTCGTGTGCGGGGTGATCGAGCCCGGCTTGGCGATGACCTGGCCGCGCTCGACGTCCTCACGCTTCGTGCCACGCAGGAGCAGACCGACGTTCTCGCCCGCACGACCCTCGTCGAGGAGCTTGCGGAACATCTCGACGCCGGTGACCGTCGTCTTGGCCGGCGGGCCGGTGTGGATGCCGACGATCTCGACCTCCTCGTTGACCTTGAGGATGCCGCGCTCGATGCGGCCGGTGACGACCGTGCCGCGACCGGTGATGGTGAAGACGTCCTCGACGGGCATGAGGAACGGCTTGTCGACCTCACGCTCCGGCTCCGGGATCGCGGTGTCGACCGCGTCCATGAGCTCGAGCACGCTGGCGCCCCACTCGGCGTCGCCCTCGAGCGCCTTGAGCGCTGAGACGCGCACGACCGGAAGGTCGTCGCCCGGGAACTCGTAGGACGAGAGCAGCTCGCGGACCTCGAGCTCGACGAGCTCCAGGATCTCCTCGTCATCGACCATGTCGGCCTTGTTGAGCGCCACGACGATGTAGGGGACGCCGACCTGGCGGGCCAGGAGCACGTGCTCGCGCGTCTGCGGCATCGGGCCGTCGGTGGCCGCGACCACGAGGATCGCACCGTCCATCTGCGCCGCACCCGTGATCATGTTCTTCACGTAGTCGGCGTGACCCGGGCAGTCGACGTGCGCGTAGTGACGCGACTCCGTCTGGTACTCGATGTGCGCGATGGAGATGGTGATACCGCGCTGCTTCTCCTCAGGCGCCTTGTCGATGTCGTCGAACGCGAACTGGGGGTTCAGCGTGGGGAACTTGTCGTGCAGGACCTTCGAGATCGCAGCCGTCAGCGTCGTCTTGCCGTGGTCGATGTGACCGATGGTGCCGATGTTGACGTGCGGCTTGGTCCGCTCGAACTTTGCCTTCGCCACTGTGGTCCTCCTCAGGACTTCTTCTGTACTACGCCGTGCGACCTATGGCGGGGACGTGGCGTGCTGGTTTGGTCTTGGTTTTCGGTGGGACAGCCTACGGGAACCCGGGAGCCCGGGTTTCCCTCACTCGCCCCGGGTCTTCTTGATGATCTCCTCGGCGACGTTCTTGGGAACCTCGGCGTAGGAGTCGAACTGCATGGAGTAGTTGGCCCGGCCCTGGGTCTTCGACCGCAGGTCGCCGACGTAGCCGAACATCTCCGACAGGGGGACGAGACTGCGGACGATCTTCGCGCCGCTGATGTCCTCCATGGCCTGGATGTGTCCACGGCGGCTGTTGAGGTCACCGATGACGTCGCCCATGTACTCCTCGGGCGTACGCACCTCGACGGCCATGACCGGCTCGAGGAGAACCGGGTCGGCCTTGCGGACCGCGTCCTTGAGCACCATGGAGCCGGCGATCTTGAACGCCATCTCGGACGAGTCGACGTCGTGGTACCCGCCGTCGAGCAGCGTGGCCTTGAGACCCACGAGCGGGTAGCCCGCGAGCACGCCGTACTGCATGGCGTCCTGGATGCCGTGGTCGACCGACGGGATGTACTCCCGCGGGATGCGGCCACCGGTGACCTTGTTCTCGAACTCGTAGAGCTCGCCCTCGGACGTGTCCAGGGGTTCGATGGTCACCTGCACCTTGGCGTACTGCCCCGAGCCACCCGTCTGCTTCTTGTGGATGTACTCGAGCTTCTCGACGGTCCGGCGGATCGTCTCGCGGTAGGCCACCTGGGGCTTGCCGACGTTGGCCTCGACGCGGAACTCGCGACGCATCCGGTCGACCAGGATGTCGAGGTGGAGCTCGCCCATCCCCTTGATGATGGTCTGGCCGGTCTCCTCGTCCTGCTGGACCTGGAAGGTCGGGTCCTCCTCCGCCAGCTTCTGGATCGCCGTGCCGAGCTTCTCCTGGTCACCCTTGGTCTTCGGCTCGATGGCCACCGAGATCACGGGGTCCGGGAAGGTCATCGACTCGAGCACGATCGGGTTGGCAGCGTCGCACAGCGTCTCGCCGGTCGTCGTGTCCTTGAGACCGATGACCGCGTAGATGTGTCCGGCCGACGCCCGGTCGACGGGGTTCTCCTTGTTGGAGTGCATCTGGAAGATCTTGCCGATGCGCTCCTTCTTGCCCTTGGTCGAGTTGACGACCGCGGCCCCGGAGGACACCTCGCCCGAGTAGACCCGGATGTAGGTGAGCTTGCCGAAGAACGGGTGCGACGCGATCTTGAACGCCAGCGCCGAGAACGGCTCCGTCGTGGACGGCGCTCGGGTGATCTCGGTCTCCTCGTCGCCCGGCTTGTGGCCGATCATCGGGGGGACGTCGAGCGGGGACGGCAGGTAGGCGATCACGGCGTCGAGCATCGGCTGGACACCCTTGTTCTTGAACGCGGTCCCGCAGAACACCGGGTTGACCTCGCCGGCGATCGTGATGGCGCGCACGCCGGCCTGGAGCTCGGCAACGGTGAGCTCCTCGCCCTCGAGGTACTTCTCCATGAGGTGGTCGTCGCTCTCGGCGACCCGCTCGACGAGCTCGTGGCGGTACTGCTCCGCCTTCGCCTGCAGGTCGGCCGGGATGTCCTCGATGGTGTAGTCCTCACCGAGCTTGGTCTCCCCGCGCCAGACGAAGGCCTTCATCGTCAGCAGGTCGACGACACCGATGAACTCGCTCTCGGAGCCGATCGGCAGCTGCATGACCAGCGGCGACGCGCCGAGGCGGTCGACGATCGTCTGCACGGTGAAGTAGAAGTCCGCGCCGAGCTTGTCCATCTTGTTGACGAAGCAGATGCGCGGGACGACGTACTTGTCGGCCTGACGCCACACCGTCTCGGACTGGGGCTCCACGCCCTCCTTGCCGTCGAAGACGGCGACCGCGCCGTCGAGGACGCGCAGGTTGCGCTCCACCTCGACGGTGAAGTCGACGTGACCCGGGGTGTCGATGAGGTTGATCTGGTGGTTCTTCCAGAAGGTCGTCGTCGCGGCGGACGTGATGGTGATGCCGCGCTCCTGCTCCTGCTCCATCCAGTCCATCGTGGCCGCGCCGTCGTGGACCTCGCCGATCTTGTAGTTGATCCCGGTGTAGAAGAGGATCCGCTCGGTCGTCGTGGTCTTGCCGGCGTCGATGTGCGCCATGATGCCGATGTTGCGGACCATGGTGAGGTCCGTGAGGACGTCGAGTGCCACTCGTTGCTCATTCCCAAAGGTTGTAGGCGTGCACGTCTCCGCGGTTGGTTACCGCCGGGTAGGTCAACGCTGGGAGGCCGGCCGGTATGCCTGGTCGCACGGGGTGCGGACCGGCATACCCGCCGGTGGGGTCACCAGCGGTAGTGCGCGAAGGCCTTGTTGGACTCGGCCATCTTGTGCGTGTCCTCGCGACGCTTCACCGCGGCGCCGAGACCGTTGCTGGCGTCGAGGATCTCGTTCATGAGGCGCTCGGTCATGGTCTTCTCACGGCGCTGCCGCGAGTAGCCGACGAGCCAGCGCAGCGCGAGAGTCGTGGACCGGTTGGGCTTGACCTCGATCGGCACCTGGTAGGTCGCACCGCCGACGCGGCGGGACTTGACCTCGATGGAGGGCTTGATGTTGTCCAGAGCGCGCTTCAGGGTGGCGACCGGGTCGGTACCGGTCTTCTGGCGGGCACCCTCGAGGGCGCCGTAGACGATGGTCTCCGCGATCGACTTCTTGCCGTCGAGGAGGATCTTGTTGACCAGCTGGGTGACCAGGGGGCTGTTGTGCACCGGGTCGACGACCAGCGGGCGCTTCGGAGCGGGTCCCTTGCGAGGCATCAGCTCTTCTCCTTCTTCGCGCCGTAACGGGAACGGGCCTGCTTGCGGTTGCGGACGCCCTGGGCGTCCAGCGAGCCGCGGACGATCTTGTAACGGACCCCCGGGAGGTCCTTCACCCGGCCGCCACGCACGAGCACGATCGAGTGCTCCTGCAGGTTGTGGCCGACACCGGGGATGTACGCCGTGACCTCGATGCCCGAGGTCAGCTTCACGCGCGCGACCTTGCGCAGCGCCGAGTTCGGCTTCTTGGGGGTGGTCGTGTAGACGCGCGTGCACACGCCGCGTCGCTGGGGCGAGCCCTTCAGAGCCGGGGTCTTGGTCTTGCTGACCTTGTCCTGGCGACCCTTGCGGACCAGCTGGTTGATCGTGGGCAACCTGTTCTCCGTACGTCGTTAGTCGGTCTGTCCCGCCGGCCGCAGCCGGTCCGGGACTCCTTGGTGGTGTCCACCACCGTCGGCCGTCGACCCCCGCGTTCGGGTGTGTCGGTGGCTCTCGGTCGTGGCGCTCTCCCCTGCACTTCCCACCCGTGATCGGCGCGGACTTGCGTCCGTCCCGAGCCTCGGGTGGACTGCCCGGCGAGAGAAGGTGAGCCGGTGCCGGTTCGCCTCGCGATCCCGTTCCGGATCCTCGAGGCGGCCCACGCCTGCTCGGGTGCCTGGACGAGTCCAGACACAGCGTCCGAGTTTACCGCCTGTCGGGAGGGCGGCCAAATTGCTGAGCGAGGGCGCGGCTCAGCCGGATCCGCTGGCTGACCTCCGCGGGCTCTTCCGGGCCTCGCTCGTGTCCTCGCTCGTCTCCTCAGGGCCCGTCGGTCAGCCGAGGCGCCAGTCCCCCGTGTAGACGTGCAGGACCGGAACCCCGAGCCGTTCGCGCGCCTCGCTGGCCCAGTCGGTGTGGAAGGTGTCCTGCACCGCGTGCGGTTCGGTGACGATGATGACCTCGCCGGCCCGGATCCGCGCGACCTCGGCCTCGAGGGTCGGCAGCGGGTCGTCGTCGGTGATCGCGCCGGTCGCCCGGACACCGGCCGCATCCAGCACCCGAAGGCTCTCGGCCAGGGTCTCCTCGGCGTCGGTGTGCGCCGAGTTGCGGTTGATCGGCTTCAGCGACTCCATCGCCTCGCGCATCTCGAACAGGCTCAGGTGGTTGAGGACGGACACGAGCACGTTGCGCTTCGTGTCGGCCGGGACGAGCACCCGGTATGCGGGTTCGTCGCCCTCGTGCAACGCGGTGATCCGCGTGACGTCCAGGTCCTTGAGGGGCACCTCGGTGAGAACGATGGTGGGCCCGGGGACGTCGGACGTCTCGGTGGGCTCGGGCGCGGGGTCGGGCTCGGTCACGTCAGTCAGCCTAGGGCTCGCGCCGCACCGACCGGGCCCGCACGCGGCTGCGCACGACGTGACCGACCATCTGTGACCCCAGGACGAGGGTCTGCCGACGGTCACCGGTCACCGAGGACACCCCCACCCGCGGGCGGTAGTTCACCGGGACCTGGACCATCCGGAACCTGAGGATGGCCGCGAGCAGCATCATCTCCAGCCCGTAGGCGGACCCGCTCACCGTGGAGCGCGGGAGCACCTGCTGAGCCACCTCGCGGGTCATCACCCGGAACGTGCAGCCCACGTCGCTGAGCGAGGTGGTGTTGTGCAGGACCTCCACCGACTTGGCGACCCCCCAGTTGCCCCACCGGAGGAACCAGCCCATGTTGGCGCCGTCCCAGATGAACGTCGCCACCGTCCGGGACCCGACGACGAAGTCGCACTCGGGCATGAAGGCCAGCAGCTTGCGCAGGTCCTCGGGGTCGAACGTCCCATCCGGCTCGCACAGGCAGACGAGGTCGGCGTCGGACTCCATCAACCCGCGCTGGATCGCGGCGCCGTAGCCCTGGCGGGTCTCCAGCACCTCGCGGGCGCCCGTGGTGGCGACCTCCTCGGAGGTTCCCGGCGCGGCGTTGTTGTTGACCACCAACACCTCGTCCACCTCGGGCAGCGCCTCGAACCGGCGGATGCAGTCGGCGATGGAGTCCCGCTCGTTGTAGGTCGGCAGCACCACGCACAGGGTCTGGCCGCGCCAGGTCATCGACTGGCGACCACGAGCATCTGGCCGGCCAGCGGCTTGACCGGGGACCGGAGGTACCACGGGACCAGGAAGGTCAGCCCGGCACCGCGCGACTTCAGCGTGAGCGGCAGGAACCGCGGGAAGACCGCCTCGAGCGCCCACCCCCGGGAGCGCAGGAAGTCGCCCAGCGACTGGTCGGTCCAGATCGACACGTGGGTGTAGTCGTCGAAGTAGCGGCCCGGAGCCAACCGGAAGTTGGGCTGGAGCAAAATCAGCCGGCCGCCCGGAGCGAGCACGCGGTGGCTCTCGTCGACCAGCCGGTCGACGGCGTCGCGCTCGAGGTGCTCGACGAGGTTCGAGGCGAAGACGACGTCGAACCGGCCGTCCGGGAACTGCGACAGGTCGGTGCAGTCGCCGACCACTGCGGTGACCCCGGGACCTGCGGCGCGCTCGACGGTTGTGTCCGCGTCCAGCGCCACCACCTCGCCGGCCCGAACCTGGTTGGCGAAGTCGCACCAGCCGGCGCCCAGCTCGAGGACCCGCGCGTCGGGCGCGATCCACCGGGCCAGGTATGCGGTCAGGTGCTCCCACACCTTGACCCGGTTGGGGTCGTGGGCCAGGCGGGTCCCGAAGTACCCCGGAGTCGGCGCGCCCGCGCCGGGATCGTCGGGCTCCACGGGCACTCCTCGCAACGGTCCTCGGGCATCCTCGGGCACTGACGGCGGGGAGCCTAACAGCCGCGAGCAGCCCGCCGACCAGGGGCGTTCCGAATCGGATGGGCGGCCGGACACGTGGTCGGATGGGATGCTGGCGCGGGTGACCGGACCCGCGCGCGAGCCCGAACAGCCGGTCCTCACGACCGGTGGTCCGACGTCGGCCGGCACGACCCGGCGCGTGGTCGCGCTGTTCGTCCTGCCCTACCTGCTCCTCGGAATCTGGTGGGCGCTCGCCAACCCGGCGATGGCCGCCCCGGACGAGGACGCCCACCTCGTCAAGGCCCTGGGCATGGCGCGGTTCGACGCCGGCGTGCCCGGTCCTGCCGCGGCCGATCCCGCCGACCTTAGTGCGGTCCGCAACGCCTCGATCACCCGCGTCGTGGAGATTCCGGGCCGCCTCGACCCGGCCGGGTACGCCTGCTTCACCTTCCACGCGGAGGCCACCGCCGCGTGCCAGCCGACGACGCCCCACGCCACGGAGGGCGACGTCGCGGCGGCGACGACGCTCGGCGCATACCCCCCGTTCCTCTACCCCGTCGCGGGCTGGGCCGCGAGCCTCGGCAGCGACCCCGTGAGCGCCACCCGGCTGGGCCGCCTGGTGGTCCTGGCCGCCTCGGCCGTGCTGCTGTGGCTCGCGTGCGCTCACCTGGTGCGGTGGCTCGGCCGGCGCAGCCTTGTCGGGGTCGCCGCCCTGCTGACCCCGATGGCGGTGTTCTGCCTGGGCATGCTCAACACCAGTGCGGTCGAGATCCTGGGGGCCACCGGGATGGCGGCGGTCGTGGCGGTCTACGGACGGCGTCCCGAGTCGCTAGCCCGGTCGGGCACCCAGGCGATGGTGCTGGTCAGCGGGACGGCGCTGGTGCTCAGCCGGCAGCTGGGCATCGTGACGATGGCGGTCCTCACCGTGCTGCTCCTGGTCCTCGGCGGCTGGCGAGAGGTGTGGGCCGGGCTGCGCGGACGCCGGGCGGTCACCTGGGCGGCGGTCCTCGTGCCGGCGGTCTCGACCGTCGCGGTAGCGGTGTGGGAGCTGCGCTACGACCATCCCGTGCTGCTCGGCCCGTGGGTCTCAGCCGACAGCTTCCGAGGCTTCGGTGAGCAGTGGATGCAGCTCATCCAGGAGAGCGTCGGCTGGTTCGGCTGGCTCGACGTGCGGCCGCCCTACGCGGTCAACCTCGTCTGGTTGGCCGCGGCGGTGGCGCTGGTCGTCACGGCGCTCGTTCTCGGCGACCGGCGCGACCGAATGGTCCTCTTCGGTGTGCTCCTGGTCGCGCTGGTGGTGAGCTACGTGACGTACTCACGAGTCTTCTTCGGCATCAACGCAGGGCTGCAGGGCCGGCACGTCCTGCCGATCTTCGCGCTGGTCCCGATCTGGTCCGGCGTGGTCGCCGCCGAGCGCCTCCGCCCCCGACTCTTCGCCGTCGGAGTCCGGGTGGCCGCGGTCGCGCTGCCCCTCGTCGTCGTCATCGGGCTCTACCTCAACGCCAAGCGGTATGCGGTTGGCCTCGGCCCCGACTCGGGCCCTCGCTGGTTCGTCCCGGCCGCCGAGTGGTCGCCGCCGCTGGGGTGGTACCCGTGGCTGGTTCTCGGGGTCCTCGGAACGGTGGCCCTCGGGGTCGCGTGGGTCCGGACCATGGGGGAAGTCGGGGTCCGGTCAGGGGCGACCCGGTGACGTCACCGATGTGCACCGCTCGGCCGCGCTGCGAACCTCGGAGACGTGTCCACGACCGTCTCCACCACCGCTGAGACCGCCCCCGTCCGCACCGGCCGCCGCTGGCCGTGGTCGGTGCTGCGGGTCGTCACCGTCCTCACCACGCTGAGCGCCTTCACCCAAGCCGTCCTGGCCGGAGGTGTCGTCGCCGGCCGGATCGAGGCGCTGCCGCTGCACTCGACCAACGGGCTGCTGCTCGGGGTCGGCACTCTCGCGCTGCTGCTCGCCCTCGTGCTGGCCTGGCGACCCGGCGGTGGCCCGGTGTGGACCCCGCTCGCCGGTCTGCTGCTGACCGTCGCCACCGTGGTCCAGCTCGGACTGGGTTTCTCCCGGTCCCTCGCGGTGCACGTCCCGCTCGGCACCACGGTCATCATCGCCCAGGTGATGCTGCTGGTCTGGGTCTGGCACCGACCCCTCCCCGCACAGCGGTCATGACGTCAACGGTCACCCGCCGGCAGCTCGGTGGCATCGTCGGCCTGGCCGGGATCGCCGGCACCGGCCTCTGGCTGGGCGGCTTCCCCGGCGTGCTCTCCAGGACCGGCAACGGCGCGCTGCTGCGCAGCTCGGCCCGGCTGCCCGAGGCGTACACGCTGCCGTTCCGCACTCCTCCGGTAGCGACGGGCACGGTCGGAACGGACGGCGTGCTGCGGTTCCAGCTCGAGCAGCGCACCGCCGACCTCGAGATCCTGCCGGGGCTGCGGACGCGAGCCGTGACCTTCGCCGGCTCGCTCCCGGGGCCGACTCTCGTCTCGCGGTCCGGGCGGCCCACCGAGGTCACCGTGAGGAACGATCTGACCATCCCGACCGTCACCCACCTCCACGGCGGCCACACTCCGGCGGAGAGCGACGGCTACCCGACCGACCTGCTGCTGCCCGTGGGAGTCACGGCCGCACCGGTGCTGCCTGGGATGCCGGCCGACCCGGCGGCTCGGGTGGCCTCGGGGAGTCGGGTCCACGCCTACCCGATGCAGCAGCGGGCCGCGACGCTCTGGTACCACGACCACACGATGGCGGCGACCGCCCAGAACGTCTGGCGGGGCCTGTTCGGGATGCACCTCGTCCACGACGACGAGGAGGACGCGCTCGGCCTGCCGAGCGGCGACCGGGACCTGCCGGTGGCCATCAGCGACCGGTCGTTCGCCGCGGACGGTTCCCTGCTCTACCCGCCGGTGACGCTCGAGCACGGCATGGCCATGGTCCCGCCGGAGTTCCAGGACGGGGTTCTCGGCGACGTGACCCTCGTCAATGGCGTGCCGTGGCCGGTCCTCGAGGCGCCCGCGGTGCGGCATCGTCTGCGGCTGCTCAACGCCTCCAACGCACGCGCCTACCGGCTGTCCCTCTGGCCGCCGCCAGCGGGCGGCGGCGGCCTGGTCCAGGTGGGCTCGGACGGTGGCCTGCTCGAGGCACCGGTGGTGCACGACGCCGTCGACATCTCGCCGGGCGAGCGCTACGACCTCGTCGTCGACCTCGGTCGCTACCAGCCCGGCACCGTCGTCGACCTCGTCAACGAGCTCGAGCCCGGTATGCGGGCGGTCATGCGATTCCGGGTCGGCCAGCGGCTGCCCGACGACTCCCACGTCCCCGATCGGCTGTCGACGGTGGGCCGTCTCGACCCGGGAGCGGCCGTGATCCGGCGCAGCTTCGACTTCCGCACCCGTGGCCAGCGCGGGCCGTGGACCATCAACGCCGGCACCTTCGACCCGGGTCGCGTCGACGCCGCTCCGACCCTCGGGGCCGTCGAAGTGTGGAGCTTCACCAGCGACGTCGCCCATCCGGTGCACGTGCACCTCGACCCGTTCCAGGTCGTGGCGCGTGGTGGTCCGGGCCGGCTCTCAGCGCAGGACGTCGGCTGGAAGGACACCGTGGCGGTGCGCCCCTCGGAGACCGTCGAGGTGGCGGTCCGGTTCACCGACTACGCGGGCCGGTACGTCGTCCACTGCCACAACCTCGAGCACGAGGACATGGCGATGATGGCCAACGTCGTCACCCGCTGACTCCAGGCCCCCAACGCGCTGCCGCCCGGCTTGACGCTGAGTCGACCGACTTGACGCACCGTGCATGGGGCGTCAGGCCGGTCGACGCTGCGTCGAGCCGAGGGGAGAACGGCAGCGGCCCCGGCGTTTGTCGGGAGAACGCGACGGGCGGGTATGCGCCGGGTCTCCCCGGGCATACCCGCCTGTCGTGTCGAGCGCTTCTGACGTCAGCTGTCGGTGAACCCGAGGCTGACGTCGTCCAGCCGGACCGGCTCGCCCGACGCGGCACCGAAGGTGCTGTAGTCGTACGCGTCGTAGTTCGGCAGCGCGTACATGGCGGCCTTGGCCTCCTCGGTCGGCTCCACCGTGATGTTCCGGTAGCGGGGCAGGCCCGTCCCGGCCGGGATGAGCTTGCCGAGGATGACGTTCTCCTTGAGGCCGAGCAGCGGGTCGGACTTGGCCTCCATGGCGGCCTGGGTGAGCACCCGGGTCGTCTCCTGGAAGGACGCCGCCGACAGCCACGACTCGGTCGCGAGCGAGGCCTTGGTGATGCCCATGAGCTCCGGTCGACCCGACGCGGTCTTGCCACCCTCGCGGGACACCCGGTCGTTCTCCGCCGCGAAGCGCGTGCGCTCCGCGAGGTCGCCCGGGATGAGGTTGGCGTCGCCGGCCTCGATGACCGTCACCCGCCGCAGCATCTGCCGGACGATGACCTCGATGTGCTTGTCGTGGATCGACACACCCTGCTGGCGGTAGACGTGCTGCACCTCGTCGACGAGGTGCGTCTGGACCGCACGGGGGCCGAGGATCCGCAGCACCTGCTTCGGGTCGATGGCGCCCTGGATCAGCTGGTGACCGACCTCGACGTGCTCACCGTCCGTGACGAGCAGGCGGGACCGCTTGCTCACCGGGTAGGCGTGCTCGTCGCTGCCGTCGTCCGGCACCAGGACGATCCGACGGGTCTTGTCGGTGTCCTCGACCTTGACGCGACCGGTCGTCTCGGCGATCGGGGCGACCCCCTTGGGGGTACGCGCCTCGAACAGCTCGACGACTCGGGGCAGACCCTGCGTGATGTCGTCACCAGCCACACCACCGGTGTGGAAGGTCCGCATCGTCAGCTGGGTGCCGGGCTCACCGATCGACTGCGCCGCGATGATGCCGACGGCCTCGCCGATGTCGACGAGCTTGCCCGTCGCCAGCGACCGGCTGTAGCACATCGCGCACGTGCCGACCTTGCTCTCGCAGGTGAGGACCGAGCGGACCTTCACCTGGTCGATGCCCGCCGCGAACAGCGCGTCGATGACGACGTCACCGAGGTCGATGCCGGCGTTGGCGAGCACCGTGCCGTCGGCGTCGGCCACGTCCTGCGCGAGGGTCCGCGCGTAGACGCTGGTCTCGACGTCCTCGTGCGGGACGCGCTTGCCACTGTGCGAGTCGGCGATCGGCATGGTCAGGCCACGCTCGGTGCCACAGTCCTGCTCACGGATGATGACGTCCTGCGACACGTCCACGAGACGACGGGTGAGGTAGCCCGAGTCCGCGGTCCGCAGAGCGGTGTCCGCGAGACCCTTACGGGAACCGTGGGTCGAGATGAAGAACTCGAGCACCGACAGACCCTCGCGGAAGTTCGCGCGGATCGGACGGGGGATGATCTCGCCCTTCGGGTTCGACACCAGGCCACGCATACCGGCGATCTGGCGCAGCTGCATCCAGTTGCCACGGGCCCCGGAGTTCACCATCTTGTAGATGGTGTTGGTGACCGGGATGTTGGCCCGCATCTCGTCCGCGACCTTGTTGGTGGCCTCGTTCCAGATCTCGATGAGGTCCTCGCGACGCTCGTTGTCCGTCATCGCTCCACGGTCGTAGAGCTTCTGGACCTTGGTCGCGCGGGCTTCGTACTCCTCGAGGATCTCCTTCTTGCGCGGCGGCGTGACCACGTCGGAGATGGCGACGGTCGCACCGGACCGGGTGGCCCAGTAGAAGCCGGCGTCCTTGAGAGCGTCCAGCGACGCCGCGACCTGCACCTTGGTGTAGCGCTCCGCCAGGTCGTTGACGATCGACGAGAGCCGCTTCTTGTCGACGACCTCCTCGACGAACGCGTAGTTCACCGGGAGGGCCTCGTTGAAGAGCACGCGGCCCAGCGTCGTCTCGAGGATGAGCTGCGGGACGATGCCGTGCTCGCCCGCCTCGACACCCTCGGGCAGCTCGTAGCCGACCGGGGGCACGACGTCCGTGAGACGGACCCGAACGCGGGAGCCGAGCAGGATCTCGTGCTTGTCGAACGCCATCCGCGCCTCGGCCGGCGTCCCGAAGACGCGACCGGCACCCGGGCCGTCCTCCACCTCGGAGGTGAGGTGGAACAGGCCGATGATCATGTCCTGGGTGGGCATGGTCACGGGGCGGCCGTCGGCCGGCTTGAGGATGTTGTTGCTCGACAGCATGAGGATGCGGGCCTCGGCCTGCGCCTCGGCGGACAGCGGCACGTGGACGGCCATCTGGTCACCGTCGAAGTCGGCGTTGAACGCCGTGCAGACGAGCGGGTGGATCTGGATGGCCTTGCCCTCGACCAGCTGCGGCTCGAAGGCCTGGATGCCCAGGCGGTGCAACGTGGGCGCCCGGTTCAACAGGACCGGGTGCTCCGTGATGACCTCCTCGAGCACGTCCCAGACGACCGGACGCGCGCGCTCGACCATCCGCTTGGCGGACTTGATGTTCTGCGCGTGGTCGAGGTCGACGAGCCGCTTCATGACGAACGGCTTGAACAGCTCGAGCGCCATCTGCTTGGGCAGGCCGCACTGGTGCAGCTTCAGCTGCGGGCCGACGACGATGACCGAACGGCCGGAGTAGTCGACGCGCTTGCCGAGCAGGTTCTGGCGGAACCGGCCCTGCTTGCCCTTGAGCATGTCGGACAGCGACTTGAGCGGCCGGTTGCCCGGGCCGGTCACCGGACGGCCACGACGACCGTTGTCGAACAGCGAGTCGACGGCCTCCTGGAGCATCCGCTTCTCGTTGTTGACGATGATCTCCGGCGCGCCGAGGTCCAGGAGCCGCTTCAGGCGGTTGTTCCGGTTGATGACGCGGCGGTAGAGGTCGTTGAGGTCGGACGTGGCGAACCGGCCACCGTCGAGCTGCACCATCGGGCGCAGGTCCGGCGGGATGACCGGGACGCAGTCGAGGACCATGCCCGTCGGGCTGTTGGTCGTCGTCGTGAACGCGGTGACGACCTTGAGCCGCTTGAGGGCCCGGGTCTTCTTCTGGCCGCGGCCGGTCGCGATGATCTCGCGCAGCTCGGCGATCTCCGACTCGAGGTCGAAGGTCTCCAGCCGCTTCTGGATCGCCGCCGCGCCCATGCCGCCCTCGAAGTAGAGGCCGAACCGGTCACGCATCTCGCGGTAGAGCACCTCATCGCCCTCGAGGTCCTGGACCTTGAGGTTCTTGAAGCGGTCCCAGACCTGCTCGAGCCGCTCGACCTGCTGGTCGGCGCGCTTGCGGATGTTGTTCATCTCGCGCTCGGCCGACTCGCGGACCTTGCGCTTGGCGTCGGACTTGGCGCCCTCGGCCTCGAGCTCGGCGAGGTCCTTCTCGAGGATCTTCGCGCGCGCCTCGATGTCGGCGTCGCGACGGTTCTCGATCTCCTTCTTCTCCACCTGGATCTGCGCCTCCAGCGAGGGCAGGTCCTGGTGGCGCTGGTCCACGTCGACGGACGTGATCATGTAGGCCGCGAAGTAGATGACCTTCTCGAGGTCCTTCGGGGCCAGGTCGAGGAGGTACCCGAGCCGGCTCGGGACGCCCTTGAAGTACCAGATGTGGGTGACGGGGGCGGCGAGCTCGATGTGGCCCATCCGCTCACGCCGCACCTTGGCCCGGGTCACCTCGACGCCGCAGCGCTCGCAGATGATGCCCTTGAAGCGGACCCGCTTGTACTTGCCGCAGTTGCACTCCCAGTCCCGGGTGGGCCCGAAGATGCGCTCGCAGAACAGACCCTCCTTCTCGGGCTTGAGGGTGCGGTAGTTGATGGTCTCCGGCTTCTTCACCTCGCCGTGGCTCCACTGGCGGATGTCGTCAGCGGTGGCCAGGCCGATACGCAGCTCGTCAAAGAAGTTGACGTCGAGCACGTGGTTCCTTCTCTCGTTAACTCTGGTGAGTCGTCTTCAAGCAGTGGTGGTGCGGGTATGCGTGCCGGCTGCGGCACGCACACCCCACCGGTGTCAGACCTCTTCGACCGAGCTCGGCTCGCGCCGGGACAGGTCGATGCCGAGCTCCTCCGCCGCGCGGAACACGTCCTCGTCGGCTTCCTTCATCTCAATGGTCTGGCCATCGGTCGACAGGACCTCGACGTTGAGACACAGCGACTGCATCTCCTTGAGGAGGACCTTGAAGGACTCGGGGATGCCGGAGTCGGGGATGTTCTCGCCCTTGACGATCGCCTCGTAGACCTTCACGCGGCCCGGGACGTCGTCGGACTTGATGGTGAGCAGCTCCTGCAGCGTGTAGGCCGCGCCGTAGGCCTCGAGGGCCCAGACCTCCATCTCACCGAAGCGCTGGCCACCGAACTGGGCCTTACCGCCGAGCGGCTGCTGGGTGATCATCGAGTAGGGGCCGGTCGACCGTGCGTGGATCTTGTCGTCGACGAGGTGGTGGAGCTTGAGGATGTACATGTAGCCCACCGACACCGCCTCCGGGAACGGCTCGCCGGAGCGGCCGTCGAAGAGCAGCGCCTTGCCGGACCCGTCGATGAGCCGCACACCGTCGCGCGTCTCGTTGGTCGAGTCGAGCAGCCCGGTGATGACGTTCTCGCCGGCGCCGTCGAAGACGGGGCTGGCGACCCGGGTGCCCGGGGACGCCTCATACGCGTCCTGCGGGATCGGCTTGGCCCAGTCGGGCTGCCCGACGACCTTCCAGCCGCGCGAGGCGGCCCAGCCGAGGTGCAGCTCGAGGATCTGGCCGACGTTCATCCGGCCGGGCACGCCGAGGGGGTTGAGCACGACGTCCACGGGCGTCCCGTCCTCGAGGAACGGCATGTCCTCGACGGGCAGGATCTTGGAGATGACGCCCTTGTTGCCGTGGCGGCCGGCCAGCTTGTCGCCGTCGGTGATCTTCCGCTTGTTCGCGACGTAGACGCGGACCAGCTGGTTCACGCCCGGGGGCAGGTCGTCGCCCTCGTCCTTGTCGAAGACCTTGACGCCGATGACCGTGCCGGTCTCGCCGTGGGGGACCTTCAGGGACGTGTCGCGGACCTCGCGCGCCTTCTCACCGAAGATCGCGCGGAGCAGCCGCTCCTCGGGGGTGAGCTCGGTCTCGCCCTTGGGCGTGACCTTGCCGACCAGCAGGTCGCCGTCGCGGACCTCGGCACCGATCCGGATGATCCCGCGCTCGTCGAGGTCCGCCAGGACCTCCTCGGAGACGTTGGGGATGTCCCGGGTGATCTCCTCCGGGCCCAGCTTGGTGTCGCGGGCGTCGACCTCGTGCTCCTCGATGTGGATCGAGGAGAGGACGTCGTCCTGCACCAGACGCTGGCTGAGGATGATGGCGTCCTCGTAGTTGTGGCCCTCCCACGGCATGAACGCCACGAGGAGGTTCCGGCCGAGTGCCATCTCGCCGTTCTCCGTCGCCGGGCCGTCCGCGATGACCGTCCCGACCTCGACCCGCTGACCGTCGTCCACGCGGACGATCTGGTTGTAGCAGTTGCCCTGGTTGGACCGGTCGAACTTGGCGATCCGGTAGGTGAGGTTGGTGCCGTCGTCGTTGGCCACGGTGACCAGGTCGGCGCTCACCTCGGTGACGACACCGGCCTTGGACGCGATGACGACGTCACCGGAGTCGACCGCCGCGCGGAACTCCATGCCGGTGCCCACGAGCGGGGCCTCGGACCGGACCAGCGGGACCGCCTGACGCTGCATGTTCGAGCCCATCAGGGCACGGTTGGCGTCGTCGTGCTCGAGGAACGGGATGAGCGCGGTGGCCGCCGAGACCATCTGCCGCGGCGAGACGTCCATGTAGTCGACGTCGGCGCCCGGGATGTACTCGACCTCGCCGCCCTTGGTACGGACGAGGACGCGCTCCTCGGCGAAGTGGCTGTCCGCGGTGAGCGGCTCGTTCGCCTGCGCGATGACGTGCTCGTCCTCCTCGTCGGCCGTGAGGTAGTCGACCTCGTCGCTGACCTTGCCCTTGGTCACCTTGCGGTAGGGGGTCTCGACGAAGCCGAACGCGTTGATCCGCCCGTAGGACGCGAGCGAGCCGATGAGGCCGATGTTCGGGCCCTCAGGGGTCTCGATCGGGCACATCCGGCCGTAGTGCGACGAGTGGACGTCGCGGACCTCCATACCGGCACGGTCACGGGACAGACCACCCGGGCCGAGCGCGGAGAGACGCCGCTTGTGCGTCAGACCCGACAGCGGGTTGTTCTGGTCCATGAACTGGCTGAGCTGCGACGTCCCGAAGAACTCGCGGATGCTCGCCACGACCGGGCGGATGTTGATCAGGGTCTGCGGCGTGATCGCCTCGACGTCCTGGGTCGTCATCCGCTCGCGGACGACGCGCTCCATCCGGGACAGGCCCGTGCGGACCTGGTTCTGGATGAGCTCGCCGACGCTACGGAGGCGACGGTTGCCGAAGTGGTCGATGTCGTCGACCTCGACGCGCAGGTCGATGTCGTGGCCGTCGCGACGGCCCTTCATCGACGACTCGCCGGCGTGCAGCACGACGAGGTACTTGATCGTCGCGACGATGTCCTCGATGGACAGCGTCGACGAAGACAGCGGTGCCTCGAGCCCCAGCTTCTTGTTCAGCTTGTAGCGGCCGACCTTCGCGAGGTCGTAGCGCTTGCCGTTGAAGTAGAGGTTGTCGAGCAGCGTCTGCGCGGCCTCCTTGGTCGGCGGCTCGCCCGGACGCAGCTTGCGGTAGATGTCGAGGAGCGCGTCGTCCTGACCCTGGGTGTGGTCCTTCTCCAGGGTGAGCCGCATCGACTCGTAGTCGCCGAACTCCTCGAGGATCTGCGCCTCGGTCCAGCCCAGCGCCTTGAGCAGCACCGTCACGGACTGCTTGCGCTTGCGGTCGACGCGGACGCCGACCATGTCGCGCTTGTCGATCTCGAACTCCAGCCAGGCACCCCGGCTGGGGATGACCTTGGTGGTGTAGATGTCCTTGTCCGAGGTCTTGTCGGCGGTCCGCTCGAAGTAGACGCCCGGGCTGCGGACGAGCTGCGAGACGACGACCCGCTCGGTGCCGTTGATGATGAAGGTGCCGCGCTCGGTCATGAGCGGGAAGTCGCCCATGAACACGGTCTGGCTCTTGATCTCGCCGGTGTTCGTGTTCATGAACTCGGCGGTCACGAAGAGGGGCGCGTCGTAGGTCTGGTCACGCTCCTTGCAGGACTCGATCGTCTTGCGAGTCTCCTCGAAGCGGTGGTCGCGGAACGAGAGCGACATGGAGCCGGAGAAGTCCTCGATCGGGGAGATTTCCTCGAAGATCTCCTCGAGGCCGGAGCGGTCGGGCACGTCGGTGCGGCCCGCCTCCTTGGCGAGGGCCACTCGGGCCTGCCAGCGCTCGTTGCCGAGCAACCAGTCGAAGCTCTCCGTCTGGAGAGCCAGGAGGTCTGGAACCTCCAGGGGTTCGCGAATCTGGGCGAACGACAGACGGCCTGAGGCCGTCCGTGCGGTGGACACATTCTGGGACGCGGTGCGCGAGGCAGCCAAGGAGGGTCCTTCCACGGGCCTTACTGAACTTGAGTTGTCAGCGCGACCTGCTCCCGTGGCCTTGCGCACCGGGCTCGAAACGGCATCGTGGTGGATTCACGGATCTCACCGTGAGGGCTCGCCCCGGACAGCCGGTAGGGGACCGGATCGGGACACCACGAAGCGCTTGAGTGGACGAAGGTTGCGGGCAGAGGCAGCGCAAAGCGACAGCATACTCACACAGGGCATGCTTGTCCAGTCGAGTCAAGTCCCCGTCCGCGGACGCCCGCCCGGTCACCGTGAAGATCGGGGCTGCGCTCCAGGCAGGACGGACCTGTCGAGAACGGCACGACTATGGACCCTTGCCGCTCGCGCGTCAAGCAGGGCGGCGCAGTTCGGTGTGTCTTCGCAGGTCACAGCGCCGCGAAGCGGTCGGTCGCGGCCACCATCAGGGCGTTCATCCGGTCAGAGCCCAGGTGCCCGACACCGTCGACGATGTGCAGCTCCGCGCCCGGCCAGCGACCCGCAAGGTCCCACGCCACGTCCGCCGGGCCGGCCAGGTCGAGCCGCCCGTGGCACAGCACGGCGGGGACGCTGGCGAGGAGGTACAGCCGGCTGAGGATGGCGTCGTCGGGCTGGAAGGCGGCGTTCCCGAAGTAGTGGGTCACGGTCCGGGCGAAGCCGTACCGGAAGTTGGGGTCCGCATACCTCGGGCTGCTCCAGACCCCGGGCACGGCGGCCGACTCGAGGCTCGCGATGGCCTCCTCCCACTCGCACCAGGCGACCGCGGCGTCGAACCGCACCTGCGGGTCCGGCGACGCCAGCAGCCGCGCGTATGCGGCGGCGAGGTTGTCGTCGCGGTCCGGCTCGGGCAGGGCGGCAAGGAAGCGCTGGTGGGCCTCCGGGAAGTACCGGCCCACGCCTCGCGTCAGCCACTCCACGTCGACCGTGCGGGTGAGTGTGACCGCCCCGAGGACCACCGCCCGGACCCGCTCGGGGTGGGTCACCGCATACGTCAGGCCGAGGGTCGCCCCCCAGGAGCCACCGAGGAGGAGCCACCGGTCGACCCCGAGGTGGTCACGCAGCCGCTCCAGGTCGGCCACGAGATGGGTCGTCGTGTTCACCGACAGGTCGGTGGCGGGCTCCTGCGTCGACGGAGTGCTCCGGCCGGCGCCGCGCTGGTCGAGCAGGACGACGCGGTAGCGCTCCGGGTCGAAGAACCCCGCCCACCAGGCGCTGGCGCCCGAGCCCGGGCCGCCGTGGAGGACGACGGCGGGCACGCCGTCGGGGTTTCCGCGCACCTCGACGTGGAGCCGCTGCCCGTCGCCGACGTCGAGGAGGCCCTCGTCGTGGGGCGGGGTCGGCTCGTACATCCGGCCGACTCTAGACACACACCCGCCGCGCTCGACTGGCAGCCAAGGCCCTGGGCTGCCCCTGGAGCACCAGTCGAGGACCTCGACTGGCAGTCGAGCCGGATCCACGACAACAGGACGGGCCCGACCGCGTGTGCGGTCGAGCCCGTCCGGAGTGTGCGCTTACGCGCGCGGGGTCACTTGAGGGTGACGGTCGCGCCCGCAGCCTCGAGCTGGTCCTTGGCCTTCTCGGCGGCGGCCTTGTCGACCTTCTCGAGGACCGGCTTGGGAGCGCCGTCGACGAGGTCCTTGGCCTCCTTGAGGCCGAGGCTGGTGAGCGCGCGGACCTCCTTGATGACCTGGATCTTCTTGTCGCCGGCCGCCTCGAGGACGACGTCGAACTCGTCCTGCTCCTCGACGGCAGCGGCCTCGCCGCCGCCTGCGGCCGCGCCCGGGGCGGCAACGGCGACCGGAGCCGCCGCGGTGACCCCGAAGGTGTCCTCGAACTGCTTCACGAACTCGGAGAGCTCGATGAGGGTCATCTCCTTGAAGGCGTCAAGGAGCTCGTCGGTGCTGAGCTTCGCCATGGTGGCGTTCCTTCCTGTTCTTGCCTGAGTGGCGTGGTGGATGAGCTGAGCCGTGACGGCTCAGGCGGTGTCGCCACTCGTGGCGACGTCCTGGGGGGTGGATTCGTCGGCTGGAGCCGCCGCGTCCTGGGGGGTGCTGTCGTCGACAGCGTCCTGCGGGGTGACGACGTCCTGCGGCGTCGCGTCCTGTGGAGTTGCGGCGTCCTGCGGCGTCGCGTCCTGCGGGCCGCCCTCGGCCTCGACCTTGGCCCGGAGCGCCTCGATGAGTCGGGCGCTCTGGGTCAGCGGTGCGGCGAAGAGGTAGACCGCCTTGGTCAGCGACGCGTTCATGGCGCCGGCGAGCTTGGCGAGCAGGACCTCACGGGACTCGAGGTCCGCGAGCTTGGTGATCTCGGCGGCCGACATGGCCTTGCCGTCGAGGACGCCGCCCTTGATGACGAGCAGCGGGTGGGCCTTGGCGAAGTCGCGCAGGCCCTTCGCCGCCTCGACGGGGTCGCCGGTGACGAAGGCGATGGCCGTCGGCCCGACGAGCTGGCCGTCGAACGCGGTGACCCCGGCCTCCTGGGCCGCGAGCTGGGTGAGGGTGTTCTTCACCACGGCGTAGGTGGCGTGGCCGCGCAGCGTGCCGCGCAGCTCGGACAGCTGCTTGACGGTCAGGCCGCGGTACTCGGTGAGCACCGCCGCGTTCGAACCGCGGAAGCTGTCCGCGAGCTCGGCGATCGCCGCCTGCTTCTCGGCGGTGGCCATGGGGCCTCCTTCTGCGTTGCGGGGGGTGACCGCGCGGCGGGTTCGAAGGCCCTCACGAGAAGGCCCCGGCGCGAGGCGCACGGGGCGGAGCCGCATCCGGATCGAGTCCGGGTATGCGAGTCGGTTCGTGGCCTGCGCAGGTCGCCCGCACTCGGTGCGGACCTTCGGTCTGTCTCCCTGGGGACCAGGGCGGCAGACGACCGGCGGTCAGTGGTCGTCGTCCAGAGTACGGGCCGGACGGCGCCGGGGTCAAAACGGCGCGTCAGCCCGTCGGCAGCGAGAGCGCTCCGACCTCGTCGGCGCTCGGGACGGTCACCTTGACCGGGGCTCCCCAGTCGCGGTAGACGACGGTGACCGTCTGCCCGGCGAGGGTCACGGTCATCCGGGTCGGCCGGTCCTGGTCGTCGACCGACAGGTCCAGTGGGACGGGTCCGGCGGCCTGCCCGCTCGCGGCCGTGACCGCATACCGCGTGGTTCCGCCCTGCCGCTCGACGACGGCCGCCTGGCCACCCGGGAACGCTGAGAGGGCAGCCCTCGGGTCGCTGGCCGCACCGCCGATCTCGCGAACGGCGCGGCTGACGACATCGGTCTCGTTCGGCTCGACGCGCGCCCAGGTCTTCCCGGTCGCGAGTGCGGGCGGGAGTCCCTTGACGAAGGTCCCGTTGTCGGCGTAGACGGCGTCGATCTGGGAGCCGACCATGGCGAACGTCGCCTGCGACACCTGGTTCTGGCCGTTCGGGTAGGCGAACTTCAGGGACGCCGTCACCGGTTGGCTGCCGGTCATCGTCACCGTCCCCGTACCGCTGCCGGCCTTGACCATGGCGGCGTGGACCCGGCCACCGAGGACGGCCGGGTCGACCGGACCGGTGCTCGTGGCCGAGGGCGAGGCCGGTGCGGAGGTCGGTGCCGAGGCGGTCGTCGCGGTCGTGCACGCACCGGCCGCGAGGAGGGTGAGCGCCAGGGCGACGCCGATCAGCGCGCGGTCGGGCACCGGGGAACGGTACCGCGACCCTGCTCTCGCGACACCGTCACCCCGGCTGGCGGGTCACGGCGAGGGTCGCACCACCATCGCCGAGCCTCCGCCACGCCGCGTCGTCTCCGCGGCTGCCTCGAACCGGTTGCCACCGAGCGGGTGGATCGCGGTGACCGCCCCGATCTCGTTGGGCGTACCGGCGGACACGAGGTTGTGACCGAGGGCCCGGAGTGCGTCGCCGTCAGGACCGGTCAGGATCGGTGGTTCCGCACCCTCGGCCCCGTTCCGGGAGGAGAGTCGCGCGGCGGCGATGGCGTCCACGAGGGACAGGTTGCGGTCGAGGTAGCCGAGGATGGTCTGGCTGACCGAGGTGATGATCGTCGCGCCACCCGGGGAGCCGACGGTGAGGTACGGCTTGCCGTCCTTGAGCAGGATGGTCGGGCTCATCGAGGAACGCGGGCGCTTGCCCGAGCCCGGCAGGTTGGGGTCCGGCACCCCAGGAGTGAGCGGCGTGAAGTTGAAGTCGGTCAGCTCGTTGTTGAGCAGGAAGCCGTAGCCCGGCACGGTGATGGCGGAGCCGCCGGTCTGCTCGATGGTCAGGGTGTAGGAGGCCACGTTGCCCCACTTGTCGGCGGTGACGAGGTGGGTCGTCGACTCGCCCTCGTAGGGCTCGCCCTGCCGACTGCCGGACGTGGGGCACGAGGTGTACGAGCCGTCCGGGCTGCCGAACGGTATCGGCCGCGGTTGCGCGGTCGCGGTACTGAAGAGGCAGGCCCGCTCGGCGGCGAACGCGTCGCTCGTCAGCTCCTTGACCGGGACGACGGTCTGGTCGCCGACGTAGCGGTTCCGGTCGGCGAAGGCCGTCGCGGAGGCCTCCGAGAACCAGTGCAGATAGTTGGCGTTGTCCAGGCTGGAGAGCCTGGTGCCGGTCCTGGCCTCGTACGCCTCGATGAGGTTGAGAATCTCGGCGACGGCGATGCCGCCGGAGCTCGGCACCGGCATACCGTAGACGTCGAATCCCTTGTACTGCGAAGTGATCGGGGCCTTGGTGAGCGCCTCATAGGCCCGCAGATCCGCCTTGGTCAGCTGCCCCTTGAGGACGCTGACCCCCGGTGCGGTCGTCGGGTTCTGCGCCTGCGCGACGATCGCGTCACCCATCCGGCCCCGGTAGAGCCAGTCGGTGCCGAAGGCGGCGAGCTCGAGGTAGGACCGGGCCAGTTCCGGGTTGCGGAAGGTCGAACCGACGGCCGGCGGGTTGCCGCCGGGCAGGAAGACCTGCTTGGTCGCGGGGAACTTGGCGAAGCGGGTGGCGTTGGCCGCCGTCTGGTCGTAGAAGGTCTGGTCGACCGTGAACCCCTTGTAGGCCAGCGCCGCAGCGGGTAGGAGCAGCTGCGAGAGGCGCATGGTGCCGAGATTGCGGGCGGCCTTGTCCCACAGGGCCGGCGTGCCGGGAGTTCCGACGGACAAACCTGAGGTGACCACCGTGTTGAAGTCGAGGGCCTTGCCGGCCGAGTCCTGGAACACCGCCGGGGTGAACGACTTGGGGGCGGTCTCTCGGCCGTCCAGCGTGGTGACCTTCTTGGTCTTCGCGTCGTAGTAGACGAGGAAGCCGCCGCCGCCGATGCCGGCGCTGTAGGGCTCGGTGACCCCGAGAGCCGCCGCTGTGGCCACGGCCGCGTCGGCGGCGTTGCCGCCCCTGGCCAGCACGTCGATGCCGACCTGGCTGGCGTCGCGGTCGACCGAGGAGACCGCCCCGCCCGAGCCCACCATGAGCGGCGCCTTGGGCAGGTCGCTCGGTGGTCTACCGTGCCAGCCCTTGTCGGCGAGGGCCGGCGTGGCGGTGGCGACGGTGAGGACGGTGACGGCGCTGAGGCCCAGGACGACGCGACGGCGGAGGCGGCTCATCGCTCGACCGTAGCCCTGGGTAACGGCTGTGCGCGCGTTGAGAGTGTCGGGTTTTGACCAGTTCTCGGTATGCGGCTGACCACGTCACCCTGGGACGGCGAAGGGCCCGGAGCCGGTCGGCTCCGGGCCCTTCGTCGGGCACCGTCAGGCGTTCACGGACTCCGCGTTGTCCTCGGCGAGGAGGTTGCGGGTACGCCGGAAGTCCAGCGGGATACCCGGGCCCATCGTCGTGGTCAGGGTCGCCTTCTCGATGTAGTGGCCCTTGGAGGACGACGGCTTGAGCCGGAGGATCTCCTCCAGCGCCGCCGCGTAGTTCTCCACGAGCGACGTCACGTCGAACGACGCCTTGCCGATGATGAAGTGGAGGTTCGCGTGCTTGTCGACGCGGAACTCGATCTTGCCGCCCTTGATGTCGGTCACGGCCTTGGCGACGTCCATGGTCACGGTGCCGGTCTTCGGGTTCGGCATCAGGCCACGAGGGCCGAGGACCTTGCCCAGCCGGCCGACCTTGCCCATCATGTCCGGCGTCGCGACGACGGCGTCGAAGTCGAGCCAGCCACCCTGCACCTTCTCGAGCATGTCGTCGGAACCGACGAAGTCGGCTCCGGCCTCACGCGCCGCCTCGGCCTTGTCGCCGTTGGCGAAGACCAGCACGCGGGCGGTCTTGCCGGTGCCGTGCGGGAGGTTGACGGTGCCACGCACCATCTGGTCCGCCTTGCGCGGGTCGACGCCGAGACGCATCGCGACCTCGACCGTCGAGTCGTACCTGGTGGTGCTGGTGTCCTTCGCGAGGCGGATGGCCTCGAGCGGGCTGTAGACCTTGCCGTCCTCGATCTTGTCGGTCGCGGCGCGGTATGCCTTGCTGCGCTTCATGTTCTGCTCCTTCGTTGCTTCAGGGAGTCGTGGTTCGCGGACCAGCGCTGGTCCTGCCACTACGCCGGGAGTTTCCCGGCGGGTCTTCGGGGGTGCTCGGGGGCCGTGCCCCCGAGGGCGTCAGTAGCCGGGGGTGTTGATGCCCATCGACCGGGCGGTGCCGGCGATGATCTTGGCGGCGGCCTCGACGTCGTTGGCGTTGAGGTCCTCCATCTTCTGCTCCGCGATGGCGCGGACCTGGTCGGGCGACAGGGTCGCGACCTTGGTCTTGTGCGGCTCGCCGGAGCCCTTGGGGACGCCTGCGGCCTTCTTGATCAGCTCGGCGGCCGGCGGCGTCTTCGTGACGAACGTGAACGACCGGTCCTCGTAGACGGTGATCTCGACCGGGATGACGTTGCCGCGCTGGGACTCCGTCGCAGCGTTGTACGCCTTGACGAACTCCATGATGTTGACGCCGTGCTGGCCGAGGGCCGGACCGACCGGCGGCGCGGGCGTGGCCGCACCGGCGTTGATCTGCAGCTTGATGAAGCCGGAGATCCGCTTCTTCTTGGGAGGCATGCTGTGGTGTCGCTTTCGTTAGTGGGCCTACGCCGTGGGCGATGACCCGGTTGCAGTTCCCGCCCGGAGTGCCGTGCGGGGGACGTCCCTCGGTCAGATCTTGGCGACCTGCGAGAAGGACAGCTCGACCGGGGTCTCCCGGCCGAAGATCGAGACCAGAACCTTGAGCTTCTGGGTGTCGGGGTTGATCTCCGAGATCGTCGCGGGGAGGGTCTCGAACGGGCCCTCCATGACGGTGACGGACTCGCCGACCTGGAAGTCGACGACCTGGGTCTCCTTGGCCTTGCCGCCGCCGCCCGAGGTCCCGGAGCCACCGGCGGAGGCCGGGGTCTCCAGGTCGGGGGCGAGCATGGTGAAGACCTCGTCGAGGCTCAGCGGAACCGGCTGGTGCGCGTTGCCGACGAAGCCGGTCACACCCGGGGTGTGCCGCACGGCGCCCCAGCTCTCGTCGGTGAGGTCCATCCGGACCAGGACGTAGCCGGGCATGCGGACGCGGGAGACGAGCTTCTTCTGCCCGTTCTTGATCTCGGTGACCTCTTCCATCGGCACCTCGATCTCGAAGATGAAGTCCTCCATGTTGAGGGACTGGATCCGCGTCTCGAGGTTGGTCTTGACCCGCTTCTCGTAGCCCGCGTACGAGTGCACGACGTACCAGTCGCCGTCCTTGAGCCGCAGCTGCCGCTTGTACTCCTCCACGGGATCGGCTGGCGCCTCATCCGTGGGGCTCCCCTCCGCCAAGGAATCGCCCGGGTCCAGGTCCGAGGGCTCGACGTCTGCGAACTCGTCATTCTCTGCGTTGTAGTCCGCGATGTCCTGGGCGGCGTCGCTGTCGACGGTGTGCACCGTCTCGGCCGCGTCGAGCGCGCCGAAGTCCTGGTAGGGCTCGGACTGGGTGGGGGTGTCGAGCTGGGTGTCGTTGTCGGACACGCTGCTGCCTGCTTCCTGTCTGAAGAATCGGTGGTTCGGGCCGTCTCGCTGCGCGGCTCAGCCCGCGAGGAGGAGCAGCATCAGCCGGTGGAAGACGAAGTCGAGGCCCGCGACGATCGCCATGATGACCAGGACGAAGACGATGACGACGATCGTGTAGTTGAGCAGCTCCGAACCGGTCGGCCGCACCACCTTGCGCAGCTCGTCGATGATCTGGCTGATGAAGAGGCCGAGGGACTGGAACAGCCGGCTGACCGGGTTGCCCTGACGGGGTCGCCGCTGGGCGGCGCGGCCGGACCCACGGTTGCCCGCGCGTGCTTCGGTCATTCGCTCCTCCTCTCCCTCTGGTGGTGATCTGTGCCTGCATCGCAGGGCAGGAGGGACTCGAACCCCCAACCGCCGGTTTTGGAGACCGGTGCTCTACCAATTGAGCCACTGCCCTACGTGGACCCAGGCTGGGCGGGTCCACGGGCGGCCGACCTGACCCACCCCGACGCATACCGTTTCACGGGCATGCCGGAGCAGGGCGGCAGGCCACCACCGAACGGACAGCATACGGGACCGCGCCACGTGCTCGCGAACCCGTGAGAGGCCTCGACCTCGGCCCGGAGCGGGGGCTGAGCGGTGGAAGGATGATCACCGTGAGCATCCCGCCCGCCATCACCCGGACCCCGCTGGCCGACCTGAGCGAGACCGACCTCACCGCGTTCCTGGACGAGAGACGGGCGGAGTATGCCGCGCTCAAGGCCCGGGGCCTCGCGCTCGACCTGACGCGCGGCAAGCCGTCCAGCGCCCAGCTCGACCTCGCCGACCGCCTGCTCGAGCTCCCGACGACGACCCGGGACCGGGCCGGGGCGGACGTGCGCAACTACGGCGGGCTCGACGGGCTGGCCGAACTGCGGGAGATCTTCGCCGAGCTGCTCGGGGTGGAGCCCCAGCAGGTGGTCTGCGGCGGGAACTCCAGCCTCACGCTGATGTGGGACGTCCTCGCCTACCTGCTCCTCTTCGGGGCTCCCGAGTCCACCCAGGGGTGGTCGCAGGACGAGAAGGTCACCTTCGTCTGCCCCGTCCCGGGGTACGACCGGCACTTCTCGATGCTCGCCGACTTCGGCATCGAGATGGTGACCGTGCCGATGCACGCCGACGGCCCGGACGTCCCCGCGGTCGAGGCGCTGGTTCGCGACGACCCGAGCGTCAAGGGCATGTGGGTCGTCCCGACCTACGCGAACCCGTCGGGCGCCGTCTGCTCGCAGGAGGTCGCCGCCGCGCTCGCATCGATGCCCACGGCAGCGCCGGACTTCCGGATCTTTTGGGACAACGCCTACGCCTTCCACCACCTCACCGAGGAGGAGGCCAAGAGCGCGGACATCCTCACCCTGTCCGCCGCCTCGGGGAACCCGAACCGGCCGCTGATGTTCGCGTCCACCTCGAAGATCACGTATGCGGGCGCCGGGGTCTCGGTGTTCGCGGCGTCCACGGAGAACAGGACGTGGTACCTCAAGCACCTCGCCATGGCGGCGATCGGCCCGGACAAGGTGAACCACCTGCGGCACGTCGAGTTCTTCGGCTCGGCGGACGGCGTGCGCGACCACATGCGCCGGCACCGCGAGATCATCGCGCCCAAGTTCGCCGCGGTGGACGTCGCCCTGACCTCGGCGCTGGAGGGTCTCGGGGTGGCCGAGTGGACCCGACCCACCGGCGGGTACTTCGTCAACCTGGACGTCCTCGACGGCACCGCCTCGCGGGTGGTCCAGCTGGCCAAGGAGGCCGGCATCGCCCTCACCCCGGCCGGGGCGTCGTTCCCCTACGGCCAGGACCCGCGCGACCGGAACATCCGGCTGGCGCCGACGTTCCCGTCGCTGGAGCAGGTGGAGACGGCGATGGCCGGCGTCGGCACCTGCGTGGCGCTGGCCGCTGCGGAGAAGCTGGCCGTCGGCGTCTGACCCTTCCGCGTCGCCGCGGACAACTGGACGGGAACGAACCGCCGTTTCGGCTGAAACCACCGGACAAACCGGACTCGTTCCAGTCCCGCAGGACCAGGCCACCGCCTCCTCGCGACCCCATTCGGCACGGGTGGCAGAGTGGCCGGTATGAGCGACGACCAGCTCCAGCCGGACGACACCCTGGACGACAAGTACGACGAGCCGGGACACGAGGACACGCTCGACGGCGGCTACGACCCGCCGGACCGGCCGCGGGGGTCGATGGCCTGGGGCGTCACCGCCTGGGAGGAGTCCCAGGAGGAGACCATCGAGCAGCGGATCAAGCAGGAGATCCCCGACCCGGACTCGGCCTACGGCGCGCCCGACAACGAAAGCGGCCTGGACGACGACACCGACATGCTCGGCGGTGACGACCCCGACGCCATCCCGGCGGACGACGACTTCGTCGGGGACGGCGGCCGTCAGGTCGGCCGGCTCGTCGCGCCCGACGAAGGGTTCGGGGAGGACCGGGAGAAGGACGAAGTGGCCGAGGACGTGGGCTTCGACGGCGGGGTCGCCTCCCCCGAGGAGTCGGCCATGCACATCGCCACCGACGAGCCCGGCGACTACGCGTCCAGTTTCGGGACCGACGATGACGGGGACGATGAGGGGCTGACCGAGGCGACCGCATACCGGATCGAGAACGAGGACCCGACGAACGAGCTGGACTCGCTCGCGCCGACCGACGAGTGAGCGAGCCCGACCCTCCGCGCCGCGACGTCGCGGCGCTCCCCAAGGCGCACCTGCACCTGCACTTCACCGGGTCGATGCGGATCGGCACGCTTTTCGACCTGGCGCAGGAGCGCGGCATACCCCTGCCCGAGGCGTTCACCGACGAGTGGCCGCCGCGGCTGCACGCCACGGACGAGCGCGGCTGGTTCCGGTTCCAGCGGCTCTACGACCTGGCCCGGTCCTGCGTCCGCGGGGAGGCCGACCTGCGCCGGATCGTGCGTGAGGCGGCCGAGGACGACGCCACCGAGGGCTCGCGGTGGCTCGAGCTGCAGGTCGAGCCGTCGTCGTACGCCCCGCACGTCGGTGGCATCACCCCCGCCCTCGAGATCATCCTCGACGAGGCGGCGCAGGCCACCCGGGCGACCGGGACGGGGGTCGGTGTCGTTGTCGCGGCCAGCCGGATCCGGCACCCCCTCGACGCCCGCACCCTCGCGCGCCTCGCCGTACGATATGCCGGTGACGGCCCGGGCACCGTGGTGGGGTTCGGCCTGTCGAACGACGAACGCCGAGGGTCGTTGCCGGACTTCGCGCCGGCGTTCGAGATCGCCCGGCACGGCGGACTCGCGCTGGTCCCCCACGGCGGCGAGCTGCTCGGGCCGGCGTCGGTGGTCGACACGCTCACCGTGTTCCGGCCGGACCGGGTCGGCCACGGGGTGCGGGCGAGCGAGGACCCGGCCGCGCTGGACCGGGTGGCCGAGTCGGGGGTGACCCTCGAGGTCTGCCCGGGCAGCAACGTCGCGCTGGGGGTCTACGCCGACCCGGCGCAGGTCCCGCTCCGGGCCATCGTCGACGCCGGGATCCCCGTCGCGCTCGGGGCCGATGACCCCCTCCTGTTCGGCACCCGGCTCGCCGCGCAGTACGTGCTGGCCCGCGACGAGCTCGGTTTCAGCGACGTCGAGCTGGCGGCTCTCGCCCGGCAGAGCATCGAGGGCAGCCGGGCACCGGCTGCCGTCCGGAAGTCCGCATCGGCCGACGTCGACGCCTGGCTGGCGGGCTGACCAGACCGACGTTCCGGTCGACGTCGATTTGGCGACCGCCCGACGCGCAAGGCACGCTGATCGCCATGAAGACTGCCTTGGCCGTCGTGCCCGCAGCCGTCATCCTCCTGGCCGGCTGCGCTTCTGGCAGCGGCGGCGCCGACACCCCGTCGCCGAGTGGGACGGTGGCCGCCGTCGACGCCGTGACCGCTCCCGGGACCACCTCGAGCAGCACGACCGCGCCGGCCCCGACGTCCGCGAGCGCCACCGCCGCCGACGTGCCGACAGCCTTCCCGACGACGTTCAACGACGTGAACCAGACCATCTCGGACCCGGACCTCAAGGACTCGATCACGGTCAAGCGCCTCGCCCGGGCCCTGCCCTGGCCGGCCGGCTACAAGGCGTCGGCCCAGGCGTACGAGCTCGTCGCGCTGGAGCTGACCTGGACGCCGTCCAAGGACTACACGATCCCGATCCGCAAGCAGGACTTCGCCATCAACACCGGCAGCCAGTTCCCCAACACCCCGGACCCGATGGTCGACGACGCGATCAAGACGGCCGGGTTCGTGCTGCTGCCGGACCAGGTCGACAAGGGCGACCCGGTCACCGGATGGCTGGTGTTCAAGGTCGACCCACGCAACGCAGCGAAGCTGACGCTGGACTACACCCGGCCCGCCGTGCAGATCAGCGGAACCCGAACCTCGTTCCCCGCCAAGACGTTCAGTGTCGGGATCGTCGGCTGAGCCGTCGGTCTAGACGGGTCCCCGTGAAGGATCGGAGCGAAGCGTGGGCCCTCGCAAGGTTCGGAGCGAAGCGAAGAGCATTGCCGGGAGAACTTCGTGGGGTGACTAGAGGCTGACGCCGACGAGCACCGGCTCGTTGACCAGCCGGATCCCGAACGCCGTCTCGACGCCTGCTCGGACCTCGCCCGCGAGTGCGAGGACGTCGGCCGTGCGGGCGCTCCCGCGGTTGGTCACCGCCAGGGTGTGCTTGTCGGAGAGGGCGGCTGGGCCGGGGGTTCCGAAGCCCTTCTCGAACCCCGCCCGCTCGATGAGCCAGGCGGCGCTGGTCTTACGGCGGCCGTCGGGTTCGGGCCAGACCGGAAGCTCGGGAGCGCTGTCGCCGAGCCGGTGGCGGACGCGGTCGGCCAGCGCCTCCATGTCCCCGGCCGAGAGGATCGGGTTGGTGAAGAACGAGCCGCAGCTCCACGTGTCGTGGTCGGCGGCGTCCAGCACCATCCCGCGCCGGCGCCGCTGCTCCAGGACGGCCGCGCGGGCGTCGGCGAGCGGAACCCGGGTGCCGAGCTCGACCCCGAGCGACCGGGCCAGATCCGCATACCGGACCGGTTCGGAGAGGTCGGCGACCCGCAGCTGGAAGAGCACGTCGAGCACCACGAACCGCGTCGGGTCGCGCTTGAACCCCGAGTCCCGGTAGGTGAAACCGCAGTCGGACCCGAAGAGCGTGCGCACCTCGCCGGCGCGCCGGTCCCAGACGCGTACCTGGGCGACCGTCTCCGCGACCTCCTGGCCGTATGCGCCGACGTTCTGGATCGGCGTCGCACCGGTCGAGCCGGGGATCCCCGAGAGCGCCTCGATCCCCGCCCACCCCTGGTCGACAGCGTGGGCGACCACGTCGTCCCACGGCTCGCCGGCCGCAACGCGGACGTTGGCGCCGCCGCAGCGGTCGTCGGACTCCACCTGTATGCCGGTCGTCTCCACCCGCACCACGGTGCCGGGGAAGCCCTCGTCGGCGACCACGAGGTTGGACCCGCCGCCGAGGACGAGCAGCGGCTCCCCCACTTCGTGGGGGGGCCCCCAGTCGGCGTCGTCGACCTCGTGGACCGCGTCGACCAGCTCGTCGGTCGTGTCGACCCGGACCAGCCGGGCGGCCGGCCCGCCGACCCGCATCGTCGTCAGCGTCGCGAGGTCGACTCCGTGCTCTTCACGCATCCGGGGCGGGTCCGCGGCCGGTCAGTCGAGCTGGACGACCGCGAGCGCGCGGCCGAGCACCTTGTCGCCACTGCTGATGGCGGTCAGCTCGACGGTGGCGCGCTTCGCCTCGGCGTCGACGGCCTTGACGACCCCCTCGACCGCCACGTCGGCGCCGCCCTCGTAGGGCACGACGACCGGCTTGGTGAACCGCACCGAGTACTCCACGACGCGTCCGGCGTCCCCCACCCACTCGGAGACGACGGTCACCGCCGACCCCATGGTGAACATCCCGTGGGCGATCACGTCGGGCAGGCCGACCTTCTTGGCGAACCGTTCGTCCCAGTGGATCGGGTTGCGGTCCAACGACGCTCCCGCGTACTGCACCAGCGTGGCCCGCTCGATGTGTACGGTCCGACCCGGGATGCTCTGGCCGGCCTCCACGTCGGCCAGGCTGAGAATCTCGCCCATCACTCGCCTCCTCGGATCACCAGGGTGGACACAGCGGTGCAGACCGGCTCGCCCTCGACGCTGAGCTCGGTGCGCGTGGTGACCATGGCGTGGCCGCCGGCGGCGCGGACGGCGTCGACGTGGAGCACCCCGACGACGTCGTCACCGGCGGTCAGCGGCCGGTGGTGGACGAACTTCTGCTCGCCGTGGACGACCCGGCTGTAGTCGATCCCGGCCTCGGGGTCGCGAACCAGCTGGCCGTCGCACTGCATCGAGATGAGAACCGCGAACGTCGGCGGCGCGATGACGTCGCGGTACCCACGCGCCTGGGCCACGGCCCGGTCGACGTGCACGGGGTCGGTCGAGCCGACCGCCTCGGCGAACTCCCGGATCTTGGCGGAACCGACCGCATACGGCTGGGTGGGCGGGTACTCACGCCCGACGAAGTCCTCGTTGACCGGCATACGAATGACCCTAGTGGGGTGGCCTAGTGCGCAGTGGAGGGCAGGTCGCGTGCGGTGTCGTAGCGCCAGAACGGGCGGACCATGAGGCCCGCGACGATGACGACGGCCATGCAGGCGACGCCGCCGGCGACCCACGAGAAGGTGGGGTTGGTGACGGCCGCAGTGGCGCCGGCCCGTACGTCGCCGAGGCGGGGGCCACCCGCGACCACGGCGATGAACACGCCCTGCATCCGGCCGCGCATCTCGTCGGGGGCGTAGGTCTGGAGGATGGTCTGCCGGTAGACCGCGCTGACCAGGTCGAACGCGCCGGCCAGGGCGAGCAGGGCGACGACGAGCCACAGCTGCCCGACCAGCCCGGACACCGCGACGGCGGCGCCCCACCCGACGATCGCGAGGGTGAGCGCCCGACCCTGGCGCCGGACCCGACCGATCCACCCGCTGGAGAGACCGGCGATGACCGCGCCGATGGCGATCGCGGCGTAGAGCGGCCCGACCTGCCCGCCGAACCGGGCGTCCGCGACCGCGGGGAAGAGCGACCGTGGCATGGCGAGAACCATGGCGGCGATGTCGACGGCGAAGCTCATGACGAGCACGGGGCGCACCGCGATGAACCGAAGCCCGTCCGCGACCGCCCGCCAGTCCGGCCGCTGGACCTCGCCCTGCGGCGGGATGGCGGGCAGCTTCAGCACCGAGTACAGCGCTGCAGTGAAGAGCAGCGCGTCGGCGGCGTACGCGAGGGCGAACCCGTTGGGCAGGACGAGCAGCAGTCCCGCGAGCAGCGGTCCGACCACCTGGCCGACGTTGCCGACGGTGAAGTTGAGCGTGTTGGCCGCCGGAACCAGCTCGGTCGGGACGATGCGCGGGATGATCGCGCCGCGGGCCGAGGACGCCACCGCGAACATCCCGGACTGGACGAAGACCAGCGCGAGGATCAGCCAGATGTTCTGCAGGTCGAGCAGGGTCTGGACCAGCAGTGCCAGGGTCACGACCCAGCCGCCGATCGACGACCACAGGTAGAGGACGCGGCGGTCGACGGCGTCGGCGATCGCGCCGCCGTAGAGCCCGAAGACCACGATGGGGACGAGGCCGGCCAGTCCGACGAACCCGACGTACAGCGGCGACGCGGTCAGCGCCCAGATCTGCACCGGGACGGCGACCTGGGTGAGCATCGAGCCGATGAACGAGGTGCCCTGGCCGATGAGGATGCGCCGGTACTCGGGGATCCGCAGCGGCCGGGTGTCGACCGCGTGTCGACCCAGCAGGTCGCGCAGGCCCCGGGCCTCTTCCGCCGGGTTCTCGGCGGCCACCGGCGCGTCGAACGGGTCCTCCGGCCGGTCACTCATTCGGGGGATCCTCCCACGGTGGTTGCACACGCAAACGACCGCCCCCGGGTGTCGGGAGCGGTCGGTGTGCGACGAGAGCAGCCTGGTGGCCGCGGGAGATCGGCTGGGGTCAGCGGGTCTCGCGGTGCTCCGTGTGCTTGCCGCAGTTGGGGCAGAACTTCGTCAGACCCAGGCGGTCGGGGTCGTTGCGACGGTTCTTCTTGGTGATGTAGTTGCGGTGCTTGCACTCCGCGCACGCCATGGTGATCTTGGGGCGGACGTCGACAGACTTGCTGGCCACGGGTGACAACCTGCTCTCGGGTACGGGGTTGAGCGCGTCAGGCGCGCAAAGTCAACGCACAAGGGTAGGCCGACATTCCGGCATACCCCTAATCGAGTAGCGGGAGCGGGGCTCGATCCCGCGACCTCACGATTATGAGTCGTGCGCTCTAACCAGCTGAGCTACCCCGCCATGCGTGATGCAGAGCCCCCAAACGGAATCGAACCGTTGACCTTCTCCTTACCATGGAGACGCTCTACCGACTGAGCTATAGGGGCCGGTGGTGCCTGTATCGCGACGGCGAGACTACACGGTGCCGGAGGGCCTCCGGAAATCGAAAGGCGTGTCTCAGGGCGCCAGCCGGACGGCCCCGTCGACGAAGGACGAGACCTCGCCGAGCCGCGGCAGGAGCATCGCCTGGTAGGCGTGGTAGACGTCCGGCTTGCCCTCCCAGACGTGGCTGGACGGACGGTTCTGCGGGTCCAGCTCGTGCCGCCAGGATCCGTGCGCCTCGTCGACGAAGTACTCGCGGGCATGCTCGACCCACCGGTCGAACCACTGCCGGTATGCCTGTGCCTGCTCCTCGTCGTCGGCGAGCAGCGCGAGGGTCCAGGCGGTGGCGATCGCCTCGGTGACCACCCAGTGGAGGCGGTCGGCGACGACGGGCTTCGCGTCGAAGTCGGTCGTGTAGACGAACCCGTCGGTCTGGTCGCGCTCGGCGTCGGCCTGCTGCCACCCGTCCTCGACGGCGCGGTCGAAGAGGGATCGGGCGTCGTCGAGCAGCCAGGCCGGCGGCTCGACTCCCTCGCGGATCAGCGCGGTCCGGACGTGGAGGGCGAGCCGGGCCCACTCCATGAGGTGGCCGATCGTCACGCCGTAGGGACGGAACCGGTCGCCGGGCTGGTCCAGGTTGTAGTCGAGCACCGGCCGCCACTGCTCGTCGTAGTGCTCCGGGAGGCGGAAGGCGTTCCCGCGGGCGAACTCGTGGACGACGTGGCTGACGATGCTGAGCGCCCGCTGCAGGTGCACCTCGTCGCCGGTCAGGTCGTGGGCCGCGAGGAGCGCCTCGACGGTGTGCATGTTGGCGTTGACGCCGCGGTAGGGGTCGGCGCGCAAGAAGGGGCGGTCGTAGACGTCGACGGCCAGGCCGTCGGCGTCACGCCAGAAGTAACGGTCGAAGACGCCGAGCGCGTCCTCGAGGATCGGCCGGGCCTCGTCGTGGCCGGCGGCGACCGCCGAGGCGCTGGCCAGGACGACGAAGGCGTGAGCGTAGGCCGGCTTGGTGTCGTCGTCCGCGACAGAGGTCCCGTCCGGGCCGGCCGTCACCGACGCGTACCAGCCGCCGTACTCGGCGTCGTGCAGACGGCTACGCAATGCCGCCAGTCCGTCGGCGACGAGAGGGCGGCACGTCGTGTCACCGAGGATCTCGGCGAGCGCCAGGACGTGGAGCATCCGACAGGAGATCCAGAGCTCCACCGGACGGTCGAGGAGCGGGTTGCCGTCGTCGTCGAGCCAGGCGAACCCGCCGTCCGGATGCGGGCTCCGCTTGGCGAACGCGACCAGGGACGTGGTCTGCCCGACGAGGAACTCGAGGTCGGCCTCCGAGAGGCGGGTCGCCGATGTCGCCGAGGGGGGCATGTCGGTGAACCTACTCGCCCGGCTCGGCTCCCAGCCAAGCGTCTCGGCTCCCTGGATGTGAGGAGTCAAGCCGCCCGGCTCCCAGCCAAGCCAGGCGGTTCTGGCGGCCTCCGTTCACGCCGTCAGTCGACGGGACCGCTCGACGGCCCGTCGGATCCGCGTGGCCAGCTCTTGCGGCGAGTCGAGGTCGCTCCAGACCACCCGGACGACCTCGTAACCCAGCTCCCGCAGCCGGTCCTCGCGGCGCTTCTCCTGCCAGAGCACCTCCCGTCCGGCGAGTCGGCGCCCGAACGGGTCCACCTCATCGACGGAGCGGCCGTACTTGACCTGCCCGTCGAACTCGATGACGACGGGAGCACCCTCGACCAGGAAGTCGACGACGGCGTTGCTGCCGGGGATGCGCACCTGAGGCGTCGCAGTGATCCCGAGCAACCTCAGCGCGTGGGCCAGCCGAGTCTCGCCGGGCGACTCGTGACGACCGTCCGCGTGACGCAGCATGTCCGCTATGCCCTGCGAGTAGGGATCGCCATGGACTTGTTGGACGGCCGCCTCGAGATCGGTGCGCGCAGCCATCCCCAGACGAAGGGCGCCGTCGGCGGCGACCAGCGCGGACAACGGTCCTGCCGAGAGCCCGTGCTGGACGGCGGCGAACGCAGGAATGACGGTCTCCGTGCTCTGGAAGGTGGTGGGAACAGCACGGCCGATACGGACCGACCGCTTGACCCGCGTTGGTCCGGCCGTGCGCCTCGACAGCCGGACGACGCCGAGGTCGGCCCCCAACGACGGCAAGCCGAGGAGCAGCAGAGCGCTGTGATGACCGGCGACGACACGGCCACCATGGGCCCGAAGCATGGCTCGGGTGGTCAGGATGTGACGCTCGGCGTCGTCAAGGACGGGGCCGGATGCGTACCAGCCGAACGCCAACGGGGTCAGGACGTCGGCCTTGACGAGGGCCGTCACGGTGCGCCGGCCCAGACCGGCACCGCGCAGGTCGGCCACGCTGGCGATCCCGTGCCGGTCGGTGGCGTGCATCCAGTCGTCCATGGTTTCGAGCCTGGCGGATCGGTGCCGCCGCCGGGTTGACTCGAGCCTCGCCTGTGGAAAACCGTGGTGACCTTCGGGCTCGGCTCTCCGCCAGGCGACTCGGCTCGCGACATTCCGACAGCCGAGCCGCTTGACTCATAGCCGAGCCGGGCGGGAGGGGGTCAGGCGAGGTCCACGACGATGACGTGGAGGTTTCTGGGGCCGTGGACGCCCTCGACGCGGTCGAGCTCGATGTCGCTGGTGGCGCTGGGACCGCTGATCCACGTGAGCGGACGCACCGGGTCGAGGCGACGGACCGCGTCCGGTACGTCGACGACGACCTGGTCGGCGCTGACGACGCAGACGTGCCGGTCCGGGACCAGGCTGAGGGCGCGCCGGCCCTGGCCCGCGCCGTGGTCGAGGACGATCGTGCCGGTCACGGCGATCCCGAGAGCGGCGGTGGTGACGACGGCGTCGGTCTCGTCGAGGTCGTAGGCGGTGAGGGGCGGGTCGTCGCCGACGCGGTCGATGCCGTCCGGCAGCCACGCGTCGGGGAAGCCGGCCGGGACGACCACTCGTGCGGCGTCCGCCAGCCCTTCGCGGACGCGGTCCGCCACCTCGTCGGGGCGGCACCGCACCACGACCGCGCGGTAGTCCTCGACCCGCTCGACGAAGAGCCCGACGACGTCCTCCACCTCCACCGGAACGGTTTCGAGAGGGGCCGACGTCTCGGTATGCGCCCCGGTCGGCTTCTGCCGCAATGCCGAGCGGACCCGAGCCAGGACGTCGTCACGGGCGGTCACGTCGGTCCCGCCTCGTTGCGGCCACCGTCGGTCTTGGCCCACCACGACCGGAACGACTCGCGCGGCGGAGCCGGCAGGTCGCGGGCGCCGGTCCACGCCGAGGCGCCAGGCCCCGGTATGCGGCCGATCGCCGTCCGCCCGCCGGGCAGGGTCCGGCGGCTGACCATCGTGACGAACCGGTTCGCGACCGAGCCGGCCTTCACCGCATACCCGAGACGATGGCCGTCGGCGAAGAGGAGGGCAGCGCCCTTCATCGCCAGGTCCTGGCCCGTCGGCCGGTCGTCGCGGTGGGCGTCGACGACCTTGGCGCGCAGGTGGACGAGGACCGTCGGGATGTCGATCTGGACGGGGCACACCTCGTAACAGCGGCCGCAGAGGCTCGACGCGTACGGGAGCGAGTCCACCTGGGCGTCATGCCCCACTCCGCGCAGCAGAGGGGTGAGGATCGCGCCGATCGGCCCGGGGTAGACCGATCCGTAGGCGTGGCCGCCCGTCCGCTCGTAGACCGGGCAGGCGTTGAGGCAGGCCGAGCACCGGATGCAGCGCAGCGCCTGGCGGCCGACCTCGTCGGCAAGGACGTTGGTGCGGCCGTTGTCGAGGAGGACGACGTGCACCTCCTGCGGGCCGTCGCCGGGGTGAACGCCGGTCCACATCGAGGTGTACGGGTTCATCCGCTCCCCCGTGCTCGAGCGCGGGAGCAGCTGGAGGAACACGTCGAGGTCCTCGAACGTCGGCACGAGCTTCTCGATGCCGACCAGGCTGACCAGGACCTCGGGCAGGGTGAGGCACATCCGGCCGTTGCCCTCGGACTCCAGCACGACGAGGGTGCCGGTCTCGGCGACGGCGAAGTTGGCGCCGGAGACCGCGACCCGGGCCCGCAGGAACTTCTCGCGGAGGTGCTGCCGGGCCGCTGCCGCGAGCGCCGCCGGCTCGTCGGTCAGGTCGTCCGGCGCCGGCCGCCCGGCCGCCGCCATCCGGGTGCGGAAGATCTCGCGGATCTCGGCCCGGTTCCTGTGGATCGCCGGCACGAGGATGTGCGACGGCAGGTCGTCGCCGAGCTGGACGATCAGCTCGGCCAGATCGGTCTCCCAAGCGGAGATCCCTTGAGCGGCAAGGGCTTCGTTGAGCTCGACCTCCTGGGTGGCCATCGACTTGACCTTGACGACCTCGGTCGCGTCGTGGTCCCTCGCGATCTGCGCGATGATCGCGCACGCCTCGTCGGCGTCCCGGGCCCAGTGCACCAAGGCGCCCCGCGCGGTAAGTGACTCCTCCAGCCGCACCAGGTGCACGTCGAGGCGGGCCAGCGTCTCGTCCTTGATCCGAGCGGCCTTGCTACGCAGCGCCTCCCAGTCGTCGACCTCGCCCACGACGTGCGCCCGCTTGTCGCGGATGGTGCTGGTCGCATGGGCGAGGTTCGCGCGGAGCTGGGTGTCGGCGAGCGCGGTGTGCGCCGCCTGGGGGAACGGCGGCATCCCGACGAACGTCGCGCCCATCAGGAGGCCTCCGTCGAGGCGAGGACCTCGGCGAGGTGCATGACCCGCATACCGGCATGCTCCCTCGACAGGAGGCCGCCCAGGTGCATGAGACATGAGTTGTCGCCGGCGACAAGCACTTCCGCGCCGGTGTCGCGAGCGTGGCGCACCTTGTCCGACCCCATCGACACCGAGGTCTCGGCGTTCTTCACCGCGAACGTCCCGCCGAACCCGCAGCACTCCTCGGCCGCCGGAAGCTCGACGAGCCGGATCCCGCGCACGTGGCTCAGCAGCCGAGCCGGTCGGTCGCCGACGCCCAGCATGCGCAGCGAGTGGCAGGTCGGGTGGTAGGTCACGCGGTGCGGGAAGTAGGCGCCTACGTCCTCCACGCCCAGCACGTCGACGAGGAACTCGGTGAGCTCGTACGCGCGTGGCCCGGTCTCGGTGACCGCTCGCTCCAGTGCCGGGTCCCCCGCCCGCCGGGCGACGAGCCCGTGCTGGTGCCGCACCGCGCCGGCGCAGGATCCCGAGGGAACGACGATCGCGTCGTACCCCTCGAACGCCGAAACCCACTGCCGCACAACGGGAACGGCCTCGTCGAGATACCCCGTGTTGATCATCGGCTGGCCACAGCAGGTCTGGGCGGTCGGAAAGTCGACGTCCACCCCGAGCCGGCGCAGCAGCCGGACCACGGCCTTGCCGGTGTCGGGGAAGAGGGCGTCGTTGATGCAGGTGAGCATCAGCGCGACCTTCATGGCCCGACCCTAGTCGGGGCCCCCGCGAAGTACCGGAGCAGAGCAGAGGACTTCATGGGGTGACTCAGGGGACCATCCAGGACAGCACCGGAGTGGACTGGAGGTAGACGAGGATGCACATGAACGCCAGGAAGCCCAGGGACCAGCCCAGGACCTTCCGGAAGATGTGGCCCTCCTTGCCGGACATGCCGACGGCGGCCGCCGCGATGGCCAGGTTCTGCGGCGACACCATCTTGCCGAGCACCCCGCCGGACGAGTTCGCCGCCGCCATGAGCAGCTCCGACAAGCCGGTCTGCCGGGCGGCCGACACCTGCAGCGCACCGAACAGACTGTTGGCCGAGGTGTCTGAGCCGGTCACCGCGACCCCGAGCCAGCCGAGGATCGGCGAGAGGATGGCGAACAGCGCACCGGATGTCGCGAGCCAGCGACCCAGCGTCGCCGTCTGGCCGGAGGCGTTCATGACGTAGGCGAGAGCCAGCACGGCCATCACCGTGAGGATCGCGGCCGACAGCTGCCGGTAGGTCTGTCCGTAGACCCGAAGGGCCTTGCCCCAACGGATCCCGATGACGGGAATGGTGATCAGCCCGGCGATGACCAGGAGCGTCCCCGCGGCGCCGAACCAGTTGAACCGGAACGTCGGGAGGGTCGACGGCTTCCCGTCCGCGGACTGCAGGTCGAGCCCGGGCCAGGAGAACGAGGGGTTGGCCCACTTGGTCGCGAGGAGATCCTTGAGGCCGGGCAGCTGGGCGAGCACGAAGACCACGACGATGATGAGGTACGGCGCGTAGGCCTTGAGCACGTCCGACCTCGTGTCGTGAGCCTGCGCGTCCCGCTCGGCGAGATCCTCCCGAGTGGCGACCCCCTCGCCGACCGGGTGGTCCGAGCCGCTCTCGCCCCGGCGAGCGCGGACAGCGGTCGCTGCCCCACTGGTCGCGGTGGCCTGGGCCGCGATGGTGCCACCGCTTGCGGTCACGTTCTCGTCGGTGTCGACCTCGACATACTGTCCCGACGGCTGCCAGACGCGCAGCAGGAGGACGACCGCGAGCGCCCCGACGAGGGAGGCGACGATGTCGGTGAGCTGCGTGGAGATGTAGTTCGAGGTGACGAACTGCGCGATGGCGAAAGCGAAACCGCAGGTGAGCGTCGCGGGCAGCGTCTCCCGGACCCCCTTCCCGCGGTCGATGATGAACACGAGCGCCACCGGGACGAACATGCCGAGGATCGGGGTCTGGCGCCCGACCATCTGCGAGAGCGCGTGCTCGGGGAGGCCACTCACGGTGGCCAGGGTCGTGATCGGAGTGGCCAGGGCTCCGAAGGCCACCGGAGCGGTGTTCGCCACCAGCGCGACCACCGCGGCCTTGATCGGCCTGAACCCCAACGCCATCAACATCACTGTGGTGATCGCGACGGGTGTGCCGAACCCCGCCAACGCCTCGAGGAGCGCACCGAAGCAGAAGGCGATGATGACCGCCTGGATCCTCGCGTCGTCGCTGACCGTGGCGAACGAGCGGCGGAGCACGTCAAAGTGGCCGGTCACGACGGTCATGTTGTAGATCCAGATCGCGTTGATGACGATCCAGAGGATCGGGAAGAACCCGAAGGCGGCACCCTCGGTGCCGGCGATCAGGGCCTGACCGATCGGCATCGAGTAGGCGGCCACCGCCACGACGATCGCGACGGCGAGCGCGATCAGCGACGCCAGCCAGGCTCTCATGCGCAGCACCCCGAGCAGCACGAACAGCGTGACGAGGGGCAGCATCGCGACGAGGGCGGTGAGGAACAGCGAACCGGCGACAGCGTCGAGCACAGGCCTGAACATGAGCAGCACCTCGTTGTGTTGTGGGGGGGCCTCCGCTAGCGGACGCCGAGGTCTGCTGGGGACAGACCCCGGATCGAGGCGTCGAGCACCTCGACGGTGTGGGCGAGCGCCATCCGACCACCGGCGCGCTCGATCGACGAGGCCACCTGCATGAGGCAGCCGGGGTTGGCGGTGACGAGCATCTCGGCGCCGGTCGCCATGACGTTGCCGGCCTTGCGGTCGCCCAGCTCGCGCGCGGGCTCGGGGTTGAGGATGTTGTAGATGCCGGCCGAGCCGCAGCACAGCTCGCCCTCGGCGATCTCCTTCAGCTCCAGCCCGGGTATGCCGCGGAGCAGCTGCCGCGGCTGCTGCCGGATCTGCTGGGCGTGCGCCAGGTGGCAGGCGTCGTGGTACGCGATGGTGACGTCGAGCGGTTGACGATCGGCGACGGGCCCGACCTCGACGAGGAACTCGGCCACGTCGCGGACCTTTGCGCTCATGGCCTCGGCGCGCTCCACCCACTCCGGCTCGTCGGAGAACAGGTGGACGTAGTCCTTCATCGCCGACCCGCAGCCGGCGGAGTTGACGACGAGGGCGTCGATGCCGGCCGTCTCGAACTCCTCGATCAGCGCGCGGGCGAACCGCTTCGCCTCCTCCTCCCGGCCGTTGTGGGACGAGAGGGCGCCGCAGCATCCCTGCGACCGCGGGGCGATGACGTCGAAGCCCTCGGCGGCCAGGACGCGGGCCGTGGCCGCGTTGACGCCGGGGAAGAACTCCCGCTGCACGCAGCCGAGGAGCATCCCGACGACCCCTCGTCGGGTGCCGCGCGCCGACGTGCGCTCAAGGACCGGTTCGGGCCGGCCCAGGTTCGGGGCGAGGCCCTCCATCGCGGACAGGGTCGGCGACAGGCGGTCGAGCAGCCCGGACCGACGAAGGACCGACGGGAGCCCGGTCCTCTGGTAGAGGCGCAGCGGGCCGTGGGCCGCCTTGAGCCGCCTAGGGTAGGGAAAGAGCGCGAAGATGCCCTCCCGGAGGGCCTTGTCGGCGCGGGACCGCTCGTGACGTCGCTCGACCTGGGCGCGGGTGTCCTCGATGAGCCGGTCGTACTGCACCCCGGAGGGGCAGGCGGTTACACAGGCCATACAACCGAGGCAGGCGTCGAAGTGCCCGACCATCGAGTCGGTCAAGGGCTCGCCACCCAGACCTTCGTTCATGAGGTAGATCCGACCGCGCGGGGAGTCCATCTCCTCGCCCCACAGCACGTAGGTCGGGCAGGAGGGGAGGCAGAAGCCGCAGTGAACGCAGTCGGCGACGAGCTCGGCCGACGGGGGTTTGTGGTCGTCGAACGCCCCGGGCCCGCGGGGTGCGACGTCCTGATCGGTCGGGCCCGCGTCGCCGCTGGCGCCGGCCGGGGTGGTGACGGCTTCCGTCCCGGGCATCAGATCCCTCCCACGAAGCGACCGGGCGACAGCACCCGGTTCGGGTCGAACTGCTCCTTGACCCGGCGCATGAGGTCGAGCCCTCGAACCGGCCCCCAGACGTCAAGCTCCCGGTGGGTGTCGACCGGCGCGTCGAGGACGACGACGGCCCCGCCGAACCGGTTCGCATCGGCCCGCAGCCGTTCGACGAACCTCGGCGCCCCGGCGGCCGGGACACAGACGTAGACCGTTCCGACGACGACACTGCCCCGGGTATGTGCTGCGACCCCTTCGCTCGCCGCGGCCCGGTCGACGGCGTCGAGCAGCACACCCAGAGAAGCCGTCTCGTGGGTGACCTTGAGCAGGACGTCGCCACCGGCCGGTTCCGCACCCCACCAGTCCGGCGGTGTCACGGACGCCTCGGCGCCTGGTCCGAGTAGACCGACGGCCGGGGCGACGCGGTCCTCCACGCCGTTGACCGCGCCGTCCATCCGCACGCTCAGGCGACCCGAGCCGCCGAGCCAGTCCAGCTCGCAGCCCGACGGGACGAGCTGCGAGTGGGCCACCCGCAGCACGACGTCCTGCGCCTGGGACGCGGAGGCGACCGGCACGGTGACCCACTGGCTGGACTCCGTCACGGGATGCAGCCGCACGGCGACCTGGGTGAGGACGCCCAGGGTGCCGAAGGAGCCGGTCAGCAGCTTGCCCAGGTCGTAGCCGGCGACGTTCTTGACGACCTTGCCTCCGGACTTCGCCAGCACACCATCGGCCCGTACCACGGTGACGCCGATGACCAGGTCGCGCACCGGACCCGCGAACAACCGCGCCGGGCCGGTGGCGGCGGTGGCGACCAGGCCGCCCACGGTGCCGCGTCGCGGTGGGTCCACGGCCAGGCGCTGCCCGGCCGCAGCCAGGTCCTGCGCCAGGTCGTCGAGCCGGCGGCCGGCCTGGACGACGGCCACGAGGTCACCCGCGGTGTGCTCGACCAGCTGGTCCAGCCCGGTGAGGTCGAGCACCACGTCGCAGCGTTCCGGAGGGGCGCCCCACCCGATCTTGGTCCCCGTCCCGCGGGGGACGACCGCGAGACCGGTTTCGTCGGCGACAGCCAGCACGGCGCATACCTGCTCGGTACTCGTCGGAGAGACGATGAAGCGCGGGACGACCCCGGTGACTGCATCCTGCTCCCCGGCCTCGCGGAGCGCGCCGGCCACCGCCTCACTGAGCCTCGGCGCAACGTCGGACGCGATGACCGTCATCAGAACTGCTCCGCCAGGCCGGCCTCGACGAGTGGGTGCGCTCCCCGCTTGCGTCCCGGCACTTCTCCGCACAGGCGTGGCGTCGGGAAGATCTTGCCGGGGTTCGATATTCCCGAGGGGTCGAAGGCGCACCGCACCAGCTGCATCGTGTCGAGGTCGTCCGCCTCGAACATCTTCGGCATGTACCTGGCCTTGTCGGACCCGACCCCGTGCTCACCGGTGATGGAGCCACCGTGCTCGATACAGAGGTCGATGATGGCGCCTGACACCTCCTCGGCCCGCTCGGCCTGGCCGTCGACGGCGGCGTCGAAGAGCACCAGCGGATGGAGGTTGCCGTCACCTGCGTGGAAGACGTTGGCCACCCGGATGCCACTGTCCTGCGCGAGCTCGCCGATACGCCGCAGGACGTCGGGCAGCACGGTCCGCGGGATCACACCGTCCTGGACGATGTAGTCCGGGCTGATCCGGCCCACCGCCGCAAAGGCGGACTTGCGGCCCCTCCAGAACAGGGCCCGCTGTGTGTCGTCCTCGGCGATCCGCAGCTCGAACGCTCCCGCCTCCTCGCAGTGTGCTGTCACCTGTTCGAACTGACGGTCGACGGTGGCCTGCGCCCCGTCGAGCTCCACGATGAGCACCGCACCAGCGCCCTCGGGATAGCCGCACTGGACGGCCGCCTCGGCGGCCTCGATGGCCAGGGCGTCCATCATCTCGATGGCCGCGGGAATGACACCGGCGCCGATGATGGCCGAGACGGCCTGGCCCGCGGTGTCGGTGTCCTCGAACGCGGCGAGGACGGTCTGCACCGTCTCGGGGGTGCGGGTGAGGCGGACGGTGATCGTCGTGGCGATGCCGAGGGTGCCCTCCGAGCCGACGATGGCCCCGAGCAGGTCGTAGCCGGGGAAGTCCACCGCCTTGCCGCCGATCTCGACCAGCTCCCCGAGCGGCGTGACGAACTCGACGCCGGTGACGTGCCCGGCGGTGAAGCCGTACTTGAGGCAGTGCGCTCCTCCCGAGTTCTCGGCGAGGTTGCCCCCGATCGAGCAGACCTGCTGGCTCGAGGGGTCCGGAGCGAAGTAGTAGCCGCTCGGCTGGGCGGCCCTGGTCAGCTGGAGGTTGATGACGCCGGGTTCCACGACGGCGCGCTGGTTGTCGCGGTCGATCTCGAGGATGTCGCGCATCTTGGACATGACGATGAGGACGCCCTCTGCGTGGGGCAGCGCCCCTCCGGACAGCCCGGTTCCCGATCCCCGCGCGACGAACGGTATGCGCCTCGACGCGCAGGCCCGCACGACCGCGGCGACCTGCTCACCGGTCTCCGGAAGGACCACGAGGGCCGGGATGACGCGGTAGTGGGCCAGGCCGTCGCACTCGTAGGTGCGGAGCCGCTGCCGGTCGGTGATGACGGCGTCCCTCGGCAGCGCTGGAGCGAGCTCGGCGGCCAGACCAGCGACGTCCATGCCGCCCATCATGGCCCGACCGGCACCACTCGGCGCGCCAGGCGGCACCCCCATTTTCGGTCCCTACCGGTCATCGCTCGGCACCACGAGACTGCGGACCTGTCGCCGCTAGCTCGACACCGCGGAGGCCAGGTTGGCCAGCGAGTCCTCCAGCTGGTCCTGCGTCACCAGGGGGAACGGGACCTTCTCGAGGGTCGCCTTGTCGGTGACCTTGTCCCAGTCGTAGGTCAGGGTGACGTCGGTCGCGTCCGAGCCGTCGGCTTTGAGCTCCCACATCCACTCCCAGCCGGGTGGCTCGGTACCCGCGGGGGCCGTCCGCCACGCCAGCAACGAGTTCTTGTCGTACCCGGTCACGTGGTTCTCGGTCTGGTAGTCGCCACCCATGTGGTCCCCGGTCATGTTCATCCGGAAGACCTGACCGACACCGGTGATGCGGTCGGTCCGGTCGTCCGAGACGACGAACCCCGACCCGTCGATCTCCCGGTGCCGCGACGGCAGCGTGAGGACGTCGAAGATCTCCGGGGCCGGAGCGTCGATGGTCCGAGAGACGATGATCCTGTTGTCGTTGGCCATCGTTCGATCCTCGCCCGGTTCCCGGACATCGGCAACCGGAGGTGAGCCCGGCGGCCGACGGGGCCCAGGGTCCGCTCAGGGCAGAACCGGACCTTCGGCGGTATCGGGAACCGCGTAGATTGACGGTTCGTCTGCACAGCGGGGGTATGCCGCGACGCGCCGCACGCGCCGGAGTACCCGCATACCCCGTGTCCAGCCCAGCGAAGGGGAGACCAGCACATGTCGGACCAGCCTTCCTCAGGCGCTGCCGCCGCAGCTCCGCCGCCGGCCGCGGAGGCCGTGCAGCCCCTGACGCCACCGGCCAGCACGTCGTCGGTCCTGACTCTCGAGCCTCCGGCGGCGGTCGGCGTCGTCAACGAGACCGCCGCGCCGAAGATGGCGCCGCAGGTCCCCGCCGCAGCCGTTCCCGGACTGGACGCCAAGGTCGAGAGCTACATGACCGCGCTGCTCACGGCGCAGGCCAAGTCACCCACGTTCGACGCCAAGGCGACCGATGTGCGGACGATGGGCGACGACGACATCCGCCGCGCCGCCGAGTCGAGCAACCGGCTGCTCCGGACGCCGGTCAAGGCGCTCAAGGAGGGCGGCCTCAGCGAGACCGGCAAGGTCGGCAAGACCTTGCTCGACCTGCGCCGGACCGTCGAGGACCTCGACCCCTCCCAGGCGCGCGGGGGTAAGAAGGTCCTCGGGATGATCCCGTTCGGTGACCGGATCAACGACTACTTCCGCAAGTACCAGTCGGCGCAGAGCCACCTGGACGGCATCCTGCACTCGCTGCGCGACGGTCAGGACGAGCTCCAGAAGGACAACATCGCGCTCAACATGGAGAAGCAGAACCTCTGGGACTCCATGGGTCGGCTGAACCAGTACGTCTACATCGCCGAGCGGCTCGACGCGAGGCTGACCGCGGAGATCGCCACGCTGGAGGCCACCGACCCCGAGAAGGCGACCGCCCTCAAGCAGGACGTCCTCTTCTACGTTCGCCAGAAGCACCAGGACCTGCTCACCCAGCTAGCGGTGTCGATCCAGAACTACCTCGCCATCGACATCACCATCAAGAACAACATCGAGCTGATCAAGGGCGTCGACCGCGCGTCGACCACGACGATCTCCGCGCTGCGGACCGCCGTGATCGTCGCGCAGGCGCTGGGCAACCAGAAGATGGTCCTCGACCAGATCACCGCGCTCAACACGACGACCAGCAACCTCATCCAGTCGACGTCGGAGATGCTCCGCGACAACTCGGTGAGGATCCAGGAGCAGGCGGCGTCGGCGACGATCGGCCTGCCCCAGCTGCAGGCGGCGTTCGCGAACATCTACCAGACGATGGACGCGATCGACACCTACAAGGTCCAGGCCCTCGACTCCATGGCGGCGACCATCGGCACGCTCGAGACCGAGGTGGCCAAGTCACAGGCCTACCTCGACCGGGCCAACCGCCAGAACCCGCAGGTCATGGCGGGGTCGCTCGACATCGGTCGCTGACCGCCCGAAACGCGCAGCACCGCAGGCGACCAGTCAGCGACAATGGGGAGATGGGTATCGGCTCGTGGTTCGGCTTCGGCGACAAGAGCGCCCGAGCGTCCGAACCACAGCCCGAACCCGCTCACACGGTGCCGACGAGCCAGGACCTGCTGGACGCCGTCGACCGCGTCGAGCAGCAGGCCAAGGACGGCAAGGCCCCCGGCATGGTCCAGTCGCGGCTGGGCCGGGTGGCCAGGACGGTCCGCGACACGGTCCCCCGGCTCGACACCCTCGGGTCCGGCAGCCCGCAGGCCTACAACGTCATGGCGACCGCCACCAACTACCTCCCTGACGCGATCGGCGGGTACCTTCGCCTGCCGCGCCAGTGGGCCGACAGCCGTCCCGTCGACCGCGGCAAGACCCCGCTGATGATCCTCATCGACCAGCTCGACCTGCTCGGAGCGACGATGGACAAGGTGTTCGACGCGGTATGCCGGGCCGACGCCGAGGCGCTCGTCGTCCACGGCCGGTTCCTCGAGGAGAAGTTCGGCGCGGCCGCGGGTGGCGGCGACCTCATCATCGGGTCCACGCCAGTGCCCCCGATGCCGGCGACCGACCCCAGCGGCCCGTCGCCGCTCACTCCCCCACCCGGACGGACCGCCTGATGCCCGACCAGCCGGCCCCACTCCGGGTCGCCCTCGACGAGCTCGCAGCCGTCGCCCGCCGCCTCGGCGTGGATGCCCACGACGCCCGCCGCGAGGGGGTTGCGTTGGCCGCGACGGTGGCCTCGGCCGCCCAGCCCATGTACCGCGCCGCCCAGGACTGGGCCCGCGCCACCGGCATGGCCGACCCGGACAACCTCAAGGCGGCCAACGAGGCGTTCGTCGAGTCCGCGTCGTCGGGTCGCAAGTGGCGCGGCAGCCCCACCACCCTGGTCGCGCACCTCCGCGCCACCGGGACGGGGGCGGCCGAGTACGCGGACGCGCTCGCCGACGTGGTCGAGGCCGCCGCGACGCTCGGTGGGGGCAACGCCGCGGTGGCCGAGAACGTCGTCCAGACCGCGCAGGCACAGCGGCTGGGAGCGACCCAGGTCCTCACGTCGCCCGGTCTGGGTGTCACGCCGGGCGCATTGTCGTACGACCCGTCGCTGAGCCCGCTGCAGGACCCGCGGATCCAGGAGTCGCTGCGCCTCATCGGTGCCCTGGGCAACCCGCTGGCCCCGACGCCCACGATCCCCAGCCCCCAGCCGCTCGGGCCGGGCACCGCCGGAAACCCCGTGGGCAGTCCGCAAGCGGGCGACCCGCATACCGGAGCCGTCGCCACCGCCGACCCGCCCGCGGCCGTACCGGCCGAACCCGAAGAGCCGGCGGAGCCGGAGAAGTCGGTCGAGGAGCTGCTCGCCGAGCTGGACGCCATGATCGGGCTGGACCGCGTCAAGCGCGAGGTCCACCAGCAGGTGGCCATGCTCAAGGTCGAGCAGAAGCGGGTCGCCGCGGGGATGAAGAACCCCGACGTCACGCGTCACCTCGTCTTCGTCGGCAACCCGGGTACCGGCAAGACGACCGTCGCGCGGATGGTCTCGGGCATCTACCACGCTCTCGGGCTCTTGGAGAAGGGCCACCTCGTCGAGGTCGACCGGTCGGAGCTCGTGGCCGGGTACCTCGGCCAGACGGCGATGAAGACCGCCGAGGTGTGCGACAAGGCCACCGGCGGCGTCCTGTTCATCGACGAGGCCTACGCGCTGGGCGGCGACGACTACGGCAAGGAGTCGATCAACACGCTGGTCAAGGAGATGGAGGACGGGCGCGACAAGCTCGTCGTCATCGTCGCGGGCTACACCCACCCGATGGTCGTCTTCATGGCCCAGAACCCGGGTCTGTCGAGCCGGTTCAAGACCGTCATCGAGTTCGACGACTACACCGACGACGAGCTGGTCCTCATCCTGCGGAAGCTCGCCTCGGCGGCCGACTACGACATCAGCCGCGAGGCGGAGATGACCTTCCGCGGGATCCTCGCGGGCACGGCTCGGACCCAGGCCTTCGGCAACGGGCGGTTCGCCCGCAACCTCCTCGAGGAGGCGATCGGGCGGCACGCCTGGCGGCTTCAGGACGTCGAGGACCCCACCCACGCACAGCTGCGCGAGCTCAAGCCCGAGGACTTCCGGCAGCTGGCCGACCCTGAGCCGGTCGGTGGCACCCCTGATCCTGACGGGCCTCGGGAACCGGAGGGCAGGTCACAGACGTCGGAAGGTAACCCGGAGTCCACGCCGGGCAGCGCCGACGAGTCCGACAACCCCGACGAGCGCGACCGACCGGCTGGAGGAGCGACATGAGCAGGGCCACCGCGGCTCCGTCCGCAGCAGCCGGCGCGCTGGTCGTCGAGCTGACGCCCGTCCCGTCCCGGGCGGCGTCCAACCGGGCGGTCCCGCGCTCGCGCACTGCCATCAACAGCGCCTTCGAGGGCACCCCAGGGCGGATGCGCGTGCTCGCCTTCGTCGCGGCGGTCGTCGCCGCCGCGTTCGGCCTCGTCGGTGCCATGTCGCTCTGGTCCTCCGCGGGCGCGTTGGAACGGGCCGACCACAACACCGCGCAGGTGGTGCGGATCCAGGGCATCTACGCCGATCTCGTCCGCGCCGACGCCGACGCGACGAGCTCGTTCCTCGTCGGCGGCATCGAGGACCCGGTCCAACGCGCCGACTACGACGCCAGCCTCGACCGCGTTGCCACCGGTATCGCCGACGCGGCGGACGCCCAGCCGGCCGACAGCGAGGCGCTGGGCGCCCTCAATGCCAAGGTCCAAGACTACGCGGCGACCATCGAGGAGGCCCGGGCCTACAACCGTCAGGGCCTTCCGGTCGGTGCTCAGTACCTGAGTGGCGCGAGCGCCACGCTGCGCAGCGACATCCTGCCCATCGTCAGGGCGCTCGTGGACGCCAACAAGGCCCGGGCCGATGCCGAGTTCGACGCCAGCAGCCGGCTCCTGACGCTGATCCTCGCGGGCCTTGGCGCGCTGGCCGTGCTCGTGCTCGTCATGGTCTGGCTGGCCCGACGCACCCATCGCTACCTCAACCCGTCGATGTTCGTCGGGTCCCTGGTGGTGGTGCTGGCGCTGGGTATCGCGATCGTCACGCTTGCGGGCGTCGGTAGCCAGGTCCAGGCGGTCCGGAACTCCTCGTTCGCCTACACGGTCAAGCTGGCCGACGCTCGGACGGCGGCGTACGACGCCAAGTCGAACGAGAGCCTGACCCTCATCGCCCGCGGGTCCGGGACGGCCTACGAGAAGGAATGGCAGAGGCAGTCGGACAGCCTCCTGTCCTCCTTGGCGGCCCTCGACAGCACCACCCAGAGCAGACTGAAGAGCGAGTGGGACGCCTACAAGACCCAGCACGAAGCCATCCGGAAGGCCGACAACGGCGGCGGCTGGGAGGATGCCGTGGCGCTGGCGCTGAAGACCGGTCCCGGCACGGCCAACGCCGCGTTCTCCACCTTCACCGCCGATGCGGACCAGAGCCTGAAGGCCTTCGGTGACGACACCTCGAGATCGCTGTTGGGGCCGGTGACGTGGGTGACCATCCTCGGCTGGCTGCTGCTCGCGCTCTGCGCCGGAGCCGCGGTCCTCATGCTCCGGGGCATGGGCCAGCGGATCGAGGAGTACCGATGACGGCCCGCGTGCGCCCGGCGGCCGCCGTGGCAGCGGTGCTGATCGCTGCCCTGCTGGGTGCCTGCACCAGCGGGGTGTACGCGGAAACCCAGATCCCGACGCCAACTCCCACAGCCACCGCAGCACCGAGCCCGTCGCCCTCCGGAACCGCGACGACCACCCCGGCCGCGTGCGACAACGCCACGCAGTCCTACAACCCGCTGCCGTCCCTCACCGGGGACGCGGCGAACAACGCGGTCGCGGCCATCAAGGCCCGCGGCTACCTCATCGCGGGCGTGTCGGCCGACTCCCTCCGGCTGGGGGCGCGCGACCCCCTGTCCGGGCAGATCGAGGGCTTCGACATCGACATGGTGCACGCCGTCGCACAAGCGATATTCGGTGACCCCAACAAGGTTCAGTTCGTCGTCATCACCACCGCCCAGCGGACCGACGTGCTGCAGAGCAAGCAGGTCGACATCGTGGCCCGCGCCCTGACGATGAACTGCGACCGCTGGACGAAGATCGCCTTCTCCTCGGAGTACTACCAGTCGGGCCTGAAGATCCTCGTCAAAAAGGGCGACAAGACCACAAGCCTGACCGGGTTGGCGGGCAAGAAGGTCTGCGCCCCCACCGGCAGCACCTCACTGACGACGGTCCAGAGCACGCCCGGCGTGATCCCGGTCTTGGCCGCGACGCATACCGGCTGTCTCGTCCTCTTCCAGGAAGGCGAGGTCGACGCCATCGCCGGCGACGACACGGTCCTGGCCGGTCTCGCGGCCCAGGACCCCTATGCCGACGTCCCACCGATGCAGCCGCTCACCTCGGAGCCCTACGGCATCGGGGTCAACAAGGACCAGGTCGACTTCGTGCGTTACATCAACCGGGTCGTCGACACCGTCAAGAGCGACGGGCGCTGGAAGGCCAGCTACGACAAGTGGCTCGCGGTGCTCGGCCCGGCCCCCGCCCCGCCGCAGTCCCTGTACGGACGCGGGTGACGCCGGTGTCGCTCGAGCTGTCCCCGCCCACCCCACCGGCGACCGGAGGCGCCCCCGAGGCGCCCGGCCGGCTGGGGTCGTCGGTCACGCCGCAGGAGGCCTTCGTCTTCCTGCGCGACCTCGGCATGTGGCGGGACAAGCGCAAGGACGAGCTCGACGCGCTCGACTCGGCGGCGCTGGCGTCCAGCGAACGCGACGCGTTCAGCCGCGACATGCTCGTCTCGATGGCGCTGTGGAAGGCGATCTCCGACCGCTACGACCTGCTCGAGGTGACGTTCGACAACGGCCGGGTCGGCGCGAAGGAGGCCGAGCGCATCTCGGCTCTGATCTGGGGCCGGCTCGACGTCGCCCCGGGGTCCGCGGCGGGCTCTCTCGCACCCTCGGTGTCCGGTTCGCTGGCGCTGACGCTGCCCGAGGCCTGCCGTCTGTCCGACGCGATGACGTCGACGCTGCGGGCGCGCCTCTCGCTCGAGCCGTCCGGCGCCGAGGTCGGTACCCGGCTGAAGTCGGTGCGCGAGACCGTCGAGCGGATCCGGGACCAGGTCATGTACGTCCCGGCCGGCGTCGAGCGCGAGAACGCCCGAGGCTCGTTGCAGCGCCTCGACTCCCGCCTCGCCGACATCGTCGACAAGGCCAAGCGGGGAGCCGACGTCGGAGGCCTGCTCGCGCCGCTGGAGTACGACGCGTCCACCGCCGAGCGCGACCTCATCGTCGGCGCCGGCAAGCGCCTGGAGGCGGCCCGTGACGCCGAGCGCGCCACCGTCGAGCGCGGTGAGCTGGCCGCCCGCGGCGCCGCGATCCGGCTCCTTGAGGCCCAGTGCGTCAACGTCGTCGACCCGGCCCCACGTCTCGCCATCCCCGACGTCACCGCGCTCGGGGAGGTGCCGACCGACCCCAGCGGCGTCGACGCCTACCTCCGCCGGCTCGACGCGGTGTCGCGCGCGCTGACCGCCGCGCAGAACGCCTACGCCAACGCCCTCGCCGAGCGCGAGGAGCTGGTCGGCCTCTCCGGGGCCTACCAGGCGCAGGCGCGGGCCATGGGGGTCAGCTCCCCTGACCTCGCCGACCTGGCCGGGCGCCTCGACGACGTGGTCGCCGCGAAACCCACCGACATGCGCCGCGCGCGGGGCCTGCTCGCCGCGTACCAGGCCTATCTGCGCACTCTCACCACTCACGGGGGGACGCGATGACCACCATGACCACCACGCCGGCCTGCACCCAGCCCGGCTGTACCGGACACGTCGTCGACGGCTACTGCGACGTCTGCGGTATGCCGGGCAGCGTCGCCGCTGGGGGCCACGGCGCAGCCGGGGAGTCCGGCTCGGCGGCGACGGGCGCCTGCCAGCAGCCCGGGTGCTCGGGGACCATCGTCGACGGCTACTGCGACATCTGCGGGACGCCCGGTGAAGGCGGCATCCAGAGCGGCGTCTCCGTCCCGGCGTCAGCCCGCGGCGAAACCGCAGAGGACGACGGCAGCGGCCTGCCGCCCGCCGTCCAGCAGGTCATCTCGTCGAGCGTCCCCGACGGCACACCCTGCGCACAGCCCGGCTGCAAGGGGAGGATCCTCGACGGCTACTGCGACACCTGCGGCGCCTCCGGCGACTCCGAGCCGCTGGAAGCCGCGGGTCCGGCCGGCGTCTCGAGCTCGCCCTCGACGATGTCGCGAGCCAGCAACCGGCTCGCCTCGACCGCGCTCGGCTCCGCTCGGGCCGGCGTCGGCGGCAGCACCAAGACGCGCCGGGTGCGCTCGGAGTCGCAGCGGCTGCGGACCGCGCGGCTCGGGGCCGGGCTGACGACGATCCCGCCGGCTCCGGCCATCGACGCCAGCAAGGCGATCATGAAGGACCCGGTCGTCCCGGAGGACAAGCGGTTCTGCTCGAACTGCGGCAACCCGGTCGGTCGCGGCAAGGACGGTCACTCAGGTCGCACGACCGGGTTCTGCGCCAAGTGCCGGCAGGCCTTCTCCTTCGACCCCAAGCTCAAGCCCGGCGACCTCGTCGCGGGTCAGTACGAGGTGGCCGGCTGCCTCGCCCACGGCGGCCTCGGCTGGATCTATCTCGCCCGCGACAAGAACGTGTCGAACCGCTGGGTGGTCCTCAAGGGCCTGCTCAACTCCGGCGACCCGGACGCGCTGGCCGCGGCGATCGCCGAGCAACGGTTCCTCGCCCAGGTCTCGCACCCGCACATCGTCGAGATCTACAACTTCGTCACCCACGACGACGCCGGCTACATCGTCATGGAGTACGTCGGCGGCACCTCGCTGAAATCCATTCTGAAACAACGGATGCGCAGGTCCGGCCGCTACGACCCGATCCCCGCGGACCAGGCCCTCGCCTACATCATCGAGATCCTGCCGGCGTTCCAGTACCTCCACGACCTCGGGCTCGTCTACTGCGACTTCAAGCCGGACAACCTCATCCAGGTCGGCGACATGATCAAGCTCATCGACCTCGGTGGAGTGCGCCGGATCGACGACGAGGACTCCGCCATCTTCGGGACGGTGGGGTACCAGGCGCCCGAGGTCGCCGCACAGGGAACGACGGTCGCGTCGGACATCTACACGATCGGCCGGACCCTCGTCGTCCTGATGATGGAGTTCCGCGGCTACCAGTCGACCTACGTCGACTCGCTCCCGCCGGTCGAGTCGACGCCCCTGTTCCAGAAGTACGACTCGCTCTACCGGTTGCTGCTCAAGGCCTGCGCGACGTCGCCCGACGATCGGTTCGCCTCGGCCGACGAGCTGCGGGTGCAGATGCTCGGTGTGCTCCGCGAGATCGTCGCCCAGAACGAGCGACTGGGCCGCGCCACCAGCTCGTCGACCTCGCTGCTGTTCGAGGAGCCGGCCATCGAGACCGACCGGCTCGACTGGCATACCCTCCCCGGCCTGCGCATCGACCCCTCCGACCCCCAGGCCAGCTGGCTCCACGGGCTCACCACCCAAGGCACCCCGCCGGAGCGACTCGCGTTGCTGCACAAGGCTCCTGGGATGTCACCGGAGGTCCACCTGGCCATCTGCCGTGCGGCGCTGGCCGCCGGCCAGCCGGACCTCGTCGACTCCTCGGCCAACGCCATGCTGCGCGTCGACCCGTGGGAGTGGCGCGCCGTGTGGATGCAGGGCCTCTCGGCGCTCCAGCAGGGTGACCCGCGGGTGGCTCAGAGCGCCTTCAACGCGGTCTACGGCCAGGTCCCCGGTGAGCTGGCGCCGAAGCTCGCGCTGGCCAGCGCGTGCGAGGCCAGCGATGAGCTCACCATCGCCGAGAACCTCTACACGGCGTGCGCACGGACCGACGCGAACTACACCCCGGCGGCCGCCTTCGGGATGGCGCGGATCCGCACCAAGCGTCAGGACGTCGACGGTGCGGTCCAGGCCCTCGACCTCGTCCCCTCGACGTCCCGCGCCTACTCGCTGGCGCGTCAGGCCCGGGCGAACCTGCTCGCGGGCTCCGGCGCCGGCATACCCTCCCTGTCGCAGGCGTGGTCCAGCGTCGACCAGGTCCTCATGGACCCGCGCGAGCGAGCCGGCCTGGACGTGCGCATCTTCTCGATCGGCCTCGACGAGGTCGGTCGTCGCGGCGAGCAGCCCGCCCTGACCATCGGGTCACATCCGGCCACCGCACGGGGTATGCGTGAGGCTCTCGAGGGTGCCTTGCGCCGGCTCGCGCGGCTCACCCCTGACCGTGAGGAACGCGTGCAGCTCGTGGACCAGGCCAACGACGTCCGCCCCTGGACCCTCAGGTGACCGCAGGGCCGACCACGACGGCGACCTGTCCCCGCTGCGGCGCCGATCGGATCTCGGGCGCGACGTTCTGTGAGGCGTGCGCGTTCGAGTTCACCGACGTGGCGCCCGGCGGCGACCCCGCGGCCGCGACGGCCGGACCTCCGGACGGCGGTGTCCCACCCGCTCAGTCGTTCCCCGATGCAGTCGCCGGCGAGGCGGCTGCGACTCCGGTGACCGCGCCACGCGGCGAGGAGTCCCCGCTCGACGTCGGCTGGACCGGGCCCGTGACGAGCAACGCCTCGCGACGCCGCGAGCCGGACGGCCCGGACAGCCCGGCCACCGAGGGCGCCCCCTGCAAGCAGTGTTCCGACGGCCACTACCTCGAGGGCTACTGCGACACCTGCGGCACGAAGCAGCCCGACCCACGCGACCACTACGCCGAGGTACCGGCGCCCTGGGTAGCCGGCGTCTGCGACATCGGCAAGCGGCACCGCCGCAACGAGGACGCGCTGGCCCTGGCCGCGGGCTCGGCGACGGGGTCGTTCGCCGTGCTCGTGGTCTGTGACGGCGTCTCCAACTCGACGGACTCCCACATCGCCAGCCTGGCCGCGGTCCGCGCCGCCCGGGACGTGCTGCGCACCCCGCTGCCGCACGGCGTCGGCACGAAGGCGGCCCTCGTGGCTGCGGCCGAGCGGCGCCTCGCCGACGCGGTGGCGGCGGCCGACGACGCCGTCGAGACGGTCACGACCGCGGCCGGTGAGGCCGCCGTCGCGAACCCGCCCTCGTGCACGTTCGTCGCGGCCCTGGTCTCCGACGGGACGGCGGTCGTGGGCAACGTGGGTGACAGCCGTGCGTACTGGCTGCCCGACGCGGCCACGAGCCCGGCCCTTCAGCTGAGCGAGGACGACTCGTTCGCCGCTGCGCAGATGAGCGCCGGGATGCCCCGCAAGGAGGCCGAGACCAGCGCCGGCGCGCACGCGATCACCCGCTGGCTCGGCGTCGACTCACCCGACGACCTCACGCCGCACACCCAGGCGGTCGAGCTGTCCGAGGACGGCTGGCTGCTGGTGTGCAGCGACGGCCTCTGGAACTACCGCTCCGACGCCACCGACCTGCAGCGGCTGGTCCACGAGACGGTCGAGCGGCTCGGCGCCGACGGGCGCAACCCGCCGGCGCTCGCGCAGGCGTTGACCGACTTCGCCAACCAGGCGGGCGGGATCGACAACATCACCGTCGCGTTGGCGCGCGTCGGGGATGTGCATACGGTTGGGGCTCCCGCTCCGGCCCCCGAGACGAAGGACACCCCCTGATGGCTCAGTTCACCGCCGAGGTCTTCCAGAACGAGTTCCTGCCCGACGGCGGGACCGACGTGCACGCGATCGTTCGCGTGACGTGCCGAGGAGCGGGCCAGGCGGGGCAGACGAGCGTGGCCGACGCGGCGGAGATCATCATCATCGACACCTCGGGGTCGATGGGAGAGAGCGGGATCGCCCAGGGCCGCAACGCGGCGACGGCCGCTCTCAACGAGATCACCGACGGCACCTGGTTCGCCGTGATCGCGGGCAACCACGTGGGAACGTTGGTCTTCCCCTACCCGGGCGGCCCGCAGCAGATGGTCCGGATGGACCCGTCGACGCGGCAGGCGGCGATCGCGTCGATGCAGGCGTTCCGGGCCGACGGCGGCACGGCGATGGGGACGTGGCTGAGCAAGGCGCGCGACGTGTTCTCGACGGTGCCGCAGGCCAGCCAGCGCCACGCGATCCTGCTCACCGACGGCGCCAACGAGCACGAGACGCCCGACCAGCTCACCCGGGCGATCAACGAGGCGACCGGGATCTTCCAGTGCGACTGCCGCGGTCTCGGCGACCGGTGGCAGGTCGACGAGGTGCGCCGGATCGCGTCGGCGCTGCTCGGCACCGTCGACCTCATTCCCGCGCCGCAGGCGATGGCGGCCGAGTTCCAGAGCCTGGTGCGCAAGTCGATGGCGCGCGGCGTCGCCAACGTCGAGCTGCGCGTGTGGACCCCCCAGGGCGCGCAGACCCTGTTCGTCAAGCAGGTCGCGCCGAACCTCGAGGACCTCACGTCCCGTCGCACCCAGGTGAACGCGCTGACCGCGGGGTACCCGACGGGTGCGTGGGCGGACGAGAGCCGGGACTACCACGTGGCGGTACGCCTGTCGGCCAAGTCGGTCGGCCAGGAGCAGCTCGCCGCGCGGGTCCAGGTCGCGCTCGGCGAGGAGGTCCAGACGCAGGCGCTGGTCAAGGCGACGTGGACCAACGACGAGGCCCTGACCACGCGGATCGACGACCAGGTGGCGCGCTACACGGGAAAGGCCGAGCTGGCGCAGATGATCCAGGACGGCCTCGCCGCGAAGGCGGCCGGCCGGGACGACGACGCCACGTCGAAGCTGGGCCGGGCCGTCCAGCTCGCGAACGAGGCGGGCGACCAGGAGATGACGTCGCGGCTGCGCAAGGTCGTCGATATCGACAACGCCGAGACCGGTACGGTGCGGTTGAAGAAGGGTGTCGAGCGGCTGGACGAGATGGCCCTCGACACCGCCTCCACCAAGACGACCAGGGTTCGGAAGTGACTGCATGAGCGCTGTCTGCCCCAATGGACACACGTCCGGCGCGGAGGACTTCTGCGACACTTGCGGCGCCAAGATCGACCTCGAGAACCAGCCGGAGGCTGCGGCGGAGCCCGAGGCCGCTGTCGGGCCCGGGTCGGCAGCGGCGGGTGAGTCTGGTGCTGCGGCGGTGGCGGCGCCCGAGCAGCAGGTATGCCCCAACTGCGCTGCGCCCAACACCCCGGACGCGCTGTTCTGCGAGGCGTGCGGGTACGACTTCACGACCGGCGCCCTGCCGCGGGGCGCGTCCCCCAAGCCGGGTGAGGCGTCGTCCGACGGTGCGGCCGCTGCGGGGGGCACCCCGGGTTCGATCGCCCCGGCCATCCCGCTCGAGTGGGTCGCGGAGGTCTGGGTCGACCCGCAGTGGTACGCGGTCCAGGAGGCCGAGGAGCCGATGCCGTCACCCGGCCTGCCCGCCGTGGTGGGGCTGACGGCGCGCAGCCTGCTCATCGGCCGGGTCTCGCCGAGCCGCAACATCCACCCCGACATCGACTGCACGTCCGACACGGGGGTGAGCCGCCGGCACGCCCAGCTGACGACCGACGGCCAGCGCTGGTTCGTCGAGGACCTCGGCTCGTCGAACGGGACGTTCGTCGGGGCCGCCTCGGGACCGTTGCCGGAGGACCCGATCGCGGTGGGACCACGGACCGAGCTCGACGACGACGACCGGATCTACGTCGGCGCATGGACCCGGATCGTGGTCCGGGCCGCCACCGACGACGAGAAGATCGCCCCGACCGCCTGAACGCCCAGTAACCCCAGGGTCTGCGCAGACCTTGGTGTCGATGCGCACACCGTGCACCGTGCGCGCTGGGGCCACACGGTGTGCGCAGACCTTGTGGTCGGGCTAGGGACGAGATCCGCCGGCTGCAGCGCGATGGTTCGGTCGCCACGCTGAGGGTAAGCGGAGCTCCGACCCTCATCCTGCGCGCAGGTTCGGCACGCCACGCGCAGGTTGCACCCTGCGCGCGACGTCAGCAACCTGCGCGCCGATCAACGCGACGGCGACACATGGTCCGTGCGCGGCACAGCGACGACCGGATGCGTGGAACGCCGCCCACGCCGCTGTGGGCGGTCACTCCACGCATCCGGCCGAGTCGAGCGGGGTAGTCCGCCTTCCGCGGTCACCCGAGCCGGGTGACCACCGCTCCCCCCGCCTCGGGGACGTCGCGGAACAACCCTTCGAGCAGGTCGTCCGCCTCGGCCGCGAGCAGTCGTGCGGGCTCCTCGTGGAGGAGTCGAACCATGCGCTCCGGCGCCGCCTCGTAGGCCGACGACGAGAGCACCAGCAACCGGTCACCCGGGGCCATCACGCATACCCCCGGGGTCCCCGGCGTCTCGGGAACCATGAGCACTCGGGCGCGCGACACCAGCAGCGCCGGGGGTGCCCACGCGGCCCGGACCTGGATCGCGCCGTCCGCGTGCCCCCACACCTGGCAGGACGACGACGGTCCCGCCACCGGCAGGTCGAAGGCCACCGGCGAACCGGCGGTCGACATCGCCCCGTCGGCCACGACGACGCATACCCGCTTCGCGCCGGGCACGACACGGGCCGCGCGGGCCGCCCCCTCGTGCAGGGCGATGTCGAAGCCGGCTCCGAGGACGTGGCGGGGTGCGGGGTAGGGGGAGATACGGACAGGAATCGTCGCCGTCATGACTCTCGACTCTCGATCTCGAAGACGGAGGCCAGCCCGGTACGCGTGAGCACCTCGAGGGTGCGCTCCGTGGGGTCCGCGAGGACCACCCGGACGCGACGGGACTGGCAGCTGCGCTTGACCCACAACAGGGTCGCCACGCAGGTGGAGGACAACCGGGCGACTCCCGAGACGTCGATGACGAGGGTGTTCGTCCCGCCGCCGAGCAGGGTGGGTAGATGCCAGCGCAGGTCGTTCAGACCCTGCGCCATGCGGTCGTCGCTCAACGCGACGCACACCCGCTGGTCAGCCCGGCTGAGGAGGCTGAGACCGGTCATCGGTAGGCGCCTCCTCTCGTTCCTGAACCCCCGGGTCGTGGTGGATCCGGGCAGTCCACCAACACTGCCCCGTGGACGGTGATGAACTGGTCATGGTTTGTTTGCAGTCTCGTGAAGACCTGTCGGCCACGTCGCACACGCCTCGCGGAACGCACAGAACACCCTTAGATCCCGCTGGCAGAATTGGCCCTGTGTCACTCAAGCTCTTGGTCCTCGAGGACGACGACGGCATCCGTACCGCCCTGAGCCTCGCCATGGAGGACGAGGGCTACGAGGTGACCGAGGCGCCCAGCGCCGAGGTCGCGCTGCAGCTCGTCCAGGGCAACCCACCGGACCTCATGCTGGTGGACCTCATGCTCGGGGGGATGGACGGCTTCTCGTTCATCCGCGAGGTCCGGCCGACCAGCCAGGCGCCGATCATCGTGCTCAGCGCGAAGACCGACACCCACGACATCGTCGCGGCGCTCGAGGCGGGTGCCGACGACTACGTGACCAAGCCGTTCCAGGTCAAGGAGATCGGCGCCCGGCTGCGCGCCCTGCGCCGTCGGGCCGGCGTCACCGTCAACCCTGGGGGTGCGTCGCCGGCCGAGCAGACGACCCTCGTCCTCGACTCCGACGGCGGCCCACTCGTGCTCGACGTCAACGCCGGCGTGGTCCGTCGCGGCGCCGACGAGGTGCACCTCACGCTCACCGAGTTCCGGCTCCTCTGCGAGCTGGCGTCGCCGGCCGGCCGGGTGCTGAGCCGGCGCGCCCTGCTCGAACGCGTCTGGGACCGCGGCTACTTCGGGGACGAACGCATCGTCGACGTCCACGTCCGCCGCCTGCGGACCAAGATCGAGTCGAACCCCAACGCCCCCCAGCTCGTCGTCACGGTCCGCGGCCAGGGGTACCGGCTGGACATCAGATGAGCGGTCCCTGGTCGAGGTGGGGCCTGCGCGGGACGGTCACCGCCTCGTTCGCGCTGGGCGCCCTCATCGTCTGCGCACTGCTGTCCGTCGGGACCTACCTCACCGCGCGCCACTACCTCATGGACCAGCGCCAAGCCACCGCGCTGCGGCAGTCGTATGCCGACGCCTCCTTCGTCGTCGACGGCCTCCTCGCGCGTGACGCCCGCATCCCCGAGGTGCTCAGCAACGTCAACGCTCCCGCCGACTCCGAGCTCCTCGTCCACAAGGACGACCGTTGGTACTCCTCCGCGCTCGCCCGGGGTCCACAGACCATCCCCACCGATGTCCGCGACGGCGTGGTCGGCGGCGCGGTGACGTTCGCGTGGACCACCGCCGACGACCAGCCCGCCCTCGTCGTCGGAATTCCCCTCCCGGCCGCCGACGCGGAGTTCTACGAGATCGTCTCGAGTGCCGAGCTGCGCGCCACGCTGACCACGCTCGCCGTGGTGCTCGCCGCCTTCGCGATCCTGGCCGCCATGGCGGGTGCCGCCCTCGGCCGGGTGGCCTCGCGGCGGCTGATGGCCCCTCTCGACGACGTCGCGACCGCCGCGGCGCGCATCGGCGCCGGCGGCCTGCAGACCCGGCTGCCCCCGACCGAGGACCCCGACCTCGCCACCATCGTCGGCTCGTTCAACAGCATGGTAGAAGCTCTCGACGAGCGGATCCAGCGCGACGCTCGGTTCGCGGCCGACCTGGGCCACGAGCTGCGCTCCCCGCTCACCGCTCTCGTCGCCAGCGTCCAGGTCATCGAGGGCCGCCGGGACGAGATGCCGCCACGCACCCAGCGCGCGCTCGACCTCGTCTCGATCGAGCTGGACCGGTTCCAGCAGACCCTCGAGGACCTCCTCGAGCTCGGCCGTCTCGACGCCGGTGTCCGCACCCAGGTCCTCACCCAGGTCGACGCCGCCGAGCTGGTCCGCGTCTCCCTCGAGCAGAGCCACCGCGACCCGTCGATGCTCCACGTCACCGGTACGGACCGAGGGCCGGCGGGACACTTCACCGTCCGCGTCGACAAGCAGCAGCTCGGCCGGGCCCTGGTCAACCTCTACGACAACGCCGACCGGCACGCCGGCGGGGTCCGGGCGGTCACCGTCCGGCGGATCCGAGACCGAGTTCGCATCGACGTCGACGACCGCGGGGACGGCGTGCCCGAGGGCGACCGGGACCGGATCTTCGAGCGGTTCGTCCGCGCCGGGTCTCGCGGTTCGCTGCCGGGAAGCGGGCTCGGCCTCAGCATCGTCGCCGAGACCGCGAGCAGCCTGGGCGGCCGGGTCTGGTGCGAGGACGCACCGGGCGGTGGCGCCCGGTTCAGCATGGAGGTGCCCATCGCACCGCGCCAGGCTCCTAGCCCGACACCGGTTGCCGACCACGTGGGGGCGTGGTGACATGAGAGTCGTCCGTAGGCGAGTGCGCCCGGCTGCGCCGGTGGCGCGTCCCCGACCTCGGCGGTTCTCGGTCACGGCGCTGCTCACGGTGCTGGTCGCTGCCGCCGCCCTGCTGGGGGCCTGTGGGCTGCCCCGCGGCAGCACACCGGTGCAGATCCCGCCGGACGATGTCCCCTACGGCCTCCTCGCGACCCCCACGACAGGGCCCACGCCGACGGCGCCGCCCGGCGTGCTGATGGTACCCGGGACGATCTACCTCGCCGACGCCCAGCAGAAGCTCGTCCCGGTGGGTGTCCAGGTGCCGGCGGCGTCGGCCGCCCCGCTGCTGCAGGGCCTGCTGAACCGGCTCGCGGTGGGCCCGAGTGACCGGGAACGAGCCCGGGGCCTCATCACCGACCTCGGCCCGGCGTCGACCATCGTCGTGCGCAGCATCTCCTCCGGCACCGCCAGCATCGATCTCCAGTCCATCAGCCAGGACCCGAGTGCCAGCAAGCTGCCGGTGGCCGTGGGGCAGATCGTCCTGACCGCCACGAGCGTCGTCGGTGTGGACCGCGTCGTGTTCGTCCGCGGAGGCACCGTCCTCCCCGTTCCGGGCCCCGACGGCAGCACGACCGCGGATGCCCTCGTCGCGTCCGACTACGTCGGCATGGTGGCCCCCGGCCAGCCACCCGTCGACCGCACCGTGCCGCTGCCCCCGCTGCCGACACCCGCGACCACGACGACGACCACGGAGCCCTGACGCGGGTTCTCCCGCCCCACCGCCTCGCCGCCCGCGGCGCTACAGGGCGTGGATCTTCTGCAACCGGTTGAGCGAGAACCAGCCGAACGGGATCGGCAGCCAGTACGTGGCGAGCCGGTAGAGCAGCACGGACGAGACTGCGGTCCCGCTGTCCACACCGATCGCGATGAGCCCCGCGGACATCGCCGCCTCGATGCCACCGAGTCCACCGGGGGTCGGGACCGCGGACCCGATGATCGCGCCGGCGAAGTAGACGACGGCGATGGCCGGGATGGAGGTCTCGACCCCGAACGCCCGGGTGGCACACACCAGTGCGGCGACGAAGCTCGCGTCGAGGAGCAGCGCGCCGCCGATCAGCTGGGCCAGCTTGCCCGGCCTCTGGAACACCGCCAGGACCTGAGGGATGGCGGCCTTGATCGGGGGGAGGATCCGGGTGGTGAGGAACCGGCGCACGCGCGGTACGGCCAACAGCCCGAGCAGCAGGATGACGACGATCGGGATCGCCACGACGAGGATCGGCGGCGGGCTGAACGACGCTCGCGGTCCCGTGCCGGCGAGGACGCCCGAGATGAGCAGCAGAATGATGTACGAGCAGAACTGGGCCACCTGGGCGAGGCCCACCCCGGCTCCCGCAACGGCCGGCGGCAGGCCGGACGTCTGCAGGTAGCGGGTGTTCAGGGCGATGTTGCCGACGGCGGCGGGAGCGACGAGGCCGGTGAAGGCGACCGCGAGCTGGGTCATGTAGGTCTTCACGAAGTTCAGATGGATCCGCACCGCGCCGTTCAGCGCGATGGAGGCGCCGGCGAAGGTCAGGATCGCGCAGACGACGCAGCCGAGCGCCCAGCGCCAGTCGGCGGTCTGGATCACCGTGGCGAAGTCGACCTGGGCGATCTGCGGCAGGACGATGTAGGCCGCCACGGCGATGCCGACGAGCATGACGACGCCGCGCAGCGTGAAGCGGCGCAGCTCGACCGGCTCGATCTTCTCGAGCGAGGGCCGCAGTGCGACGACCTCGTCGCGCAGCGTGGACAGGAGGTCCTTGTGCTGCTTGAGCGCCTCCCGGGTGGCCCGGGTCATCGCCACGCGTTGCAGCAGCGGTCCGGCACGGACGACCGCGTCCTCGCCGAGCTCGGCCACCGCCGAGTGCACCGCGCGCTCCGGGCCGATGGACAGCGCGACTGTCGTGATCAGCTGGGCGACGTCGATCCGCAGCGTGACGTCGTCGGCGGCGAGGTCACCGGCGCCCACCCAACGCAGTCCGGCCCGGCCGTCCTCGTCGATCATGACGACGTTGGGTCCGAGGTTGCGGTGCGCGACGCGGCGGCGCTGGAGGGCGCCGACCATCCGCCAGATCTCCGTGACGTCGTCGTCGTCCAGCCGGTCGCCGCGTTCCGCGAGGGACTCCCCCTTCGGCTCGACGTAGGCGATCGCCGCCGCGAACGGCCCGACCTCGCATACCGACACCGGCCGTGGAGCCGGGATCCGCGCCTGCGCGAGCACGAGCCCCATCAGGGTGCGGTGCTCGATCTCGGCGCGGAGCGTCAACGCGGGCGGCCGGGTGAACCCGTTGCGCAGCCGAAGCACCCGCAGGAACCGTCGCCCGGACGCCAGCCCGAAGGTGTCGCGGTCGATGACGTGGACGTCGACGGGGAGGGTGTCCGTGGTCCCGACGTACCGTCGGTCGCCCGAGTCGTTCGCGTCCACCAGCTCCAGCCGGGTCAGCGGTATGCCGGTGGACACCAGGGCCGTGGCCACCTCGGTCCCCGGCGGGCGGGTCGAGGTCGCCCCGAACGCATACCGGAAGGCGAGGCCGATGGCCCAGCCGAGCAGCAGTGAGCCGACGATGGCCGCCGCCGTCACCGAGCCGGACAGGAACCCCGCCACGGCGGACGCCGACAGGACGGTGATCGCCAGCGGCGAGATCCACTTCCGGCCCATGACGTCGGCCACGGTGACCAGCGCCAGGGTCGAGACGATGACGATGTCGAGAGGTGCGGAACGGCCTTCGCTGTTGGCCTTGGTGAGCGTGGCCTGGAGGAAGTCCAGGGGCCCGAAGAGGATGGCCCACACCAGGCCGATGACGAGCGATGCGCCGAAGACGGCCGCACCGAGCGCCTGGACGAGCTGCATCGGCCGCCGCCGCATGATCAGGTCGGTGCCGATGACGAAGGGGAGCAGCACGACGCCGATCGCGCCGAGCCACGTGAGCAGCGTGAGCAGGAGGCGTGGGAGGCCGCTGACCGCGTCGGCGAGGTCCTGCTCGACCGCGCCGCTCGTGCCGACGGCCGCGACCCCGAGAGACTCGCCGCCGATGAGCACGAGCAGGGCCACGACGAGGCGGAACAGGTCCGCCGGCCGGCGGACGCGGTCGGGGATGGGCGGTTCGACCACCTCGACCGTGACCGACCCCTCGGGCTCGGTCACCTCGACGTGCGTGGTCTCCGTGGTCTCCGTGGCCTCCGCCGGCTCCTCCACGTCAGACGTGTCCGCCGGACGGCTCGGCGAGTCGGTGGCCACGGGCTCCATCCTGCCCCAGAAGGCTGAGGAGGGCGGGTATGCGGGCCCGCGCACCCCAGGCACGTTCGGCTGGCATTCAGGGTTCGGTTGGGCCAAGATGCCCACCGTGGACACCGACGACGTCAAACAGGCCGCTGCGAAGGCTGGCGACCACCCGGTCCTCGAGAACGCGGCGCGACTCGGGTACGCCATCAACGGAGTCGTGCATCTGCTCATCGCCTGGCTGGCCCTGCAGGTCGCCTGGGGTGGTGGGGGCGGTTCCGCTGACCAGTCCGGTGCGATGCAGACGTTGGCCGGCAACGACATCGGCCGCGTCCTGCTGTGGGTCGCCGTCCTCGGCTTCCTCGGCCTGGGGCTCTGGCAGGTGACCGAGGTCATCGTGGGCCGCGGCGAGACGTCCGACCGCCTCAAGGCCGCCGCCAAGGCCGTCGTCTACCTGTTCCTCACGTTCAGCTTCTTCTCGTACGCGCGCAGTGGCACCGGGTCGTCCAGCAAGGACCAGAGCGTCGACTTCACCTCCGCCCTGATGGACAAGCCGCTCGGGCGGATCCTCGTCGGCGCGGTCGGTGTCGCCGTCCTCGGGGTCGGGCTCTACCACGTCTACAAGGGCTACAAGAAGAAGTTCCTCGAGGACCTCCGGGAGCACCCGGGGCGGTGGGTCGTGCGCGCCGGTCAGTTCGGCTACATCGCCCGGGGCGTCGCCTTCTCTCTGGTGGGCGTGCTGTTCCTCCTCGCTGCCCTGCGCACCCAGCCGGGTGAGGCGACCGGGCTCGACGGCGCGCTGCGTACCCTCCGGGACGCGCCGTTCGGGCAGTTCCTGCTCACCATCGTCGCGCTCGGGTTCGCCTCGTTCGCGGTCTACCTCTTCGCGCGGTCGAAGTACGCGCGCGTTTGAGCAGCGCGCTCAGGCCTTGCGGCGGCGACGCAGGTAGTTCCAAGCCAGGAACGCGCAGACGATCCCGTTGAGGAACCCGACGAGCACGTCGGTGAGGTGGTGCATGCCGCGGTAGAGCCGCGCGTACGCGACGAGCAGCGGGATCACCAGGCAGATCACCGTGAGCACGTAGCGCAGTCCCTTGTTGGGGATCCGCTGGCACATGGCGGCCAGAGTGAGGTACAGCGCGGTCGAGGCGCCGACGTGGCCGCTCGGGTAGGACGACGTCGGCGGCGCTGGGTCGAGGTGCTCGACCTGGGGCCGGTCACGACCGGTCACGGCGGTCGCGAGGACGAACACGGTGGCCTGGATGGCGATGGCGATCGCCGGGATGATGGCCACCCACCACTGCTTGGTCAGCCACCAGATCAGGGCGACCATGACGACGCAGACCCCGATGACGATCTCGGTGTTCCCGATGTGGGACCAGACCATCGTGACGGCGTCCCATGTCGCAGTCCGGCCGGCCTGCAGGGACTTGTTGATCGAGCTCTCACCCTCGAGCCCGCCGAGCGGGCCCTCGATGAGCTTGCCGATGCCGACGATCACCAGCCAGAGCGCGATCGCGGGAAGCACGGCGCGGACGACGATGTCGCGCAGGGCGCTCCCTACGGTGGGGCGGCTGTCGTCGTCGACGTATCGGGTCAGGAAGGCCATCAGCGCGGAATCTCCTCGGGTTGTTCGACCGACCCGGTATGCGCGTGCGCCCGGTGGGCGTCGGACTCCGCCTCGGCGGCGTCGACGCCCTGGGGGGTCTCCGGCAGGTCGGTGGGATGGACGGGGTTCCAGCCGCGGTAGCCGGCGTAGGACGCCAGCGCCAGACCCGAGCCCACGAGGACGCCCGCGGTGACGTCCGAGGGGAAGTGCACGCCGAGGAAGACCCGGTCGAGCGCAGTGAGGAGCACCACCGCCGCAGCGACGCTGTAGGCGATCACCTTGGCGGCGGTGGACCGCAACAGCGGCCAGATCATGATGACGATCACCGTCGCCGCCGCGGCCGAGTTGGCCGCGTGCCCGGACGGGAAGCTGTAGCCCGGCGCCGACGACACGGGGTCGGTCACGATCGGGCGGGCGCGCTGTACGACGTACTTGAGGTCGAGCGCGATGTTCCAGGCGACCATCATCGTGACGAAGCCCCAGATGGCCCGGCTCTTCAGCTTGTGCTTCCACCAGATCCAGGCGGCGACACCGGTGCCGACCAGGTAGACCCAACGCGGCTGGAGCGCCTCCTGCCACCAGACCAGGACGGTGTAGAGGCCGGGGTTCGCGCGGGTGATGTCGGTGGCCGCGGCGATGGCGTTCTTGTCGAAGGTGATGACGACGTCGACCTGCTCCCGGGCGAGGAGCGCCAGGGCCGTGACGGGGACCGCAGCGGCCACGCCGTTTCCGATCGCGGGGAGGAGGCGGCGCCAGCGGCCCGGTGCGGCGGTGGACCGGGCGGAAACCTCAGCGGACGCGGACAACCAACGCCTTCGGGAGGATGCGGGTGGAGAGGCCGTACTGCTCACCCTTCGGGTCGCCGTCGACCTGCGTCTCGACCGGGGCGCCCGTGGTCACCCGGATCGCCGGCGACGTCATCCGCACGATCTGGCGATGACCACGCCGGTGGCGGCTGGCGAGGTCGGCGGCCACTGCGCCCCAGCCGAACGCTCCCTTCGGGGCGAGGATGACGCCGTCGAGGATTCCGTCGTCGAGCTTTGCGTCGGGCATCAGCTCGACGTTGCCCTGGAGCTTGCCGCAGTTGCCGACGATGACGCTCCGCGCGTGCTGGATCTGCGGGTCGCCGCCGCCGGTCGAGAGCTCGACCATGAAGCCGCGGGTGAACATCCGGCTGATGCCGGCGAAGACGTAGGCCGGCCAACCCAGGACGCCCTTCACCTTCTCGTTCGTGTTGGCCATGACCTCGGCGTCCACGCCGATGCCGGTCATGACGAGGAAGACCTCCTCGTCGTCACGGCGTGGGTCCTCCTCCGTGGGCGGGTCGTCCCCCTTGAGGGGTTCCGCCGACTTGGAGTCCGGGAACAGCGTGACGAGCCCCACGTCGATCCGACGGTCGGTCCCGGTGAGGACGACATCAAGCGCGTCGCCGATCTTCTCGACCGGCAGGTCCAGGTTGCGGGCGAGCAGGTTGCCGGTCCCCCCGGGGAGCAGTCCCATCGGGGTGTCGGTCCCCACCAGCGCGGTCGCGACGGCCCGAACCGTCCCGTCACCGCCGAGCGGGCAGACGATGTCCACGCCCGCCTCGAGGGCTTCGTGGGCCTGTCCGACGCCAGGGTCCTCCTCGGTCGTCTCGACGAAGACCGGCTCGCCCCAGCCGTGGTCGGCGCAGACCTTGGCGATCTGCTCCTTGACGTCGGCGAGGTCGTCGAACTTGATGGGGTTGACGACGACTCCGAGACGGCGCGAGGGGTTCACGCCCGTGACCCTATCGAGGCGCGGACTTTCGCACCCGTCGAGCGGCCATCAGGGGCGCCGGGGCTGGGTGACCTCAGCCCGAGGTCGTGTGACGGTCGGCCACCTCGAGCGCACGGTCGAGGATGGCGACCCCCTGGTGAATCTCGTCAGCCGTGACGACGCAGGGCGGACAGACGTGGGTCCGGTTCATGTGGATGAACGGCCACAGCCCCGCCGCCTTGCACGCCGTGCCGAACTCGGCCATCGGCGCCGCGGCCGCGCCACTCGCGTTGAACGGCACCAGAGGCTCACGCGTCGACCGGTCGCGGATCAGCTCCAGCGCCCAGAACACCCCGAGTCCGCGGACCTCACCGACGCTCGGGTGCCGGTCGGCCAGGTCGCGCAGCGCCGGGCCGATCACCGTCTCGCCGAGCTCACGCACGTGCTCGAGGATCCCCTCCTCCCGGAAGATCCGGATCGACGCCACCGCCGCCGCACAGGCCAGCGGATGCCCGGAGTAGGTCAACCCGCCGGGGAACGCGAGGTCCTCGAACGTCGCCGCGACCGCCGGGGACAGCACGACGCCGCCCAGCGGCACGTATCCCGAGTTCACGCCCTTGGCGAAGCACACGAGGTCAGGCTGCACCCTCCATCGGTCGACCGCGAACCACTCGCCGCACCGGCCGAACCCGGCCATCACCTCGTCGGCGATGTAGAGGATCCCGAGCTCGTCGCACAACGCGCGCACCCCGGCGAGGTATCCGTCCGGCGGCACGAGGATCCCGTTGGTGCCCACCACGGTCTCGAGGATCACCGCAGCGACGGTATGCGCGCCCTCCGCGACGATCGTGTCGCGCAGGTGCTGCAGCGCGCGATCGCACTCCTCCGCCTCGGTGGTCGCATGGAACGGCGAACGGTAGAGGTTCGGACCCCAGAACCGGGCGACCCCCGGCATACCCGGTTCGGTCGCCCACCGTCGCGGCTCGCCGGTCAGCGCCGCGGCCCCCGCTGTCGACCCGTGGTAGCTGCGGTAGGCCGCGAGGATCTTGTGTCGCCCGGTGTGCACGCGGGCCATCCGGATGGCCATCTCGTTGGCTTCGGCGCCGCCGCTGGTGAAGAAGACCATGTCGAGGTCGCCGGGCGCGAGCTCGGCGATCAGCCGCGCCGCCTCGGACCGCGCGTCGTTGGCGAACGCCGGCGACACGCTGACCATCCGCCCGGCCTGCTCCTGGATGGCCGCTACGAGCCGCGGGTGCTGGTACCCGATGTTGACGTTGACCAGCTGGCTGGAGAAGTCGAGGTAGCGGCGCCCGTTCGGGTCCCAGAACCACGCGCCTTCACCGCCGGCGATCGGCATGGCGTCGATGTGCCCCTGGGCGGCCCACGAGTGGAGCACGTGCGCCATGTCGTTCTTGCGCACCGTCTCCTCGTCGGTGGGGAACGACAGCAGTCCGGCCTCGTCGAGCATCGACATGCACAGACCCTAGGGCTCCCGGCGCCACTCCGCATACCCTAGGGGGGTATAGTTTCGGTATGCCCGAAGCACCTTCCCAGGAGCGTTCTGTCGACCTCGTCATCGGGGGGATGACCTGTGCGTCGTGCGCAGCACGGGTGGAGAAGAAGCTCAACCGGCTCGACGGCGTCACCGCCACGGTGAACTACGCGACCGAGAAGGCGCACGTCGTGGCGACCGCGGCGGTGTCCGACCACGACCTCGTCAAGCGGGTCGGCGAGACCGGCTACAGCGCCCGCGTGGCGACCCGGGCCGCACCCCCGGCCACGGACGAGACCGGCTCGCTGCGCCGCCGCCTCATGGTCTCGCTGGGCCTCACGGTCCCGGTGGTCGCCATGGCGATGGTGCCGGCCCTCCAGGTCGACTACTGGCAGTGGGTCTCGTTGGTCCTGGCCACGCCCGTCGTGCTCTGGGGCGGCTGGCCGTTCCACCGCGCCGCCTGGACCAACCTGCAGCACCGCGCGACGACGATGGACACGCTCATCTCGGTCGGGACCCTGGCCGCATACGGCTGGTCGCTCTACGCGCTGCTGTTCGGGAGCGCCGGCGAGATCGGCATGCGGCACGCGTTCGAGCTCACCGTCCAGCGCGGCGAGGGATCGTCGTACGTCTACTTCGAGGCCGCAGCGGGCGTGACGACGTTCATCCTCGCCGGTCGCTACCTCGAGTCCCGTTCGAAGCGGCAGGCGGGGGCGGCGCTCCGGGCCCTGCTCGAGCTGGGCGCGAAGTCGGTCTCGGTGCTGCGACGCGGGCCCGACGGCGACGTCGAGTCGCGGACGCCCGCGGAGGCCCTCGCGGTCGGGATGCGGTTCGTGGTCCGGCCGGGCGAGAAGGTGGCCACCGACGGGGTGATCGAGTCCGGGCGCTCAGCGGTCGATGCGTCATTGGTGACCGGCGAGTCGGTTCCCGCGGAGGTCGGTCCGGGCGACCCCGTCGTCGGCTCGACGGTCAACACCAGCGGACGGCTGGTGGTGCGCGCGACCCGGGTCGGCGCCGACACCCAGCTGGCTCAGATGGCCCGTCTCGTCGAGGACGCCCAGAACGGCAAGGCCGACGTCCAACGTCTCGCCGACCGGGTGTCCGGGGTGTTCGTGCCCGTCGTCCTCGTTCTCGCACTGGCCGTGCTCGCGGTGTGGGTGCTGCTGGGCTACGGCCTGGCTGCCGGGCTCACCGCCGCGGTCGCCGTCCTCATCATCGCCTGCCCCTGCGCTCTCGGCCTGGCCACGCCCACGGCGCTGATGGTCGGCACCGGTCGGGGCGCCCAGCTCGGTATCCTCATCCGCGGCCCGGAGGTGCTCGAACAGACGCGCACCGTCGACACGATCCTGCTCGACAAGACCGGCACCGTCACGACCGGGATGATGGCGGTCGTCGAGGTCGTCGCGGCCGCCGGAGAGTCCGCCGAGGAGGTCCTGCGCGTCGCCGGGGCGCTCGAGAACGGCTCCGAGCACCCGATCGCTCGAGCTGTTTCCGCCGAGGCGCTTCGTCGCTGTGGGTCGCTCGCGACCGTCGATGACTTCGGCAACGACCAGGGGCTGGGCGTGCACGGCGTCGTCGAGGGTCGGGCCGTGCTCGTCGGTCGACCGGAACTCCTGGCCGACTGGTCCGTCGAGCTCTCGGACGACCTGGCCGATGCTCTGGACCGCCTGCGCCAGCACGGTTCCACCGTCGTCGCCGTGGCGTGGGACGGCCGCGCCCGAGGCCTGGTCGCCGTGGCCGACAGCGTTCGGGAGACCTCGGCGGCGGCCGTCGAGCGGCTCCGAGCGCTCGGCCTGCGACCGGTGCTCCTCACCGGCGACCACCTCTCGGTGGCTCGCACCGTGGCGAAGCAGGTCGGTCTGGACGTCGAGCGCGGCGAGGTGGTCACCGACGTCCTGCCGCAGGAGAAGGTCGCCGTCGTGCGCCGCCTCCAGGAGGAGGGACGCGTCGTGGCGATGGTGGGCGACGGGGTGAACGACGCCGCCGCTCTCGCCACCGCCGACCTCGGCATCGCCATGGGGGCCGGGAGCGACGTCGCGATCCTCGCGAGCGACCTCACTCTCGTTCGCAACGACCTGCTCGTGGCGGCGGCCGCGATCCGGCTGTCCCGGCGGACGCTGGCCGTCATCAAGGGCAACCTGTTCTGGGCTTTCGCCTACAACGTCGCCGCGATCCCGCTCGCCGCTCTCGGCCTGCTCAACCCGATGCTGGCCGGGGCGGCCATGGCCCTGTCCTCGCTGTTCGTCGTCACCAACAGCCTGCGGCTGCGGTCCTTCCGCTGAGGCCCTCCGATGCTCTCGCCGCCTCCCCGCCGATATCTCCGCACGTGATGCCGTGTTTCTCGACATGTCGGACATCGACCGTCGAAGGTCATTACGTGCGGAGCTGTGGACAGGTCATCCCGTGCGGAGGTGCCGGCGCAGCGGGGCGTGGGTCAGCCGGCGGCGACGGTGGGCGCGGCTCCGGCCCGGATCGCTGACGTCAGCGCCGCGGCGGGAGCGGCCGGCGCCTGCGGGTTGGTGAGCAGCACGAGGTCGAGGTTCGGCAGCTTGGGCAGCCTGCTCGCGGCCGGGACCTCGACGAGGTCACCCGGCGTCAGGGTCTTGGCCATGACCGCGATCCCCAGGCCCGCCCGAACCGCCGCGAGCACACCGTTCACCCCTCGTACCGTGCACGTGATCCGGCTCGGTCGGCCGGCGTCCTGGAGGGCCTGGGTCGCCACGGAACGGCTCAGGCTGGGCGCCTGGTAGACGACGAGTGGCACCGGTTCGTCCACCTCGACGCGGGTGCCCTCGGCCGCCACCCAGACCAGCCGGTCGCGCCGGACCAGCTGGCCGATGGACAGGGTCGGGGTGTCGGGGCTCTTCTTGACGAACGCCACGTCGAGGTGACCGGACTCGATACGGCGGAGGAGCAGCTCGTTCTGGAGGACGGTCAGCTCGATGTCGACGCGCGGGTTGAGCTGCCGGAACGTCCGCAGGATCCGGGGCAACGCCGTGAGGGCGAGGTCGTCGGTCACCCCGAACCGCAGCCGCCCCTCGACCTGCGACCCGTTGAAGTGGCTCTCCGCGCGTCGGTGCGCCGCGAGGATCTCCACCGCGTAGCCCGCGAGCGCCTCGCCGTCGGCGGTGAGCGCCACGGTCCGGGTGTCGCGGACGAACAGCTGCCGCCCGACCGCGTCCTCCAGCCGGCGCACGTGCTGGCTGACGGTCGACTGACGCAGGTCGAGCGACGCCGCTGCCCGGGTGAAGCTCAGCGACTGGGCGACGGCCAGGAAGGTCCGCAGCAGGTCCGGTTCGTACATCAGGGCCTCCTCAAAATGTGACTCATCATGAGACATGATCAGACTAATAGTTTGATCAAGTTGGATGATGAGCGGTCGGCAGTCGAGACTGGACGGGACACGACGCATACCTGACGAGAACCGAAACCAGGACGACTTGACCGCGCAGGCCCCGACCCCAGTCCACGACACCGATGAAACCCCCGCCCCTCAGGACCGACAGCCTCCGACCCGAACCTTCGCCGCCCTGGGCAACCGCAACTTCCGGTTGTTCCTGGCCGGCCTCTTCGTCAGCGGCACGGGGGCCTGGGTCCAGCGCATCGCCCAGGACTGGCTGGTCCTGACCCTGACCGACAGCCCGGCGGCCGTCGGTCTCACGACGGCCTTCCAGTTCCTGCCGACGCTGCTCTTCGGACTCCACGCGGGGGTGCTCGCCGACCGCTTCGACAAGCGTCGCATCCTCCAGGTCACCCAGGCCAGCATGGCCATGATGGCCGCCCTGCTCGCGGTCCTGACCCTCACCGGAGCGGTGCAGACCTGGCACGTCTACGTCTTGGCTGCGGCCCTCGGCGTGGCCGCGGCCCTCGACAACCCGGTGCGGCAGTCGTTCGTCACCGAGATCGTCGGGGTGACCCATGTGCGCAGCGCGATCAGCATGGTGTCGTCCACGTTCCAGCTGGGGGCGATGCTCGGACCCGTACTGAGCGGCGTCCTCGTCGGCGTCGTGGGGCCCGGCTGGGCGTTCGCGATCAACGCCGTCACCTACCTGGGCCCGCTCGCCGCGCTGGCCATGATGCGACTTCCGGCCCGCGCACCGAAGGACGGTCCGAGCGCCTCGACGTCCGGGCTGCGGGACGGCCTGCGGTATGCGCTGTCGCACCCGACGGTGCTCTGGCCGACGGTGATGGTCGGCACCTTCGGGTTCTTCACCGTCAGCCTGCCGGTCACGCTCGCCGCGTTCGCCAAGAACGACTTCCACTCCGGGGCCATGGGCGCCGGAGTCCTCAACGGTGCGGCCGCCGCCGGCGCCCTGGGCGGCGCGCTGCTGACGGCACGTCGGCGCAGCCCGCTGCGGCTACGGACGCTCCTGACCGCGGCGGCCCTCCTGGCGATGGCCCATGTCGTCGCGTCGTTCGGCTCGACGCAGGTCTCGCTGACCGTGCTGATCGTCCTGGTGGGCGCCGCGAACCTTGCCCTGATCACCTCGGCGCAGTCGATGGTGCAGCTGACCGTCCCGGAACACCTGCGCGGCCGGGTCGTCGCGATCTACCTGCTCGCGTTCATGGGCAGCGGCGCGATCGGCGGCCCGGTCGTGGGCTACATCGACGAACATCTCGGGGCGCGCTTCGGCCTGCTGCTGGCCGGGCTGGTTCCCGCCCTGGTGACCGCGCTCGTCGCGCGGCACCTCGCCCACCGCGCGTCGGTGCGGATCGGGCTGACCCGGACGACCGTGCAGTTCACCCGCCCCGCGCTCGTGGCCCGCGACCGGTAGCCCAGGCTCAGCCTTCGGGGTAGCCCGAGTCGAGGCAGAGGATGTTGCCCTCGCTGTCCTTGAACCACGCCGCCTGGCCCATGGCGCCCAAGCTGGCGACGCCCTCGTCCCACTCGACGCCTGGCATGTCGTAGGTCTCGAACGCGACGCCCTTCGCCTGCAGCGCCCGCGTCTCGGCGACGACGTCGTCGACATGGAGCTGGGCGATGGTGTGGCCGGCCTGGCCGGCGAACTCGGTCTGGTAGACGCTGAACATCGTCCCGCCGTCGGTGCGGTAGATGAGCATTGCGCCTTCGGGGACCTCCATGGCCGGGGTCAGACCGAGGGTGTCGGCGTAGAAGGCCCGAGCCCGGTCGAGGTCGGCGGCCGGGATGTTGGCGGTGACGGATGCGCTGTTGAGCATGGTGATGACCTCCTGAGGTCGGATCGTCGCTGGACCGCCCCCGCGGTTCCACTGTCCCACCGGGCCCGGTCGCGCACCGCCGATTCCCAGGGAGAACTCAGGGCCGGGTGCCGATCACCACGACGACGCCGGAGTCCGGTGCACGGCTGACGACAACGTCGACGAACCCGGAATCCGCGACCTCCTGCACCAGCGCCTCGGGCGACCGGTCGGGTACGCCCCAGAGTCCGTGGACCGCGCGGGCCAACGAGAGGCTCTGCGTGGACGAGCCGTGCGGGTCCGACTCGGCGACCGAGGGGTCCCCCAGCAGCGGCGCCAGGAGCATGCCGCCCGGCCGGAGAGCCTGGTATGCGGTCGCCAGGGTTCCCGCGCGGCTCGCCGCGGGGAAGAAGAACTGGCTCCAGAACGCCACGTCGAAGGGGCCGTCGAGCCGGACCGTGACGGCGTCGGCGCAGAGCACCTCGAACCGGTCCGCCACCCCCAGAGCGGCCGCGCGGCGCTCCGCCTCCGCCGCCAGGTCCGGCGCCGGCTCGACCCCCACGGCGCTGAGGGTCGGGAAGGCCTGGAGGACACAGAGGATCCGGCCGGCCACGCCGCAGCCGAGCTCGAGATGACGGTCCCCGTCGTGCAACCGGCCCCGCACGGCGTCCGGGACGCCCGCGCCGCCCCGCATCGCCGCGACGATCCCCGGCGAGAACGGGTCGGGTGACACCGCCGATGCATACGCGAGACGGTCCCCGGAGGACAGCCCGGCGAACCCCGAGCCGCCGGACAGGTCCCCCAGCGTCTGCGCGCCGACGTCGCCGAGCCGAAGGGCCGACGCCAGCGGGGCGAACGCCGCCGGACCGGTCAGGGCCGCCCACGCGGGGGTGAGCCGCACGCCCGATCCGTCGGCCTCGGCGACGTCGCCGGCGATGAGGGCTGCGCACACATCGCGCACCCGGTCCTCGCCCAGTCCGGTCGCCAGCGCCAGGTCGGCCACCGTCGTCGTGCTGTGCATCGCCCGGAGCAGCTCGGCCCCGTCGGCGCCCTCGACGAGCGCGAGGAGCATCCGGGCGTTCAGCAGCGGGTCGAGGACCTGCTCCGACGCCTCGAACCACGACAGCGGCTCCGCCGCGTCACCTGAGGTCATGTCCATGGCTCATGATGGCGTTCGCCACACCGACCGGCCCGACGAAGGAGTGCTCATGGTCGACCTCGCCCTCAGCGACGACGAGAAGGAGATCCGTTCCTGGGTCCGCACCTTCGTGACCAAGGAGCTCCTCCCCCTCGAGCCCGACGCGCTCGCCCGTGAGCGCCGGGGCGAGCGGGGCCTCCCCCTCGACGAGCTGCGGCGCCTGCAGGGCCTCGCGAAGCAGGCCGGGTTCTTCGGGATCCAGACGCCCGAGGCATACGGCGGGATGGGCCTGTCAGCCGTGATGACGGCACTGGTCGAGATCGAGCTGGGCCGCAGCTTCCTCCAGTTCGCTTTCGCGGGCGCCGCCGACAACATCCTGTACGACGCGAACGAGGCCCAGCAGGAGGCCTACCTGCGTCCGACGATTTCCGGTGAGCGGAAGTCGTGCTTCGCGATCACCGAGCCCGGCGCGGGGTCGGACGCGCGGGCGATCCGGACGAGCGCCCGACGCGAGGGTGATGAATGGGTGATCAACGGCGAGAAGACGTTCATTACCGGTGGCAACGAGGCCGACTACGTCATGGTCTTCGCCGTCACCGACAAGGCGAAGGGCGCCGACGGCGGCGTCACGTGTTTCCTCGTCGACCGCGACCGCGGGTGGACCTCCGCGCCGATCGACACCATGGGGGAATGGGGGCCTGCTTCGTTGGTGTTCAAGGACGTTCGCGTCCCGCACGACCACATCCTCGGCGAGGAGGGCAAAGGGTTCTCGCTGGCCATGAAGTGGATCGGTCGCGGCCGCTACCTGCTCCCGGCGCGGGCCCTCGGCGCGTGCGAGCGGCTGGTCGAGATGGCCATGGAGCACGCCCACAACCGGACCACCTTCGGGGAGCCGATCGCCAACCGGCAGGCTATCCAGTGGATGATCGCGGACTCGGCCACCGAGATCGAGGCGCTCCGCTGGCTGGTGCTCACGGCCGCGTGGCAGGTGGACCAGGGGATGGATTCGCGCCAGTCGCAGTCGATGGCGAAGCTCTACGGCGGCGTCAAGGCCAACGAGATCGTCGACCGGGTGCTGCAGATCCACGGCGGGATGGGCTACACCCGTGAGCTGCCGATCGAGCGGTGGTACCGCGAGCTGCGACTGCTGCGGATCTACGAGGGCACCGACGAGATCCAGCGGCGGACGATCGCGCGGAACCTGCTCAAGGGCCACGCCTCAGTCCGCGGGCACCTGGGCTGAGCAGCAGCCTCGCCCTCTCCGCCGGTCCGGGTGATAGCGGTCGGATTCCCACCGTCATCACCCGGATCCGTCGGCCCTTGACCACGCATCCCTTGCCGACCTTGACGTAGCCCGATGCTGAACCGCTCCGGCGCGCGGCCGCGCGCCTCGTCCGGGCCCATGCCGTGGCCGGTCTGGTGGTTCTGACGTGGCGTGTTCGTCGATTCACGCTGACGAGTACTTCCATTTCGGCACGTACTTCCGTCAGGCGGCGAAACCCGTCGCCCTCAAGTACGCCTGCCAGTCCGGCGCGATGTCCGGCGGCACCCGCTCGCCGGGGGCCATGACGTGCAGGCGGTTCGAGAGCAGGACCGCCACCGAGCGGGCGGCCGGGTCGACGAGGAGCCTCGCCCCCGTGAAGCCCGGATGCCCGTATGCGGGTCCGCTCGCCGCGGGCTGCCACCAGAACCCGACGGCTTGGCCGTCCGCGCCGGGCGTGAGGAACGCCTCGAGGACCGTGCGGGACCAGACCGGTGACTCGTCGAGGAGGGCAGTACCGAACCGGGTGAGGTCGTCGAGCGTCGAGAAGAGGCCGGCGTGACCGGAGATCCCGTGCATGGCGTGGAAGGCGTTCCCGTCACTGACCTCGCCCCGCACCCAGTCCCTTCGGAAGCGAGGTGGCACAGTGCGATCCATGGTCACCGGGTACGGCTCACCGTCGCGGATCATCGCCCGCTCGATGTCGTCACCGTGCCCGTAGGCCACCGCGGCCGCCGGCTCGACCGGGCCGTACCCCGTCGACGTCATCCCCAGCGGTTCCGTTACCAGCCGATGGACCGCGCCATCGAGGCGCTCTCCGGTCACGCGCTCGACGACGGCCCCGGTGATGATGAGCCCGAGGTCGGAGTAGTGACGTCCCTCCCGCACGGCGTACCGGAGGGGAAGTGACGTGGCAACGGCCACCGCCTCCTCGCGGGTCCGCGAGGCGAGGTACAGCGGCTGCCACTCGACCAGGCCGGCGGTATGCGTGAGCAGGTGTCGCAGGGTGATGTCCGGGTGCGACGACGGCAGGTACACCGACAGCGGGTCGTCGACGCGCAGCTCGCCCGCGGTGACGAGCGCCATGATCGAGGCGGTCGTGGCGACAGCCTTGGTGCAGGAGGCGATGTCGAACCGCGCTGTCTCCCACAGGGACTCGCGCGGTCCCGAACGGTTCGACGCGTCGCCGAGGACCGATCGGTGAACGACGTCACCGTCCCGGAGCACCTGCGCGGCGACACCCGCATACCGGTGCTCGTCGATGCCGCGTTGCAGGACGTCGTCGGGAGTGGTCACCCGGACGACGCTATCGACGCCGGCCAGGGACTCCGCGTCAGGCCAGGCCGGGGATCAGCGTGACCTTGGTCGACTCCGTGCCGCTCGCCACGAGGTCGAGGCCCTCCTGGAACTTGGACAACGGCAGCTGGTGGCTGCAGATCTCGTCGAGCGGGAGCCGGCCCGACTCGATGAGCCGGATGGCCGCGGGCCAGCAGTTCGGGCCCAGGTGGGCACCGCGTACGTCGAGCTCCTTGTCGTCGCTGATGATGCTCCAGTCGACGGTGACGTCCTCCTTGAACACGGAGTACTCGACGAACCGGCCGAGCTTCCGCAGCATGTTGAGGCCCTGGAGGACGGCGGGCGGGGCACCGGTGCCCTCGAGGTACACGTCGCAGCCGTAGCCGCCCGTCATCTCCTTGACCCTGGCGACCGCGTCCTCCTCGGCGATGTTGATCGCCACGGTCGCGCCGGTCTTGACGGCCAGGTCGAGCTTTCGCCGGTCCATGTCGAGCGCCACGAGAGCCTGCGGGAACTTCGCCGCGGCCCCCGCGATCATGCTCAGGCCGATCGGTCCGCAGCCCGCGACGACGACGGTGTCGGCGAAGCCGATCGTGGCCCGCTCGACCGCGTGCAGCGCGCAGGACAGCGGCTCGGCGAACGCCGCGTGCGCCGGCGGGATGTCCTTGCTGATCGTGTGGACCAGCGAGGCCGTGGACAGGACCATGAACTCCTCCATGCCGCCCGGGTTGGCGCGCTTGAAGCCGTACATGTTGTGCACCTGGCACATGTGGTAGTTCCCGGTGTCGCAGTACCGGCAGCTCCAGCACGGCACGATCTGCTCCACGACGACCCGGTCGCCGACGTCGACGCCCCAGTGCTGACGCGCCTCCTCGTCCAGCTCCACGACCCGTCCGGCGATCTCGTGACCGGGTACCGCCTCGGTCTCCGCCCAGGCGGGACGGTTGGCGTCACCCCAGAACTTCGCGGCGCCGTGGTAGCACTTGAGGTCGCTGGCACATATCCCCACCGCCTCGACCCGGACGAGGATCTCGCCCGGTCCGCGGGTGGGCACCGGGATGGTCTCCAGCCGGTAGTCCCGCGGCCCGTGGCAGACGACGGCCTGCATCGTGTCGCTCACGCGCGCCACGGTAGCCCGCTCGGCCAAGATGGGCGATATGCGCGTCATCGGCCTGATCTCTGGAACCTCCCACGACGGTGTCGACGGATGCCACGTCGAGTTCGAACAGAGCGGGACCAGGATCGAGGCGACGATCGTCGGCTCCGACGTGGTCCCGTACCCTCCCGAGCTCCGTGAGCGCATCGCTGAAGCGCTGCCGCCGAACCCCACCACCGTGGCCGAGATCTGTGCGCTCGACGTGCTCATCGGTGAGCACTTCGCCCGCGTAGCCATGGATCTCGACGCGGACGGCTGTGACCTCGTGAGCTCCCACGGGCAGACCGTCTTCCACTGGGTCGAGGACGGGCACGCTCGGGGTGGCCTGCAGCTCGGCAACCTCTCGCCGCTCGCCGAGTCGACCGGCCGCCCGGTCCTTACCGACCATCGAGCGGCCGACATCGCCGCCGGCGGCCAGGGCGCCCCGCTCGTCCCGGCCCTCGACGTGCTGCTCCTCGCCGGACGACCACGCAGTGCCGCGCTCAACCTCGGCGGCATCTCCAACATGACGGTGGTCGACCCGGAGGCCGACCCCTACGCGTACGACCTCGGGCCGGCCAACGCCCTCGTGGACGCCGCCGTGGTCCGGATGACCGGCGGCGCCGAGCGGTACGACCGGGAGGGCCGGTATGCGTCACAGGGCCGGGTCGACGAGGACCTCCTCGCCGACCTGCTCGCCGAGCCGTACTACGCCTGGCCCGCCCCGAAGTCCACGGGGAAGGAGCTCTTCCACGAGGCGTACCTCGACCCGTACCGGTCCCGGCACCCGGGCGTCGACGGGGTGGACCTGGTCGCCACGCTGACCGAGCTGAGCGCCCGCGTCGTCGGCGGCGAGCTGGCCTCCGCAGGTGTGACCGAGGTGTTCGCCTCGGGAGGTGGAACCTCGAACCCGGTTCTGATGCGTCGGATACAGGCTTCGGCCGGGACGGTTCGCGTCGGCACGATCGACGAGCTCGGCGTCCCGTCGGACGTGAAGGAGGCGTTAGCCTTCGCTCTCATCGGCTACCTCACCGCCCACGAGCTGCCCGGCAACGTGCCGTCCTGCACCGGAGCCGACGGCCCCCGGGTCCTCGGCCGGCTCGGACCGGTGACGGCTCGCATACCCGTCGGTGAGGTCCCGGCACCCACCCGGCTGGTGGTCCTCTGACCGGTCCGTCGTAGCCTCGCCGGACAGAGGGTTCCGCTCCCCCGCTCGTCTGCGACAAGGTGGGGACGAGGGGTGCCCAGATCCCGACCTGACCCAAGACCGAGGAGTCACCATGTCAGTACGTACCGCCCACACCGCCTGGACCGGAGGCCTACCGGACGGGTCGGGGACCGTCGAGCTGGTCAGCTCGAAGTCGGGCAGCTTCGACGTGTCGTGGCCGAAGCGCACCGCCGAGACCGGTGAGGCAGGCACGAGCCCGGAGGAGCTGATCGCGGCCGCGCACTCGTCCTGCTACGCGATGCAGCTCTCGGCGCTGATCGCTCGGGCGGGTGGCACCCCGAAGTCGCTCGATGTCACGGCCGACGTGTCGTTCGGGCCCGACCCGGCGGGCGGCTTCCACATCCCGGGCATCAAGATCACCGTACGCGGCGACGTCGACGGGCTCGACGACGCGGGCTTCAAGGCGGTCGCCGAGGACGCCAAGGCCTCCTGCCCCGTCAGCAAGGCGTTGACCGGTACCGAGATCACGCTGGACGCCGCGCTCGCCTGAAGCCGCGGTCAGGACGGGCCGTTCCAGCGCAGCTCGTCGGACTGGTCGACGCCGCGGTACGCGGCGTCCGCCTCGCTGCGGTAGTCACTGAGGACCGCCTCGCGCAGGCTCTCGGCATCCTTCGGGAACGCCGAGAGCACCTCGGCGACACCGAGACCGGAGTCGGCGCGGTTCTGGTTGACGACCTGTCGCCATTCGACGGTGCCGCGCGGGTCCTGGTCGAGGCGGAGCAGGTCGACGACCTGGTTGGTCCGCTCCGGGCTGTCGGCCAGCTCTGCCAGCGCGTCGGGGACCTCGCCGCTCCTGTGGGCGTCGAAGCCGACCGAGCGCAGCGCGGTGTCGAGGAGGTCACCGGCGTCGTCCCCGACCTCCGCCGCGAGGTCGCGCAGCAGTCCGGGGTACTCCTCGAGCCGTCGCGTCGTCGCCGTCCGTCCGATATCGACCGCCTCGTCGACGCGGCGGCGACGCGCGTCCGTCGTACCGATGGCATTGCGGCGTGAGACGCCCAGCCAGGAGACCAGGAGCCGCAGCCGGTCGACGCTGTTCTCGCGGCTCACCGCGGTGGCGCGGTCGAGGACTGCGAGCGACTCGAGCGGGTGTCCCGCTCGCTCGAACAGGCGGCACTGCTGCAGGCTGAGATCGGTGACGGACGCGGGGTCCAGGGCCGTGGCCGCGACCTCCGCCTCCCGCCCGGCCAGGGCGATGGCCTCGTCGAGCCGTTCCAACGCCTCCAACGCCTCGATCTCGACGAGCGGGAGGAGCGACCCACCGTCGGCGCGGCGCCGTTCGCGGAGCAGTTCCAGGGCCTCCTGTGCGCGGCCGCGGGAGAGCATTGATCCGACCGTCGGCTCCACCTTCTCGAGCCACTCGGCGTCGTCGAGGAGGCGCCGGTCGTCGTCACCGACGAACGCCCGCGGCAGACGGGACAGCAGGAGCACCCGCGACCGCTGTGGCAGCTCGTCGACGGCCGTGACCAACCGCTCCGCAGCGCGCGGGTCCCAGATCGGGTCGAGCTTGTCGCGCCCCTGGCCGAGCAGCAGCCGGTGGTAGATCTCCTCGGCCCGGGACACTGGGTCGCGGCGGCGGGTGTAGTAGTCGACGGCGGCGAGCTGGACCGACCTCGCGTCCACCGTCGTGTCGCGCAGGATCTGCGGCAGCATAACTGCGCGCACGTCTTGACGGTGTTCGAGGACGTCGGGCTCGGGACGGTCGACGAGCATCGGCTCCGCGGCGAGCCGGTTGAACAGGTCGCGCTCGTCCACCTTGCCCAGCTCGATTCCGCCGGCCTTAGCGAGAACGTCACGGATGATCTCGGGGGTGATGCGGCGCAGCACCAACCCCGGATGTGCGACGGCCCGGACCAGCGGGTCCTCGATGTGACCGAGGATCCTCAGGTAGAGCTCCGCGTCGAGCTGCTCGTTGGCCGCCTGGAGACCGAACAGCGGGTCTTCGGCGCCGGCGCCGGTCTTGGCCAGGAGGGCCGCGAGCAACCGCACCGTCAGCGGCGAGATCAGGACCGGCTCGTTGCCGGTCGGGATCCCCGTGCCGATCTCGATGTGCCGGGTGCCGAACCGACGCACCAGCGTCTGTGCGCGGTCCCGGTCGACGGCGCCTCCGGCGAGGTCGACCATCAGCGTCACCGCGTCGCGTTCCGCGAGGCCGAGCAGCTCCGTGGTCGTCGTGATGGGGGCCAGCTCCGGGACGCGTGCGCGACCGGACAGCAGGACCAGCACGTGGCTTCTTCGGCAGAGCTCGCCGACGACGTCGGCCAGGGCGTACATCGCCGACGGGCCGCGGCGCTGCGCCTGCTCGACGGTGTCCATGACGACGAGGAGCCGGCTCCCGACCACCATCCCGTCGACCGCCTGCCCGAGGAGGTCGGCCCAGTACGTGTCCGGACCAGTGGCAGTACGACCACTGCTGGCGGAGCGGAACCCGCTGGAGGCCGACTCGCTCACGACCTTCGACCGTACGGTCGAGAACTCCCCGGAGCCTGCGGCGAGCTGCACGTCGAGCTGCTCGGTGATGGCCGCCACGAGCTCCGCGGGGTACATCGGGTTGATCGCCGGGTCGTCGAAGTCGAGCAGCGCGACCAAGTCTCGGTTCGGTTCGTCGACGGCCTCGACGACCAGCCGGGCGACGAGGGCGGACTTGCCGACCCCGCCGACGCCCCAGAGCACGATGGCCTTGCCCTCCGTGTCGGAGAAGCGCTGCCTCAGCTCCTCGAGCACGTCCTCGCGTCCGACGAAGTGGTCCGAGGCCATCGACCGCGCGTCGGCGAAGAGCAGCCGGCGACGCAAGTGGTCGGCGAGGTCCTCGGGGTTCGGGACGTCGTACCGCGAACCGCTCCACCACCGCGCCACGACCGACAGTGCGGCGGTCGCCTCGTCGTCGAGCTCGGCGACGTCCCACGCGGACCAGCCCGCGTCGAGTGACCGGTCCAGCGCCTGCTGAACCGGTGAGTCGACAACGTCCTTGACGGCCGCGCGAGCCCGGACCAGGTCGGCTCGGTCCGCGGTGGCAAACAGCCGGGTCCGCACGGCGTCGTCGAGGGTCCACGCGGCCGGTCCGTCGGCCACCGGGACGAGATGGCACTCCTGGTCGAGGAAGTCGATGACGTCGCCGCTCGACGAGGCGAGGGCGAGGATGTCGTCCGGGTCGAACGTCGCGACGACCCCGGCCCGCGCCCTCATCGCATCCTGCGCCACCTTCGCCGCCGGCGCTCTCACAGCCGGATTCCCATGATGGTCAACGCTTCCGTACGCGCGCGGGCGGCGAGCTGGTCGATCTTCGGCTCGTCGGCCAGGACGGTCTGGAGGATCGCACTGATCTCCTCGGCGGCCAGGCTCTTCCCGGCGTCGTGAGCACAGGCCTCGAAGAACGTCTGCAGATCGGTTCGGGTGAGCGGGACGACGTCCTCGACGAGGACCTTCGCGGCGTACTGCGCATCGAACTGCTCGGCGTAGCCCGCGAGGACCAGCTGTACGTCGTTCAGCTGGCCCCGGCTCACGTCGGCGATGAGCTGGGACACGAAGGCCAGGGTGTCGCGCTGGAGATCCACGCGGTTCAGCCCGTCGACGAAGAGGATCGTCCTGCCGCGCTCGGTCCGGTTGTACAAGCCGGTGAAGTGGTGAACCAGCTCGATGGCCCGACGGGTCCCAGTGGTCCGCCGTCCCGTGGCGGGCGGGCGGTCCAGGGCAAATCGCGCATACAGGAGGTCGGCGAGGTCGGTGGCCGAGCGGCCGGAACCGGGCGACGAGAAGTCCACCCAGGCGAGCCGGATGTCGTCGGGAAGGACCTGCTCGAGCAGGTCGAAGCTGAACGACTTGCCGGTGCGCTCGGGGCCGCGGACGATGAGGACGGGGTAGCCCTCCTCGATGAGTCGCTGAAGCCGGTCGCGCAGGCTGACCCGGTTGATGAACGGCCGGTTCCCGGGTCGCAGGAGACGCATGGCGTAACGCTCGGCGACCGGGGTGGCGGCGAGGACCTCGTCGGACGTGTCCACCGCGTCGAGCAGCGGCCCCATCCTGGGCTTGTCGACCGCCGCCTGGTCGACCAGTCTCCGGAGGAGGTGGTTGTTGTGGAGATCCTCGGCCAAGCCTCGCCAGTAGAGCTCCATCGAGAGGCTGCCGCTGCGCAGGAAACGTCTCGGGATGCCGGCGTCGACCAGCAGCGCCTCCACGAGGATCTCGTTGGTGTACTCCTCGGCCAACAGATGCACCAGCTGCTTGCCCTGCGAGGGGTCCCACGCCGACGAGTCGATCCAGCCCATCTCAGACCCCCGGGTAGACGCCCATGTCGCGCATCTGCGCGACGACGTGGCTCATCAGCCGGCCCTGGTTGCGCATCGACGTCGACTCACCCTGCGGTGCCGGCACGGCGAAGTGGTGCAACCCCACCAGATTCCAGCTGTCGTCGAACACCGGCGAGCCGGACGAGCCCACCTCAGTGTCGGTCCAGTACTGCAAGAGCTCCGGCTCCACCGCGCGAATCAGGTTGTGCTGGAAGGCGATCTTCTTCGGCTGACCCTCGGGATGCTGGATGATGTAGACGCGGTCGTCGACCTGCGGGGCGCGCGCGCCGACCAGGCTCAGGACGGGGTATGCGTCGGGGATCTCCTGGCTCGTCTGCACGAGAGCCCAGTCGTTGGCCAGGTCGAAGGCGACCGACTCCAGGTCGCACGGCACCTGGACGATGGTCCGCATCCCGCCCGCCCCGTCGGTCTCGTAGTCGAACCACGCCTCGGCCTGCGTGGCCTTGCGGTTGTCGTCCTTGGTGTTGAAGAGGACGTGATGGTTGGTCAGCAGGTGCCGTGGACCTACCCGGAACCCCGTGCCGTTCCCGCCGCCCCGCGGAAAGGTCACCGAGAGACGGCAGACGCTCTTGGCCCGTTCGGCCCCCACGGCGAGGAACGACACGTCGACGAACGTCGGCTGGCCCGCGATGATGACCGCCTCCTGGCGGCCGTCGGCGCTGAAGTTCTTCCAGGTCGGAGCCTCCTCGGTCGCCGGCCGGTCTGCGAAGACGACCGGTTCGTCCGAGCGGAGCTCGGTCAGCACGACAGCGAGCGACCCTCGCTCGGCGATCGCCGCGTCGAGCAGCTGCGGCACCTTGCCCTGCCCGTTCGCATACCGGAGCACCTCTCGCCAGCTGAGGTCGGCGCGATCGTGGAACGCGATCTGCCACAGGGGCAGCTCGGCGTCCTCGACCACCTTCTCGATCTCGGCGCGGCGATAGATGGTGGACAGCGCGGCGAGCGCGGCGCGCACCTCGGGAGCGTTGAGCTGCAACGGGTATGTCTCGAGCACGTTGGTCACGTACCGCCCCCTCGCGTGACGCAGAGGTCCATCTCGATCGTGGGACCGCTCACGGTGACTCCTGGATCAAGTCGATGGATAGACGATATCGACGGGGCAAGTCCGCGGGACACCCTTTCCAGAGTCGCCACCGGGTACGAAGATACGCGTCGGTCACGTCGTGGGCCCCGTCTGGCCCCTGCGCAGGTCGGATGCCAAGATCGGCTCGTGGACCTCATCAACCCGCCTCAGACGATCGCCTACCCGTCGCCGTCGTCGCGCCCACGGCGAGGGAGCCTCGAACGGATGGACCCGCACGTCATCGTGCTGTTCGGCGCCACCGGCGATCTCGCCCGGCGCAAGCTGCTCCCGGGCATGGCCCACCTCGTGCTGTCCGCCCTCTCCCCGGACATCTGTGTCGTCGGGACGTCGCTCGAGGACCTCGACGACGAGTCGTTCCGGGCGTTCGCGAAGGAGGCGGTGAAGGAGTTCTCCACCCACCGGCTCAGCGAGGAGCAGTGGAACACCTTCGCTGCGCGCCTTCACTACGTGCCCTCCTCGGCCGGGCCGGACGGTCTGCGTGAGGCGGTCGAGTCCGCGGAGGCCGAGCTGGGTGGCGGCAACGTCCGCCGGATCCACTACATGAGCGTCCCGCCCGCCGCGGCACCGGTGGTCATCAAGACGCTGCGCGACGCGCAGCTGGTCGATCGTTCGCGCGTCATCATGGAGAAGCCGTTCGGCACCGACCTCGACAGCGCGATCATCCTCAACGACCAGGTCCACGAGACCTTCGACGAGAGCCAGATCTTCCGCATCGACCACTTCCTCGGCAAGGAGGCGGCGCAGAACATTCTCGCGTTCCGCTTCGCCAACGGACTGTTCGAGCCGATCTGGAAGCGGGACTTCATCGACCACGTCCAGATCGACATCCCCGAGACGCTCGGACTCGACCGGCGGGCGGCCTTCTACGAGCAGACCGGGGCCTTCAAGGACATGGTCGTGACCCACCTGCTCCAGGTGCTCGCGTTCGTGGCGATGGAGCCGCCGACCGCGCTCGAGCCGAGGGCGATCAGCGAGGAGAAGAACAAGGTCTTCCGCTCCTTGATGCCGATCCACCCGAACGACGTCGTCCGTGGGCAGTACTCGGGCTATACCCAGGAGGAGGGGGTCCCCTACGACAGCGACACCGAGACGTTCATCGCCCTGAGGTGCGGCATCGACAACTGGCGCTGGGCCGGCGTGCCGTTCTACCTGCGTACCGGCAAGAAGATGGCCGAGGGCCAGCGGATCATCTCGATCGCCTTCAAGGAGGCACCGAAGTCGATGTTCCCGTCCGACTCGGGAGTCGGCAAGCAGGGCCCCGACCACCTGACCTTCGACCTGTCCGAGGACTCCAAGGTCTCGTTGTCGTTCTACGGCAAGCGTCCCGGGCCGGGGATGAAGATGGACAAGCTGTCGATGCAGTTCGCCACGCAGGAGGGCGAGCACTACGGGGACGTGCTCGAGGCGTACGAGCGGCTCATCCTCGACACCATGCGCGGCGACCACACGCTCTTCACCACCGCTGACGGCATCGAGTCGCTGTGGGAGCGCGCCCAGCCTCTGCTCGACGACCCGCCGCCGGCCAAACCGTATGCGCCGGGCAGCTGGGGTCCGAACGCCGTGCACCAGCTCATCGCCCCGCACGCGTGGCGACTGCCCTTCGAGCGCGCCTGGCGCGCCAAGAAGTAGCGCTCAGCCCTCGGCCGACTCCGGGCCGCCCGGGTTGCACCCAGCGCTGACCATCTGCGACTCACTGACGACCGGCCGCCACGGCTCGATGTTCCACGACGGCTTGTCGGGCTGGACGAGCCGCGCGTACGTCCAGTGACAGTCGAACTGCGCGCGCATCCCCGGCTGGGCGGCGTCCGGCGCCAGCCGGACCACCTCGGACCACGCCTCGTCGTCGTCGGCCGCTCCCTGGGCCGAGCGGCCGGAGGCGGTCGGGACGATGTGCAGACTTCGGCCACCTGACCCCTTGACCCATTGCACCCGGGCGACGAACGGGGGCACCGCCGTCGGAGTGGCCGACGCGGAGGGCGCGCTCGTCGCACTCGTCGCACTCGTCGTGCTCGTCGCACTGGGCGGCGCAGCCGCGGCGGTGACCGTCGGCGTCACCGGCGCGGCGGGCTCGGGCGAGGGCCCGGAGCAGCCGGCGAGAGAGACGGTGAGCCATCCGCATACCGACACCCCAAGCGCTGCCCGCGTGAGGCGGGGCAGCCGAGGGGCGGTCATGCCCGCCATCATCACAAATGTGGAAGGGAGCCGTGCTCCCTTCCACTCTCAACGTATAGCGCACCGGGGGGCTTGCGGCAAGGCCCCCGTCGTGGCGCAGAATCGCCGGCCGAGGCCAATGCCGAGATCGGAGACATGAGTGACGAGCGTGACCATCAGCGCATTCGACCTTCCCCCCGCCCTTGCCGCCAAGGACGACCCGGCGCTGATCGGCGGCGACGAACAGCACTTCGCGACCCTCGCGGCATCGCTCGAGGAGTCCATCAACCACCTGTCCGCGCGACTCGCCGAGCAGCGGCTGGCGGCCGGTGGCGGCGGCCAGCAAGCCCTGGAGCGGGACCTCGAGATCCACCGGCTGACCGCTCGGTTGCGGGCGCTGCGCCGGTTCGGGCTGGACCTGTGCCTCGGGCGGATCGTCCGCGCGGACGGCTCCGAGCCGGTCTACGTGGGCCGCCTCGGCCTGACCGACCGCACCGGCCGACAGCTGCTCGTCGACTGGCGCTCCCCCGACGCCGAGCCCTTCTTCGGAGCCACGCACGCCAACCCGATGGGCCTGGTCAGCCGCCGACGCTACCGCTGGACGGGCGGTCGGATCGGCGACTACTGGGACGAGGTGTTCACCGCGGACGGGTTCGAGGGGCACGCGGCCGCCCTCGACGACGAGTCGGCGTTCATCGCCAGCCTCGGGAGCAGCCGGTCCGCGCAGATGCGGGACGTGCTCGGCACGATCCAGGCCGACCAGGACGCCATCATCCGCGCTGGGTCCCGCGGCGGGCTCGTCGTCGATGGTGGGCCCGGAACCGGCAAGACCGTCGTGGCCCTGCACCGGACCGCATACCTGCTGTACTCCGACCCGCGGCTCGGTCACCGCCGGGGCGGCGTGCTCGTCGTCGGCCCCCACCGCCCCTACCTGAGCTACGTCGCGGACGTGCTCCCGAGCCTCGGCGAGGAGGGCGTGCAGACCTGCACGGTTCGGGACCTCGTCCCGGAGGGCGCGACGGCCGGCGTCGAGGCGGATCCCCAGGTGGCGCTGCTCAAGTCGTCGGCGCAGATGGTGAGCGCGATCGAGCCGGCGGTCGGGCTGTACGAGGAGCCGCCGGCCCGAGGCATGGAGGTCGACACTCCTTACGGGGACCTGTGGCTCAGCGCCACCGACTGGTCCGAGGCGTTCGCCTCGGCCTCGGGCACACCGCACAACGAGGCCCGTGACGACATCCTCGAGGAGCTGGTCACGATCCTCGTCGACAAGCACGAGGACGACGAGGCTCCCCCGGAGCCGCTGCGGCGATCGCTGGCCCAGAACCCGGAGCTGCTCACCGCTCTCAACACCGCGTGGCCGCTGGTCGAGGCGACCGACCTGGTGGCCGACCTGTGGTCGGTGCCCGCATACCTGCGTCGGTGCGCGCCCTGGCTCGCGGTCGACGAGGTCCGGGCGCTGCAGCGCGAGGACCCCCAGGCGTGGACAGTCTCCGACCTGCCGCTCCTCGACGCGGCCCGGCAGCGGCTTGGGGACCCGGAGGCGTCGCGGCGCAGGCGCCGGCGCGATGCGACGCTCGCGGCCGAACGGGAGGAGATGGCGAAGGTCGTCGACCACCTCATCGAGACCGACGACTCGGAGATGCACCTCATGTCCATGCTGCGGGTCCACGATCTGCAAGGCGCCCTGGTCGACGAGTCGGGGCTGCCCGCCGCCGACCCCGACCTGCTGGCCGGTCCGTTCGCGCACATCGTCGTGGACGAGGCGCAGGAGCTGACCGACGCCGAGTGGCAGATGCTGCTGCTGCGGTGCCCCCCGCACAGCTTCACCATCGTCGGGGACCGCGCCCAGGCCCGCCACGGGTTCGCCGAGTCGTGGGAGGAACGGCTGAACCGCATCGGGCTCGACCGGGTCCGGCTGGCCTCGCTCACCATCAACTACCGGACGCCGGTCGAGGTCATGGCCGAGGCGGAGCCGGTCATCCGCACCGTGCTCCCCGACGCCAACGTGCCGACGTCGATCCGCCACAGCGGCATTCCCGTCGTCCACGGGTCCGTCGCAGACCTGCGGTCGACCCTCGACACCTGGCTGGCCGAGCACGCCACCGGCGTCGACTGCGTCATCGGCGACCCCAGCTTCGAGGCGACCTCTCGGGTCCAGGCGCTGCTGCCCGAGGAGGCGAAGGGGCTCGAGTTCGACATGGTCGTGCTCGTCGACCCGGAGGAGTTCGGCACCGGCATCGAGGGAGCGGTCGACCGCTACGTCGCGATGACCCGGGCGACGCAGCAGCTCGTCATCCTCCGGAGCGCCTGACCCGACACCGCGAGATGAGCGCCACCCAAGGCAACCGACGGGCTACGACCAGCGGAACTCCATGGCGTCGTCGTGCTGGTCCGTGTCGCGCATGGCGTCGAGAACGGCGAGGTCGGCATCGGAGATGACGAAGTCCAGCTCGGCGTTCTGCGCGATGTGTGCGGTCGTGGTCGCCTTGGGCAGCACCACGGCTCCCCGTTGCAGCAGGTAGCGGATGCAGAGCTGGGGCGCGCTGACGTCGTAACCCGCCGCGATGTCGGTGATCTCGGGATGGTTGACGATCAGTCCGTGTGCGAACGGGGAGTACGCCTCCACGATGATGTCGTTCTCGGCACAGGTCGCGACGGTCGCCGACGGGTCCAGGCCGATGAACCACTTGATCTGGTTGACCATGGGGAGGGTCTCGCAGGCCGGAAGGAGACTGTTCAGGTCGTCGGTCTCGAAGTTGGACACGCCGATGGCCTTGACGCGGCCGGTGGCCAGGAACTCCTCCATGGCCTTCCAGATCTGCTGGTTCTCCCGCCGGCAGTCCTTGCCGATCTCGTCCCACGGCCACGGGGCGTGGATGAGGTAGAGGTCGAGGTAGTCCAGCCCGATCTGGTCCATGGTGGTCTCGAACTCCTCGAGTGCCCGGTCGTAGGCCTTCGCCTCCGCCGGCAGCTTCGAGGTGATGTAGAGCTGCTCACGCGGGATTCCGGAGTCGCGAATCGCTCGTCCGACCGAGGCTTCGTTGCCGTAGGCCCGGGCCGTGTCGATGTGGCGGTAGCCGAGCCGCAACGCGTCAGCGACGGCGTCGTAGCACTCGTTACCCTCCTCGAGCAGCCAGGTCCCGAACCCGACCTGGGGGATCTGGGTTCCGTTCCGGAGGGTGTACGCCTCGGTCAGCACGCTCATCGGCGCTCCTTCTCGTGTGGGGACCTCGCCACCCTAGACAGGCACTCCCCCGGGACCCGGAACGGGGGCCTCGTCGGCCGGAGACGCCTTTCACGCTCGGGTGGTCGTGGCGTGGTCGATGTCGGTGACCTCGCTGAAGGGTTCCTCGACCGTGCGCGAGTCGGTCAGTGAGAGGGCTCCCCAGGCGGTCACGATCCCGACGACGACAGCGAGGAGGGCATACGTGATCCGCTCGCCGCGGAAGAAGGACTCGACGAGACCGTCGCTCCACGTTCCCGCCGGCAGCTGGCTCGTCACGAGCACCGCGACCAGGGTGCCGACGACGGCGGTCCCCACGCTGGTTCCACCTCCTGAGCGGTGTCGTTGAGGGCGGCGCCGATGGAGGTGCGGTTGGCGGGCATGGCGTCGACGAGGGCTACCGCACAGATGGTCATGACGGTGCCCAAGGAGATCGTCATGACAACCATGGACACCGCAATGGCCAGGTAGCCGTGCTCGACGCCCCACGCCAGCCCGCCCAGAGAAACGGCCATGAGGGCCGCTCCGAGGAGACACGCGACGCGGTGGCCGAAGCGTCGGCCCAGCCACTCCGTGAGGGTGTTGCCAGCACCCTCGTGACGATGATGGGGAGGTTGGCCACGCCGGCGCGCACCGGGGTCCATCCGAAGGCGTACTGGAAGTGCAGGATCAGCCCGAACATGACGCCGGCCATGGCGATCGAGCTACACCGCGTACCGTGCCGACCGAGAAGAGCCGCAGGTCGAGCATGGGTGACGGCGTTCGGCGCTCGTGCATGACGAACGCGACGAGGGCGAGGACGGCTCCGACGGCGGAGGCGATGGTCAGTGCCGACAGCCGGCCGTGCTCCACACCGCTGGTGAGGACGAAGCAGCCGAGCCCGATCGCGGCGATACTGAGGACCGCGCCGGGCAGGTCGAGTCGGTCGTGGGTCAGACCCTCGGGGCGGTCGGCCGGCACGCCGAGTCGCACGCCGACCCAGGCGATCAGGGCGATCGGGGCGAGGGGGCGGGCGGTGCGGATGGTCGGCCTGATCCGGGGCTGGCCACGGCTGGGTTCGTCACGCGCCTACGCGACGAGCTCAAGACACTGGTCGAAGGTGGTAAATCCGGCTGGCGGTATCACCCAGAACCGCGGCGAGCTCCGACTCCGACAGGCGGTTGAGGCATTGGCGAAGCGGGTTCCAGATGTCCTGATAGCTGTTGGCTCCCAAGAGTGCGAAGGGCCAGTCGCCGCCGTACATGAGTCGGGTTGAACCGAAGACCTCAAGGGCGTGATCCACGTACGGCTGGTAGTCCTTCGCGCCACGGCGACCTGCCCTCGCGGCGGTGTTCAACCCGGAGAGCTTCGCGACGACATTCGCGTGGGCCGCGGCTTGGTTCAGCAGACGGGCCCAGGGCTGCCACCCGCAGGACGCAATGGGAGGCTTTCCGAGGTGGTCGACGACGATGCTCAGGTCGGGTCGTTGTTCGGCCAGTTCGCCGACGTTGCGGAGGAGGTCGAGCGACTCGGCGCAGAAGTCGAACGGCAGGTCCCGTTCGATGAGGACGTCGAAGCCGCTCAATACGTCGGGCCGTAGCACCCAGTCAGGGTCGGGTTCGCGGTGGATGAGGTGGCGAACGCCGACGACGGAGGCGCCCGCCACCTGCCAGCCGTCCAGCAGCTGGATGACCCGCTTGGCGTTGTCCAGGGGTACCCAGGCGACGACCCCGGCGACGGTTGGGCTGCGCGCTGCCTCGAGGAGCATGAATGCGGTGTCGGCGAGGTTGTCCGCAGCCTGCACCAGGATGCTTGCCGTGACGCCGACCGCCGCCATCTCGTGCTGGACGTCGGCGTGGGTAAAGGCTCGGTTCAGAGGACCCAGGCCGGGCGTCAGCCACGGGTAGTCGACGACGGCCGGATCCCAGACGTGCTGATGAGCGTCGATGACCCTCACCTCAGGTCCCTGGGTCGCCTGACCCGACTCCGACCGCCTTCGCGCGGCCTGCGGCGAACACCGCGTCCAGGCGGCCGAGCGCCGTGCGCAGGTGCGCCTCCATGGCCGCGTGGGCGGTGTCGGGCTCGCCCGCGGCGATCGCCCTCGCGACGGCAACGTGTTCCGGCTTCGTCGCCGCTGCCTGTCCGGCGTGATGGTAGAGCCGGTACATGTGCAGGTGGCTACGCAGCCGCGCGAGCGTCTCACGGGCCAGGGCGTTGCCGCCGAGCTCCGCGACCATGTCGTGGAACGTCGCGTCGTAGTTCATGTCCAACCGGTTTGCGGCCGGGTCCTCACCGCCGGCACCGCGGGTGCGAGCGAAGGCACGAAGCTCACGAGCCTGGCGCGGCGTCGCGAGCCGAGCGGCGGCCGCCGCGGTGGGGGGCTCGATGAGCAGCCGGAGCTCGATCAGCTCGTGCAGCTGATCGAGGCCGATCAGTGGGGCGACGGTGTAGCCACGCTGCGGCTCCTTGATGATGAGCCCTTCGGCCTCGATGCCGGCCAGGGCTTCCCGCACCGGCGTCGGCGACACACCGAGCGTCCGGGCAAGGCTCTCGATGTTCAGGCGGGTCCCCGGCGGGAGCGAGTGGTTCATCAGCATGTCCATGACGACGTCAAAGACGTCGTCGGCCAACGGCCGTCGCTGAGCCAGTCGACGTCCCGCGTCGGTGGACCGCATCGTCTCGTCGAGCTCGTTCGGGGTCACGTTCCTCCTGGCCTGGCGGAGCACACCGCGTGATCGGTCAACCGATATTCTCTCTGGTCCTGCTGTCGGGTGTGAGCGGGGTCAGAAGAGCGAATAGCCCCCGTCCATGACCAGGACCGCGCCGGTCATGAACGACGACGCGTCACTGGCGAGAAAGACGACCGCGGGCCCGAACTCATCCACCACCGCGTAGCGACGCATCGGGGCGTCCTCGATCCACCAACGCTGCAGGTCCGGGTGGTCCACAGGCGACATGTCCGTCTTGACGTACCCGGGGGCGATGGCGTTGACGCGGACGCCGGCGGGGGCCCACTCGGCCGCCAGGCTCCGCGTCAGGTGGTGCACCGCCGCCTTGGAGGCGTTGTAGGCGGGCTGGTTCTGCGGGCGGTTGACGATCACTCCTGACATCGAGCCGATGTTGACGATCGACCCCCGGCGACGGGCCACCATCCCTCGCCCGACGATCTGCGAACAGTTCCACACCCCGTCGAGGTTCACGGCCAGCACTCGGCGCCAGTCCTCGACCGTCACGTCGAGCGCGTCGGCCTTGCTCGAGATGCCCGCGTTGTTGACCAGGACATCCACCGGACCGAGGGTGCCTTCGATCCTGGCGACGGCGTCCTCCACTGCGCCGCGGTCGGTCACGTCCGCGGCGACTGCCATCGCGGAGACGCCCTCAGACCTCAGCTCGGTCGCCACCGCCTCAGAGCCATCGAGCTGACGGGCCAGAACGGCCACCGCGGCTCCTGCCTCGGCCAGCGACCTGGCGAACTGTCGTCCAAGCCCGCGAGAACCGCCGGTGACCAGAGCGACCGTGCCCGTCAGTGGTGCCGTGTCCATGGCCCGGACCTCCACTTAGTCGAACGAAGTTTCTGATACTTGCTTTTCTATCACCTACATCCTATAGGATCAAGCCGGTTCGTCGACGTGGACAAGAACTGTGAGGTGAGAGGGTGATCGACTCCCAGCCCACCATGCCGGCGTCAGGGGTGACCAGCGAACCCGACGCCGGTGGCGCAGCGCCGGACACCCCGGCGGTCGAACGCGGTTCGACGGGTATCAAGGTGGTCCTGCTCGGCCTCAAGGCCGGACCTCTGTTCATCCTCGCCCTGCTTGTCGTCCTGCTGTGGGCGAGCACCGAGGACCACGTCTTCATGACGTACGGCAACATCGGTAACGTCCTCGAACAGTCCGCGGGAGTGTGCGTGATTGCCCTCGGGCAGCTCATGGTCATCCTGACCCGCGGTATCGACCTGTCCATCGGCTCGACCGTTTCGCTGTGCTGCGTGATCTGCACGGTTGTCTACCGTGACACCCAGTCCGCCGTCTGGTCCATCCTGCTCACCTTCGTCGCCGGGCTCGCCGTCGGGTCTGTCAACGGGCTGATCCTCGTCAAGGGGCGCCTTCCGCATCCGTTCATCGCCACGCTCGCCACGCTCAGCATTGCTGCCGGCTTGGCGCTGTACATCGCCGACGGGTCGACCATCATCGGTGCCCCCGACATCGTCGACCTCTTCGGCGGCGGCCGGATGAGCCAGATCGGTGGCGCCGGCGGAGTGGGCTGGTTCCCGTATGCCACGCTCGTCGTCCTCGCCGTGACCGGCGTCTGCTGGGTGATCCTGCGCAAGCTCCTGTGGGGACGCTGGATCTATGCGGTCGGAGGCAGCCCCGACGCCGCGGTTCGCACCGGAGTCCCCGTCAAAGGCGTCCTCATCTCCGTCTACGTGCTGAGCGGCCTCTCCGGCGCCGTCGGCGCGCTGCTCTTTGTCGGAGCCGCCGATGCCGGATCGCCATTTACCGGAGTCGGGATGGAGCTTAATGCCATCGCGGCGGTCATCATCGGCGGAGGCAGCTTCCTGGGTGGTCGGGGAACCGTTGCCAACGCGCTCACTGGTGCCCTGATCCTCGGCGTGATCCACAACGGCCTCAACCTTCTCGGCTTCGACCCCAACTGGCAGTACATCGCGACCGGCGTCGTCATCGTGCTCGCCGTCGAGCTCGACGTGATCCGTGCCCACTTCGAGGACCGCTTCCGCAGCCTCCAGGCGAGGCTCGGGTGAGCGCCGGGATGGAGGCCTCGGCGCCGGTGCTCAGCATCACCGACGCGACCAAGCTCTTCGGCGCCGTCGTCGCCCTGGACGGGGTCACCCTCGACGTCTGGGCGGGCGAGGTGCTCGCCCTCCTGGGCGACAACGGCGCTGGGAAGTCGACCCTCGTCAAGTGCATCAGCGGCGTACACCGCCTCGACCGTGGAGTGGTCAGCATCGACGGGCTGCCGGTCCAGATCACCTCACCGACCCAGGCGCGGGACCACGGCATCGAGACCGTTTACCAGGACCTCGCCCTGTTCGACAACCTCGACCCCACGGCCAACTTCTTCGCGGGCCGCGAGATCGCCCGGCCCACCTGGCTGCCGCAAGGCCTTCGCTGGCTCGACCAGAGTCGGATGCGGACTCAGGCCAGAGACCTGCTGGACCGGCTGCAGGTGCGGCTGCCGGACTTCGACGCCGACGTCGCCCTCATGTCCGGTGGGCAGCGCCAAGCCGTCGCCGTAGCGCGAGCCGTGGCCTTCTCATCAAAGCTGGTCATCCTCGACGAGCCCACCGCCGCGCTAGGACTGCGCGAGTCGGCCAAGGTCCTCGACCTCGTGCGTCGACTGAGGGCCGACGGGGTCGCCGTGATCCTCATTTCGCACAGCATGGACCACGTCATGGCGGTTGCCGACCGCGCCGTCGTCCTGCGCCGGGGACGCAAGATCGGCGAGGCCCCGGCAACCCCCGCACACGAGTCACAGCTCGTGTCCTGGATCGTCGGAGCTCAGTCCGGCGCTCCCATCTGAACGCTCAACCGGCTGCCGCGCAACGACGTTCGGCGACCAACCCACGCAAAGGAGCACGCAGTGACAACACGATGGAAGGCTCTCGGCGTTATCGCGGCCGCGGGTGTACTGGTGGCCGGTTGTTCGAGCTCGGGAGGCTCCAACAGCGCCGTCGGCGGGGGTGGCGCCACGTCATCGGCCGCGGCCGACTCCGGGCCGGTCAAGGTCACCCTCATCACCAAGGCGACCGGCGGTTTCTGGGACGCCATGATCGCGGGCGCCAAGAAGTACGCCACCGACAACCCGACGAAGGTGACGCTCACCACGTTGGCCTGCAAGACCAACGACGACACCCCGTGCCAGATCGCCCAGATTCAGGACAGCGTCACCAAGGGCAACAAGGCGATCGTCGTCTCGCCCATGGGGCCTGGCGTTATCCCCGCACTCGAGAAGGCGAGGCAAGCGGGCGTCAAGATCGTCTTTGTCGACAACACGCTGCCGGGATTCACCCCGGACGCGGTTTCGGCGACCGACAACGTCAAGGGCGGCATCGAGGCCGGTGACTACATCAAGACCCAGCTCAAGTCCGGTGACACGATCGGTCTGCTGATCGCAGTCAAGGGCGTCCCCGCACTCGACGCCCGGATCGACGGCGTCAAGAAGCAGCTGGACGGTACCGGGATCACCGTCGTCGAGGGCGGTCAGCAGACGACGTGCGACCCGAAGATCGGCGCGACGGTGACCCAGGACCTGCTGACCCGCTATCCCAACCTGACGGCGATCTACTCGGCTTGCGACTCCCCCGCCATCGGCGCGTCTACCGTCGCGAAGCAGAAGAACCGCCCACTGAAGATCTTCGGTTACGACGGTGACCCGGACATGTCGAAGCTGATCCTCGCCGGCGACACCGTGGCCACCATGGCCCAGTCACCGTTCAAGATGACGAACCTCGGCATCAAGGCAGCGGTCAGCGCCCTGGACGGGCAGGCCTACGACAAAGCCATCGACACCGGCGTCACCCTGGTCACTAAGGAGAACGCGGGCCAGTTCAAGGACGCCTGGCAGTAGGCGCATCACCTCCCGGCCGGCTCAGTCCGGCCGGGACGGCGCTTGCGCCAACGAACGACGAGCCGAGACTCGCACGGCTCGGCTCCCACTGACCTCGAGGACGATACGACGATGCGCGAAGTCCTGTTGCACCAGCCGGGCCGACTGGAGAGCCGCGAGGCGCCTGAACCCCCAGCTCCGGGCCTCGACCAGGCACTGGTCGCCGTTCGACGAGTGGGCATCTGTGGCACGGACTTCCACGCGTTCGCCGGAGAGCAGAACTTCTTCTCGTACCCGCGGGTTCTCGGCCACGAGCTCGCGGTCGAGGTGCTAGCGCTCGGTCCCACCCACGCCGATCCGAGGATATCGGTCGGCGACCGATGCGCGGTGATGCCGTACCTCACCTGCGGCCGCTGTCGTCCTTGCCGCGCTGGCCGCTCGAACTGCTGCGAGCGCGTCGACGTGCTGGGTGTGACTGTCGATGGAGGCCTCCATGAGCGGATGCTCGTCCCGATGTCCGCGCTGTATCCGCGAGCCGACCTGACGTTGGACCAGCTCGCCCTCGTGGAGACGCTGGGGATCGGGATGCACGCGGTTGAGCGGGGCCGGCCTGAGGCATCGGACTCGGTGCTCGTCATCGGAGTCGGGCCGATCGGTTTGGCCATCGCCCAGTGCCTGGCCGGCCGGGTGGACTCGATCCTCGTTGCCGACATCTCGGAGCTGCGTCTGGGCTTCGCCGAGCGGACCGCGAAGGTCGAGACTCTCCTCGCCGGACCGAACCTGCTGTCCCAGGTGATCGAGCGCAGTGGCGCGGACCTGCCGTCGCTCGTGTTCGACGCCACCGGCAGCCGCGGCTCGATGGAGCAGGCGGTAGCGATGACCGGCGCCGGGGGGCGGCTCGTCCTCGTCGGGCACACCATGGGCGTGCTCAGCCTGGACAACCCGACGTTCCACCGGCGCGAGCTCGACCTGCACGCCTCCCGTAACGCGGTCGCCGAGGACTGGGCGGCGGTGGTCGAACTGGTGGCCAACGACAGCCTGGACCCCCTTCCGTGGGTGACGCACCGCTCCACCCTCGAGACCGTATGCACCGACCTGCCGGGCTTTGCCGATGACGATCATCTTGTCAAGGCCGTGGTCCACGTCGGTCCGGAGGAGTCGTGATGGCCCAGGACGGCCGACTGCTCCGGCTGGCCGAGTGCGACAACGTCTACGTCGCGACGACTCACCTCCACGCCGGCGACGAGGTAGCCGTTGGGGAGACCGCAGTGCGGGTGGACGACGACGTCGAGCTGGGTCACAAGGTGGCCGCTGCGACGATCGAGCTCGGGCAGCCCGTGGTTCGCGGAGGGATGGCCATCGGGTTGGCCACGCGACGCATCGAGGTCGGCGACTGGGTTCACACCCACAACCTCGTCAGCAGCTACATCCGGACCTTCGACCACCGAGGAGGCGCTGATGTCCACGATCACGGGCTTCGCCAGGAGTGACGGCCGGACCGGCATCCGCAACACCGTCGCCGTCGTCTACACGGTGGAATGCGCGCACATGGTGGCCGGCAGCATCGCCGCACCCTTCGTCGACGGGGACGTGCACGTCATCGGGTTCGGTGGCTGCTACCCGAGCTCCTACGCCCACCTCATCCTCGAGCGGCTGTGCACACACCCGAACACTGCGGCGGTGCTGCTGGTCTCGCTCGGCTGTGAAGGTTTCGACCGCGACCGCCTGCAGGCCGTCGTCGCCGCGAGCGGGCGCCCGGTGGCCAGCCTGGTGATCCAGCGGGCCGGCGGCACCCGCGCCACGGTGGCCGCGGGACGCGAATGGGTCGCGGCCGCCCTGGCGACCGTCTCGACCACCCCGCGCCGAGAGATGGCCGTCAGCGACCTGGTCGTCGGGACGATCTGCGGTGGCAGCGACGGAACCAGCGGCATCACCGCCAACCCCGTCGTCGGCCGGTTCTTCGACGAGCTCGTCGAGGCCGGTGGGACCGCGATCTTCGAGGAGACCGGTGAGCTGATCGGGTGCGAAGCCCACATGGCGTCCCGCGCGGTGACTCCGCAGCTCGGCGCGCAGATCGTCGCCCGGGTCGAGAAGGCCGCCGAGTACTACACGAGGATGGGACACGGCAGCTTCTCCCCCGGTAACGCCGAGGGCGGGTTGACCACGCAGGAAGAGAAGTCGCTCGGCGCCTACGCCAAGTCCGGCACCGGACCCATCCATGGGGTCATCACGCCCGGCCAGGTTCCACCGACCCGAGGTCTGCACCTGCTCGACGTCGTCCCCGAGGGGGACCTCCGGTGGGGATTCCCCAACATCAATGACAACGCCGAGATTGCCGAGCTGATCGCCTGCGGGTCGCACCTGGTCGTGTTCACGACCGGCCGTGGCTCCGTGGTCGGCTCGGCCATCTCGCCGGTGGTCAAGGTCTGCGCGAACCCCGAGACGTATGCCCGCATGTCGGAGGACATGGACGTCAACGCCGGTCGGATCCTCGGCGGGGGAGCAACGATCGCCGAGGTCGCACAGGAGCTCATGGACGTCGTCGTAGCGACGGCGGCGGGTCAGCCCACCGCGAGCGAGGGCCTCGGACATCGTGAGTTCGTCCTGACGTACAAGTCCGCCGAGCCGGCCGGGCCCTCGTGCCTGCCGATGGCGCGATGACGGCCGGCCTGCTCGCCCCGCCTCGTTACGACGCGTCGACCATCGTCCCGACGGTCGCCCACATCGGCGTCGGCGCATTCCACCGCGCTCATCAGGCGGTGTACGCCGACGCCGTCTTGGCGACCGGCTCGGCCGCCGGAGGCATCACCGCGATGTCGCTGCACTCCTCCCAGCTGACGTCCGCGCTGCGCCGCCAGGGGTACCGCTACCTCGTGATCGAACGGGGTGAGTCCGGAGACCGTGCTCGACCGGTCACCTCGATCCGGGACGCCCTTTCGGTGCCCTCACACGGCCTCGACGCGGTCCTCGACCGGCTCACCGACCCGCGAGTGACCGTCGTGACCCTCACCGTCACCGAGAAGGGCTACTGCTGCACCGCGGCCACGGGCGACCTCGATCCCGCACGCCCCGAGGTCACCCACGACATCGCTCACCCGAGCCGGCCGACATCGCTTCCCGGTGTCCTCGTCGAGTCGCTCGCACGGCGGCGTGCGCTGGGCATCGCGGCACCGACCATCTGCTCCTGCGACAACCTGCGCGCGAACGGTCAGACCACCCGACGGGTCGTGACGGCCCTGGCCGCTCAACGCGGCGGCGGCCTGGCCGACTGGATCGAGACCACCGTCTCCTTCCCGTCGTCCATGGTCGACCGCATGGTTCCCGAGCCCACAGACGCTGTCCGCCAGGAGGCGTACGACCTGACCGGGCGTGCAGACGACTGTGCGGTCGTCACCGAACCCTTCTCGGCATGGGTACTCGAGGACCACTTCCCCTCCGGTCGGCCACCATGGGAACGCGTGGGCGTCGAGCTCGTCGACGAGGTCCTCCCGTTCGAGCGCGCGAAGGTCCGCATCCTCAACGGAGCTCATTCGGCGCTGGCGTACCTGGGTCTGCTCGCCGGGCACTCCGAGATCGACCGGGCCTACGGCGACCCCCGGCTCCGCGAGTTCGTGAGCGAGATGCTCGTCCACGAGGTGATTCCAACGCTCACCCCACCGCCCGGTGTTGACCTGGCGGCGTACGCGCGGGTGACCCTCTCCCGGTTCGGGAACTTCCGGCTCGGCTACACCACGCGAAAGGTCGCTGGTGACGGCGCGGAGAAGCTGCCGGGCCGGATCCTGGCCAGCGTCACCGATCGGCTCGCAGTTGGCGCCCCCGTTCAGCGGCTGGGTCTGGTGGTCGCCGCATTCGCGACCTGTGCTCTCGGGCCCCGCGCCAAGGAGCTCGGCGTCGTCGACCCCACCCTTGACCGCCTGCTGCCAGAACCCCGTCGGCCGGTCGGGGCTGCGGCGGCGGTCGAGGCGCTGTTGTCCGTGCAGGCCATCTTCGGACCGGACATGCGGCACCACGTCTCTTTCCGAGACGAGGTCCACCGGTACGCCGCCGACCTGTGGAAGGGCGACGTCACCGCAGCGATTCGCAGGAGCGAGCGATGACCACGTGGGAGGAGAAGCTGGCGCAGCTTCGGATCGTCCCCGTCGCGGTCATCGAGCGACCGGAGGACGCCCGGCCGGTCGCCCAGGCACTCAAGGCGGGCGGGCTGCCCGGCCTCGAGGTGACGTTCCGCACCGCCGCCGCAGCCAAGGCGTTGGCCTGCCTCGCCGAGGACCACGACCTCCTCCTTGGCGCAGGAACGGTACTGCGAACCAGCCAGGTCGATGAGGCGGTCGACGCCGGCGCGCGGTTCAGAGAGCGCCACGCGGGCGGCCAAGGACCACGGGACGGTCGTGTCCTACGACCTGAACTACCGAGCCAGCCTGTGGGACGCCTACGGCGGCCAGGCGCGCGCCCAGACCGTCAACGCCACCCTCGCTCCCTACGTCGACGTCATGTTCGGCAACGAGGAAGACTTCACACAAGCCCTCGGCTTCGACGTGCCCGAACCGCCCAGCCACAACGGGGCCAGCGCATCCCTTAATCCCGAAACGTTCGAGCTCAGGATCTCCGACGTCATCGAGCGATACCCCAACCTGTCCGTCGTCGCCACCACGCTGCGAACGGTCCGCAGTGCCGGGACGAACGACTGGGGGGCGATCGCCTGGTCCGACGGACGATTCCACCACGCGGCCGTACGTCCCGGACTCGACATCCTCGACCGAGTAGGAGGGGGCGACAGCTTCGCCGCCGGCCTGGCCTACGGCCTCCTCACCGGGCAACCACCAGACACCGCCGTCGAGTACGGCGCAGCCCACGGCGCGCTGGCGATGACCACCCCAGGCGACACGTCGATGGCCAGCCTCGACGACGTCCATCGGCTGGCCCACGGAGGCAACGCCCGAGTACGCCGCTGAACGCCGCCGAAACGGCTGAATCCGCCAACGGCCTCGCCCGCATGACTGTCTCGTCGCTCGCGCTTGCCCTCTCGTGCCGACTGAGAACGAACCCTGAGGCCGTCTGATCATCGCCGTGAGCGGCTTCTCCGGGGCTGTGGTCTCTTGGCTAAGCGCCAGGAGAATGCGCTCGTCGGCTGACGGCAGCTTGGAGGATCACGACGATGAGAAGGAACGCGCCGGAGACGACCTGTTGGACGTAGGAGTTGAGGTTGGCGCCTTGGACGATGAGGTTCTGGATGACGAAAAGCAACATCACGCCGGCGAATGTACCCACCATGGATCCGACTCCGCCGGCGAGCAGGGTCCCGCCGATGACCACGGCGGCGATCGCCGACAGCTCGTAGGAGTCGCCGATGCGGGCTTCCTGGCCGCCGCCGGAGAGAGCGGTGGTGAGGATGCCGGCCACGCCGGCGCAGGCGCCGCTGATGGCGTACACGATGGTCGTCGAGCGCCGCACGGGCAGCCCCATGAGCTCGGCGGCGGGCGTGTTCCCGCCGATGGCTTGGATCCCCTGACCGAAGGCGGTGCGGTTCAGTACCCACCATGCAACGGCGAAGATGACGAGCGCGAACCACACCGGGTTCCCAATACCCAGCAGCGATCCGGTGCCGAAGGTCTCGAACACCTTGAAGCCAGGCACTTTCGGCACCTCGTTGCCCTCATCTGTGATGAGGAAAACCAAACCCCGAATGCCCGTGAGCCCAGCGAGGGTGACGATGAACGCCGGCAGCCGGAGCCAAGCGATCACCAGCCCTTGGACCAGACCGGCGAGGGTGGCGGCGCCGAGCGCCGCGACGATGGCAGCGACCGAGCCGTACTGCGAGAACATCGCGCTGAGTATGACGGCCAGCGCATAGGTGGATCCGACGGACAGGTCGATGCCGCCGCTGATGATGACGAACGTCATGCCGGCGGAGATGATCGCGATGAACGAGGCGGCCAGCGCGACGTTGCGGAAGTTGTCGGCCGAGCCGAAGGTCGGCACGGTGAGCACGCCGAGGACGATGACGACGACGAGACCGACGACGGCGGCGTTTCGGGAGAGCAGAGATGTGACCTTCTGCCGGCTGGCGACAGCTGCGGTGCGGCCGCCACGGTCGGGGGCGACGGCGACGACCTGCTGAGGGTCGGTGTCTAACGCGTCTTCTCGGCGCGAGCCCGGGGTCATCGGGTTTTCCCGGACAGGCGCTGGCTGTAGACCGCGGCGATGATGATGATGGCCTCGACGATGCGGGCACCGGAGTCGGGCACGTTGTGGGAGACGAGGGTGGTCTCGAGAAGCTGGATGAAGATGGCGCCGGCCACGGTGCCGAGGATGCGGACCTGTCCACCGCTGAGCGCCGTGCCGCCCACCACGACGGCGGTGATGGCGCTGAGCTCGATGAGCAGACCGATGTAGGAGGGGTCGCTCGCTCGCAGACGCGCGGTGGCGATGACTCCGGCGATCGCAGCGAGGGTGCCGGAGATGGCGTAGACGGTGATCAGCGTGCGGCGGACGGGCAGGCCGGCGAGTCCACTGGCCCGGCGGTTTCCACCGATGGCGAGCACTCGGTAGCCGAAGCCGGTGCGGCGGACGACGACGGCGATGATGCCAGCGAGCAGCACGGCGACCCACATGATGTACGGGATGCCGAAGAGGCTGCCCTGGCGGACGGTTTGGAAGAACGGGACGAACAGCTCGATGAGCGCGCCACCGGTGATGACGAGGGCGATGCCACGGCCGGCCACGAGCATCCCGAGGGTCGCGACGATGGGCTGGACTTCGGCGACGGCGACAACCACCCCGTTGAAGACGCCGACCAGCAGGCCCACCAGGACCGCCGCCACGATGGCGATGGCGATGGGCTGGCCGAAGCCGTTGCCCCCCGTCACGACGAACCTGGCCAGGACCGCGCTGGCGATGGCCATGGTGGCGCCGACGGAGAGGTCGACTCCCCCCGTGCCGATGACCAGAGCCATCCCGAGCGAGACGATGATGACCGGCGGAAGCTGGGCGAACAACAGCTGGATGGTGGCAACGGTGAGGAAGTTGTTGGTGGCCACGGCGTTGTAGAGCAACAGCAGCAGCAGGGCGCTGTAGACGCCACGCTGGCTCAGCCAGGCGGTCCAAGAGTCGCCGACGTGCAACGTCTGCTTCAGGCCGCGTTGACCTTCAGGTGGTGGGCCGGTGGCCCCCGGGTCGGCGGCGGGAGCGCCTGGGGCCTCGGTGGCACTCATGAGGCTGCCTGGTTCTCGACGTCGGCGGCGTCCTCAGCGGCGGCGTCGGCGATCATGTCCATGATGGTGTCCTCGGTGATGTCGGTGCCAAACAGGGACCCCAGTTGGGCCCCGTCGCGGAGCACGATGACGGTGTCGGAGCCTTCGACCACCTCCTCCAGCTCGGAGGAGATCAACACGACGGCCATCCCCTTCTCCGCCAGCTCGGCGATGAGGCCCTGCACCTCCGCCTTGGCGCCGACATCGATACCGCGAGTCGGTTCGTCGAGGAGCAGGACGCGCGGGTTGAGGCAGAGCAGCCGGGCGAGGAGCACCTTCTGCTGGTTACCTCCGGACAGCTCGGCGACGGGCTGGCCCGGCCCATAGGCCTTGATCTGTAGGCGGTCGAGGAACACCTCGACGATGTCGTCGAGCTTGCTGCGCGAGACGAATCCCCCGGTGGTCAGCTGCGGCAGGGCTGCCAGTCCGATGTTGTCGCGGATGGACAGCTCCGGGATGATCCCTTCGGCCTTGCGGTCCTCGGGCAGAAACGCGACCCCTTTGCGGATTCGTGAGGCGGGCGTCTGGTGCCGCAGCGGCTGTCCGTCGACCTTGATGTCGCCCGCGTCCAGGGGCATGGCTCCGAACAACGCTTTAGCGGTTTCACTGCGTCCCGAGCCCAGAAGACCAGCCAGGCCAACGACCTCGCCGGGGCGGACGACGACGGACACGTCATCCAGGACGAGTCGACGGCTCATGTGGGTCGCGGTGAGGATCGGATCGACATCGGCGACGGCTGGCCGACCGGCGAGCCGGGTCAGATGGCCATCCACCTCGGCCAGCTCGCGACCGAGCATCCGGGAAATCAGCTCACGACGGTTGGTCTGTTCGGTCAGCCCGGTCCAGACCAACCGCCCGTCCCGCAGGACGGTGATGGTGTCGCAGGCACGGAACACCTCGTCGAGCTTGTGGGAGACGTAGACGACGGCGTGTCCCTCGGTCTTGAGCAGGTCGACGACCGACAGCAGCCGTTCGACCTCCCTGGGTTCGAGGGAGGAGGTGGGTTCGTCCATGACGACGACGCTGGAGTCGGTGGAGACGGCGCGGGCGATGGCGACCATCTGCTGGATGCCGAGTCCGAGCTCGCCCAGCGGCCGCCGGACGTCCGCAACAATGCCCAGACGCTGCAGACCCGTGTGGGCCTCCCGGTTCATGCGTCTCAGGTCGAGCGAGCCGAACCGGGTCGGTTCGCGGCCCAGGAAGAAGTTCCTGGCCACCGACAGCTGCGGCGCCAGGTGCACTTCCTGGTAGATCGTCGCGATGCCGGCCAGTTGCGCCGCCCGGGGCGAGGAGAAGGAGACCTCTTCGCCCCGGTAGACGACCTGACCGGCGTCCGGCTGGTACACGCCGGTCATCAGCTTGATGAGCGTCGACTTGCCGGCCCCGTTTTCCCCGACGAGCGCGTGGACCGACCCGGCGTGCAGGTTCATCGAGACGTCAGCGAGGGCTCTGACCCCGGCAAAGCTCTTGGTCAGTGACCGCACCGCGAGAACGGGGCCGTCCTTGGTCGTCGTCGTCACAACCACTCCTCGAGAGTCGGGGGCCGGCGTTGTGAGAAGGACTGGATCAGTACGCGGTACCGGACGAGAGAGCCTCGGCGGCGTTGCTCTTGTCGTACTGGTTGTCCGTGGTGATCGTCACGGCCGGGGCACCGGCACCGTTGACGTAGGCCTCGAGCGCGGCCTGCGCGGAGGGACCGTATGCGGGGTTGGACTCGATGACGGCGTCGAAGTTACCGTCGACGATGGCCTGCACGGCGCCCTTGGTCCCGTCGATAGAGACGATGTGCACCTTGTCGATGCCGGACTTGCCGGCATCATCGAGCGCCGCCAGCGCGCCGAGACCCATCTCGTCGTTCTCGGCGTAGATCGCGTTGACCTCCGGGTGGGAGCGCAGCAGGGTCTCGGTGACGCTCTTACCCTTCTCGCGGGTGAAGTCCCCGGTCTGCTGGAAGATCACCTCGACGCCGGTGGCGTTCTTGGCCTTGAGCTGGTCGAGGAAGCCGGCGGTGCGGTCGTCGGTGACATTGACGCCGGACGCGCCGAGGAGGATGGCCAGCTTCGCGGTGCCGCCGGTGGCCTTGATCATGGCGTCCGCAGCGCGGCGGCCCTGCTGGACAAAGTCCGAGCCGAGCTGCGGTCCGACGCTCTGACAACCGGTCACGCCGGTGATGTTGCGGTCGACCGGGACCATCGCCACCTTCTTCTCCTTGGCGTAGGCGATCGCGTCGCCGAGGCCGGTGGAGTTGATGGGCGAGAAGATGATCGCCTTGGCGCCCTTGTCGATCATCCCCTTGATGTCGCTGTTCTCCTGCTGCACGTTGGACTGGGCGTTCGTCGTCAACAGCTTCCATCCGTTCTTGGCCGCAGTGTCCACCTGGGACTTCGTCGACGCGATCCGGAAGGGGTTCGCCTCCTTCTCGGACTGCGCCCACCCGATGGTGTCGGACTTGAAGTCGATCTTCGCGATGCCCAGGTCGGAGGCCTTGCAGACCGGGCCGTACTGCCCCTCGACGCCGGCTGGCTTGGTGGTGGTGAGCAGCTCGGTTCCGCCGGCCGCCTTGATCGCAGCGGGGACCCCGCCGGCGGCATCGCCCACCGTCTGTGAAGCGGACGGCGCACTCGACGAGGACGAGGCGGCCGAGGTGGCGGCGCCTCCGCCGGTCGTGGTGCCGGTGCTACAGCCAGCCAGGACGGCCACGGCCGCGGCCGCGGAGATGGAGACGACGGTCGTTCGACGAACGGTCATGACTGCGGTTTCCCTTGCCTCGGTGTCAGTGGCCTCGGCAAGGCGCCGATGCCAGGTAGTGCGGGGGCTCGCATCCATAGTCCAAGGATGTGGTTAGCGATAACATGGACCAACAGAATCGGTTTGTCAAGGATTTGACACCCACCCGTGACCCCGGTTGTAGCCGGGCGCGAGGAGAGGCGCAGTAAGCCAGTGGCGGCCACGCTTCCGACGGGAAAACCCGGCGGCTGCAGTGGGATCGGCGACCGGATGGCTTCGCGGGAACGTGACCGCCTCGCCAGCCGGACCGGTGAGGACCGCGTTGGTACCCAATGTCTGTTTACGCTAACATCACGTCACTCGCGGCGGTGCTGCCGCCGAGGGCTCGACGAGGAAGGTACGGACCATGAGCGATGCCGCCCACCACGAGGTGTGGTTCCTGACCGGGAGCCAAGGGCTGTATGGGCCGGAGACGCTGGACCAGGTTGCGCTCCAGTCCCAAGAGGTTGCGTCATTAGTGGCTGCGAGTGCCCAGATGCCGGTGGTAGTGGTGTGGAAGCCTGTCCTGACCGACGCCAGCGGGATTCGAGGGGTGATGATGGCCGCCAACGACGACCCGGCCTGCGTCGGGGTGATCGCGTGGATGCACACGTTCTCGCCGGCGAAGATGTGGATCTCCGGCCTGGACTGCCTCCGGAAGCCGCTGCTGCATCTGCACACGCAGGCTCACCGGTCGATCCCGTGGTCGAGCATCGACATGGACTTCATGAACCTCAACCAGGCCGCCCACGGCGACCGCGAGTTCGGTTATATCCAGACCCGCCTCGGGATCCCCCGGGTCACCGTCGCCGGTCATGTCTCGGATGTCGAGACCGTGGCCAGGATCGCGAAGTGGGCTCGGGCCGCGTTGGGCGTGGCGGCGATGCGGTCGCTGCGGCTAGCCCGGTTCGGGGACAACATGCGCAACGTTGCCGTCACCGAGGGCGACAAGGTCGAGGCCGAACTTCACTTCGGGGTCTCGGTGAACACGTACAGCGTCAACGACCTCGTGATGGTCGTGCGCGAGGTGAGCGACGCACAGGTCGACGAGCTCGTCCAGGAGTACGACGACCGGTACGACGTCGCTGTGGAGCTGCGCGCCGGAGGTGACCGCCGCGCCAGCCTGCGTGAAGGCGCCCGTATCGAATCCGGACTCCGAACCTTCCTCACTGACGGCGAATTCGGCGCTTTCACCACCAACTTCGAGGACCTCGGCGGCCTACGGCAGCTGCCCGGCCTGGCCGTCCAGCGGTTGATGGCCGACGGGTACGGCTTCGGCGGCGAAGGCGACTGGAAGACATCGATTCTCGTGCACACCCTCAAAGCCGCTGCCCTCGGGCTGCCCGGCGGGACGTCCTTCATGGAGGACTACACGTACCACTTCGGGCCGGGCCCGCAACGGATCCTCGGTTCGCACATGCTCGAGGTGTGCCCATCGATTGCGGACGCCACACCGACGCTCGAGATCCACCCGCTGGGCATCGGCGACCGGGACGACCCGGTGCGGCTGAAGTTCTCCGCCGCGGCCGGCCCGGGCATCGTCGTTGGCATCTGTGACCTCGGTGACCGGTTCCGGCTGGTGGGCAACGAGATCACGGTGGTGCCCCCCGACGAGGAGTTGACAGCACTTCCGGTCGCCAGCGCCGTGTGGGAACCCGAGCCGAACCTGTCCACCTCCGCTGAGTGCTGGCTGGCCGCTGGCGGCCCACACCACACGGTGCTCTCATCGGCCCTGACCGCCGACGTCGTCACTCACATCGCCGACATGACCAACACCGAGCTCGCGTTCATCGACGCCGACACCACCCCCCGACGCTTTGGTCAGGAGCTGCGGTGGAACAACGCCTACCAACGTCTAGCTGCCGGGCTGTGACTGGGCGCGCTCGATGAGCGTTGGTACTGCCCGAGTCGGGCGGATGACGGACGGCACCCCCGTTTACGCGCACACGCTGAAGGCCGCAGCCGCCGGCCCTCAGCTCCGAGTCTCGGAGCTAGGGGCTAGCGTGAACTCGCTGGTGACGAGGGACCGTCACGGAGCGGCCCAGGAGCTCGTCCTGGCTCATGCAACCCTCGGCGCCCGGCTGGCTTCCACCGCCTATCTCGGCTCAACCGTCGGACGGTACGCGAACCGGATCGCCGCCGGTTCCTTCCGGTTGGACCATCGAGAGCATGTCGTGGCGACCAACGAAGGCCGTAACGCTCTGCACGGCGGACGGGACGGCTTCGATCGCCGCTTGTGGCAGACGGTGTCCACCACTGACTGCGCTGTGCGCCTGGCCATGGTCAGCCCGGACGGGGACCAAGGTTTCCCAGGCGCTCTGACTGTGCAGGTCACCTTCGAGGTCCGCGACGACTCGGTCAGTATTCTGTACGAGGCGAGGACAACGGCGCCGACGGTCGTCAACCTGACGAACCACTCGTACTTCAACCTCGACGGACACCTGAGCAACGGCATCGACGACCATCTGCTGACCGTTCACGCTGACACGTACACGCCGGTTGACGCCCAGCTGATCCCGCTGGGGCACGTGCAGTCCGTCGCGGGAACACCCTTCGACCTCAACGCCGGCACGCGCATTGGGGACGTGACTCGAAACCCCCACCCGCAGCTGCTGCTGACCCACGGCCTCGACCACCACTTCGACGTCCGAGGTGACGGTCTTCGCCGTCATGCAACGCTGTTCAGCCCTCGCTCCGGGCTGACGCTCACGGTCAGCAGCGACCAGCCCGGGCTCCAGGTCTACAGCGGCAACTTTCTGGACGGATCGGTTACCGGTCCCCACGGGCGAACCTACCGCCAAGGCGCCGGGATAGCCCTGGAGACCCAGCACGCGCCCAATTCTCCCAACCGGCCGCAACTTCCGTCCACGGTGCTACGACCTGGCGAGATCTTCAGGTCCATCACGATCTGGGATCTGGGCCTGCAGCTCGCAGGGTAACGGCGGATCCATCACGCTGGGGTCGGCCTAGCGGAGCTAGCACGAACGACGAGCTCAGGAACGATATTCGCGACCAAGTCGCGAGGAACGTCCTCCCCCGCAAGCATCGAAGCCAGCAGCTCCACTCCGCGCCGCCCCAGCTCGTCGAAGTCCTGCCGCACCGTTGTCAGCGCCGGCGAGAAGAAGCCTGATTCCGGAATGTCATCAAAGCCGACCACACTGATGGGATGTGGTGCGGTCATGCCTCGCTCGAACATGGCGTGCATAAAGCCCAACGCCATCTGGTCATTGCCCGCGAACACGGCCGTGGCTTCCGCCGTGCCGTCGAGAATGGACTGCGCTGCGGCGTACCCCGACGCCGCCGACCAGTCACCACGCAGCAGCCGCGGAGCCGGCGCGCCGCGTTCGGACAACGCCTCGCGCCACCCCTCCACCCGTTCCCGCCCCTCGAACCAGTCGTCGGGACCGGCGATGTGCCAGACGGTCTCATGCCCGAGGTCCAGCAGATGCTCTGTTGCCATTCTCCCGCCGCTGCGCTGATGCACCCGGACCAGGGGCGCGACCCCCGGGTGGCCGGCCTCGACCGAGACCAGCGGAACCGACCCCGCCAGCTGCTCGAGCGCGTTGGCCGAGGCGATCTGCGGCGTGATCGTGATGACACCGTCGGCGGAACGTTGGGTCAGTGAATCCAGGGCGTCGGCCATCGCCTGTCGAGTGGGGTTGGACAGTGTGACGATGCTGACCCCGTAGCCGCGCTTCCGGGCCGCCCGCTCGATTCCCAGCAGCGCCGAACCCGGCCCGTACAACACGGTGTCAAAGGTGATCACGCCGATTGTCCCGGACCGGCCACTGACCAGTCCGCGAGCCATCATGTTGGGCTGGTAGCTCAGTCGCGACAACGCCGCCTCGACCCGGGTCCGTGTCGAGGCCGCGACATTCTGACTGCCGTTAAGCACCCGCGACACCGTCATCACCGACACCCCGGCCAGACGCGCGACATCGGTCATCGTGGCCGGTCGGGCGTTCAAGGTGCTGCGCTCATAGTGGTCTCAGATCGACATGGTTGAGAACGTGAACACGCGTGCTTTGGCCGCCTGTGTTTCCGCATTGTGCCATCTTGGAGCGGCTGCACCAAACCTCCTCGCGAACCGATGGACACACATTGTTCCCGACCACAGGGTCGAGTGAGATCTGACGGCGCCGCCGTCTGGGACAGGGCGAGACTCGTGGCTTCGCGGGTCGCTCAAGTACAGAGTTTCCTCGGTTGATCAGCCTGAGCCTCCACTCAATCACGCTGTCAGACATAGGCTTCAGCGATCTGACAGGTGGGGGGCTACGAACGTCGACCCAACCACGCCGGCCACGGCCCGGGGATCTGGTTGGGTGGAAGTTGGCCACGCGGGTGCGCGCCTGGAGATCTGTGCTGAGCACTCGGGTCCCTCAGCCGGAGGCATCTCCGGCGCCCGGTTGGCGCGGTGGCTCGCTGGACTGCCTCCATGATTGCTGATAGCGTTAACATTGACCGACAGAGGCACTCATGACGCGTGGAGGACCAGTGACGACCCCTCTCACCGATGCCGTCCGTGCGACGGTAGCCGAGTTGCGGCGCGACGTGGCCGACCTGCACGCAGAGCTGACACGCTATGAGCTGGTGGTGTGGACCGCCGGCAACGTCTCGGCCCGGGTGCCGGAAGCGGACCTGTTGGTCATCAAGCCGTCCGGGGTGTCATACGACGACCTGAGCCCGGACTCGATCGTGGTGACCGACCTGCACGGCGTGCTAGTAGACGGGGAGCGGGCGCCGTCCTCCGATACGGCAGCGCACGCCTACGTCTACCGGCACCTGCCCGACGTCGGCGGGGTCGTGCACACGCACTCCACCTACGCCACCGCCTGGGCCGCCCGTTTCGAGCCCATCCCCTGCGTCCTGACGATGATCGCCGACGAGTTCGGCGGTGACATTCCGGTCGGCCCGTTCGCTGTCATCGGGGACGACTCGATCGGACGCGGCATCGTCGACACCCTTCGGACCAGCCGATCCCCGGCGGTGTTGATGGCTGGCCACGGCCCGTTCACCATCGGCGCCACCGCCCGGGCGGCGGTCAAGGCGGCCGTCATGCTCGAAGAGGTCGCGCGTACCGTGCACATCGCGCGACAGCTCGGGCAGCCGGCTCGCCTGGCGCAGCAGGACATCGACGCCTTGTACGACCGCTACCAGAACGTCTACGGCCAGCCCCCTGCTGGCGAGCCCACCCTGGACGAACGAGCCGACACCAACGGCTCGCTACCGGGAGGGCGGTCATGACCGCGCACGACTCGCCTGATCGCGACGAGGTCGCCCACAGCATCCGGTCCGGACACACCGCCCTAGGAATCGAGCTCGGCTCGACCCGAATCAAGGCTGCACTCATCGGACCCACCCATCGGCCCATCGCCACAGGCGCCCACGCATGGAGCAACCAGTTCATCGACGGACTGTGGACCTACGACCTGACCAGTGTGGTCGCGGGCCTGCAGAGCTGTTACGCCCAGCTCGCCGACAACGTTCATCAGGATTACGGCGTCGAGCTCAACACGGTCGGCTCACTCGGGGTCTCCGCCATGATGCACGGCTACCTCGCGTTCGATGACGACGGCGAACTGCTCGCGCCGTTTCGGACCTGGCGCAACACCAACACCGACGCCGCCAGCCGGGACCTCAGCGACCTGTTCGACCAGAACATCCCGCACCGTTGGAGCATTGCCCACCTCTACCAGGCAGTCCTCGACCACGAGGAACATCTTCCGCGCCTGGGACACCTGACCACACTGGCCGGCTACGTGCACAACCGGCTGACCGGCGAGAATGTCCTCGGCGTGGGCGACGCCAGCGGGATGTTCCCGATCGACGTCCAGACCGGCACCTACGACACGACCCTGGTCGCCAGGTTCGACGAGCTGATTGCCGACCGAGGCTACCCGTGGACGCTAGCGGAGGTCCTACCCGCCGTTCTCCCAGCCGGCGTGGCCGCTGGACAGCTCACCACCGGCGGAGCGCTTCTACTCGACCCCACGGCCCAGCTCCAGACCGGCGTATCACTATGCCCGCCGGAGGGCGACGCAGGAACCGGAATGGTGGCCACCAACAGCATCACCCCCGGGACCGGGAACGTCAGCGCCGGCACCAGCATCTTCGCCATGGTGGTCCTCGACCGAGAGCTGCGCGCCCGCCACCCCGAGATCGACCTCGTCACCACCCCAGAGGGAAACCCGGTCGGCATGGTGCACTGCAACAACGGCACCAGCGAGCTCGACGCCTGGGTCTCGCTCTTCGGCGAAGTCACCACCGCGTTCGGTGCCACCCAGAACACCGACCGGCTCTTCGAGCAGCTCTACCGAATCGGACTGTCCGGCGAACCCGATGCCGGCGGTTTGGTGGCCTACAACTTCGTCTCCGGGGAGCCAGTGGTCGGCGTCGAGCACGGGCTGCCGCTGCTGCTGCGGCAGCCAGGAAGCCGATTCACTCTGGCAAACCTGGTCCGCGCGCAGCTGAACGCGACACTCGGTGCGCTACGGATGGGCATGGACGTCCTCACCACCGAAGGCATCAGACCCCACCGGCTGTATGCGCACGGCGGATTCTTCACCACCAGAGATGTCGGGCAGCGAATGTTGGCGGCCGCCCTGGACACTCCAGTCGCGGTCACTGACACCGCAAGCGAAGGCGGCGCGTGGGGCATGGCTCTCCTGGCCGCGTACCGCGCAGAGCGCTCCGACGGCCTGACGCTATCCCGGTACCTCAGCGAGAACATCTTCGACGACGACTCCTTCGAAACGCTCGTCGCCGACCCGAGTGAGGTGGCCGGATTTGCCGCGTACATGAGCAGCTACCGCACTGGTCTGCCCATCGAGCGACAAGCCGCCGAACTCCTGACGGCGCCCCCCGGGTCGATCTAGCGCACCAAGTCAACAATGTTCACCCCACCCCGCCCGGTGGGAACCGCTCCAGCGACCTGGGTCGAATCAGTGCCGCTGAACCCGCCTGGATCTTGCGGAGGGCTGGTTGGTTACGCGACGTCCGGGGCGGGGGCCGCGGTGGTTGCTTGACGGTAGTCGTTCTCGGCTTCGAGGGGTGTCCGGTAGCCGATTGAGGAGTGCAGCCGGTTGGCGTTGTACCAGGCGACCCAGCGAGCGGTTTGCCGCTCGACCTCTGACCGGGACGTCCAGGTCCTGGGCCGGGGGTGGATCACCTCGGTCTTGTACAACCCGATCGTCGACTCCATGAGCGCGTTGTCGAGTGCGTCGCCTACGGTACCGATGGAGCCGGCGATCGCGGCGTCAGCGAGCTCTTGGCTGAACGCCAGCGACGTGTATTGACTGCCGGCGTTCGAATGGTGGATCAATCCGGTTGCCGTGAAACGTG
>NZ_DATBTV010000014.1:0-100370 GCF_036559105.1 Lapillicoccus sp. | reverse complement strand
CGCAGCGAGGACCTGACTGGTCATCGAGGACCAGGTCGTGACCGGTCGTGACCGTCTCGACGGTCTTGCGGCGCCCGGCACCAGCGACCCGGACACAGACCTTGGCGTCCTTCTTCGACACATCCAGCCCGGCACAGCGGGCATGAACCACTTCCATGAGGTTGTTCTCCTCTCCACGCGGATCCACGCGGATCCAGGCGGATCCACGCGGATCGACGAGTTGTCCGTCGCGGGAGGGCCGGGAGATTCGAAGACGTCTGACGCTCGGGCTCGAGGCACCAATCCACGGTTCCCGTGGAAGCCCTCCACCACCATGCTGACCTACAGGCTCAACGGCACCACAGAGCATTCGCGGTCGACCACGACGGACCCAACGAGCATCCGCCGTGGCACACCCCCGCAACAGCCACCCGCGACCCAATCTTTAAGAACCACGATGCGACACCGAAGGCGGCGCCGCGCTGCTGACCCGCATAAACGTTGGTCGGGGTGACAGGATTTGAACCTGCGGCCTCTTCGTCCCGAACGAAGCGCGCTACCAAGCTGCGCCACACCCCGTGGCTTACCGCCCCTGTTCCGACCTGGCGAACCGGCTTGAGGCAGCGAAGAGTGAGGATAGCCGAGCGGAGCCGACCGGCTGAAATCGGTTCGCCGCCGCGACCGGCCCGCGGCCGACCTCAGGACGCCGGAACCAACGTCAGCAGGGTCGCCTCCGGCCGGCAGGCGAACCGCACCGGCGCATACGGAGAGGTTCCGAGGCCCGCCGACACCTCGAGCCAGGCGGCCTCCGGTGGCGGTGGGGAGCCCAGCGAGCGTCCGGCACCGGGCCACCACCGGGACAGCCCCTTGGCGCGGCTGCGGTCGAGGTCGCAGTTGGTGACCAGCGCGCCATACCCGGGAAGGCACAGCTGACCGCCGTGGGTGTGGCCGGCGATGACCAGCTCGGCGCCGTCGCGGGTCATGGCGTCGAGGATGCGCTGGTAGGGCGCGTGGGTGACGCCCACGCGCAGTTCGGCCTCCGGTGAGAACGGCCCCTCGACCAGGCCGTAGCGGTCGTACTTGAGATGTGGGTCGTCGACCCCGACGAACTCGACCGGCGACCCAGCGACCGCAAGCGTCGCGCGAGTGTTGGTGAGGTCGGTCCAGCCGAGGTCGAGCATCCCCTTGACGAGGTCCTCGGTCGGCAGCCGAGGCGACCGGGACGGCCCCGGCGCTCGCGGCGGCAGCAGATAGAGGAACGGGTTCTTCGGCTGGGGGACGAAGTAGTCGTTCGACCCCATGACGAACACGCCGGGTACGCCCTCGAAGGCCGAGAACGCCTCCAGCGCGACCGGGATGGCATCCGCGTGCGAGATGTTGTCGCCGGTGTTGACGACGAGGTCGGGCCGCAGCTCGGCCAACGCGGCCACCCAGGCAGCCTTTCGGCGCTGTCCGGGCATGAGGTGCAGGTCGCTGACGTGGACCACCCTCAGCGGCCGGTGGCGGGCCGGGAGCACCGGCACCGTGACGCGGCGCAAGGCATACGCGTTGCGCTCCACGAGGGACGCATAGCCGAGTCCGAGGGCGCCTACCGCACCCACGACGGACGCAGCGCGAGCGACGGGATGCATACCTCGATCCTCGCATGAGCCCGCGGACCGCCCGTGCCCCGCGACGCCTGAGAGACTCACGGCATGAGCCGCCTCAAGGACACCCTGCGCTCCGACCTCACCGACGCGATCCGCGGCCGCGACGCGGTGCGAGCGGGCACCTTGCGGATGGTCCTGACGTCGGTGACGACCGAGGAGGTCGCGGGCACCGAGGCGCGCGAGCTCAGCGACGACGACGTCCTCACGGTGATCGCCAAGGAGGCCAAGAAACGGCGCGAGGCGTCGACCGCCTACACCGGCGCCGGGCGGCCGGAGCTGGCCGCCAAGGAGGACGCGGAGCTCGCGATCATCGAGACCTACCTGCCGGCTCAGCTGGCCGACGAGGAGATCGAGGCACTCGTCGCGGAGGCGGTCACCGAGACCGGAGCGACGGGTATGCCGCAGATGGGCATGGTCATGAAGGCCGTCCAGCCGCGCGTGGCCGGACGCGCCGACGGCGGCCGGGTGGCCGCCGTCGTCCGGAAGGTGCTGGCCGGCTGACGAGCCGCCGACCCGAGAGCTAGCCGGGTCCGCCCCCGCCGTTCCCGTTGCCATTTCCGTTCCCGTTCCCGTTGCCGTTGTTGCCGACACCGGCCGGCGGCGGAGTGGCCGGCGGTTGGGGCTGCTGGGGTTGTGGCTGTGGCTGGGGCTGGGGTTGCGGTGCTGGACCCGCCGAGATGTACAGCGTGATCTGACTACCGCGGTTGGCCGTGCCCTGTGGGTTGGTGTAGGCGACGAGGCCCGGTCGGTAGTTGGAGTTGACGCGGCGACCCACCGTGACGGTGAAGCCCTGGGCCTGCAGCGCGTTCGTCGCGTTGGCGACCGTCTGACCAGCAACCGAGCCGAAGTCGACCTTGTCGCCGTTGGAAACCGTGTCGGACGGGGCGGCAAAACCATTGGCGGGCTGCCCGGCCAGGGCCCGGTCCATGATCGCCTTCCACGTGGGTGCGGCGATGCTGGCCCCGAAGACCGTCCGGTAGGTCGTACCCGCGAGGCGGATGTTGTCGAGGACGAGTTTCTGGGTGACCGGCTGCCCCACCCAGACCGCCGTGGTCAGCTGCGGCGTGTAGCCGACGAACCAGGTCTGCTTGTTGCCGTCGGTGGTGCCCGTCTTGCCCGCTGCGGGGCGCCCGCCGTCCAGCGCGCTGGCCTTGGCGGTACCGTCACCCGTGAGCACCGACGACATGATGCTGGCCACGCCGTTCGCAACGTCAGGAACCACCACCGGCGTGCAGTTCGAGGTTCCCGGCTTGACGATCGGCAGCTCCTTGCCGTCCGGCCCGGTGATGGCCTGCAGGGGGATGGGCGTGCAGTGGACGCCGTTGTTGGCGAGCGACCCGTAGGCACTCGCGACGGTCATCGGCGAGACCTCCTGGGTCCCGAGGATGATTCCCGACGGACCGACCTTGGAGATCGGGTTGCCGTCGGCGCGGTGCAGGCCCATCCGGGTCTCCGTCTCCTGGACCTTGCAGACTCCGACTTGGCCCGCCAACGCGATGAACGCCGTGTTGATCGACCGGGCGGTAGCCTGGGTGATCGTCATCTGACCGCCGGCGGTCTCGTCGTTGCGGACGTTCCACGCGGGTGCACCCTTGGGTACGCCGCAGGCGTCGGGCAGGTCGGCGTTGGTGTAGCTCGCCGCCTGGGTGGGACCGGCCTGCTTCGCGTTGACGCTGGTGTTGATCGGCAGGCCGGCCTCCAGGGCCGTGACCAGGGTGAACGCCTTCTCGGTCGACCCGAACCCGAACCCCTTCGAGCCGCCGTACTTCTGGTCCACCGCCCAGTTGACCGCGGTCTGGTCCCAGGCGGCGTTGTTGATCGCGTACGAGGTGTTCTGGGCGAACGCCTTGACCGCGCCGGTCTTGGGGTCGATCGTCGCTGAGGCGGCACCGATCTGGTATGAGTTCCCCTGAGGAACTCGGGCCAGCAGTTGTTGCTTGCTGAACGCGGCCAGGTCGGGGTCGAACGTCGTCTGGATGGTCAGCCCACCGCCGAAGATCTTGGCCTTGCGCTCTTCGAGCGACTTGCCGAGCGCCTGGTCGAGGGAGGGGTCGAGCTCCAGCCACTTGATGACGTAGTCGCAGAAGTACCCGTTCTCCCCGGCCGCCTGGCAGGCCGTCGGCGCCTGGGTGATCTTGCTGCGGTCGAAGGTGACCGCCTTAGCGTCGGTCGACTCCTTGTCGGTGATGAGCCCGAGCTCGTGCATCCGGTCGAGCACCACGTTGCGCCGGGCGATGGCTCGCTCGGGGTTGTTCACCGGGTCCGTCGTGCCGGGGTTCTGTGCCAAGCCCGCGATGAGAGCCGCCTCCGGGAGGCTGAGATCCTTGGCGCTCTTGTTGAAGTAGTGGCGAGCCGCCGCCTCCACGCCGTAGGCCTGGTCGCCGTAGTAGACGATGTTGAGGTAGCCCTGAAGGATCTGGTCCTTCGTCTGCTCCTTCTCGAGCTGGATCGAGTACTTCAGCTCCTGGAGCTTGCGGGTGACACCGGCGAGGCCCCGCTGGGTGACCGCGGCCTGCGCGGCCTGCGTGTCGCCGGCTTTGAGGGCCGTGTCCAGCAGGGTCAGCTTGACGTACTGCTGCGTCAGGGTGGACCCACCCGAGGTGTTGACCGCCCCGGACGCGTTCGAGACCAGTGCGCGGACGACACCACGCACGTCGACGCCGCCGTGCTCGTAGAACCGGCTGTCCTCGATGGCGATCTGCGCCTTCTGCATGACCGGCGCGACCTGGTCCAGCGGGACGATGATCCGGTTCTCGTCGTGCGGGGTGGCGATGACGTTGCCCTTGGCGTCGAGGATCTTCGACTGCTGGGACAACGTGGCCGCGGAGAACTCGCTGGGCAGCGCGTCGAACATGTCGACGCCCGTCCGCGTGACCGCTCCTGCCGCCCCGACGGTCGGCATGATCAGCCCGGCACCGAGCAGGCCCATGACGACAGCGGCACCCACGAACGCTCCCAACAGGGGGATGATGCTCGCGATGTTGGTCGTCCGGCCTGCCTTCACGCGACCAAGGCTAACCCGACCAAGCACCCAGAACGGTCATCGGCGGAGTGGTGGGACAGCCTAGGCTGCGGCCTGAGCGCCTCGTGTGCGAGGTCTGTGCGTCCTCAGTGGCCCGACATAGCCGAATCGCCGCCGCCCGTTCACCCCAACGGGCCATGTCTAGCCCGACCGAACTAGTCCAATCGGCGCCGACAAACCATCCGCGTGGGCGATGGTTGCACAACGCTGCCGTTCCTAGTGTCGGTTTCGGCACTTTCGGACGTGTATCACCGGCTTCCGACTCGTGTCTTCGATCAATACACGGGTAAGCGGGAGCGGGAACACAGTGACCATCATCGACAGCAGGCCGACCGGGGACACCGGTAGTGCCAAGACGCGTACAGCCGGGGGGCTGCAGGCGGACTGGGCGGGCCAGGGACGATGCGTGAGCAACGACCCTGACGCCCTCTTCGTGCGCGGGGCGGCGCAGCAGAACGCCAAGATCGTCTGTCAGAAGTGCCCGGTCATCGCCGAGTGCCTGGCCGACGCCCTCGACAACCGGACCGAGTTCGGTGTCTGGGGAGGCATGACCGAACGCGAGCGCCGCGCCATGCTGCGCCGCCACCCCAACGTGACCTCGTGGTGGGGCCTGTTCCAGACGGCTCGCACCGACCAGGTCCAGGTCTCCACCGCGTCCTAGCGGTTCGACAGCGGCTCGGTAGCGACCCAGCGACCCAGCTATCCGGCGGCGAGCGCCTCGCCGACCCGTCGGAGACCCTCGACGTCGTGAACGTCCTCGGCGAGGGCCGGTACCTCCGCCACCGGCGTACCCGGATGCCCGACCGAGAACCGTCGGGCCAGCTTGCGTTGCCGGTCGGCCGCGCCCGCGACGTCCGCGTGCAGGGCCAACAGCGCGGCGGTGAGGTGGTCGCCCTCGTCGGCCCGGTCCTCCGCGGCCGCCCGCGCCCGCGCCGCGCTCAGCCCGGGAGCCTGCACCTGCTGTACGCGGTTGAGGACGAGGCCGGTGATCGGCATCCGCTCCGTCTCGAGCCGGGCGATGAAGTAGGAGGCCTCCCGGAGGGCGTCCCGCTCGGGCGCGGCGACGACGAGGAAGGCTGTCGAATGCTGGGCCAGCAGCGCGTACGTCTCGTCGGCCCGCTGCCGGAAGCCCCCGAACATCGTGTCGAGGGCCCCGATGAAGGTCTGGACGTCGCGAAGCATCTCGCCGCCGAGGACCCGGGACAGGGTCGAGGTGACGAGTCCGATCCCGACGTTGAAGACCCGCAGCCCGGCCCGGCCGCCCGCCTTGGCGGGCGCGGTCATGAGGCGGATGAACCGGCCGTCGAGGAACGAGCCCAGTCGTTTCGGGGCGTCGAGGAAGTCCAGCGCGGACCGTGACGGCGGCGTGTCGACCACGATGAGGTCCCACCGCGGGGCTCCCTCGTCGCCGTTCGCCCGGACCTCCTGGTGGAGCTGCCCGAGCTTCTCCATGGCCATGTACTCCTGCGTGCCCGCGAACGAGCTGGACACGGCCTGGTAGAAGGGGTTCGCGAGGATCTGCTCGGCCTTCTCAGGGGTCGAGTGCGCCACGACGACCTCGTCGAAGGTCCGCTTCATGTCGAGCATCATCGCGTCGAGCGAGCCGCCGGCCGTCGTGTCGATGTCGTGCACCGGCCGCGGGGTGTTGTCGAGCTCGGTCAGGCCCATCGACTGGGCGAGTCGCCGGGCCGGGTCGATGGTGAGGACGACGACCTTGCGCCCCTGCTCCGCCGCGCGCAGTCCGAGAGCCGCCGCCGTGGTGGTCTTGCCGACCCCGCCCGAGCCGCAGCACACGACGATGTCGGTATGCCGGTCGGCCAGCAGCCTGTCGACGTCGAGTCGCGGGGCTCGTGGGGTAGCGCGCGTGCTCATCCGGTCACCTCGCCGGTCCACCCGCGCTCGGTGAGCAGGTCGGCGAACTCACGGACGGTCGACGAGTCGACGCCGTCCGGGTTGGTCGGCAGCCGGAACAGCGGCCGCTCGAGCTGGTGCAGCAGCGCGAGCTGCTCGGTCTCCTGGGCCACTCGGAGCGCGTGGTCGTGCGCCTCGGCGAGCAACCCCTCGACGAGGGCGTCGGTCACCTGCAGCCCGGCCGCTTCCAGGCCGGCGCGGACCTTGGGCCGGCTGATCGTGCCCTTCGCCGCCGAGGCCAGCTCCCGGGGCCGCAGCAGCGGATCCCGGACCTGGTTGATGACGACGTCCCCGATCGGCAGCCGGGCGGCGCGCAGGTCGGCCACGGCGTCGACCGTCTCCTGGACCGGCATCTCCTCCAGCAGGGTGACGACGTGGACGGCGGTCTGCGGCGAGGTCAGCATCTGGGTGATCGCGTCGGCCTGCGACCGGATCGGGCCGACCTTGGCCAGGCCGGAGACCTCCTCGTTCACCGAGAGGAAGCGGACCACTCGGCCGGTCGGCGGGGCGTCGAGGACGATCGCGTCATAGGCCGGGGACGTGTCGTGGCGGGAGTGGTGGCCGGCCGCTCGGCGCCGGTTCGCCTCGTAGATCTTGCCGGTGAGGAGCACGTCGCGTACGCCGGGCGCGATCGTCGTCGCGAAGTCGACCGCGCCGAACCGCTCCAGCACCCCGCCGGCCCGGCCGAGCTTGTAGAAGATCTGGAGGTACTCGATGAGGGCGGCCTTGGCGTCGACCGACAGGCCCCAGACCTCGCCGCCACCCGAGGCCCCCGCGACGCGGATCTCCTCCGTGGCCAGGGGCGGGACATCGAAGGTCTGGCTGATGCCCTGGCGGCCCTCGACCTCGACGAGCAGGACCCGGTGGCCGCCGGACGCGAGTGCCATGGCCATCGCCGCGGCGACGGTGGTCTTTCCGGTGCCACCCTTGCCGGTCACGATGTGCAGCCGCACGCCGGACGAGGTGCGCGCGGACATGCGGGTGACCCTACGACGCGGCCAACCGGGCTACCGCATCGAGGACCACCCGGAAGGCGGGCTCGGCCGGGTCGATGACCTCCATGTGGCCGACGTCGGGCAGCCGGAGCAGCTCCGGCCGGTGGTCCGGTCCCTGCCGCTGGTAGTAGCTCACCGATACCGACGGTGGCACGGCGTCGTCGGCGTCGCCGTGGACCAGAACCACCGGAGCGAGAGGGGCGTGCGCGGCGGGATCGGCGGCGGTCCAGGCCGCCGCGTCGGCGTCGGCCATGAACCGCGCCGCCGCTCCGTCGCCCAGCCCGAGGTCCCGCGTCAACGCGAGGTCGACGCAGCCGCCCAGGGCCACGACGCCGGCCAGCGACCGCGCCTCGGGACGGGTCGCGGCGAGCGTGACGAGGTGACCTCCGGCCGAGTGGCCCACGAGGACGAGGCGGTCCGGCAGGGCTGGGTCGGCCAGGACCGCGTCGACCGCGGCCGAGACGTCGGCGAACGTGCCGGGCCAGCCGCCCCCACGCATACCGGTCCGTCGGTACTCGACCACGGCGACGTGGTGCCCCGCGTCGGCTAAGGCCTGGGCCTGCGGCGCCGCGTGGGCGCGGTCCCACTCGGGCTTCCAGAAGCCGCCGTGGACGACCACCACGGTCGTCCCGGTGGGGTCGCCGGTCGGTTCCCGCACGTCGTAGACCTGGTCGGGGTCGATCCCGTATGCGGTGGTGCGGCTCGGAGGCGCGACGTCGGGCATGAGGGGACCCTGCCATGAGTACGGTGCGTCCGTGGCGGTCGCCTGGCTCACGGCGTTCCTCGACACCGCGGCTCCGGAGGCGGCCGCGACCGAGGCGTACTGGGTCGCCGTCACGGGCTGGCCGCTGTCACCTCGGCGAGGGGAGGACGGCGAGTTCGCGAGACTGGAGCCGGCGGACCGGGACGGCCCGGTGCGGGTCCAGGTGGTCGACACGCCGCCTGCGGGCGGGATGCACCTCGACGTCCACACCGACGACATGGACGCATTGGTCGAGCAGGCGCAGGCACTCGGGGTCGAGATGGACCACACCGGGCAGGGCTACGTCGTGGGGCGGTCGCCCGGCCGTCTGGTCTTCTGCGTCGTCCCGCACCGCAGCGGGCAGCGCCCTGGACCGGTCGCCTGGCCGGGTGGCGCGAGTCTCGTGGACCAGGTCTGTCTGGACATCCCGCGGGAGTCGTTCGACGAGGAGGCACAGTTCTGGTCCCGGCTCACGTCGTGGCCTCGGGTGCGGGGTCTCACCCCGCAGTTCGACCGGATCCTGCCGCCACCGGGCCAGCCCCTGCGGGTGCTGTTGCAACGCATCGACGACGAGGACGGCCCGGTGCGGAAGAACTCGACCTCGCCAGCGACGACCGCGAGGCCGAGGTCGCGTGGCACGTCGAGCTGGGCGGACGGGTCGTTCGGAGCACCGTGAACTGGACCACCCTGCTCGACCCGAGCGGCCGCGCCTACTGCGTCACGCAGCGCAGCCCCGTGTCGGGCACGCTGCCCTGATCCGAGCCGAGCGGACTGGGGGCACCGGTCAGGCCGGTTGGGGCGATGCGGCGTCGAGCTCCTTGCCCATGCTGCGGGCCATGAACGCGGCGATGACGAGCACGATGCCCCAGAGGATCGCGAGGATGGCGATCCAGATGACGATGGACAGCACGCCGACGCCCGGACGGGCCACGAACAGGATCCCGATCAGCAAGGACAGGGCCGCAGCGACGAGCAGCATCCACCGCGGGCGGGTGCGCGTGCTCGAGAAGGCCCCGAACGCCTGGAAGATCGCTCCGATGATGAACCAGACGCCGAGGATCCAGGTGAGGACGACTGCCACGTCGAACGGGTGGACCACCGCGAGCAGGCCGGCGAGGATCGAGACGGCGCCGAAGACGATGAGCCAGCCCCTGCCGCGGGCGTCCTGGGTGAACGCCCCGGCGATGTAGACGAGTCCGGCGAGGAGCGCCCAGCATCCCCACAGCACCGTGAACGCGACGGCGGTGACATCCGGCCAGACGATCGCCATGATGCCGAAGACGATGGCGACGATCCCCAGGACGAGGAGCATCACCCAGTTGCGGTCCAGCCAGTTCTTCTCCACGGGATGATCGTGGCAGCACGAGGGCCGTAAGGGCTCGTACTCCGGGGGAAACGGCCGCGTGTCGTGGCGCCGATGCGCCCCCTACAGTGACGACATGACGAAGTGGGAGTACGCCACGGTTCCGCTGATGATCCACGCGACCAAGCAGATCCTCGACAACTGGGGCGAGGACGGGTGGGAGCTCGTGCAGGTGGTCACCGGCCCGGACGGCAACGGTCTCGTGGCCTACCTCAAGCGACCGAAGGCCTGAGGTCGCCGCGATGAGTGCTGTCGAGGACCGGCTGGCCGAGATGGGGCTCAGCGTCCCGGACGTCGCAACCCCCGCCGGGGCCTACGTCCCCGCCCTCCGCGAGGGCAACCTCGTCTTCACCTCCGGTCAGCTGCCGATGGTGTCCGGCGACCTCCCGCAGACCGGCAAGGTCGGCGACGGCCACGGACTGGTCCCCGCAGGCGACGCCAAGGCGCTCGCGCAGGTCTGCGCGCTCAACGCCATCGCCGCCGTCAAGTCGGTGATCGGCGACCTCGACCAGGTCACTCGGGTCGTCAAGGTGGTCGGCTTCGTCGCGTCGGACCCGTCGTTCACGGGTCAGCCCGGCGTCATCAACGGCGCCAGCGAGCTGCTGGGGAAGGCGTTCGGCGACGCCGGCGTCCACGCGCGGTCGGCGGTCGGCGTGGCGGCGCTGCCGCTCGACGCGCCGGTCGAGGTGGAGATCGTCGTCGCCGTCGCCGACTGACCAGGACGGGTCGGCATGGCGGTTCGCGACTTCGCACCCGGGGTCCTCGGGCCGCAGGCGGCCGAGTGGCTGGCCGGACGACGGAGCGAGCCCGTCGAGCCTCGGTATGCGGCGACGGTGATGCTCGTGCGTGACGGGTCGGGCCGTGACGGGTCGGGCCGTGACGGGTCGGGCGGTGACGGCCAGGACGACGTTGCGGGCGTCGAGGTGTTCATGCTGCGCCGGGTGGCCACCATGGCGTTCGCGCCGCGGACATGGGTGTTCCCCGGCGGCGGCGTGGACCCACGCGACGACGCGCACGACCTGCCGTGGGCCGGCCCACAGCCGCGGGAGTGGGCCGCGCTGATGGGGTGCGAGGAAGGGCTGGCCCGGGCGCTGGTCTGCGCGGCCGTGCGCGAGGTGTTCGAGGAGTGCGGGGTGCTGCTCGCCGGGCCGTCGTCGGAGACGGTGGTCGCCGACCTGCGCGACCCGGAGTGGGACGTCGAACGCGCCGCGCTGCTCTCCAAGGAGCAGTCGTTCGCCGAGCTGCTCCTGCGCCGCGGACTCGTGCTGCGCTCGGACCTGCTCTCGCCGCAGGGCCGTTGGGTGACCCCGGACTTCGAGCCGAGGCGCTACGACACGTTCTTCTTCGCCGCGCTCCTGCCCGACGGCCAGATCCCGGACGACGACACCTCCGAGGCCGACCACGCCGACTGGACCGACCCGGCCGAGCTGCTCGCCGCATACGCGATGGGCGAGGCGATCCTGCTGCCGCCCACCGTGGTGTCGGTCGAGCGCGTCCTGGAGGCGACGAGCGCGGCCGAGCTCGTCGCCACCGCGAAGCCGTCCCGGGCGGTCGTCCCCCAGATCGTCGAGGTGGCCGGCCAGCCGATGATCCGGGCCGACCTGCCGTAGACCGATCCCCTGGAGCGCATGGGGTGGCTACGGTGGCCGGATGGCTGACGGCTGGCAGTCCGGGGCGGTGAGCGAACGCGCGTACTGCGTCCTCGCCCCGAACCCCGGCCCCATGACGCTCGACGGCACGAACACGTGGGTCCTGCTCGAACCCGGCTCCACCGAGGCCGTCGTCGTCGACCCTGGTCCTCTGGACCTCGGGCACCTCGAGACGGTGCTGAGGTTCGTCGAGGAGCGGGGCGCGCGGGTGGCCCTGACCCTGCTCACCCACCACCACCAGGACCACGCGGAGGCGGCCGAGCACTTCGCGGCACAGACGGCGGCGCTGGTCCGCGCGATCGGGACCGGTCACGACGACCTGACCGACGGGGAGACGGTGCGGGTGGGCGGCCTGGAGGTCACCGTCGTCATGACCCCGGGGCATACCGGCGACTCGGTCTCGTTCCTGCTGCCGGCCGAGTCCGCACTGCTGACCGGCGACACCGTCCTCGGCCGGGGGACCACGGTGGTGGCGTGGCCGGACGGCGAGCTGGCCGCGTACCTCACGTCGTTGGAGCGGATCGAGCGGCTGGCGGCGTCCGGAGCGGCGACGCGGATCCTCCCTGGACACGGCCCGCTCGTGCCGGACGCCAAGGAAACCGTCCGGTTCTACCTCGACCACCGGGCGGAGCGGCTCGACGAGGTCCGGGCCGCCCTGGCGGCCGGGGACACCGAGCCGCGGCAGGTCGTCGAGCGGGTCTACGCGGACGTGCCGAGGGAGGTCTGGCCGTACGCCGAGCTGAGCGTCCGGGCCCAGCTGGACTACCTGCGGTACCGGTCCCCGGACGGCGGACGTAACGTGAATGAGTGACCCACCACCCTGAGCCCGCCACCATCGGGCAGCTGCGCGCCTCCGGACACGAGCCGCGCACCGTCAAGGCCGAGATCCGCGCGAACCTCGTCCGCCTCCTCCGAGCGGGGGAGAACCCCTTCCCCGGCATCGTCGGGTTCGACGACAGCGTCCTGCCCGACGTCCAGCGGGCGCTGCTGGCCGGACACGACATGGTCCTGCTCGGGGAGCGCGGCCAGGGCAAGACGCGGCTGATGCGGACCATCGGCGGGCTGCTCGACGAGTGGTCGCCGTACATCGCCGGCTGTGAGATCCACGACGAGCCGCTGGCACCGATCTGCCAGCGCTGCCGCACGCTGGTCGCCGCTTCCGAGAACGACGGTGACGACGTGCCGATCGAGTGGCGGCACCGCGACGACCGCTACACCGAGAAGCTCGCGACTCCTGACACCAGCGTCGGCGACCTTGTCGGCGACGTCGACCCGACCAAGGTCGCCGAGGGCCGCACGCTCGGCGACCCCGAGACGATCCACTACGGGCTGCTGCCCCGAGCGCACCGCGGCGTGTTCGCGATCAACGAGCTGCCCGACCTCGCCGAGCGGATCCAGGTCGCGCTGTTCAACGTGCTGGAGGAGCGCGACATCCAGGTCCGTGGGTATGCGGTGCGGCTCCCGTTGGACGTCCTGGTGGTCGCCTCCGCGAACCCCGAGGACTACACCAACCGCGGCCGCATCATCACGCCGCTGAAGGACCGGTTCGGGGCCGAGGTCCGGACCCACTACCTCGACGACGTGGACGAGGAGGTCTCGCTCATCTCGCAGGAGGCCGGCCTCGTCGCGGCCGTGCCGGCGCACCTGCTCGAGGTGATCGCCCGGCTGGTCATGGAGCTGCGGACCTCGTCCTCGGTCGACCAGCGCTCGGGCGTCTCGGCCCGGTTCGCCATCGCGGCGGCCGAGGCCACGTCGGCGTCCGCGCTGCGACGTGCGGCGCTGACCGGTGAGGACGACGCGGTCGCCCGGATCGGCGACCTCGCCGACGTGCTGCCGACGCTGCGCGGCAAGGTCGAGTTCGAGATGGGCGAGGAGGGCCGCGAGCTCGAGGTCATCGGCCACCTGCTGCGGCTGGCCACGGCGGCCACGTTCCGCGAGCGGGTGGCGGGGACGGACCTGTCCGGCGTGACGGCGCACTTCGAGGACGGGTCGGTCGTGGAGACCGGCGACCTCGTGCCGGCCACGACGCTGCTCTCGCAGCTCGGCGCCACCCCAGGTCTCGCCGCGATCCTGGCCCGGCTCGGCGTCGGCGAGGACTCGGTCTCGCCCGGTCAGGTGGCCGCCGCGGTCGAGTTCGTCCTCGAGGGCCTACACCTGACGAGACGACTCTCCAAGGTCCAGGCCGGCGGCCAGACGATCTACGGGAGCTGACGGGTATGCCTGGTGCTGGGTCGGGTTCGAGCGGTCGGCACCGCTCGGGCCGTTACCGCTACGGCTCGTGGGCCGGCGGGGCCGACCCGCTGGCTCCGCCGTTCGACGTACGCGCGGCGGTCGACGAGATCGGCCGCGACGTCATGGAGGGCTCGTCGCTGCGCGAGGCGATGGAGCGGCTGATGCGCCGCGGTGTCGGCGACCGCTCAGGCCTCGACGAGCTGCGTCGGGAGCTGGCCCGCCGGCGGCGTGAGGTCGAGCGGCGCGGCAACCTGGCCGGAACCCTCGACCAGGTCCGGGAGGAGCTCGACCAGGCACTCTCCGCGGAGCGGGAGTTCCTCGCCGGCCGCGACGGCGACGACGCCCGGCTCGCCGAGATGTCGCTCGACACGCTGCCCGACGACACCGCCGGCCAGGTCCGGGAGCTCAACGACTACCAGTGGCGCAGCGCCGAGGGCCAGCAGCACTGGCAGAACGTGCTCGACCTGCTGCGCAAGGAGGTCCTCGACGCGCAGTTCGCCGGGATGAAGGAGGCCCTCTCGGGTCAGAACCCGGCCGCCATGGAGGCGGTCCGGGAGATGATGGCCGACCTCAACGCGTTGCTAGCCAAGCACGCTCGCGGCGAGGACACGTCCGAGGACTTCAAGCAGTTCATGGAGAAGCACGGCGAGTTCTTCCCGGAGAACCCCCAGGACGTCGACGAGCTCATCGACGCGCTCGCCCGGCGTCAGGCCGCCGCTGAGCGGATGATGCGCTCGCTGTCCCGTGAGCAACGCGAGGAGCTGGCCGGCCTCATGCAGCAGGCTATGCAGGACATGGGCCTCGAGATGGAGATGAGCCAGCTGGCCGACTCGCTCCGGTCGCTGCGCCCGGGGATGTTCCGCGGCCGCCAGCCGGCCGACATCGACGGCAACGAGTCGCTCGGCATGGGCGACGCGGTCGGCGCCGTGGCCGACCTCGCCGACCTAGAGGCGCTGGAGAACCAGCTGTCCCGGGCGTCCGCGCTCGGCAGCGGGTTGGACGACGTCGACGTGGACACCCTGGAGCGGCAGCTGCCCGGGTCGTCGGTGCGCGACTTCGAGGCGCTGCGAGAGCTCGAGCGTGAGCTGGAGCGACAGGGCTACCTCCGCTCCGACAACGACGGGATGTCGTTGACCCCCAAGGCGCTTCGGCGGTTGGGGGAGACGGCGTTGCGGCGGATCTTCCAGCACCTCGACGCCGACGCGTCCGGCTCCCACGTCGACCCGCGGTCCGGCGGCGCCGACGAGCGGACCGGCTCGTTCCTGCCCTGGGAGTTCGGCGACGAGCGCCCACTGGACGCGGTCCGGACGGTCCAGAACGCGGTGCTGCGCCGGGCGGGTACGGGTATGCCTCGCAGTGCTGAGGAGCGCGGCATCCGGCTCGAGGTCGAGGACTTCGAGGTGGCCGAGACGACGCGTCGCACCGGTGCCGCGGTCGCCCTGCTCGTGGACCTCTCGTTCTCGATGATCCAGGAGGGCCGCTGGGGCCCGATGAAGCAGACGGCGCTCGCGCTGTCGCACCTCATCCAGAGCCGGTTCCGCCAGGACGCCCTCCAGATCATCGGGTTCGACCGGACCGCCCGACCGCTGACCCCGATGCAGCTGGCCGAGGTCGAGCCGGAGTGGATCCAGGGGACCAACCTCCACCACGCCCTGCTCCTGGCCGGCCGCCACGTGCGTCGGCACCCCGACGCCGAGCCGGTGGTCCTCGTCGTCACCGACGGTGAGCCGACGGCTCACTTGGAGGCGGACGGCCTGCCGGTGTTCCAGTGGCCGACGACCCCCGCCACCGTGCGGGCGACGGTCGGCGAGGTCGACGCGCTGACCCGCTACGGGGTCGCGCTGAACTTCTTCCTCCTCGGCGACGACCCGGGTCTGGCCCGGTTCGTCGACTCGGTCGCGCGGCGCAACGGCGGACGCGTCTTCACCCCCGACGTCGGCCGGCTCGGGGAGTACGTCGTCGCCGACTACCTCCGCGCCCGTGCGGGAGGGCGCCGCTCCGCCTGACGGGCGCAGGACACGGTCTCGTACGGGCGTACGAGGCCGTGACCTGAATGTGACTTTTCGGCCGCTCTGTGGTTCGGTGGTCAGCAATGTCTGCGACTCCACCTGACCGCTCGACGGGCCGCGTGGCCTCCGGACGCCACCGCGGGACGTCGTTGCCGCCCGCGCTTTCCGGGCGTTCGCTACCGTGGCGGACGGTCGGCCTCCGGTCGGTCGCCGGCCTGGCTCTCGTGGTCGGCGCCGGCGTCGTCACGCTCGGCCCGGCCCGGCTTCCGGACGGCGTGGCCACCCCGGCGGCCGCTCGGATCGGTGTCGCCGACGCTGCCGAGATGGACGCCGCCGCTCTCTCGATGCGCCTGTCCGATCGGGCCAGCCGGTCTGGCCGCGCCGAGCTGCTGCCGACCGGGGCTCTCGGACCGGAAGCGCCGGCGCACCCGCAGACCCGGATCAACCCGACAGCCGCCGTGCCCGTCCCGGCCCCGCCGCCCGCTCCGGCACCGGCTCCGGCACCGACCGCCACGGCTACCCCAAAACCGACCGCGTCGCCGTCGCCCCAGGGGGCCGCGGCCCCCGCTGGGGTCTCACAGGCGGCCTGTGCCTCCGGTTCCGCCGTCGAGGCCGGCATCACCAAGGACGCCATCCGCGTACACCGCGCCGTCTGCGCGCTGTTCGCCGGCGTGTCCGGCTGGGGCGGGCGTGCCGGCAGCGGCGGCGAGCACAGCAGCGGGCAGGCCCTCGACATCATGATCCCGAACAGCTCGGTGGGACAGGCCATCGCCAACTACGTCCGGGCCAACGCCAAGGCGCTCGGCGTCAGCGAGGTCATCTGGTCCCAGCACATCTGGACGGTCCAGCGGTCCGGTGAGGGTTGGCGGTCCATGTCCAACCGCGGCTCGGCGACCGCGAACCACTACGACCACGTCCACGTGACCGTCTACGGCAGCTCCGGCACCGCCTGAGCGGACAGCACGGGTTTCGCGAGCCGCCAGAGGCCCTAGCGAGCGCGGCGGCGCAACCGGTCGACGTCGAGCAGCAGCACCGCTCGCGCCTCGAGCTTGAGCCAGCCGCGGCCGGCGAAGTCGGCGAGCGCCTTGTTCACCGTCTCGCGGGACGCGCCGACCAGCTGCGCCAGCTCCTCCTGGGTGAGGTCGTGGCTCACCATGACGCCCTCCTCGACCGGGCGGCCGAACCGCTCGGCGAGATCGAGCAGGGCCTTGGCCACGCGGCCCGGCACGTCGGTGAAGACGAGGTCCGCGAGGTGCTCGTTGGTGCGGCGGAGCCGCTGCGCGAGGGCCGCGAGCAGCGCCTTGGCCACCTCGGGGCGCCCCGTCAGCAGACCGGTGAGGGAGTCGTTGCCGAGTCCCAGCAGCTGGGTCTCGGCGACCGCCGTGGCCGTCATGGTCCGGGGCCCCGGGTCGAACAGGCTCAGCTCGCCGAACATCTCGCCGGGCCCGAGGATCGCGACGAGGTTCTCGCGGCCGTCGGAGCTGGACCGGCCGAGCTTGATCTTGCCCTCGCCGATGACGTACAAAGAGTCGCCCACCTCGCCCTCGCGGAAGAGGATGTCGCCGCGCTCCATGCGGGCGGGGGTCATCTGGGCCAGCAGTGCCTCGGCATCCTCGCTGTCCAGGGCCGCGAAGAGCGGCGCCTGGCGCACAACCTCGTGGTCCACGGGCACAGTGTGCCAGAACGGTCGGTTTGCGCCCCGTCGTCGTCTCGCCCCGGGGACGGCCCTGACAGTCGCGGGATGTGTTCGGGGTCCCCGCGAAGAACCGGAGCGAAGCGGAGGACTTCGTGGGGTGACTTAGTCTGCTCTGGTGTCTGCCGCCCATGAGACGCTCCTCGCGTCCGTCGTCCCGGACGAGAGCCCGGTCGCACGGACCCGTCGGGCCCGGCGGATGTACCGCGCCCTTCACGAGCGGTACCCCTACGCCCACTGCGAGCTCGACTTCACGAACCCCCTCGAGCTGCTCGTCGCGACGATCCTCTCGGCCCAGACGACCGACCAGCGGGTGAACATGGTGACGCCGCACGTCTTCGCGCGGTACCCCGACGCCGCTGCCTACGCCGGGGCCGACCGGACCGAGCTGGAGACGATGATCCAGTCGACCGGCTTCTTCCGGAACAAGTCCGACGCGCTGATCAAGCTCGGCGGCGCGCTGGTGGAGCGGTTCGACGGGGAGGTGCCGGGCCGCCTGGCGGACCTCGTGACGCTGCCCGGTGTCGGCCGCAAGACCGCGAACGTCGTGCTGGGCAACGCGTTCGGCGTGCCGGGCATCACGGTCGACACGCACGTCGGGCGCCTGGTCCGCCGGTTCGGCTGGACGGACGAGACCGACCCGGTCAAGGTCGAGCACCTGGTCGGGGGGACCTTCCCGCGACGTGACTGGACGATGCTCAGCCACGTCCTCATCTTCCATGGCCGCCGTACCTGCCACGCCAAGAAGCCCGCGTGTGGCGCCTGCCCGGTCGCCGCATGGTGCCCCAGCTACGGCACCGGCCCGACCGACCGCGACCAGGCGGTGACGCTGCTGGCCTACGAGCTCAAGCCCGGGGCGCTGCTGCCCGTGCCGCCTCCCGGACCGCTCCCCGCGCCCCTCCGGAAGCCTCGCCGCCAGCCGGTGGCCGCCTCCGCCGTGAAGGACGACTGACCTGCATGTCCCGTATGCCGTCCCTCGCCGGCCCGGGGGAGACGCTTCACCCGCTCGCGTCGCCGCCCGGGAGTCCCGCGTCCGCTCCGCCGGCCTGGCTCACCCGGCTGCTGCGCAACGCGGAGACCACGGACCCGAGCTGGTTCAGCCGGTTCCTCCCACCGGACGGCGGAGGCCGGGAGTCGGCGGTGTTGTTGCTGTTCGGTCCCGATCTCGACGGCGCGGAGTCGTTACTGCTCATCGAACGTTCTCACGGCATGCGTTCCCATCCCGGCCAGGTCGCGTTGCCTGGCGGTGCCACCGAACCCGGCGACGCCGACGCTGTCCAGACCGCCCTGCGTGAGGCCTCGGAGGAGGTCAACCTCGACGCGTCCGGTGTCGAGGTGGTCGGCGTCCTGCCGCCGCTCTACCTCCCGCCGAGCGGGTTCGTGGTGACGACCGTCGTCGGCTGGTGGGGCATGCCGGGACCGGTCTCCGTTGGCGACCCCGACGAGGTCGCCCAGGTGCTCCAGGCACCGCTGGCCTTCCTCACCGACCCCGCGGTGAGGCATACCGTCACGCACCCCTCGGGGTACCGGGGACCGGCGTTCCAGCTCGGCGACGACCTGCTGCTGTGGGGGTTCACGGCCGGCGTCGTCACCAAGGCGCTCGAGCTCGCCGAGCTGGACCGGTCCTGGGACGAGGCCCGTGAGGTCCCGCTGCCCGAACGCTTCACGCGGGGGCGTTCGTGAGCGGGACCGTCCTGGACGTCCTGCTGGTCCTCATGCTCGTGCTCTACGCCGTGACGGGGTACCGGCAGGGGATCCTCGTGAGCACGCTGTCCCTCGTCGGGTTCCTCGGCGGCGGCGCGCTCGGGATGTGGCTGCTCCCGTCCCTGCTGGCCAACGTCGAGTGGGTCACCTCCAACGAGGTCGTCCGGGTGCTCGTGCTCGTGTTCCTCGTCTTCCTCTGCGCGACCGTCGGGCAGGCGATCGCGGTGCCGGTCGGGAACCGGCTGCGCGCGCAGGTTCGCGGGCGTTCCGGCCAGGCCGTGGACGCGTTCCTCGGCGGACTGGCCACGGTCCTCGCGGTCTCACTGCTGGTCTGGTTCGTGGCGGGCGCGGTGCGCGGGGCCGCGCCGACGCCGGTGGCCAAGGCGATCGGGGAGTCCCGGGTGCTCGCGACCATCGACCGCGTGATGCCCCCCGCAGCGGGGCAGCTGTTCGCCGGGTTCCGGTCGCTGTTGGACCAGAACGGGATCCCGAAGGTTTTCGGTGGCCTGACGCCGGAGCCGATCCAGCCGGTGGCACCGCCGGAGTCGGGTGTGGCGGCGACGGCCGGCGTCCAGCAGGCGTCCCAGTCGGTGGTGCGCGTGACCGGGGTCGCCGTGGCCTGCCAGCGCGGGCAGGAAGGCAGCGGGTGGGTCGTCGCGCCCGGCAAGGTCGTTACCAACGCGCACGTCGTGGCCGGCATGCGGGACGCGTCGGTCCAGGTCGGCGGGGTCGGACCGGAGTATCCCGCGCAGATCGTCCTGTTCGACCCGGAGCGCGACCTCGCGGTGCTCGAGGTCGACGGCCTGAGGGCGCCGCCGCTGCGGCTCGGTGGTCAGCTGTCGCCCAACGACGAGTCGGTGGTGGCCGGGTTCCCCCTGGACGGCCCCTACCGCCTCGACCCGGCCCGGGTCCGTCGGACCCTGACCGCGACCGGTTCGGATATCTACGGCCAGCCGGGCGTGACGCGCGAGATCTACTCCCTGTATGCCCGCGTCGAGCCCGGCAACAGCGGCGGCCCGCTGCTCGCGCCCACCGGTGAGGTGGTCGGGGTGGTCTTCGCCAAGTCGCTGGACGACCCGACGACCGGGTACGCGTTGACCCTCGACGAGGCCCGCCCCGTCCTCGACGCGGCGGCCGGGGCGAGCAAGCCGGTCTCCACGGGCGGCTGCTCGACCGGCTGACGCCAGACCTCACAGACCTCACAGACCTCACCGACAACAGCTCGGACATGTCTGCGGCGTTGCGGCCGATTCAGCGACCCGGCGACGACTACTCGGACATGTCCGGGTTGTGGGCACCGACCTCCCGTCAGTCGACGGTGTCGAGCCAGTCGACGATCGCCGAGCTGACGCGGTCGGGCGCCTCCTCGGTGAGGAAGTGACCCGCCCCGTCGACCAGCTGGAACGCATACCGGCCGCTGACGTAGTCCGCCGAACCCCCCGTGCAGTCGGCCAGGACGCACCTATCCTCGGTGCCCTGCAGCTGGAGCACCGGCTGGGCGACCGGCCCGCGGACGCGCCGGTTGAACAGGGGACCGTCCTGGCGCAGCTGGGACCGGCCGAACCAGCGGTAGTGCTCCGCGGCGGAGTGGGCCACGAAGGGCATCGCCATCGCGTTGCCGTAGCGCTCCACGTCCTCCGGGGTGGGGTAGTCGCCGAAGGGCGAGGCCCACGCCCGCAGGACCTCCTCGACGTAGGCGTGGTCCTTGGTCATCTCGCGCTCGGGGACGAACGGCCGCTGCAGCTCGACGAGGTACCGGCTGGCCTGTCGCTGCCGGCGGTCGCGCATCGACGCACGCCGCATCACCCGCGGGTGCGGCATCGAGAGCGACCCGACCGCGCGGACCACATCGGGCTGGAGGTAGGGCATGGACCACGCGATGAACCCGCCGAGACCCTGGCCGACGACGATGGCGTCGTCCTCGCCGAGCGACCGGATGAGGGACGCCGCGTCCTCGGCGCCGGTGTAGGTGCTGTAGCCGCGCGGCGGCTTGTCGCTCGCGCCGTAGCCGCGCAGGTCCATCGCGACCGCCCGCCAGCCGGCGTCGGCGATCGCCGCCATCTGGTGGCGCCACGTGTACCAGAACTGCGGGAACCCGTGCATGAGCAGGACCATCGGCCCGTCGCCGAGCTCCGCGACGTGGAACCGGGCACCGTTCGCGGAGACGAGCCGGTGGTTCCAGGGGCCCTCGAGGAGGACGGAGGCGGCGTCGAGCGTCACGCTCGTCACGCGAGCGCCGGCGGCGCGACGGTCGCGACCGTCGCGACCCGGCTCAACGCGGCGTCGGTCGCTGGTCGAGCGCGACCTGGGCGTTGGGAGCCGGGACCGCCTTGGCGTGCTCCGCGCCGGCGGACGCCGAACCCAGCACCGCGTCCATGGTCTCCTGCGCCTGAGCGATCGCTCGGTCCGGCCGCGGGTTCACCTGGTTGAGTGCGTTGCGTCCGAGCAGGCCCAGGACAGCGGTGACGATGAACAGCACCACGGCCATGATGAGGAACCCGGCCCACACCGGCAGCCAGATGGCGATGACCATCGACAGCGCGATGAACAACAGCCCGAGTCCATAGAGCGCGAGGACCCCGGCGGTCGCGAGCATCCCGGCGCCTTTTCCGGCGATCCCGAGCTGGGAGGTGATCTCGGTCTTGGCCAGCTGGATCTCGGTGCGGACGATGGCGCGCAGGTCGTCGACCACCTGGGCGACGAGCTGCCCGATCGTGCGTTCCTGCGAGTGCCGAAGGTCGTCCGGCACCGGTCGGGTCGCGTCATGGTCGGTGGTCATCGAGCCTCCGGGGGCGTGGGCAGGTCGTCCGTATGCGAGTCGTCCTGAGACCCGCTCTGGGCTGAGCGCAGGTTCTCCCTCAAGAGCCTATCGTCGGGTTGGCCCTCAGGTAGACGTCGGGAACGCCGTCGGCGTCGTCGTCGCGCGTCTCGGCGGCCTCGACCTGCCGGTAGTGCCGGTTCCGGAGCCGCAGCACGACCGCCGCGAGGACGGCTGCGAGGACCGACCCGACGAGGACGCCGAGCCGCACATGGTCGTCCCGCTCCGATCCCAGGCCGAAGGCCAGCTCGCCGATGAGCAGTGACACGGTGAAGCCCACCCCGGCCAGCAGGGACAGCCCGAAGACGTCGCTCCACGCGAGGTCCTCGTCGAGCGTCGCCTTGGTGAACCGGGCGAACAGGTAGGTGCCGCCGAACACGCCGATGCACTTCCCGACGACCAGCCCGACGACGACGCCGAGGGCAGCCGGGTCGGCGAACGTCGCGCTCAGGCCACCGGGCCCGATCGTCACGCCCGCGGCGAAGAACGCGAACACCGGCACGGCCAGGCCGGCCGACCACGGTCGCAGGCCGTGCTCGATGCGCTCGGCCAGGCTCTGCTGGTCGGCGGCGTGCTCCTGGCGCTTCGACACCGGGACCAACAGACCCAGCAGCACTCCGGCGACGGTCGCGTGGACGCCGCTCGCGTGCACCAGACCCCACGCGACCAGGGCCGGCACGGCCAGCAGGGCCGGGTTGGTCCATCCGCGGCGCAGCAACCACCACCAGAGCGCGAGCGGCAGGATCGCGAGCAGCAGGAACAGGATGTGCATGGCGCTGGTGTAGAAGATCGCGATGATGGTGATCGCAATGAGGTCGTCGACCACCGCCAGGGTCAGCAGGAACGACCGTAGCGCCGACGGCAGGTGAGTGGCGATCACCGCGAGGACGGCCAGGGCGAAGGCGATGTCGGTCGCCGTCGGAATTGCCCAGCCCCGGAACACGTCACCTTCGCCGCCGGCCAGCAACGCCGTGCCCAGGAAGAGCAGGGCGGGCACCGCGACACCGCACGCCGCGGCCGCGATCGGCAGGGCCGCCTTGCTCCGGTCGGACAGGTCTCCGGCCACGAACTCGCGTTTGAGCTCGATCCCCGCGACGAGGAAGAAGAGCGCCAGCAGGCCGTCGGCGGCCCACGTCCCGAGGCTGAGGTCGAGGTGGAGGGCCTGCGGGCCGACGACGTAGTCACGCAGGGCGACGTAGGCGTCCTGCCAGGGCGTGTTCGCCCAGATGAGAGCGACCACGGCGGCGCCGAGGAGCAGCGCGCCGCCGACAGTCTCGGCCCGGAGCGCCGACGCGACGTAGCGCGCCTCAGGCCACGTCCCGCGTTCCAGCAGGTGGTGGACCGGTCGGTCCTTCTGCCCCTCGGGTGACGTCACCTCACGAAGGCTATCGACGGGGATGCCGCCAACCCGGTCCGGGGCGGTTGAATACCTGCATGAGCAATTCCGTCGCGGACCTGTATGCCCGCTGCACGGACGACCCGGAGGGTCACGGCCGCGAGACGACGGTCTACGACGCGATCCACGCGAAGATCAGCCCCCGCAGCGAGGTGCTGCGGCTGCTCCCGCACCGCGAGCGCCGGATGGTCGGCGCATGGTGCTTCGTCGACCTCTACGGCCCGCGAGCGGTCAGGTCCGGTGACGGGGACGCGATGCACGTGGCACCGCACCCGCATACCGGCCTGCAGACCGTGTCGTGGCTCGTCGCCGGCGAGGTGACCCACCGCGACTCGCTGGGCACGACCGCTCAGGTCGTCCCCGGGCGGGCGGCGGTCATGACCGCCGGTGACGGCATCGCCCACGGCGAGGACGTCGTGCCGCCCGCGACCGGCTCGGCCGACGGTGCGCTCCACGGCGCGCAGCTGTGGGTCGCGCTGCCCGACGGCGAACGGCATCGGGCCCGGGGCTTCGTCCTGCACGAACCGGCACCGTTCCTCGAGGCCGACGGGGTGCGGGCGCGGGTCTTCCTGGGCGCCCTCGGTGGCGTGGCCGCGGGAGCGGAGGGCTTCACCCCGATGGTGGGCGCAGAGCTCACCCCGCACGGCGGCGACGGCCCGGGCCGGCTGCCGCTAGACCCCGCATACGAGCACCTCCTCGTCCCGCTGTCGGGGTCGGCGACCGTCGAGGGAACCTCGGTGGCGCACGGGCAGGCGATGTACCTCGGCGTGGACCGCTCGACGCTCGAGCTCGGGCTCACGCCCGACGCGCGGGTCCTGCTGCTCGGCGGCGAACCGTTCGCCGAGGAGATCGTCATGTGGTGGAATTTCGTGGCCCGCAGCCACGACGAGATCGACCGAGCGCGAACGCAGTGGAACGCCGGGGGGGACGACCGGTTCGGTGAGGTGGCGCACTACCCGACCGACGAACGCCTGGCCGCGCCGCCGCTGCCCAACGTCCGGCTGCAGCCCCGCGGTCGGGTCTCGGCGAGGAGCTCCCCCTGAAACGAGTCCCCGCGGCCGCCTGGCGGCGCGCGGTACGGGTCACCATCACGGCGATCCTGGCGTTCTACGGGTGCCGGTACGGCCTCGACGACCCGACCATGGCCCTGTACGCGGTGTTCGCTGTTCTGGCCTTCTCGCTCCTCTCCCAGACCTCTGGCCCGCCGCCCGTCCGGACGCGAACTCTGTTGGCCTGCTTGGCATTCGGACTCGTCGACGTGACGATCGCGACCTACGCCGCGGTCAACACGGGAGTCGCTGTCGCCGCGATGTTCGTCTTCGGGTTCCTCGTCTCGTTCGCCGGGGTCTGCGGCGTCCGCGTCAGCGAGGTCTCGACCGGGCTGCAGCTGCTGTTCATCCTGCCGTCGCTGCCGCCGTTCGACCCCGCGTCGCTCGGCTCGCGGCTGGTGGGGCTGACCCTCGGGATGGCCCTACTCATCGTCACCGACCGGTTCCTGATGCCGGACCCGGGACCGCGCGGCTTCGCCCAGCGGTTGGCCGACGCCACGGAGAAGACACGGGCCCTCGCGGCCGGCATCGTCGGCGCCTGCGAGCTCGGTGGGCGGGTGACGGGCTCCGAGCTGGACCGCCTCGTCGCGAAGGCCAAGGCGGCGTCATCCGGGTTGCGGCTGGTCGAGGTCCCCCTGGTCGAGCGGCCGTCGGCGCCGAGCCGGATGGACCGCGGCCTGACCGACGCCGCGGGGGCGCTGCGGGCGACGACCTACCGCCTGATGGTCCTGCGCTCGGAGGTCGAGGACGACCCGCAAGGCCTGCCGGTCCCGGTCGTCGCCGCGATCGCCTCGACGCTCGCCGACGTGCGTGCGGCCCTGGTGGGGCACGGGCCGGAACCGTCGACCGACGAGCTCACCGCCGCGCTGGAGACGGAACGTGACCTGTGGCGCAGGGTGCTCGCCGACGAGCCCGACTCGGCCGAGGCGCGAGAGGTGCGCTCCCTCGGCGGGGCGACCACCCTGGTGGCGGCGGTTCAGGCGGCCAACGGCGCCCGGGCGCTGGTGCTGGCCGTCCGGTCGGGGTTCGGCGCGACGGTGCCCGCCGAGGACTCCGGACCCGACGACCCGTTCTGGTACGCGCACGGGTCGGCGTGGTCCCTCGTCTGGCATCGCGCTCGGCGGAACCTCACGGTGCGCTCGGTGGAGCTCCAGAACGCGCTGCGGCTCGCCGCCGGTCTCGCGCTCGCCCGGTTCATCGCCGGCGAGTTCGCGTTGTCCCACGGCCTGTGGGTCCTGCTGGCCACCCTGACTCTCACCCGGACGTCGGTGCGCGCGACCCGAGGCGCCCTCAAGCCGGCCCTGATCGGCACGCTGGTCGGTGTGGGGCTGGCCGGGTTGCTGCTCCTCCTGGCCGGGACGAACGCCGCTCCCTACGTGGTCGTGATGCCGTTGGCTCTGTTCGCCGCCGTCCTGGCCGGGGCGACGGTAGGCCCGATCGGGACGCAGGCGGCGTTCACCCTGGTGGTGGCGTGTCTGTTCAGCCAGGTGGCCCCACCCACCCTGGAGCTGGCCAAGGACCGGCTCATCGACGTGCTCATCGGCGCCGGTGTCGGCGTGGCGGTCGGCGTTCTCGCGTGGCCCCGTGGGGGCCAGGCCGAGCTGCGCCGGGCCGGCTCGCGCTGCCTCTCGGCGGCCGCGGACTGCGTGGACACCACCGCCGACTGGATCGTTGCGACCTGCCCGCCGGATGCCCTAGGGGCCCGGCTGGACACCGTGCGGCGGGCGCTCGCCCTCTACGAGTCGACCTACGCCCAGTACCGCAGCGAGCCGGCCGACAACCGCGACACCACCGACTGGCTCGTCGTCGAGGTCGTCACCGCCCGGGCCGCCAACGGCGCGGAGGCGGCCGCCCGCTGGGCCGACCAACGTGGGGCGTTGCCGTGGGAGGACGTCCGCGCCGATCTCGAGACCGCCGCGCGCCGGATCGCCGACGAGCTCCGCTCCTGCGCCTACCGGCTCACCAACCCGACCGACGCGGTCTCCACCGGCGGCCGCGCCACCCTGCGCGAGGCGGACCGGGCGGCCGTCCGCGCCGGACTCGCCGAGACGGCGCGCGAACCAGGTCGCGACCAGCATCCCAACGCCACCCTGCGGGCCATCGAGGCCTGGGGCTGGCTCTGGTGGCTGGCCGACGACCTGTCCCGCCTCGAGGGCGACACCGCGCCGACGGTGGCCCCGGCGGCCGCAGCCTGACCGGACGTCTCGGTGCGTTCGGCTCGGCGTGAGGACGTCGCACCGTGGTCCGCTCGATCTGCTCAGCCGACGGTCGAGAGTGGCCAGGGGAACGCCCATGTTCTCGGCGATGGCTACGTACCAGGCGTCGTGAGGCGTGAGGTTGTTGCGCAGTGCCCAGACCCGGACGGCCAAGGCCTCATACGGCACCAGCTGGACGGGCAGGGCCGACAGTCGTCGATGGGCGCGGGCCGCCGTCTCCTCGGAGACGCTTCGCGAGAGGACGCTGTGGCGCAGGACGTTGGCCACCTCGGCTGGCATGAGATCCAGAGCGACGAGCGGCGTGGTTCTCATCACCAGCCGGGCCCACGTGCCGTCGTCATCCTGCTGCAGCAGCGACCCGCTCACGACGGACGCGTCGACGACCATCACCGGCGATCGGCGTCCCGCCAAGCCAGGATGTCATCGGTACTGACCCTCACCGGGTTGGCCGTCTGGTCGCCCTCGACCTGGGCGATCCAGGTGGCCAGGTCGGGTTTCGACGTGATCTCGACGAAGTACGCCTTGAGATACTCCTGCAGCGACCGACCCTCCCGAGCCGCTCGGGCAGCGAGCTCGTCGACGACCTCGTTGGGAACGTCGCGAATGGTGATGGACCGCGGCATGCATGCGTATTAGCAGCACGCAGGCATTTCAGCAGCAGGCTGCTAGTCCTCGGACTTGCCGGTGCTGAGGCCCTCCCTGATGAGGTCCATGACCGAAGAGTCGGCGAGGGTGGTCACGTCGCCCACCTCGCGGTTCTCAGCGACGTCGCGCAGCAGCCGGCGCATGATCTTGCCGGAGCGGGTCTTCGGCAGCTCCTTGACGATCATGATCTGGCGGGGCTTCGCGATCGGACCGATCTCGGACGCGACGTGGTTGCGCAGCTCTTTGACCAGCTCCTCACCCTCGCCCGGCTCGTCGGCCTCCTGCACCGCCTCACTGCGGAGGATGACGAACGCGCAGACCGCCTGTCCCGTCGTCGCGTCGTTCGCCCCGACGACCGCGGCCTCGGCCACCTTCGGGTGCGAGACCAGCGCCGACTCGATCTCCGTCGTGGACAGCCGGTGACCCGACACGTTCATGACGTCGTCGACCCGGCCGAGGAGCCAGATGTTGCCCTCGTCGTCCTTCTTCGCCCCGTCGCCGGCGAAGTAGAGCCCGTCGAACCGCGACCAGTACGTCTCCTGGTAGCGCTCCGGGTCGCCCCAGATGCCGCGCAGCATCGACGGCCACGGCTTGTCGACGACGAGGTACCCCCCGCCGCCGTCCGGCACCGACTTGGCCTCGTCGTCGACGACGTCGACCGAGATCCCGGGGATCGCCCGCTGGGCCGAACCCGGCTTGAGCGCGGTGACGCCGGGCAGCGGGCTGATCATGATCGCCCCGGTCTCGGTCTGCCACCACGTGTCGACGATCGGCGCCTGGTCGCCACCGATGACGCGCCGGTACCACATCCAGGCCTCGGGGTTGATCGGCTCGCCGACGCTGCCCAGCACCCGCAGTGACGAGAGGTCGAACTTCTGCGGGATCGCCTCGCCCCACTTCATGAATGTGCGGATCGCCGTCGGCGCGGTGTAGAGGATGGAGACCTTGTACTTTTCGACGATCTCCCACCAGCGGCCCTGATGCGGGGTGTCCGGGGTTCCCTCGTACATCACCTGCGTCGCGCCGTTGGCCATCGGTCCGTAGACGATGTACGAGTGGCCGGTCACCCAGCCGATGTCGGCGGTGCACCAGTAGACGTCGGTCTCGGGGTGGACGTCGTGCACGACCGAGTTCGTGTAGGCGACCTGCGTGAGGTATCCGCCGGTGGTGTGGAAGATGCCTTTCGGCTTCCCGGTCGTCCCCGACGTGTAGAGGATGAACAGCGGGTGCTCCGCCTCCATGCCCTGCGCCTCGTGGGTGTCGGCGGCCTGGTCGAGCGCCTCGTGCCACCAGACGTCGCGGTCGTTCCACTCGGTGTCCTGCCCCGTCCGCTTGACGACGAGCACGTGCTCGACCGTCGTCTCGCCCTTGGCCAAGGCCCCGTCGACGGCCGGCTTCAGCGCCGCCGGGGACCCGCGCCGGTAGCCCCCGTCGGAGGTGATGACGAGCTTGCACTTCGCGTCCTTGATCCGCGTGTAGAGCGCCTCGGCCGAGAACCCGCCGAAGACCACGGAGTGCGGCGCCCCGATCCGGGCGCAGGCCAGCATCGCCACCGCGGCCTCGGGGATCATCGGGAGGTAGATCGCGACGGTGTCGCCCTTGCCGACACCGAGGTCCTGCAGCGCGTTCGCCGCCTTCTGCACCTGCTGGTGGAGCTCCGCATACGTGATGTCGCGGGTGTCTCCGTCGGGCTCGCCGACGAAGTGGATCGCCACCTTGTCGCCGTTGCCGGCCTCGACGTGGCGGTCGACGCAGTTGTAGGCGACGTTGAGCTCGCCGTCGGCGAACCAGGTGGCGAACGGTGCCTTGCTCCAGTCCAGGACCTCAGTGAACTCCTTGCTCCAGCTCAGCCGGCTGCGCGCCTGGTCGGCCCAGAACGCCTCGTAGTCCTCCTCGGCCTGGGCGTAGAGGTCCTCGGTGCCGTTGGCCTGGGTGGTGAACTCCGCCTCCGGGGGGAACGAGCGGTCCTCGTGTCCGAGGTTCTCGAGGGTCTGGTGGGACGTCTCGTTCGACACTGGGCATCCTCCTGCGACGGTGCTGGGGCTGACGCTGGTATGCGCGTGGGGCTGATGGTGGCGCGCACACGCTCTCACTGCCAACCTACTCAACGGGTATGCGGTCGGCGCGGGCAAGTGAGTGGCCTCACCGACCGGGCGGGCGGCCGATCCGTGAGGCGAACGGCGTCGAACTCCAGGACATGGGTGACGTGGTCTACCGCTGCGTGATCGCGACGTCGCGCGCGGTCTTCCGCGGTCTTGGGCTGCGCATCGAGCTGCGCGGCGAGGAGCACCTGCCCACGACCGGCGGTGCGGTCCTCGCCAGCAACCACGTCAGCTTCCTGGACTTCCTCCTCGTCGGCCTGGTCGGGGTGGAGCGGGGGCGCTTGGTCCGGTTCCTGGCCAAGGAGAGCGTCTTCCGGCCGCCGCTCCTCGGCTGGGCGATGCGCCGGATGCGGCACGTCAGCGTCGACCGCGCCCACGGGACGGCGGCTCTGCGTCAGGCGGTCCGGGCCGCCGAGGCGGGTGAGGTGGTCGGGATCTTCCCCGAGGCGACGTTCTCCCGGAACGAGTCGCTGCGTCCGTTCCGACGAGGGGCAGCGGCCGTCGCCGTCTGGGACCAGGTGCCACTGGTGCCCGTCGTGGTCTGGGGCGGCCAGGACGTCCTGGCCGTGCGTGGCCGGTGGTTCCGTCTGCGCTGGGGCGTGGCCGTGACCGTCGTCGTCGGCGAGCCGCTGCGACCCGGCCCGCACGCCGACCCCGCGGTCGTTACCGACGTGCTCCGGGCCCGGATCGGTGACCTGCTGAGGGACCGGGAGGCGGCCCGCGATCGACAGCCGTTGCTGACCAGATGAACAGTGGCTGAACTCCGCCGCCCGTCCCTGTCCGTGCTCGTTCCACGGCTCCAGACTCGGCCTCATGACCACAGCAACTCTGGTGCTCGTCCTGGTGGTGGTGGTGGCCCTGGCGTTCGACTTCACGAACGGCTTCCACGACACGGGCAACGCGATGGCCACGTCCATCGCGACGGGCGCCCTTCGTCCTAAGGTCGCGGTCGGTCTCGCGGCCGTCCTCAACCTCGTGGGCGCGTTCCTGTCCGTCGAGGTCGCGCTGACGGTCACCAACGCCGTCATCAACATCCAGGACGGCAAGGGCGCCCCCCAGGCCGCCCTCCTCGCCGACGGCGGCTACGCGCTGCTCCTCATCATCCTGGCCGGCCTCGTCGGCGGGATCGTCTGGAATGTCCTGACGTGGCTGCTCGGCCTGCCGTCGTCGTCCTCGCACGCCCTGTTCGGCGGGCTCATCGGCTCGGCCATCGCGGCGCTCGGCATGAGCGGTGTGAAGTGGACCGGTGACGGCACCAAGCTGGACGGGGTCATCGGCAAGGTGATCCTCCCGGCGGTGGCCTCGCCGGTCATCGCCGGAGTCGTGGCCGCCCTGGGGACGTGGCTGATCTTCCGGGTGGTGGCGAACGTCGCCGAGCAGTTCACCAACCAGGGTTTCCGGTGGGGCCAGATCGGCAGCGCGTCGCTCGTCTCGCTGGCCCACGGCACCAACGACGCCCAGAAGACGATGGGCGTCATCACCCTCGCTCTCATCGCGGCCGGCCAGTGGACCGACACGACGGCCGTCCCGACCTGGGTGAAGTTCTCCTGCGCCATCGCCATCGCCGCCGGCACCTATGCCGGTGGCTGGCGGGTGATCCGTACGCTCGGCAAGGGCCTGGTCGAGATCTCCCCGCCGCAGGGCATGGCGGCCGAGAGCGCGTCCGCCGCCGTCATCCTCACGTCGAGCCACCTCGGCTTCGCCCTGTCGACCACCCAAGTGGCCACCGGGTCGATCCTCGGCTCCGGTGTAGGGCGGCCAGGCGCCACCGTCCGGTGGGGCATCGCCCGCCGGATGGTCGCCGCCTGGCTCCTCACCCTTCCTGCTGCCGGGCTCGTCGGCGCGGTGATGTGGTACGTCGGCAACGCGCTCGGTGGAGCGCTCGGACCGCTCGTCGTCGTCCTCATCCTTATCGCGCTGACCGGGTACATGTGGGTGCGCTCGCGGCGTCAGCCGATTACCGCCGCCAACGTCAACGACGAGTGGGAAGCGATGCCCGAGAGCAAGAAGCTGGAGCGTGTCTCATGAACAACCTCGCCCTCGCCGCGGACGGCGCCTGGAAGGTGCTCGTCGCCAGCCTCGTCCTGGGCGCCGGTCTGCCGGTGATCTTCGCCCTCGGTGTCCGAGCGCGGGCCCACGCGGCCGGCGGCGGTACCGGCGGGCAGGACACGGAACGGCACCCGATCGGCAACCTCCTGTTCGCCCTGTGCATCCTCGTGGTCCTGCTCGGCGTCGCCCTCGGGATCACCATCATCGTGGCCTCGGGCTTCGGCAAGGCCGTGTCCTTCGACCACATCTACCCGACCATCGTCGGCAAGTGAGGACGGGTTCCGTGGCTCTGAACGCGCGCCTTCGTGGCGTCATGGACTGGCTGCTCGAGGGCTATCCCGCGGGCGTCCCCCCGAAGGACTACATCCCCCTCGTGGCGCTGCTCCGTCGCCGGCTGAGTGACGACGAGATCAGGGAGATCGGCGACGAGATCGTGGCCCTGGGCTACGAACCGGGCGAGACCACCAGCGACATCGGGGTCTCCATCACCCGGCTCACCGACGCGCTGCCCAGCCCGGAGGAGATCGCCCGAGTCGAGGAGCACCTCAACCGCTACCACGACTGGCCGCTTGAAGCCTCCTGAGGCCGGACGGGACAGCGGTATGCCCGGTGCCCCTGCGTGGGCACCGGGCATACCGGTCTATCGAGGGTCTCGCAGTCAGCTCACGGCGTCGAGGGCGTCGACGAGGCCCTCACCGAAGTAGCTGTTGTTGGTTGCCGGGCCGGTGCAGACCGGGACGCCGGGCGTGGTGTTGCACGCCTTGTCGTCAGCCTGCATGCGCAGCTTCGCGACCATCTGGGCCGGCGTCCACGTCGGGTGGGCCGACTTCATCAGGGCGAGTACCCCGGCCACGTGCGGCGACGCCATCGAGGTGCCGCTGAGGAGCCCGTACCCGGAGGCGGCCGTCGTGCGCGGGAGCGTCGACAGGATCGACGACCCCGGAGCCGCAACATCGACGACTCCCAGGCCGCGGTTGGAGAAGCTCGACAGCCGGAAGTCCAGCGTGCCGGCCGGGAACCGCTGCACCGAGGACACGGTGGCCACGCCGGGAAGCTCAGCCGGGATGTCGTTGCATCCGCTGTTGAGGGTCCGGGTCACCGGAGTGCCGTCGTCGGGACTGCCGGTGTCCTGGAACGACGACTTGTCGGCCAGGTCGTGGGCCGAGTTGCCGGCCGCCGCGGCGTGCACGACGCCCTGCTCGGTCGACCACGCCACCGCGCGACGCACGGCCTCCTTGGCCGCGAGCTGGTCGGGCTGGTCCTCGCAGTAGAACTCGAACGGGTCCACGTAGTAGCTGTTGTTGGTCACGTCCATGTGCTTCATGCCGGCCCAGACGAAGCCGCAGACCGCGTACTCCGGGTAGATGAACCCGTCGTCGTTGACCACCTTGACGGACGCGAGGCGCACATTCGGAGCGACGCCGACGATGCCGACGTTGTTGCGGGCGGCGGCGATGGTGCCGGCCACGTGGGTGCCGTGGTAGCCGCCGGGCGCCTTGCTATCGGCCCAGCCCGTCGGGGAGAGGTCAGGGCGACCCGCGTCGGTGCAGTTCACCGAGTCGGCCGCGTCGATGTTGGCGGCAAGGTCGGGATGGGTTGGGTCGATGCCGCTGTCGAGCACGCCGACGAGGACGTTGCGGGAGCCGTCGGTGATCTTGTGGGCCTGGTCGGCCTTGATCATCTTCATGTCCCACTGCTCGGTCTCGCGCGGGTCGGTCGCGACGGCCGGCGCCGCCTCGCCGACGACGTCGCCGTTGACGGCCTTCTTCGCCCCCTTCTTGTAGTCGGACGCACCGGGCCCCCACGGCGCGGCGAGACCGTCAGGGGTGCCCTCTGACACGGACACGGTGCGGCTGGCGCCGACCGACTCGAGGGCGTTGCCGGCGGCCGACGCGACGTCGCGACGGAAGGCTCCGCTGTCCGAGTGGGCGACGACGACGCCGATCTCGGCCCACGACTGGACGACGGTTCCCCCGGCCTTCTGGACCGCCTTCTCCAGCAGTCGGGTCTGTCCGGGGTTCGCGTTCTTCGCGTTGAGGATGTAGCTCATGAGCATGCCGTCAGGGGTGACGATCGGCACGGGCGTAGAGACCGGCTCCGCGCTGGTCGCCGCGGTAGCGGTTCCCGAGAACAGCGCGGTGCCGAGGATGGCGGCGGTGGCGACAGCCAAGGCTGTGCGGCGCCGGGATAGGCGTGGTGACATGGGTGGATGTACTCCTTCGGGGGCCCCACCACCGTGGTGGGGCAATCGGGGTACCGCCTACCCTGTCGGCAACTTCTCAGGAAATCACCCCTTGTCTGAGTAAAACCTGAGTCAACTCACGGTTGGCACGGGCGAAACCGGCGTGTTTGCGCCCGATTGCCGACGACATGGGTGACGCCCCGGACCGGTAGGTCCGAGGCGTCATTCCTCATGCCGCGAAACAGCTAGTGGCGCAGGACCTCCTTCTCGGCGCCGGCACCGGTGAGCGCGCGGACCTCCATCTCGACGTACTTCGCCTCGTTGTGCTCCTTCGAGGTGACCGTGCCGAGCCAGCCGAGGAAGAACCCCAGCGGGATGGAGATGAGGCCCGGGTTGGCCAGCGGGAACCAGTGGAAGTCGATCGACGGGTCGGTGATCATCGACGCCGCCTTGCCGGCCGTCACCTTGCCACCCGACACCGTCGGGCTGAAGAGGATCAGCACGATGGCGCTGGTGAGACCGCCGTAGATGCTCCACAGCGCACCGCGGGTGTTGAACCGCTTCCAGAACAGCGAGTAGAGGATCGTCGGCAGGTTGGCGCTCGCGGCGATGGCGAAGGCCAGGGCCACGAGGAACGCGATGTTCTGCCCGTTGGCGAAGATCCCACCGATGATCGCGACGATGCCGATGACGACGGCCGCGATCCGGGCGACGCGGACCTCGGCGTCGGCGCCACCCTCGCCCCGCTTGATGACCTGGCCGTAGATGTCGTGCGCGTAGCTGGCGCTGGCCGTGATGGTCAGGCCCGCCACGACGGCGAGGATCGTGGCGAAGGCGACCGCGGCGATGATGCCCAGGAGCACCGTGCCGCCGAGCTCGTACGCCAGGAGTGGCGCTGCCGAGTTCGCGCCGCCAGGGGCTGCGGCGATCTTGGCCGGGCCGACGAGGGCGGCCGCGCCGTAGCCCAGCACCAGCGTGAAGAGGTAGAAGATGCCGATCAGCCAGATGGCCCACTCGACCGACTTCCGGGCCTGCTTCGACGACGGGACCGTGTAGAAGCGCATGAGGACGTGCGGAAGACCGGCGGTCCCCAGGACGAGGGCCAGGCCGAGCGAGATGAAGTCGATCTTGCTGGTCGTCGTGGCGCCGTACTGCAGGCCCGGGCCGAGGATGGCTTCGCCCTTGGGCGACGCGGCGACGGCCGACCCGAGCAGCGTCGAGAGGCTGAAGCCGTTGAGCGCGAGCACCCAGACGGTCATGACGAACGCACCGATGATGAGCAGGGTCGCTTTGACGATCTGGACCCAGGTAGTGCCCTTCATCCCGCCGATGAGGACGTAGCCGACCATGATGACGCCGACGACGGCGATGACCACGCTCTGACCGACCCGCCCATCGATCCCGAGCAGCAGAGCCACCAGGCCGCCGGCACCGGCCATCTGCGCCAGCAGGTAGAAGAAGCTCACGACGAGGGTCGAGATCGCCGCGGCCACCCGGACCGGACGCTGCCGGAGCCGGAAGGACAGGACGTCGGCCATGGTGAACCGGCCGGTGTTGCGGAGCAGCTCGGCGACGAGCAGCAGCGCCACGAGCCAGGCGACGAGGAACCCGATCGAGTAGAGGAACCCGTCGTACCCGTTGATGGCGATCGCCCCCGCGATGCCGAGGAACGAGGCGGCCGAGAGGTAGTCACCCGAGATGGCGATGCCGTTCTGGCGACCGGTGAACGCCCGGCCCCCCGCGTAGTAGTCGGCCGCTGTCCGGTTGTTGCGGGAGGCTCGGATGACGATGGCCAGGGTGATGATGACGAACAGCGCGAAAATCGCGATGTTGAGGCCAGGGCTCCCGACGTTGGTGGCCGCGGGCAGCAGGGCCGGGGTGGCGGCGCTCACGAGGCGCTCCCTTCCACGCGCTCACGTAGCGCCTCGGCGGCGGGGTCGAAATGGCGGTCCGCCCAGCGGACGTAGGCGATCGTGATGGCGAACGTCGAGACGAACTGGAGCAGGCCGAAGATCAGGCCGATGTTGATCTCGCCGAACACCTTGGTCGACATGAAGTCGACGGCGAAAGACGACATCAGGACGTAGAGGAAGTACCACGCGAGGAACAGCGCGGTCATCGGGAAGACGAACCGTCGGAACCTGCGGCGCAGGTCCTGGAACTCGGTGGACTGCTGGACCTCCGCATAGCGGAATCCGCTGTCCGATGTGTCGACCTCGCGGTCGAGAGCATCGTTGCTCACGGGGACACCTCCGGTGTGGGGCAGGCACACGGGCGCGGGGCGCCACCCGTGGCTCGGGCCAGCGTCGACCCTGCGCTGAGCAGGCGCCAGACGACGCGCGCCGGGTGGGGAGAGCGGTCGCCCAGCGGAGCCGGTCGGCGCGCCGAACGGCGGCCCGCGAGCGCCGAACGGTCGCGATGGGGTCAGTCGGTCCGCCTCGGCGGCTCCGCGGTTCGTAGGTCCTCAGGGGCGTGCAGCCGGACCATGGCCCGCGAGGTGCCGACCGGCACCGAGCCCGGCGTCGCATACGAGACGAGGACGGCGACGAGGAACGCCGTGGGGACGGTCCACGCGGCAGGCTGCGCGAGGAGCGCACCGAGCCAGCCACCGCCGACCGAGCCCGGCCCACCGAGGACGGTGATCGTCGTCGCCGTGAGGGCGAGCACGCCACCGGTCACGAGTCCCGCCGTGGCCCCGGCCACCGAGAGGTGCCGCCACCAGACGCCGAGGACCAGGAGCGGGCAGAACGTCGACGCCGCCACCGCGAAGGCCAGCCCGACCGTGTCGGCAAGGCTGGTGTTGACCGCCAGCCAGCTCGCGGCGTACGGGACGACGACCGCTACGACGGCGGCGAGGCGGAAGGTACGGATGCGGGGAACGTCGCCGCCGGCGCGGCGGCCGATGGTGCGGGCCAGGAAGTCCTGGTCGATGACGCCGGCAACCGAGATGGTGAGACCGGAGGCGGTCGAGAGGAACGCGGCGAACGCCCCGCCGGCCAGCACCGCGGACAGGACGGTGCCCAGGAGACCCGGAGCGATGACCGAGGGCAACAGCAACGTGACCGAGTCCGCCCGGGCGCCGTCGGGCAGGGTCGGGAGGTAGACGCGACCGAGCACGCCGTAGACCGGTGTGAACAGGTAGAAGAGCGCGAGCAGACCGACCACGACGAGGGTGGTGCGACGGGCCGCGCGGCCGTCGGGGTTGGTGTAGAAGCGGACCAGCACGTGTGGCAGCCCCATGGTGCCGAAGCAGAGGGCAAGGATCGTCGAGTAGGTGGCGTAGACGGGGTGCTCGCGGCCGCCGAAGCCGCTGAGCGCCTGCGCCCAGTCGGCTCCGTCCGCGGTGACGTCCGGGGTGGCCGCTCCGCTCTGCCACCACATGGCGAGCAGGACGAACGCCGGGATCGAGATCGCGGTGAGCTTCAGCCAGTACTGCATGGCCTGGACGAGGGTGATCGACCGCATCCCGCCCGCCGTCACGTTGGCCAGCACGACCACGGCCACGATGAGGCTGCCGAGTGCGGGGGGCGCGCCGGTGACGGTGCTCAGCGCGAGCCCGGCCCCCTGGAACTGCGGCAGCAGGTAGAGCCAGCCGATACCGATGACGAGCAGCGACGCCAGCGCTCGCACCCGTCGCGACTCGAGGCGGGCCTCGGCGAAGTCGGGGAGCGTGTAGGCGCCGGAGCGCCGGAGCGGGGCGGCGACGAGGACCAGGAGCACCACGTAGCCGACGGTGTAGCCGACGGGGAACCAGAGCATGTCGGCGCCGAGCGCGTAGACCAGGCCGGCGATGCCGAGGAACGACGCGGCGGAGAGGTACTCGCCCCCGATCGCCGAGGCGTTCCAGCCGGCGCTGACGCTGCGTCCGGCGACGTAGAAGTCACTCGTGGTCCGGGACAGCTTGAGCCCGAGGGCACCCGCCACGAGGGTGACGCCGCAGACGATGGCGATGGCGAGCACGCCGGCGTGGGCGATGCTCACCGCTGCCCCATGAGGTCGGAGAACTCGCGCTCGATCCGCTCCGCCTGGTAGACGTAGATCCGGGCGGCGACGAAGACGATGGGGTAGATGAGAACCCCGACGGCCAACCAGGGCAAGGGAACCGGGCCGACGTGGATGTCACGGGTGGCGGGCACGAGGACGAAGAGCGTCGGCAGCCCGAGGACGACCACGGCGATGCCGAGCAGGATCGCGAGCGACAGCCGCAGCTGGGCCTTCAGCAGCGCTGACAGGTACACCTCGCCGAGCCCGGTCTGCTCCTCGAGCTCCTGCGCCGGAGGACGGCGTACGCCCGGACGACGGGCCTCGCGCCGGGGCGACGTGATCCGCACTCGCCGTGGCGGCGGCCCGGTGGGGTGGGGGGTGCTCACCGGACCGCAGGTCGCAGGAGACGTTCGCGCAGGTCCCGGGTATGCCGGCGGCTGACCTGGAGCTCGACGTCACCGACCCGCACGACGGCCCGCCCCGAGTCGCTGGACACCTCGGTCACGTGCGCGAGCGACACCAGCGTGGAGCGGTGGATCCGGACGAATCCCCTTTCCCCCCAGCGCTCCTCGAGGGCGTTGAGCGAGACGCGGACGAGGTGTGAGCCGTTCGCGGTGTGCATCCGCGCGTAGTCCCCTTGGGCACTCGCGTACAGGATCTGGCTGCGGTGGATGAACCGCGTCACCCCACCGAGCTCGACGGGGATCGTCTCGTCCTCGGGAGGCGTCGTCGAGGGGGAGGCGTCGGAGCGTTTGGCGACCACGCGGCGGACCGCCTCGCCAAGGCGTTCGGCGCGGATCGGCTTCATCACGTAGTCGGTGGCCTGGAGCTCGAACGCGTCGACCGCGTGCTCCTCGTAGGCGGTGACGAAGACGACCTGCGGGCGGTCGGCGAACCGGGCGAGCACCTTGGCCAGGTCGAGCCCGTCGAGGCCGGGCATGGAGATGTCGCAGAAGACGACCTCGACCGGGTGTTCCTCCAGGGCGCGCAGGGCCTCGGTCCCGGAGGACGCGGTGTGCAGCTCGCCGATGCGCGGGTCCCGCTCGAGGAGGAACGTCAGCTCGGCGAGGGTCGGCGCCTCGTCGTCGACCACCAGCGCGCGTAGCGGCGCGTCGGCGGACGGCGTCGTCGCTGGCATACCGCTGAGGATAGGTCGTGACCAGCGCGGGTCAGGGTTCGGCGCGGACGCCCGGTGCGTACTTCGGCACCCGGAAGGTCACCTTGGTCCCCGCGCCCGGCGCGGTCTCGACGACGAGCCCGTGTCGGTCGCCGAACGCCTGGCGCAGCCGCGCGTCGACGTTGCCGAGGCCGAGGCTGTCCGCCTCGCTCTCACCGGCGAGGACGGCGCGGATCGTCTCGGGGTCGCCACCGACCCCGTCGTCCTCGATGGAGATCTCGGCCTCGGCCCCGTGGTCTGCGGCGGTGATGGTGACGTGCCCGACGCCGGTCTTGCGTTCCAGCCCGTGGCGAACCGCGTTCTCCACCAACGGTTGCACCGCGAGGAAGGGCACGGCGACGGGGAGCACCTCGGGCGCGATAGTCAGGGAGACGACGAGCCGGTCGCCGAACCGGGCCTTCTCGAGGACGAGGTAGCGCTCGATGTTGCGGAGCTCGTCGCGCAGGGTGGTGTACGCGCCACCTCGACGGAACGCATACCGGGTGAAGTCGGCGAACTCGAGCAGCAGCTCGCGGGCTCGGTCGGGGTCGGTGCGGGTGAACGACGCGATGGCGCCGAGGCAGTTGTAGATGAAGTGCGGGGAGATCTGCGCCCGCAGGGCCCGCAGCTCGGCCTCCATGAGCCGGGTGCGCTGGCGCTCGAGCTCGGCCAGCTCGACCTGCGTGGAGATCCAGCGGGCCAGCTCCTCGGTCGCCCGGACCAGCCCGGTCGAGACGGCCGGCCCGTATGCAGCGAGCGCGGCGACGACCTGCTCGTCCGCAACGATCGGGGCCAGGACCCCGGAGCGGATGGGGCAGTCGGGGTCGTCGCACGTGACGTTGCGCTCGTCGAGCACCACGGTGCGCCCGGACGCCAGGACCGGCTGCGCGTGTTCGTGGACCGCCGCGCGGTGGTGTGCGCCGACGCCGTCCCAGGCAAGGACGGCGTGCGGGTCGGTGAGCGCCACGGCCCGGCTGCCGAGCATCGACCGCAGCTGTCGGGTGGCCTTCTGGGCCCCCTCGGGCGTGAGGCCGTCGCGCAGGAACCGGGTGGCGAGGGCCGCGCGGTGCAGCGTCTCGTACGTCGCCCGGTCGACCTGGCTGACGAACCGGCGCCGGCGCAGGAGCCAGACCAGCCCGACGACAGCGGCGGTCAGGACCAGCCCGGCGAGGAACGCCGCGACATGGTTCCGGTCCACGTGGGCAGCGTAGGCGGGGCGGGGGCGTGCCGGCGGCCGACTGGGGGTGGACGCATACGGTGAGGCCGTGCCCGACATCGCCGCCCGGCTCCGCGCGCTGAGTGATCTGCCCGGCGTCGCGGACGGCAGCGAGGCTGCGCGGGAGGCGTGCACGCGGCTGCGGTTCGAGGAGGCGCTGCGGCGGCGGATGCCTGAGGCGGCGGCCGAGTCCCGGGTCCGCGGTGCGAGGGCGAGCTCGGCGCTGGACGGGGCGGAGGTGCCGGTCGACCGGGTCCGGGCGTTGATGGTGGGGAGCCTCGGACCGGCTGGGTCCGACGCGGTCGACCTGGTCGTGCGCGGCGCGGTGCAGGCGACGGCGGAGTCGGAGCACGTCGTGGGTCTCGTCCTCTCGGCGCCGTGGCAGGCGCTGGCCCGGCTGCACGTGGCCGCCATGGCCGGGGTCCTCCCGGCGAACCAGGTGGGCCGTCCGCGGCACGCGGGGGAGATGGCGCGGGAGCTGAGGGACGTCGGCGGCGCACCGGGGGCGGGTGAGGTGGCGGCCCGGCTGGCGGGGGTCACGCAGATGCTGCAGGTGGTCGGGTCGCCGGGGGTGTCCGGGCTGGTGGTCGCGGCGGTCGTGCACGCCGAGGTGGCGGCGGTCCGGCCGTTCGTGCAGGGCAACGGGGTCGTGGCACGCGCGGTGGAGCGGGCCCTCGTCCAGGCCACCGGGCTGGACCCGACGGGGGTGGCCGTCCCCGAGGTGGGGCACCTCCGGGGTGGTCTGGCGCCGTACGTCGGGGCGCTGGCGGCGTACGCGACGGGGACGGCGGACGGGGTGGCGCTCTGGCTGCGGCACTGCGCCGACGCGGTGGTGGCCGGCGCCGAGGAGGGTATGCGCGTCTGCGCCGCCGTGCGGGCGGGACGGCTTTCCTGAGGCCTTCGTGGCTTGCGGGGGCTTGTTGACGATCCCGTGGCCATGCGCCGAGCGGTCTGGCGGGTCGCGGTGTGGGCGAGTACAACAGAGGAACAACTACAGACCACCGTCCGGCGACCGGGCACCCACGCGAGGCAGTCCACTGATGGGCAGATCGTCATTGGGTTCACCCCTCGGCGACAAACCACTGAATGCACGCTCTGGTCACCCGCGCCGCCAGACGGTCGTGATGGCGCCTCACCTCTCAGGAGCTGAGGTGCCATCACTTTTGTGGTCGGACGTCGAGGTCGGCGCGAGCGGCGCCACGTAGGAGAGGTGACCACACCCGGGTGTGGGTCGGGGAGCGTCGACAGCCGCTGGCCGTCGCCCCGGTGTCGTTGTCCACACGGTGTGGACGTTCTGTCCCGCGGTCCACAGGCTCGAGCCGGGGCTTACCCGATGGATGGGCGTCGGCCGAGGGTGGTCCTGGGCCCGAGGGGCGGGCCGGTCGGGGGTTTCGGGTCGTGGGTTCGGTCGGGGGGTCGGTTGCGGGTTCGCTCGCGGTGGGTGGGGGGCACGCGCTCCTCGTCGTCGTCGGGGCCTCCGGCGGGGTGGGCGCCTCGTCGCTCGCGACAGCGGTCGCGGTGCGGGCTTCGCGGGCGGGCACCGAAGTCGTGCTCCTCGACGGCTGTCCGCTGGGCGGTGGGCTCGACGTGATCCTCGGCGCGGAGCAGGAGAGCGGGGTCCGATGGCCCGACCTCTACCGACTGGTCGGTTCCGCGGACGGCCGGGCCCTGCTCGTGCGGCTGCCGTCGGTGGACGGCGTGCGGGTGCTGTCGTTCGGGCGGGACGGTTCCGAACCCGCTGCGGAGGTGGCCGACGCGGTGGTGGCCGGGCTCGTCGCGGAGTGCGCCCTGGTCGTGGTGGACGCGAGTGCCGCCGGAGGCACGGTGGCCGTCGCTGCCCTGTCCGTCGCTGACCGGGTGCTCGTCGTCGCGGGGGACGGGATGAGCCAGCTCGCGGCCCTGTCGGTCGTGTCGGGCCTACTGGCGGCCGGGGGCGGTCGGGTCGGCGTCGAGATGGGCGTGTGCCTGCGCGGCCCGTCGGCGAGCGCCGGTCCGGTGGCCCGGGTGGTGGAGTCGGAGCTGCGCTGGCCGGTGCTCTGTGCGCTGGAGGACGACCGTGGCCTGGTTGCCGACCTCGTCCACGGCGTGGCTCCGGGCTCGCGGGCGAGCGGCCCGACCGTGCGAACCGCCGACGAGATCCTCGGCTGGGTGCTGCTCGACCGCCGGGGTGCGGCGTGACCGTCTCTCCCGGGCTGCCGGCTCCGGCGTGGGAGCAGATCCGCGGTGGTCGTCGGCCCGAGCCTCAGAACCTCGCCACCGTCGCCGAGAGGGACGTCGCCACCGACGGACTGGGCGGTGCGGCCGCGTTGCGGGGATCGCTGCAGGCACAGCTCCTCGGCGCCGGACCGCTGGAGCCACTGTTGGAACTACCCGAGGTCACCGACGTGGCGGTCAACGGGGACGGTTCGGTCTGGGTCGACGTGGGCGCCGGTCTGGTCCGGGTGGACGTCGACGTCGGCGGTCCCGACGCGGTCCGCCGACTGGCGGTCCGCCTGGCCGGGCTCGCGGGTCGTCGGCTGGACGAGACCTCGCCGTACGTGGACGGGGTGCTGCCCTCCGGCGTCCGACTGCACGCGATCCTGCCGCCGCTCGTGGCCGACGGTCCGCATGTGACGCTGCGGATACCGGCCAGGACCGCGATGACCCTGGCGGAGCTGGAGGCACGGTCGATGTTCCCGTCGGGCTGGGCCGGGCTGCTGCGGCAGCTCGTGCGCCGGCGGGTGGCCTTCGTCGTGTCCGGCGGCACCGGCGTGGGCAAGACCACATTGCTGGGGGCGCTCCTCGGCGAGGCGTCGGCGGCGGAACGGGTGATCGTCGTGGAGGACGTCCGCGAGCTCAGCGTCGACCAGCCGCAGGTCGTCCGCCTGGAGGCCCGACCGGCCAACGTGGAGGGAGCCGGTGAGGTGACGCTGACCACGCTGGTCCGGCAGGCGCTGCGGATGCGTCCGGACCGACTGGTCCTCGGGGAGGCGCGCGGGCCCGAGGTCCGTGAGCTGCTGGCGGCCCTCAACACCGGGCACGAGGGTGGCTGCGGCACGATGCACGCCAATAGCGCCGGCGACGTCGTGGCGCGGTTCGAGGCGCTCGGGGCACTGGCGGGCATGTCGCCCGCAGCGGTGCATGCTCAGCTCGCCAGTGCCGTGGACGTCGTGGTGCACGTCGGCCGCCGGACCGCGGAGGGGGCGGTGCGGCGTCAGGTCGAGACGGTCGGCGTGGTGGTTCGAGGTCCCGACGGGCGACCCGAGGTGTTGGCCGCCCTCTCGACCGATCGAGACGGCTCGCCCTGCGGCCCAGGGTGGCCGCGACTCTCGGCCCTTCTGGGTACGACAGGTGACGCCAGGTCGATCGAGGCCATCGGGGGGTCGTCGTGACCGCACTGGTGGTGGCGCTGCTGCTCGCGGTGGCCACCTGGTTGGTGTTGCGGGCTGACGGGAACAGACCCGACGTGCTGTCGGCAGCTCCTCGTCCGCCTGCCGCTTCCGGGCTGGTCGGGGGGACAGCAGAGGCGAGACGACCGGGACGCCCCCGTGGGTCGCCGGTGGAAGCCGAGGCGGAGGCGCTGGATCTCCTTGACGCTCTCGCACCGGCACTCCGGGCCGGACTGCCGCCGGCGACGGCGCTGCGGCTGATTGCCTCGAGTCCCTTTTCCGAGGGTGGAACGACCAGTGGACCGTCCGGGGTTTCCGGCGGATCGCTCGGTGGCCGTGGCGGATCGCTCGGTGGCCGTGGCGGGTCGAGAAGTGGCGGTGGCGGATCGATGGGTGGCCGTGGCGGGACGGCAAACGCACTGGGCCTGGCCGCGCAGCGCGGCGAGGCCATCGCTCCCGTGTGGTCCGCCTACGCGGAGGCGCTGAGGTCCGACGACCTCCGCCTGGTCGCGGCGGCCTGGTCGCTCTGCGAGACGTTGGGTTCGCCATTGGCACCCACGGTGGCGACGGTGTCCGATGTTGTCCGTCGACGCCGGTCGGTCCGACAGCGCATCGCCGCCGTGGTGGCCGGGCCTCGAGCCACGATGGGAGTCCTCACCGCCCTCCCCCTGGCCGGCCCCTTCGTGGCGATCGCGGTCGGTGTCTCTCCGGGGGACCTCTACACCGAACCGGCGGGAGCCATGTCGCTCGCCGTTGGTCTCGCCGTGCTCCTCATCGGTCGGCTGTGGGCCGGCCGGATGATCCGGGCCGTCACCGTCGAGTCGCGCCGTCCGAAGCGGCACGGAGCTCCAGGCCTTCGCGGACGGACCATGAGGCCGAGATCCGAGTCGTCGTGACGTCGAGACTGACCCTGGGTCTCGCCCTGCTCCTGGCAGGCGCGTTCCTGCTGGTCGTGGCGCGACGCCGCCGCGAACGGGATGGGGCGGCCGCGCTCGCCGCGCTCGTCTCCCGGAACCAGCCGAGCTCGCCGATAGCTGATCCGGATTCACCCCGGTGGCGAAGCCGCGGCGGGTGGGCACACCTCGCTGGGCGCCCTCGCGCTCGGGCGCCGACCCCCGAGGAGGTTGCGGCATCGATGGTCCTCATGGCCGTCGCGCTCCAGTCCGGATGCGGCGTCGTCGAAGGGATCGAGCACGTCGCGCACGTGGCTCCGCCGGTGCCCGCCGCCGAGCTCGGCGTGGTGGCGGCGGCGCTGAGGTGGGGCCTGGACGAGGAGTGGGCCTGGGCCGAGGTGAGCCCCAGGTGGTCGCGCGCAGCACTGGCGATGCGACTGGCGCGGGAGGCTGGCGTGGCGCCGTCGTCGCTGCTCCTCTCCGGTGCCGACGACCTCCGGTCGAACCGGCTCGCGGACATCGACGTTGCGGCCGCCCGGCTCGGCGTCCGGCTCGTCGTCCCCCTGGGGGTAGCCTTCCTGCCCGCCTTCGTCCTGACGACGATCGTGCCGGTCGTCCTCGCCCTCGCTCGTCAGGTGCTGGCGTCGTGAGCCGCGGTCCGCCACGTCTCGACGGAGCGTGAGATCGTCGGGACGTGGCTGCCTCCGATCTGGTCTCCGCTCTGCGTACCGCTGCCGTCGATCGTCTCCCGAGCGCCCGGCGCGGGCTCTGGGTGAGCTTCCTGTCCGCGTACGGCCTGGAGGCCGCGCTCGGTGGACTTCCCCTCGGCGGCACGGCCTACGGCAACAACAAGGCAGGCGGTGCTCCGGCGAGCGATCATCCGGCGGGCGGTGATCAGGCGGGCGGTGATCAGGCGGGCGGCATCGACTGGCTCGGACTGGACCTCCAGCACGGCGACCTGAACCTGGCCGATGTCATCCCGCTTCTCCGAGTGGCCGCACGCGCGGGACTGCCAGTGTTTCCCCGCATGGCGTCCCATGCGGCTGACGCGATCGGCAGGATGGTGGACGCCGGTGTCCACGGCGTCATCGTGCCCGGCGTCGAGTCGGCCGACGAGGCGGCCGCCCTGGTCCGCGCGATTCGCCTCCCCCCGGCTGGTGGCCGGAGCACGGGCGCGGCGCGCACGGCGCTCGGCGTCACCGATGTCGGCGAAGCGTTGCTCCTCCCGATGGTGGAGACGGCGGTCGGCCTCCACCACGCGGCGGACATTGCGACCGTCGACGGGGTCGACGGGATCTTCATCGGCCCGTACGACCTGTCGATGTCGCTGGGGTGCAAGCCCGGCGAGGAACCGGTGATGACGGCGATCGCCTCCGTGGTCGAGACCGTCCGGTCGACCGGCAAGATCGTCGGCATGTTCACCGGACGTCCCGACCTGCTCGCGCTGGCGCCGACGCTCGACCTGGTGGCCGTCGACACCGACGTGTCGGCGCTGCGCCGCGGGATCGCCGAGCTCTTCTCCTGACCAGGAGATCCGCCGTCGGGTCCTCGAGGGCGGCGGGCGAGTCGGACCCGATTTCGCAGCGCCTCGTCCTATTCTGCGGCGCATGGCGCAGCGAGTGCGAACGATCCTCATCTCCGATCTCTCGGGGGACGAGGCGGAGGCAGGAGGGGAGTCGGTCGCCTTCAGCTACAAGGGCGTCGACTACACGATCGACCTGACGGCCAAGGAGGCCGCCGGGTTCGACAAGGCCATCGCGATGTACGTCGAGCACGCGACGAAGGCCGGGCGAGCCCGACCCGCTCGGTCGGGTTCCGGCTCGTCGCAGCATCACGCCGAGCGGATCGGCAACATGAAGCGATGGGCGGCGGAGCAAGGTCTCGACTACCCGAAGCGGGGCCGGCTCCCGAAGAGCCTGGTCGACGCGTACGACGCCGCCCACTGACGGCAGCTGAGGCCGTCGGTCAAGACAGCCCGACCCACGGCGCCGACGCCTGCATCGCCAGCCGGACCGGGGTGTTCGCCGCCCCGAAACCGGAGTAGCCACCGCGCCGCTCCAGCACCTCCACGTAGAACCGCCCCGCGACCAGGGGCGTGTAGACGTGGAACAGCTCGCCCTTGCCGTCACGGTCGTAGAGCACCCCGAGGCGACGGAGCCGGTCGAGCAGGAGGGCGTCGAGGCCCAGCCGCGCCTGGAGGTCGTCGTAGTACCCGTCCGGGAATGTCAGCAGCGGCGCACCGGCCGCACGCATACCCTCGACCCGGTCCACCAGGTCGGTGCACGCGAACGCCACCTGGTTGACCCCGGTCGGGGCGCGGCCGGCCCGCACGACGATGTTGTGGACGACCCGCACGCCGTCCTCGCGAGGCAGCAGCACCCGGCTGCGCAAGCGCCCCGCCGGGTCGAAGAACTCCGAGACCGGACCGGGGCGCAGCCCGAAGAGGGTCCGGTAGAACGAGACCTCGGCGTCGGAGCGGTCCACGTCCACGGCCGCGCCGACGTGGTCGATCCCCAGCCAGCCGTCGGCTCCCGCCGTGCGGTCCTGGTCTGCCGGGACAACCTGCACCGTGACCCCCGTCGGGCTGGTCACCGTGAACTCCGGCGCACCGCCGTGGCGGGCGGCCGGCTCCCAGTTCAGCGCCTCCGCCCGCGCCATCAACCGTGTCGGGTCGTCGACCGCGATTCCCAGCGCGGTCACCGACGGACGGGGGAGCGCTGTCGCCCGACGAACCTGGAGGTCCGAACGGCCGTCGAGGACCACGCGGGCCCCACCATTGCGGAACGTCCGCAACGCGTCATCCTCACCGGAGACCGGCTGAAAGCCCAGCGACACCAACAGGTCCGGTACCGCGCTCGACCTCGGGTCAGCGGCGATCTCGACGAACGCAGCCGTCGGGCACGACGGCTCGACGGGTGGGTCGAACAGCTCCACCAGCGGCCGGGTTCGCGGACCGGGTGACGAGGGCGAGCCGCCCGTACGGTCGCCGTCCCAGTGCCGGCGCAGCTGCTCCTCGAGGAACAGCAGGGACCGCATAGCGTCGCGCGCGGTCTCGTGCGGCTCGGCCTCCCGGACGATGTCGTTGAACACCTCCAGGGACAGCGGCCCGCGGTATCCCGCCTCGACCACCGCCGCGACGATCCCCACCACGTCGAGCGATCCCTGGCCGGGGAAGCACCGGTGGTGTCGGCTCCACTCGAGCACGTCCATGGCCTTGTACGGCGCGTCGGCGACCTGGAGGTACTCCATCCGGTCCCCGGGGATGCCGGCCAGCGCGGTCGCGTCGTCGCCCCGGGCGAGCAGGTGGAAGGTGTCCACGGCCAGCCCGACCTCGGGCATGCCGGCGGTGTCGACGACCTGCCAGGCCTCCTGGAGCCGGTTGATGCACGTCCCCCAGGCGAGCGCCTCGAACGCCAGGGTGAACCCGTGGTCGGCGGCGCGTCGGCCCACGGTCGCCAGCTGCTCAGCGGCCAGGTCGAGGTCCGGACTCGCCTCCGGGTGGACGGCCGAGCAGAGGAGGGTCCGAGTGGCACCGAGCCGCTCCATGACCTCGAACTTCGCCTCGGCGAACCGTAGGCGGTCGGGGAAGAGGGCCGGCGAGACACCCACGACGTCGCGCAGCGGCTGGAAGAGGTCGATGGCCAGCCCGAGGTCGCGGCAGCGTGCTGCGACGTCCTCGGCCCTCATGACCGACGCGGTCAGGTCGGCGTCGAACAGCTCGATCCCCGCGAAGTGCGCAGCCGCGATGGCCTCGAGCTTGTCCTCGAGCGTCCCCGAAACCGAGACCGTCGCGATGCTCTTGCGCACGGCGTCCCTAACCCGTGCGGTGGCTGAGGGCCACGTGCTGTCCGGTGAGCGACTCGAAGTGCTCCTGCATCCGCCGGATGTCGGCGTCCCGCCCGGTGAGCAGCCGGAAGGCCGCGGCGTGCTGGTGGACCGCCATGGCCCCACCGGTCATCACCCGGCAGCCGGCGGCGCGGGCGCGGTGCACCAGCTCGGTCTCGAGCGGGAAGTAGATGATGTCGGCCACCCACTGGTCCGGTTGCAGCAGGGCGGGGTCGAGAGGTAGCCCGGGATGCGCGTCCATCCCGACGGGCGTCGCCTGGATGAGGCCGCCGGCGTCGCGGAGCGCGGCGGCCAGGTCGGTGGTCGACGACACCCGGTCGGCCCCGACCAACGCGCCCAGCCGGGCGGCCACCGCGGCGGCACGGTCGCCGTTCTGGTCGACGATGTCGAGGTGCGCGGCGCCATAGCGCAGCGCACCGTAGCCGACCGCCACCCCCGCGCCACCGGCACCGAGGAGGACCATCCGGTCGCCGAGCGCCTCGGGCAACGTCGCCCGCAGCGCCTCGGCGAAGCCGACCCAGTCGGTGTTGTGGCCGATGCTCCGGCCGTCCCGGATGACCACGAGGTTCGACGCGCCCAGCGCCTGCGCCTCCGGGCTCGCCTCGTCGACGTGGGCCATCATCGCGTTCTTGAACGGGTGCGTGACCGCCAGCCCGTCGAACCCCAGCCGCTCCACCCAGCGGATCACGTCGGCGGTGTCGTCCAGGCCGAGGCCGGTATGCGTCGCGTCCAGCAGCCGGTAGGCGAGGGAGAGGCCCTGGGCCTCCCCCTCGCCCTCCTGCAAGGGTTTCGCCAGCGAGCCGCCGATGTTGTCGCCGAGGAGCCCGACCACGAACGACGTGGTGGTCATCGAGACAGCCCCTCTCGGATCGGTATGCGGCGGACGACCGGCTCAGCTGGCGCTGAGGGCGCCGGTGGTTCCGACGGTACGCGCCGACTCCCGACGTTGACCGAGCTCGGTCGTGGGGATGAGGTGGGTCTTCTTGGGACCGGTGGCCACGGCGATCGCCGAGATGGCACAGGCGCCGGCGGCGAAGATGGCGACCCGGCTCCAGCCGTCGCTACCGGTCCCCGCGAGCGCGGCCGCGATGGTCGGGGTGAACCCGGCCAGACCGAATCCGAACTGGGTGCCGATGGCCATACCGGAGAGTCGGACACTGGTCGGGAAGTACTCCGCATAGGTGGCTGGCCAGACCGCGTTAGTCATGCTGTAGACCACGCCGGCGAGGAGCAGGCCGACGGTCCAGACCAGGACGCCGTTCTTGGAGGCGATGGCCGCGAGGTAAGCCACCGCGAGGATCGCGGAGCCGATGGCGCCGGTGACGAAGATCGGTTTGCGGCCGACCTTGTCGGAGAGCCCGGCCCAGAACGGGATGATGGCGATCGCGATGAGGTTGGCCACGATGGCGATCCACAGCATGAAGGTCGAGGAGAACCCGTTTCCGTAGGTCGCTGACGTCGCGAAGGTGAGCGCGAAGACCGTGTAGAGCGTGTTGATCATCGCGATGAAGGCGGCGAACATCACTCGGAGCACGCTGCGCCAGTGGTACTTGAAGAGGATGGACAGAGGGGTCCTCGGGACCCCGCCCTGCGCGACCTCCTCCGAGAAGACTGGCGTCTCGTCGAGCCGGCGCCGGATGAAGTACCCCACCCCGACGACGATCGCGCTGAGCAGGAAGGGGATCCGCCAGCCCCAGGTCAACAGCTGGGCCTCAGGTAGCGCGGCGATCGGCAGGAACACGAGCGGGGCGAGCACCTGGCCACCCTGAGTACCGCTCAGCGTCCAGCTCGTGAAGAACCCGCGCCGGTTGTCCGGCGCGTGCTCGAAGGACATCGAGTTGGCCCCGGCCTGCTCGCCCGCCGCCGAGAGTCCCTGGAGGAGGCGTAGCACGACGAGGAGGATCGGCGCGAGGATGCCGATCTGGTCGTAGGTCGGCAGACAGCCGACGAGGAACGTCGAGAGCCCCATGAGCAGCAGCGTCCCGATAAGGACCGGCTTGCGCCCGAACCGGTCACCGAGGTGGCCTATGATGAACGACCCGATGGGCCGGGCGACGTAGCCCACCCCGAACGTCGCGAGGGACGCGACGGTGGCGGCTACTGGGTCGCCGGACGGAAAGAAGATCTTCGGGAACACCAGCGCGGCCGCTGTCCCGTAGATGACGAAGTCGTAGTACTCCAGCGCGCTGCCGATCCACGCGGCGATCGCGGCCTTCTTGGGCGTCCGGACGGGGAGCCCGTCGGTCGGGACCGCAGCGGCGGCTGAGTTCGTGTCTGGCATCGTTGCCAACCCTTCGCGAGGATCGCCGGGACGGAGTGTCCAGCGATGGACGTGGGGGAGACCGTAGAACCGGCCGTGACGTGATGGCAAACGTTTGCCATAATTTGCCACATGCCCCCGCACCGCCGCCCGCGAGCCGTGACGATCACCGACGTGGCGCGAGCCGCCGGGGTCGCCCCGTCCACGGTGTCGCGGGCCGTCACGCGTCCGGACCGGGTCAACGCGGTCACCCGCGAGCACGTCCTCGAGGTCGCGAACCGCCTTGGCTACCGGCCCAGCCCGGTCGCCCGAGCCCTCGGCAGTGGTCGCACCCGGACCCTGGCCCTCGTCCTTCCCGACATCACCAACCCGTACTTCGCCGGTGTGATCCGGGGTGCCGAACGCCAGGCGGCGGCGACGGGCCACGTCCTCGTCATCGGGAGCTCGGAGGAGTCGGGCCGGGCCGAGTGGCGGATCGTGGAGAAGCTGGCCGGGTCGGTCGACGGGTTCCTCGTCGTGTCGAGCCGGATGAGCGACCAGCGGATCGTCCAGACCGCCGGTCTGCGCCCGGTCGTTCTCGTCAACCGACAGACCCCCGGCGTCACCAGCGTCAGCCCCGACCAGGAGTCGGGGACGCGGCGGATCATCGAGCACCTCTGGTCGCTGGGCCACCGCGAGGTGCTTTTCCTGGCCGGCCCACCGGAGTCGTGGCTGGGGGCCCGGCGCTGGGCCGGGATCAGTGCGGCGGCCAAGCGGCGGCGGATGACCGCGCGGCGCGTCGGCCCGTTCCCGCCGTCGATCGAGGGCGGCTACGTGGCGGGGGAGGCGGCCCAGTCCGACGCGGCCACCGCGGTCATCGCCCACAACGACCTGCTGGCCATCGGCGTCCTGTTGCGGCTGGCGTCCCGCGGCGTCCGGGTCCCCGACGAGCTCAGCGTCGTGGGCTTCGACAACATCTTCGGGTCCGACTGGTGCGACCCGCCGCTCACGACGCTCAGCGACCGCACCGACCAGGCCGGCCGCTCCGCCGTCGACCTGCTCGTGTCACTCGTGGAGGAGCAGCCCGACGACGGGGAGCCGCCCGCGCAGATCGTCGCTCCGACCGAGCTGGTGATCCGCGGCTCCACCGGCCGCGCCCGGGTCGGGCGGCTCGAGCCGGCGTAGCCGACCCGGCGCACCGGCTTCACGCCGGCCGGCCCATGCTCCGTTCGATACCGCTGGCCGCCACCTGCAGCGCTGAGACCAGCCGAGGGCGGTCGCGCCGCAGGCTGGGCACGACGATGCCCACGGACGCGACGACCTCCGATCCCTGCCGGATCGGCACCGCCACCGAACAGGCGCCCAGGCTCATCTCCTCGACCGTCGTCGCATACCCCTCGGCCCGTACTCGGCGCAGCTGGTCGGCGAGGAGTCCGGGCGCCGTGACGGTATGCCGGGTCACCCGCCGCAGCCTCGACCGGAGGACCTCTCGCTGCACCGGCTCCGGCGCGAAGGCGAGCAGTACTTTGCCGACCCCGGTGCAGTGCAACGGAAGTCGGGAACCGACGGTGCTGACGATCGGTACCGACGCCCGTCCCGAGAGCCGTTCGACATAGAGGACCTGGTGGCGGTCGCGGACGGCCAGGTGCACGGTGGCGAGCGTCGCCGCATACACGTCGTGGAGGAACGGGGACGCAGCCTGCCGCAGTCCGGTCTGGACCGGGGCCAGCAGGCCGACGTCCCAGACCCGCCGGCCGACGGCGTAGCGGCCGTCGGCCAGACGGGTCAGCGCTCCCCACTCGACGAGCTCGCCGACCAGCCGGTGGGCCGTCGGCGTCGGCAGGCCCGCGCGGGTGGCGAGCTCGGTGAGGCTGAGCATCCGATGCCGCTGGTCGAAGGCGCCGAGCAACGAGAGCGCGCGGGAGGTGACCGTCGTCCCCGGTGCCGACGTGTTCCCGGCCATGAGGCGCTTCCTTCCACTCAGCGGAAGCCCATCCTGCCGCAGCCCCCGGCCCTGGGCCTACCGTGGCGGCATGACGACGACCGTCTCCTCCCACTCGGCCGACTCGGCCGACTCGGCCGCAGCGACCCAGGCCGAGGTGAGCCGGGAGATCGCCGACATCGCCACGGCGTACCAGGCCGCCGGCGTCGAGGAGACGCAGCCGCGGCTCGACTACGCGCCCTACCGGAGCAGCCTGCTGCGCCATCCGACCAAGGACCTTCACCACGCCGACCCGGAGACCATCGAGCTCTGGGCCCCGTGCTTCGGACAGCGCGACGTGGGCCCCCTCGAAGCCGATCTCACCATCCAGGACGGCGGTGAGCCGTTGGGCGAGCGGATCATCGTGACCGGCCGGGTTCTCGACGGCCAGGGGCGCCCCGTCGCCGGGCAGCTGGTCGAGATCTGGCAGGCCAACGCCGGCGGCCGCTACGTTCACCAGCGCGACCAGCACCCGGCCCCGCTCGACCCCCACTTCACCGGTGTCGGGCGCTGCCTCACCGGCCCGGACGGCACCTACCGGTTCCAGACCATCAAGCCGGGGCCGTACCCGTGGAAGAACCACCACAACGCCTGGCGCCCGGCGCACATCCACTTCTCGCTGTTCGGCACCGACTTCACCCAGCGCATGGTCACCCAGATGTACTTCCCCGGCGACCCCCTGTTCGCGCTCGACCCGATCTACCAGGCCATCACCGACCAGCAGGCCCGCGACCGGCTCGTGGCGACCTACGACCACGACGTGACCCAGCACGAGTGGTCGACGGGCTACCGATGGGACATCGTTCTTACCGGAAGCCAGAAGACCCTGATGGAGGAGTCGTGACCTCGCTCGTGCCGACGCCCGGCCAGACGGTCGGGCCGTTCTTCGGGTATGCGCTGCCGTTCGACCGCGACAACGAGCTGGTTCCGCTGTCGCACCCGTCGGCGGTGCGGCTCCACGGTCGGGTGACCGACGGAAACGGGGTCGGTGTCCCGGACGCGCTGCTCGAGCTGTGGCAGGCCGCACCGGACGGTTCCGTCGTGCAGCAGGACGGTTCGCTGCGCCGGGACGGCTGGACGTTCACCGGCTGGGGCCGCGCGTCCACCGACGCCGACGGTGGTTACGTGTTCACCACGTTGCGTCCCGGCGCGACCGACGCGGGCCGAGCCCCGTTCTTCGCAGTGACGGTATTCGCGCGCGGCCTGTTGAACCGGCTGTTCACCCGCGCCTACCTCCCCGACGACGCCGAAGCGTTGGCCGACGAGCCGCTGCTCGCGTCGCTCGACGCCGGCCGCCGCGCGACGCTGGTTTGCCGCACGGACGAGCACGGGTATGCGTTCGACGTGGTGCTCCAGGGTGACGCCGAGACGGTGTTCCTGCGGTACCCGGGCCAATGACCGACCTCTTCTGGCCGGGCGACGAGCGGGCCGGCGCCACCTTCTCCGACACGTCGTTCCTCGCGGCGATGGTCCAGGTCGAGGAGGGCTGGCTGGCCGGCCTGGTCTCCGCCGGCATCGCCCCGTATGCGGCGAAGGCGGATCTTGCCGGGCTCGTCGGACCGGCGGACGTCGACGAGATCGCCGCCGCAGCAGAGGCCGGCGCTAATCCCGTCATCCCGCTGGTGTCGTTGCTGCGCCGGCGGGCTCGCGAGGTCAACGACGAGGCGGCGACGTGGCTTCACCGCGGCCTCACCAGCCAGGACGTCGTCGACACGGCGCTGATGCTCTGCCTCCGAGAGACTCTCGACCGGGTGAACGGCGAGCTGCACGAGCAGGGGTCTGCGCTCGCGCGGCTCGCCGGCGAGCACCGGTCGACGGTGATGGCCGGGCGGACCCTGACCCAGCACGCGGTCCCGATCTCGTTCGGGCTCAAGGCGTCCGGGTGGCTCACGGGGGTTCTCGACGCCGCCGACGCGGTCGACGACGCGCGGGCATCGCTGGTCGTCCAGGTGGGCGGAGCCGCAGGAACCATGGCCGCGACGGCCGAACTCGCCCGTGCCGCCGGACTGGCCGACCCGGCCGCCGCCGCCGTCGCGACGGCCGAGGGGCTGGCTGCGACCCTGGGACTCAGGGCTCGGCCGCCGTGGCACACCTCGCGACGACCGGTCACCCTCGTCGGAGACGCGCTGGTGGCGGCGACCGACGCCTGGGGCCGGATCGCGTCCGATGTGGCGACGCTGGGGCGCCCGGAGCTCGGTGAGCTGTCGGAGCCGGCCGTGACCGGACGCGGAGGGTCGTCGACGATGCCGCAGAAGCAGAACCCCGTGCTGTCGCTGCTGGTCCGCCGAGCGGCGATCACCGCCCCCGGACTGTCCGCCACACTGCATACGGCGGCCGCCCTGGCCGTCGACGAGCGGCCGGACGGGGCGTGGCACGCCGAGTGGGCGACGCTGCGCACCCTGGCCCGCCAGACCGTCGTGGCCGCGGCGCAGACCACGGAGCTGGTGTCCGGTCTACAGGTGAACGTAGACCGGATGGCCGAAACCGTTGCGACGGCTCGCAACTCGCTCCTCGCCGAGCGCCGGTCCATCAGCGGCGACGACACCGGCGAGCCCGGTGCCTACCTGGGCGCGAACGACCTGCTCATCGACGCGGCTCTGCGGCGCGCTCGGCGCCATCTTGGGGAGTCCGCATGACCCTGCGCATCATCGGGACGCAGCTCAGCGATCCCGGACCGGTCGGGGCGCGCAAGCCGCTGCTGGTCCTCGGGCCGTCGCTCGGGACCTCGGCCCACGCCCTGTGGGCCCCTTGTGTCGTTGGCCTGGCCGACCGGTTCCACCTCGTCGGCTGGGACCTTCCCGGACATGGGGCGAGTCCGGCGGCCGACGGGTCGACGATCGACGTCGCCGACCTGGCGGCCGCGGTCATCGACCTCGTGGACGCGGTCCAGGAGGAGCGCGGAGAGGCGGCCGGACCGTTCGCCTACGCCGGTGACTCGGCCGGTGGGGCGGTCGGGCTCCAGCTGCTCCTCGACGCGCCCGACCGGGTGCGGGCGGCCGTGATCCTCTGCAGCAGCGCGGCGTTCGGGGTGATGCCCGGCTGGCTCGACCGAGCCGCTGCCGCCCGGGCCTCGGGGACCGCGTCGCTCGTGCCGCTCTCGCTGCAGCGATGGTTCACCGACGGGTTCGCCGAACGCGAGCCGGAGCGCGTGTCGGCACTGCTGCACTCCCTGCGCGAGACCGACGACGAGAGCTACGCCCAGGTCTGCGAGGCGCTCTCCCGGTTCGACGTTCGTGACCGCCTGGGCGAGGTGACCGTCCCGGTCCTCGCGGTCGCCGGCTCCGAGGACGTGGCGACACCGCCGGCGCTGTTGGAGGAACTCGCCGTCGGTATCCCGGGCACCCGGGTCGTGGTCCTCGAAGGGGTCGCGCACCTACCGCCGGCCGAGGCGCCGTCGGTCGTCGTGAAGCTGCTCGTCCAGCACCTGGAACCGCACGAGGAGGCGGTCACCGGCATACCGGACGTCGCTGGTGACAACACTGGAGATTCGTTGTACGACCAAGGAATGACCATCCGTCGTGCGGTCCTGGGCAACGCCCACGTCGACCGGGCGAATGCGGGCGTCACCGACCTCACTCGTGACTTCCAGGAGCTCATCACCCGCTACGCCTGGGGCTCCATCTGGACGCGGCCGGGCCTCGACCGCCGGAGCCGTTCGATGATCACCCTCACCGCGCTCATCGCTCGCGGTCACCACGAGGAGCTGGCCATGCACCTGCGAGCCGCACGCACCAACGGGCTGACCGACGACGAGATCAAGGAGGTCATCCTCCAGAGCGCGATCTACTGCGGCGTGCCCGACGCCAACACCGCCTTCCGAGTGGCGCAGACCGTGCTGTCGGAACCCGTTCCAACCGAGGAGCAGTCCTGATGACGCACCACACCGGTGAGTCCGCGTACGTCTACGCGGCGGTCCGAACTCCGTTCGGCAGGTTCAACGGCGGACTGTCCGGCGTCCGCCCGGACGACCTGGCGGCGACGGCGATGCGTGGGGTGCTGGCGGCGCTGCCGGACCTGGATCCTCAGGACGTCGGCGAGGTCGTGTGGGGCAACGCCAACGGCGCCGGCGAGGACAACCGCAACGTGGGTCGCATGGCGGTGCTGCTGTCCGGCCTCCCGGTGACGCTGCCGGCGACGACGGTCAACCGGCTGTGCGGCTCCAGCCTCGACGCGGCGATGATCGGATCGCGGACGGTCGAGTCCGGGGACGCCGACGTCGTGCTGGTCGGTGGCGTGGAGTCGATGACGCGGGCCCCGTGGGTGCTGCCCAAGCCGGACCGGCCGTTTCCCGCCGGCGACGTGACCGCGGTGTCGACGACGCTGGGGTGGCGGCTGGTGAACCCCTCGATGCCGGCGGAGTGGACCGCGTCGCTGGGGGAGTGCAACGAGCAGCTGCAGGAGAAGTTCGCGATCTCGCGGGAGCGGCAGGACGCGTTCGCGACGCGGTCGCACCAGCTCGCGGACGCGGCGTGGAACGAGGGGTTCTACGACGACCTGACGGTGGCCGTGCCGGGGACGGAGGTCACCCGTGACGAGTCGATCCGGCCCGGGACCTCGGTGGAGAGGCTCGCGACGTTAACGCCGTCGTTCCGGGTCGAGGGGACCATCACGGCGGGGAACGCCTCGCCGCTGAACGACGGTGCGTCCGCTGTGGTGCTCGGCTCCAGGGCGGCGTCGTCGCGGATCGGCGGATCACCGCTGGCTCGGGTCGCCGGCCGGGCGGCCGCCGCCCTCGAGCCGCAGATGTTCGGGTTCGCACCGGTCGAGGCCGCCGAGAGGGCGTTGCGGCGGGCGGGAGTCGAGTGGTCGGACATCGGCGCGGTCGAGCTCAACGAGGCGTTCGCCGTGCAGTCCCTGGCCTGTGTCGACGCGTGGGGCGTTGATCCCGACATCGTCAACGCCAAGGGGGGCGCGATCGCGATCGGGCATCCGCTGGGGGCCTCGGGCGGCCGCATCCTCGGGACGCTGGTCAAGCGGATGCGCGACGGGGGTCACCGGTGGGGCGTCGCGGCGATCTGCATCGGCGTCGGCCAGGGCCTCGCGGTCGTGCTCGAGAACGAGGACGCCTGATGTCGCGGGTGTCGGTCGTCACCGACCCGGACGAGGCCGTGGCGGGGATCGCGGACGGGTCGACGGTGCTGGTCGGTGGGTTCGGGATGGCGGGCATGCCGGTCGACCTCATCGATGCCCTGATCCGGCAGGGGGCGTCGGACCTGACGGTGGTGTCCAACAACGCGGGGAACGGTGACACCGGGTTGGCGGCTCTGTTGGCGGCGGGGCGGGTGCGGAAGATGATCTGTTCGTTCCCGCGTCAGTCGGACTCGTGGGTCTTCGACGGGTTGTACCGGGCCGGGGAGGTCGACCTGGAGGTGGTGCCGCAGGGGAACCTGGCGGAGCGGATGCGGGCGGCTGGCGCGGGTATCGGTGCGTTCTTCTCTCCGACGGGGGTGGGAACGCCGTTGGCGGAGGGCAAGGAGACGCGCACGATCGACGGTCGCGACTACGTGCTGGAGCTCCCGATCCGTGGTGATGTCGCGCTGGTCCACGCCCACGTGGCCGACGCGATGGGAAACCTGGTGTACCGCAAGACCGCCCGCAACTTCGGCCCCGTGATGGCTGCCGCAGCGGCACTGACGATCGCGGAGGTGTCCCGGGTCGTGCCCGTCGGAGACCTGGACCCCGAGAATGTGGTCACGCCGTCGATCTACGTCAACCGGGTCCTCGACCTCTCCGGGGCCGAGGCCACGAGAGGATCAAACCCCGAACCGTCACGGACGGAGGCGTCATGACCGTCGAGCACACCGAGCGCCGGCCCCTCGACCGCAAGGAGCTGGCGGCGCTGGTCGCGCGGGACATCCCGCCGGGTTCGTTCGTCAACCTGGGGATCGGTCAGCCGACGATGGTCGGCGACTATCTCGACCCCGCCGCCGGGGTGATCCTGCACACCGAGAACGGGATGCTGGGGATGGGACCCGCCGCGGTGGGTGACGAGATCGACGCCGACCTCACCAACGCGGGGAAGATCCCCGTTACCGAGCTGCCCGGCGCCTCGTACTTCCACCACGCCGACTCCTTCGCGATGATGCGCGGTGGTCACCTCGACGTCTGCGTCCTCGGCGCTTTCCAGGTCTCCCAGCGCGGCGACCTGGCCAACTGGCATACCGGTGCCCCTGACGCCATTCCCGCCGTCGGCGGGGCCATGGACCTCGCGATCGGGGCCAAGCAGACCTTCGTGATGATGACGCTGTTCGCCAAGGACGGCACCGCGAAGCTGGTGCCCGAATGCACCTACCCCTTGACCGGGGTGCACTGCGTGACTCGCGTCTTCACCGACTACGGCGTCTTCCAGATCGGGCCGGAGGGCGTGGCGGTCTCCGAGACCTACGGGATCTCGTTTGCCGATCTGGCAACACGAGTTGACGTTGCCCTGACCGAGGGTGAGACGCTGCCCGGGTGAGACACCACGACCATGAGCTGGACCCCACAACGCTGCATACTCCCGAGTTCTGGGACGACCGTTACGGGTCGACCGAGGCCCTCTGGAGCGGTCGGCCGAACCAGCGGCTCGTGGAGAACGTGTCGGGTCTGACCCCTGGCACGGCGCTCGAGATCGGTTGCGGTGAGGGCGCGGACGCGATCTGGCTGGCGCAGCAGGGGTGGACCGTGACGGCGGTCGACGTGTCGAAGGTGGCGGTGGAACGGGCGGCGGGGCATGCCGCCGAGGCGGACCCGGTGGCGGCGCAGCGGATCACCTGGCGTCAGCAGGACCTGCGCGAGTGGGCGCCCGAACCGGCGTCCTACGACCTGGTGACCGAGCACTTCCTGCACCTGCCGAGTGCGGTGCGCGTCCCGCAGCACGCGCGACTGGCGGCCGCGGTCTGCCCCGGTGGCACGCTGCTGATCGTGGGGCATCACCCCGGGGACAACGAGACGTTGCAGCGTCCGCACCCGGACGACCTCTTCTTCACCCCCGAGGAGGAGGCGAGCCGTCTGGCTGCTGATGACTGGGACGTCTCGGCGACCTCGCCCACGCGGCCGGCGCTCGACCCGGACGGCAACGAGGTCGTCCTCACCGATGCGGTTGTCTGCGCGGTGCGTCGGGGCTGAGGACGTCGGGCTTCTACGTTGGCGCCACGGCCACGCAGACGACGGGAATCCCCGAGTTACCGTCGCCCGCGTGGACGTTCCGTGGCTATCGGGAAGGAGGCCGGTCGCGGCCGCTTGATACGCCCGTGGGGTCAGCCGTCGGCCGCGTCCGGATCCTCTTCGGGCTCGAAGGTGTTCGGTTCGCCGGTGGTCAGCTCGATGCCCTCACCGCTGCCGTCCTCGCGCTGGAGGTCCGACTCGGTGCCGGTCGTCGCTGTGGTGTCCTCGTCGCTCATCGCGTTGCCCTTGTCGTCGGCGTCGTCGTGGGTATGCGGTTCCTCTACCCGCGACGACGGGTCGGCAACCTCGTGCGCGCCGAGGCGGAGCCGCCGGGCCGATGACAGCGCCCCCACGGGGGGCGCTGCCGTGCCTCGTGCGGGCAGGACCGGCGCCGGGTGGTGCAGCAGCCGTCGTCCTGTGCAGGGGGATCCCGCCCCCCAACCACCGAGGTTGGGGGAATCCGAAGCGTCCTCATCGTCGACCCGTGAGCGGTCGCTGTCCATCGGAAGTCCCGGAGATGTGCACAAGGTCTGCTCGTCTCGTCCCATGATCCACACTCCGCATTCCCGTGCTGGTGGTGCGGTCGTCGCTCGGCAACCCTCGAGGCGAGACAGCCGGAAGGTCCGGCCGGCGCCCGTCGGGCGCCATGGCGAGAGGGGATGTCGATGCGGGGTTGGATGCGTGCCCGGGGGTGGGCGAGAGGACGGACGAGGCGGCGGCAGGTCGGTCGGCTGAGGTCCGCCGGCATGACCACGGCGGAGTATGCGGTGGGCACCCTCGCGGCGGTCGCCTTCGCTGCGGTGCTGCTCGCCGTGGTCAAGTCCGGTGCGGTGGTGTCCGCGCTGACCAGCATCATCACGACGGCGCTGGGCTCGGCCCGCTGACGATGTTCGGGCGTGGGGGAGCCCGCGTGGGCCGACGCGACCGGGGCATGGTCACGGCCGAGCTCGCGCTCGCAGTGCCGGTCGTCGTCATGGTGCTCGCGCTCGGCCTGGCGGCCATCCGGGTGGGTGTCGACCAGGTCCGGTGCGTCGACGCCGCACGCCTGGCGGCTCGGGCTCTGGCTCGGGGCGACGCCGAGGGATCGGCCCGCGCGCTCGCCGCGACCGCCGGGCCACCGGGTGCCGTGGTCGTGCTCGCTGCGGCTGGTCCGGAGGTGTCGGCATCGGTGACGGCGAGCCGAGACCTGGCCGGGTGGAGGGTCGTCACCGTGCGGGGGTCGGCGACTGCGGCGCGGGAGGAGGTTCCGTGACTCAGCGGGTCGCCGTGACTCGGCGGGTCGCGGTTCGGGACCGTGGGTCGGGGACCGTCCTGGTGCTGGGGGTCGTGGGGGTGCTGCTCGCGATGACCGTGGGCGCCCTCTGGGTGGTGAGTGCGGTCGTGGCGGCGCATCGGGCGCAGACCGCTGCCGACCTCGCCTCGCTCGCCGTGGCCGCCGCTCTCGTTCGCGGTGAGCCGACCGCGACTGCGTGTGGCGAGGGTGCGGCCCTCGCCGCTCGCAACGGAGGCCGTCTCGCGTCGTGTCAGGCCGGCCCGGACTACTCGGTCGAGCTGGTGGTCCAGGTCCCGGCGACGGTGTGGCGAGTCGGTACGGCGACGGCGAGGTCACGCGCCGGACCGGCCGAAGCGGATGGACCGGCGTGGTCCGGAGGCTCACGATGACCGTGGCGCAGCGGGCCGGAGGGAAACGGGCGCAGCGGGCCGGAGGGAAACGGGCGCGGCGGTCCGATTGACGGGGCGCAGATGGAACGGCCGCCCAGCGCGTGGGCTCGGACGCCGTGGAGTCCAGGCTCAGCGGGGCGAGCGCGCGCGGGCCAGGGTGAGGTCGAGGAGGGTCACGGCCCGAGCCTTGTCCAGAGGTTCGTTGCCGTTTCCACATTTGGGCGACTGGACGCACGACGGGCATCCCGCCAGACAGGCACAACCGGCGATCGCGGCACGGGTCCCGGCGAGCCACTGCTCCATCGCCTCGTACCCGCGCTCGGCGAAGCCGGCTCCTCCCGGGTACCCGTCGTACACGAGGATCGTCGGCACTCCGGTGTCCGGGTGGAGGGCGGTCGAGACCCCGCCGATGTCCCACCGGTCGGAGGACGCGACGAGCGGGAGCATCCCGATGGCGGCGTGCTCCGCGGCGTGCGCGGCTCCGGGGATGGCGGCCTCGGGTACGCCCCACGCTCCCAGCAGGTCGGTGGGGATGGTCCACCACACGGCCTTGGTCGGCAGCGAGCGCACGGGGAGGTCCAGGGCGTGCTCGCCGATGACCTCGCCGGTCGGCAGCCGTCGCAGGAAGGAGGTGACCTGGGTCCGGACCTCGACGTCCCCGAAGTGGCACCCGACCGGTCCCCACTGGCGCGTGCGGTCGACGGCCACGATGTCGAACGCCGACATCGAACGCGCCTGCGTCGACCAGCCGGGGTCGCCGACGCGGACCAGGGCGCACCCTTCGTCGAGGTCGAGGCTGACGACGACGAACGTGTCGCCCTGATGGACGTAGACCGCACCGGGGTGGACCGCCGTGTGCGATCGCGCGTCGTCGATCGTCCCGAGGACCCGGCCGGTGCGGTGGTCGGCGATCCGCAGCGTGCTCCCCGAGCCGCGCAGCGACACCCGGTCGGTGGGCCGGTCGCCCTCGGCCCAGAACCAGCCGGTCGGCCGTCGCCGCAGCACACCGGAGGCCACGAGACCGTCGAGCAGCGGTACCATCGACGACCCGAAGTAGGACTCGTCGGCCTCGGTGAGGGGCAGCTCAACGGCAGCGGCGGCGAGGTGGGGACCGAGCACGTAAGGGTTGTCGGGGTCGAGGACCGCCGCCTCGACCGATGCCCCGAACACCGCGTCGGGATGGTTGACGAGATAGGTGTCGAGCGGGTCGTCGGCGGCGACGAGCACCGCCAGCGACTCGGCACCGGCCCGCCCGGCCCGTCCGGCCTGCTGCCACATCGAGGCCCGCGTGCCGGGCCAGCCCGCGAGCAGGACGGCGTCCAGGCCGGAGACGTCGATGCCGAGCTCGAGGGCAGTCGTGGCCGCGAGGCCGAGCAACCCGCCCGCCCGCAGCGCGGCCTCCAGCTCGCGACGCTCCTCGGGCAGGTACCCGCCCCGGTATGCCGCGACGGTGTCACCCAGTGCCACGTCCAGCTCCCGCAGGTGGCTGCGGGCGGCGGACGAGATGACCTCGACGCCGGCTCGGGAGCGGGCGAAGGCGACGGTCTGCACGCCCTGGGCGACGAGGTCGGACAGCAGGTCCGCGGACTCGGCGACCGCGCTCCGCCGCCGCGACGGCGCACTCCCGGAGCCGGGGCGAACCGTCGGCAGCTCAGCGGCGGCCAGGCCAGCGGCGAGGTCAGCGGCGAGTCCAGCGGCGGGGTCGGTGGCTGGGTCGGCAGCCAGGCCAGCGGCGGGGTCAGCGGCGGGGTCAGCGGCGGGGTCAGTGGCGGGGTCAGTGGCGGGGTCAGACGCGAGCGGTTCGGGACGCCACGCGTATCCGATCTCGCCGGGCTGCCAGAGGCCGAAGGTGAGCGCCGCCCGCGGCGAGCCGTCCTCGGTGACGGCCTGCACGGGCATACCGACGAGGCGGGCGGCGTGCACGGACGGGTCGGCGACCGTGGCGGACGCGAGGACGAAGGTGGGGTAGGAGCGGTAGCGGGCGCACACCCGGCGCAGCCGGCGCAGCACCATCGCGAGATGCGAGCCGAAGACGCCCCGGTAGACGTGGCACTCGTCGACGACGACGTAGCGCAGCGCCCGGAGGAACGACGCCCAGTGCTCGTGGCCCGGCAGGAGGGAGTGATGCAGCAGGTCGGGGTTGGTGAGGACGTAGTTCGCATGCTCCCGGACCCACCGGCGGTCGTCGGGCGAGGTGTCGCCGTCGTAGGCGGCCGCGCGCAGCCCGGGCAGGGCCAGCCGGTCGAGCCGGTCCAGCTGGTCGTGGGCCAGGGCCTTGGTCGGCGCCAGGTACAGCGCGGTCGCGCCCCGCCCGTTCGGTGCCAGGGAACCGTCCACGACGTCGGAGAGGGCCGGCAGCAGGTACCCCAGGGACTTGCCCGACGCCGTCCCGGTCGACAGCACGACATGAGTGCCGGCATGGGCCGCCTCGGCCGCCTCGAGCTGGTGGCTCCAAAGGTTCGACAGCCCCGCCTGGGTGAACGCGGTATACAGCGTGGGCGTGACCCACACCGGCCACGGTGCCGGGGACGCCGCCCGCGCGGGAACCCGGTGGACGTGGGTGAGCCGCTCCTGCCGTCCGCCCGCCAAGTGGGTCAGCAGGGCCTCGGGGGAGGGGCGAGCGGCGCGTCGGCCAGCACCCATCGACGGGCTCGCGGGCGATCCCGGAAGGAGGGGTGGAACGGCAGTGGACATCGCCGATACGGTACGTCCGCCTGACCCCGCAGAGTAGGGTTCGGGCGTCGGTCGGGGCGGCATGTCGCCGCGCCTGACACGAAGGTCGCGCTCCCCGCCGGGACGCACGGACGGGTAAGAACAGGTAGGACTGTGGATCTCGACATCGGGAGCTCGGTGGTAGACGGCCGTACCGTGGTGCAGGTCGTCGGCGAGATCGACGTCTACACGGCGCCCCAGCTTCGCGAACGGCTGGACCAGGAGATCGAGGCGGGCCGCCACGACCTCGTCGTCGACCTGTCCGGGGTCTCCTTCATGGACTCCACCGGCCTCGGCGTCCTCGTCGGGCGGCTCAAGCAGATCCGTCTCAAGGACGGGTCGATGAAGCTGGTCTGCGCCCACGACCGGGTCCTCAAGGTCTTCGTCATCACCGGCCTCGACAAGGTCTTCGCCATCTACCCGACCGTCGGCGAGGCCGTCGCCGCCGGATAGATGTGGCCGACCTCTCAGCGGTTCGCTCAGGGGTGCTCGGGTCAGGCTGCGCGCTCTCTGGTTTGATTAGGGCCAGCACCTACCTACAGGTAGGGTTTCCCCGCGAATCACCCGCGCGTTCCTGCTGTGCTCACTTCTGGGGGCTAAACACGGGTTCGTCCACTCGAGGGTGAGTGAGCGTCCTCAAGGAGGAAGTGCAGTATGCCCAACCTTGCCCCGGCAGCGGCCACACCGCTGGACCTGGCAGGCAGCAACCTGGTCCTTGTCTACGCGGTGCTCGCCATCGCAGTCATCGCCCTGGTGTTCGGCCTGTTCTTTCGACGTCAGGTGCTGGCGACCGACCCCGGTACCGAGAACATGCAGACCATCGGCGCAGCGGTGGAGGAGGGCGCTCAGGCATACCTCCGGCGTCAGTTCTCCACGCTGGTCTGGTTCGTCGTGATCGTCTGTGCGCTGTTGTTCATCCTGCCTGCGGACACCACGAGCATCAAGATCGGCCGTTCCGCGTTCTTCGTCGTCGGCGCGGTCTTCTCGGCGCTCATCGGCTACCTGGGCATGTCGCTCGCGGTCAAGGCCAACGTCCGCGTCGCCTCGGCTGCTCGTGACGGTGACCGTGATGCGGGTATGCGGATCGCCTTCCGCACCGGTGGGACCGTCGGCATGTTCACGGTGGGCCTCGGACTTCTTGGCGCGGCCGTCGTCGTGATCTGGTTCAAGGGTGACGCTCCCAAGGTCCTCGAGGGCTTCGGCTTCGGCGCGGCCCTGCTCGCGATGTTCATGCGGGTCGGCGGTGGCATCTTCACCAAGGCCGCCGACGTCGGCGCCGACCTCGTCGGCAAGGTCGAGGCGGGCATCCCGGAGGACGACCCGCGCAACGCGGCCACGATCGCGGACAACGTCGGCGACAACGTCGGCGACTGCGCCGGCATGGCCGCCGACCTCTTCGAGTCGTATGCGGTCACGCTGGTCGCCGCGCTGATCCTCGGCTCGGTCGCCCTCGGCACCCAGGGCCTCGTCTTCCCGCTGATCATCCCGGCTATCGGCGCGATCACCGCGATCATCGGCGTGTTCATCACGCGGGTGAAGCCGGGCCAGAACGCGCTGTCCGCGATCAACCAGGGCTTCTACACCTCGGCGGTCATCTCGGCGGTCCTGTCCGTCGTCGCGGTCTTCCTCTACCTGCCGACCGCGTCCCCGGACAGCGTGGACGCCGCCTCGGGTGCCGCTGTCGCCGGCGTCGACGGGCTGCGCATCCGCGCCGCCGTCGCCGTCATCCTCGGCATCGTCCTGGCCGGGATCATCCTGTGGCTCACGGGCCACTTCACCGGCACCGACAAGCGGCCCACCCGCGACGTCGCCCGGACCTCGCGCACCGGTGCGGCCACGGTCATCCTGGCCGGCATCGGCGTCGGGTTCGAGTCGGCCGTCTACACCGCGGTCATCATCGGGGCGGCGGTCTACGGAGCGTTCCTGCTCGGCGGCGGCTCGGTCTCGCTCGCGCTGTTCTTCGTGGCGGTCGCCGGTACCGGCCTGTTGACCACCGTGGGCGTCATCGTCGCCATGGACACCTTCGGCCCGGTCTCCGACAACGCCCAGGGCATCGCCGAGATGTCCGGCGACATCGACGCCGAGGGTGCGCGGATCCTCACCGACCTCGACGCCGTCGGAAACACCACCAAGGCGATCACCAAAGGCATTGCGATCGCCACCGCGGTGCTGGCCGCCACGGCCCTGTTCGGCTCGTTCACCGACGCGTGGAGCTCCACCGTCCAGAACCTGCTCAGCACGAACCAGATCACCGAGGCGCCGAGCCAGTTCGTGCAGGACATGTTCAACACCCAGATCGTCACGCCGAGCACGCTCGTCGGGCTGCTGCTGGGTGCCGCGGTGGTGTTCCTCTTCTCCGGCCTCGCCATCAACGCGGTCACCCGCGCCGCGGGCGCCATCGTCTTCGAGGTGCGCCGCCAGTTCCGTGAGCACCCCGGGATCATGGACTACACCGAGAAGCCCGAGTACGGCCGCGTGGTCGACATCTGCACCCGGGACTCGCTGCGCGAGCTCGCCACCCCCGGTCTCCTCGCGGCCCTCACGCCGGTCATCGTCGGCTTCGGCCTTGGCATCGGCGCGTTGGCGGGGTTCCTGGCCGGCGCCATCGGCACCGGGTGCCTCATGGCCGTGTTCCTCGCGAACTCCGGTGGGTCGTGGGACAACGCCAAGAAGATCGTGGAGGACGGCCACTACGGCGGCAAGGGCTCAGCGGCCCACGAGGCCACCGTCATCGGTGACACCGTCGGTGACCCGTTCAAGGACACCGCCGGCCCGGCGATCAACCCGCTGATCAAGGTCATGAACCTCGTCTCGGTGCTCATCGCCCCGGCCATCGTGATCCTCACCGTCGGCAACTCGGCGAACCCGCTGGTCCGTTACGGCATCGCCCTCGTCGCGCTCATCATCGTCGTGGCCGCGGTGGCGGTCTCCCGGTCGCGCGACATCTCGTTCGGCGGCGACGACGACGACATCGACGACGAGGAGCCGCTCGACGACGACGAGCTCGCCGCGAGCCCCGAGGCCGAGGACCACGTCACGGGAGCGGACGACGACGAGGTCGTCCGGGCCAGCGCCGAGGCGGACGAGGAGCAGTCCCGGGTCTGACCCGAAGCCTCACCCGCACCAACCGAACGCAGGGCCCACCCACCGGGTGGGCCCTGCGTCGTCTCCACCGGCATACGGTGAGGCGTGCCGCCGCCCGAGTCGCCCCCGCCGCCGCGCGCCGACGCCGCGGGCCTGGCCACCCTCCGAGCGGATCTGGCCGGCGCCGGCTACACGGTCGACGGAGTCCGCGCCGTCCTCGGGCCGGTCGCGGACGCGGCGCTCCACCGGGAGCAGCCACTGGCCGCGGACCTGGCCACCCGCAGGGTCACCGACCCGGTCGCCGTCATGGCCCGTTGCTTCGCGCTCGGTATGCCCGTCGCCACGGCCGACCTCGACCGCGCCCTGCCCGGTCTGACCGCGGTCGGGGCCGGGGCGCTGGGTCTCGTCGAGCTCAGCGCCGGTGACGCGCGAGCGCTCTGCGACCTGCGCCCCTACGGCGACGAGGCCCACGACTGGTGGGTCGTCTCGGACGAGTCCGAGATCGCCCGGGGTGGCCCCCTGCCCCCGGACCACGTCCTCGGCGTCGGGCCGGCCTCGATGACTGTCGCCCAGTGGACACCGCGCCGGCCCGTAGGGCGGGCTCTCGACCTCGGCACCGGCTGCGGGGTGCAGGCCCTGCACCTCGCCGGGCACAGTGGCACGGTCGTCGCGACCGACGTCTCCGAGCGCGCCCTCGCCTTCGCCCGCTTCACCACGGCGCTGGCCGAGGTGCCGGTCGACCTGCGGGCCGGGAACCTGCTCGACCCGGTCGCGAGCGAACGGTTCGACCTCGTCGTGAGCAACCCGCCGTTCGTCATCACGCCCCGACGCCCCGGTGTCGTGACCTACGAGTACCGCGACGCCGGCCTCGTCGGCGACGCCGTCGTCCGAGAGCTGGTCCGCACGGTGGGCGATCATCTCGAACCCGGCGGCGTCGGCCTGTTCATCGGGAACTGGGAGACCCGCGACGGGCAGACCTGGCGCGACGTCTGGACGTCGTGGCTCGACGGGACCGGCCTCGACGCGTGGGTAGTGCAGCGCGACGACCAGGACCCGGCCGAGTACGCCGAGCTCTGGGCCGGGGACGCCGGCGCCAGGAGCGGCACGCCCGGGTACGAGGACCTGTATGCGGCGTGGCTGGCCGACTTCGCCGCCCGGGGAGTGGAGCGCATCGGGTTCGGGGTGGTCGCTCTCCAGCGCCCGACCGGACCACGACCCCCCTGGACCGACCTCGTCGACCACCGCGGCCCGGTGGCCCACGTGATGGGGCCTACCGTCGACGCCGGACTTCGGGCTCGTACCTGGCTGGCCGAACACGACGACCACGCCCTCCTCGACGTCGCCTGGTCGTGCGCGCCGGACGTCACCGAGGAGCGGCACGCGCGGCCCGGCGCAGCCGACCCGTCAGTCATCCGGCTTCGGCAGGGCGGCGGCCTGGGCTTGACCGTCCCGCTCGACACGGTGGGGGCCGCCCTGGTCGGCGTCTGCGACGGGACCCTCACCGCGCGGCAGGCCCTCGGAGCGATCGCGTCCCTCCTGGAGCAGCCCGAGGCGGCCATGACGGCCGCCGCCGTTCCGCTCCTCCGGGAGCTGGTGGCCGACGGCCTGCTCGTTTGAGCATGAAGCGATCCAGATGAAGTCTGTTACCGCCATGTAACCGCCGGTGGGTCCGACAGGGACATGATGACCCTGATCGACACCACAGTTTCGGGGCAGAACGAGCGCTGAGGACGGTTACATGACCACCACAGAAACCAGTCACGCCGACTCACTGCATGCGGAGCAAGCGGGCTACAAGCAGTCCCTCGGCAGCCGGCACGTCCAGATGATCGCCATCGGCGGTGCCATCGGCACCGGCCTCTTCCTCGGCTCGGCGTCGCGGCTCGCCAGCACGGGACCGGCGCTGCTGTTCAGCTACGCGTTCGTCGGTGTCATCGCCTACCTCCTCATGCGGGCCCTCGGCGAGCTGGTCCTGCACCGCGCGACGTCGGGCGCGTTCGTGTCGTACATGCGGGAGTTCTACGGCGAGAAGGCCGCCTTCGTCACCGGCTGGATGTACTGGCTGAACTGGGCGCTGACCGGCATCGCCGAGCTCTCGGCGGTTGGCCTCTACGTCCAGTTCTGGTTCCCGACCATGCCGACCTGGGCGACCGTGCTGATCGCGCTCGCCGTCGTGCTGTTCATCAACCTGCTCTCGGCGCGCGCCTTCGGCGAGTTCGAGTTCTGGGCGTCGATCCTCAAGGTCACCGCGATCGTCGTCTTCCTCATCGTCGGCCTCGTCGTCGTGGCCTTCAGGCTCGACATCGGCGGCCACCAGGCCGGTATCCAGAACCTCTGGAGCAACCCCGGCGGGTTCTGGCCGAGCGAGGACCCCTTCCACTGGTACGGCCCGATCCTCGTCATGTCCGGAGTCGTCTTCGCGTACGCCGCTATCGAGATGGTCGCGATCGCCGCCGGTGAGATGGAGAACTCCGACAAGGAGGTCCCCAAGGCGATCAACGCCGTGATCTTCCGGATCGCCGTCTTCTACTGCGGCTCGATCCTGCTCATCGTCTGCATGCTTCCGACGAGTGAGTTCAAGTCGGGCATCAGCCCCTTCGTGACCATCTTCGACCGGATGGGCCTCGACTGGATGGCCGCCGCGATCCAGGCGATCCTCATCGTCGCGGCGATGTCGAGCCTCAACTCCGGGCTCTACTCGACCGGGCGGGTCCTGCGCAGCCTCGGCATGTCGAAGCAGGCTCCGAGGTTCACGCTGAAGATGAGCAGCTCGGGGGTGCCGTGGGCCGGCATCGTCATGACCTCGGTCGTCTTCGTCTTCGGGGCGGTCCTCAACGCGGTCACCCCCGACGCCTTCGAGATCGCCCTGGAGGCGGCGGCGCTCGGCGTCCTCTTCACGTGGGCAACGATCTTCATCTGCCAGCTGAGACTGAGAAAGCTGGTCAACCTCGGCATCATCCCCAAGAGTCCGTTCCAGGCGCCCGGGTATCCCTGGACGAGCTATGTCGGCCTCGCCTTCCTGGTCCTGGTCGTCATCGGTCTCGCCGTCCAGGGCTGGCAGCACTCGCCCTACTTCTGGAAGAAGACCGACTTCCTCGTCGTGGTCTTCGGGATCCCGCTCATCGCGGTGATCCTCCAGCTCGGCTGGATGGTCGTGCGCCCCAAGGTCGTGGCCAACACCGGTGACCGGCTCAAGGCGGTGTGGTCCGACACCGGTCCCACCTACGGCACCAGGCTCATCGACCTGGAGGACGAGCCGATCGACCCGCTGCTCCTGCCACCGATCGACCCTGACCTGCTCGAGCCGCCGCACGGCAAGGACGACTCGTGACCAGGCGGTTCCGGCGGCTGTGGCCCGCTGCCGTCGTCGCGACCCTGTCCGCCGTGCTGGCCGGCTGCTCGTCCGGCGGTGCCATCCCGACGCCCCAGGCCACCGGCACCGGGAAGATGACGATCGGCATCTCCTTCGACCAGCCCGGGATCGGGCTCAAGAGCGGGAACACCTACAGCGGGTTCGACGTCGAGACGGCCAAGTACGTCGCCGCGGCCATGGGCGTCCCGCCGGAGAACATCACCTGGAAGGAGGCCAACCCCAGCCAGCGCGAGAACCTCCTGGTCGACAAGTCGGTCGACATGGTCTTCTCCTCGTACTCGATCACCGACGCGCGCAAGCAGAAGGTCGACTTCGCCGGGCCGTACTTCGTGGCGCACCAGGATCTGCTGATCCGGCGCAACGACGCGGAGATCACCGGCCCGGAGAGCCTTGACGGCAAGAACCTCTGTTCCGTGGCCAACACGACGTCCGCGGCCTACGTCAAGGAGCACTACATCGGCCGGATCCAGCTCCAGGAGTACCAGACCTTCTCCGAGTGCGTCGACGCGCTCGCGAAGGGGCAGATCGACGCGGTGACGACCGACGACGTGATCCTCGCCGGCTTCGCTGCGCTGCCCGAGTACAAGGGCCTGCTCAAGGTGGTCGGCAAGGGGTTCACCGATGAGCGCTACGGGGTCGGCCTGCCCAAGGGCGACAGCGCGACGGTGGCCAAGGTCAACGACGCCCTGAAGAAGTACATCGCCGACGGCACCTGGAAGACCGTGCTCGACAACACGGTCGGGCCGTCCGGCTACGTCATCCCGAGCCCGCCGACGCCGGGGAGCTAGCACGCCCCCGCCCGGGGCGGACCTCGGGAGGCTCCTCGCCGCATACCCGCCGTTCGACCGTCTCGACGAGGAGACCCGCGCCGCGCTCGCCGGTGCAGCGCGGGTCGACGAGTATGCGCCGGGCGAGCTGGTGCTCGACGCGTTCGCCACGGCGAGTGTTGAGGTCTACGTCGTCGTCAGCGGGCGAGTTGAGCTGTGGAACGACCCGGCGCATCTCGGCGGGCCCCCCGGCGAGGTGCTCGGTCCGGGTGGCCTCTTCGGCTTCTCGGCGATGCTCACCGAACGCTCCATCGGACCGCGGGCGGTGGCCGCGGTGCCGTCGACGGTCGCCCGCATCCCGGAGGCGGCCGCACTGCCGGTCTTCACGTCGCGCCTCGGGGCGCGGTTCCTGGCGGGGCGGCTGGCGGCCATCCCGGTGCGACCGGAGGTGGGGCCGACCTACAGCACGGTCGACGAGCTGGTCCGGACCGCTCCTCTGGTGGTGCCGCCGGAGACGACGGTCGCCGAGGTGGCCCGGTCGATGACCGCCGACGGCGCCCCCTACGCGGTCGTGGACCTGGGGGAACAGACCTACGGCCTGGTCACCGATGCCGGCCTGCGCCGGCACGTCCTCGTCGACGGCGTACCCGGGTCAGCCACGGTGCGTGAGGTGATGACGTCGTCGCCGCCTAGCGTCATGAGCGGGTCGTCGGCCGCGGAGGCACTGATCCACCTGTTCGACCGCGACGGTGAGTTCCTCCTGGTGACGGACCCGGGAGGTGCCCTGCGTGGGGTCGTGGCACCGCGGGACTTCGCCGTCTCCCCGACCACGGCCGGGGTGTCCCTGCACGAGCAGCTCCGCCGGGCGGCCTCCACGGACGAGCTGGTCGACCGAGCGCACCGCACGCCAGAGGTGCTCGAGGACCTGCTCGCCCGCGGACTGGCCACCGGCCGGGTCATCGCGGTCTACTCCTCGATCCTCGACACCCTGGTCCGCCGTGCGATCGGCCTCATCTTCGCCGAGCACCCCGAGTTGGACGTCGACGCCTTCACCTGGCTGTCGCTGGGGAGCAACGGACGGCGGGAGGCGGTGCTCAGCTCCGACGTCGACTGCGCGGTCGCCTTCGACGACCGCGTGCCCGAGGCGGACATTCCCGTATACCGAGCCGTCTTCGCCGAGGTCGAGGAGGTGCTGTCCCGGTCGGGCGTCCGCGGTGACCGGCACGGGGCGACGGCCTCGCACCCGACGTTCGCGCGGACCAACGCCCAGTGGCGGGCGGCAGCGGAGGAGTGGCTGGCGACCCCGGTCGCCGACAACGGCGCCATGATGACCTCCCTCCTCGTCGACGGCCGGCCGATCCACGGCGACCCCGGCCTGCCCGCGGCCACCGCGGTGTTCGGCGACCTGCGGCGTCACCCCGGCACGATGCGGCTGCTGCTCGAGGAGTCGCTCGCGTCGCGGGCTCGGATGCGGTCCTGGCGCAAGGTGCTGAGCGGCCGACCGGAGACGTTCTCCATCAAGGCCCACGCGGTCCTCCCGGTCGTGAACCTGGCGCGCTGGGCGGCCCTCGCCGTCGGCTCCCCGGCCCTGCCGACCGTGGAGCGGTTGCGAGCGGCGTCCGGGTCGCAGATGCTGCCGAGCGACCGCGCCGAGACGCTGGTCGAGGTGTTCGGGCTCCTCCAGCGGCTCCGGCTGAGGTACCAGCTGCTGCAGCGGCAGAGCGGCGACCGGCCCTCGGACCTGCTGACCCTTGACCGGCTGTCGTCCATCGACCGGAGCCTGGTGGCGGAGGCCGTCCGCGAGATCGCCGCCATCCAGCGCCGGATGACCAACGTCGCGCACTTCGTGCCGGCCGAGGGCTGGGTCGCGGCCGACCGCCCCTGAGTCGTGCGGACGCGGGATGACCGTCACCGACGACGAGGTCGGCACGACCGACGACATGCGCCGGACCCTGCGCGACGTACGCCGCATCGGCCGCCTGCTGATGCAGGGCCTGGAACCCGACGACGGCAGCGGGCCCGAACCTGCTCCGGGTCCTCGAGGAGCACCTCGGCGTCCCACCGGACACGCTCGCCGGCCGGCGATCGTCGTCCTCGAGGACTGCGACCTCATCGCCGAGGACCGGTCGTTCGGGCCGATGGCCAAGCCGCTGCTGTTCGGGGTGCTCGACGCCCTTGACGGCATCGACGCCGACGCCGACGTGGCGTTCCCGCTCACGACGAACCGGGTCGAGCACCTCGAGCGCGCCCTGAGCCGGCGGCCCGGGCGCGGCTCATGACATAACTCACTTGACCCTCCCCCCGGGTCAGGGTCGACAGTGGAGCATGTGGCAGCGGGGGGCCCGGATCTGACCGGAGACAACACGCTTGTGAGTGAGCGCTCACTCATTTATGCTGCCGTCGTGAGTCCTCGCGCCTCGGCCCTGCCGCCCGCTGAACGGCGGGTGTCGATCGTCCGGGCGGCGCTGCGCCTGATCTCGGCCAACGGGACCATGCCGACCACGCGAGAGATCGCGGAGGCGGCCGGGATCGCCGAGGGGACCATCTTCCGGGCCTTCGACACCAAGGAGCGCCTTGTCGAGGCGGTCGTCGGTGAGACCTTCTGCCCGGCGGCGATCTCGCTGCAGATGCAGGCGATCGACCTGGAGGAGCCGCTCCGGGAACGGCTGGTCGCCCTCGTCGCCGTCCTGCAGGGCCGCTTCACCGAGATCTTCGGCGTGATGAGCGCCCTCGGTCTCACCGCGCCGCCGTCGGACCGAGAGGAGCACCGCGGGTGCCGGCCGGACACCGGCCACGTCCCGGTGGACCAGCAGGACCCGGCCGACGAGTCGGCCTGGCGCGGCAGCCCCGGCCGACTGCTGGCCTTCGTGGAGCCGTCGGCCGACGAGCTGACCTGTACGCCCGCCGAGCTGGTCACGTACCTGCGGCTGTTCACCTTCTCAGCCAGCCACCCCGACATCGCGGAAGGCCAGATCCTCCCGCCCCAGACCATCGTCTCCGTCGTCCTCGACGGCGTGACCAGGAAGGCGTCCTGATGCTCGTCCGGCTCGTCCGCACCCATCTCGTGCCCTACCAGGGTGAGCTCGCCGGGGTCCTGGTGCTCCAGCTCATCGGTACCATCTCCGCGCTCTACCTGCCCACCCTCAACGCCGACATCATCGACAACGGTGTCGCCAAGGGCGATACCGGCTACATCATCCGGACCGGCGTGTGGATGCTCGGCGTGAGCGTCGTCCAGATCGTCGCCACCATTGCCGCGGTCTACCTCGCCTCCCGCGCGTCGATGTCGCTGGGCCGCGACCTGCGTTCGGCGATCTTCCACCGCGTCGGTGACTTCTCTGCGCAGGAGGTCTCGAAGTTCGGCGCCCCCACGCTGATCTCGCGCAACACCAACGACGTGACCCAGGTGCAGATGGTCGTGTTCATGGCGCTGGCAATCATGGTCTCGGCGCCGATCAGCATGATCGGCGGCATCTTCATGGCGTTGCGCCAGGACGTGCCGTTGTCGGTCATCATCGCCGTTGCGGTCCCCCTGCTGGCGATCGCCGTCGGCCTGGTCATCCGGAAGATGATTCCGCAGTTCCGGCTCATGCAGACCTCGATCGACAGCGTGAACCGGGTCATGCGCGAGCAGATCACCGGCATCCGCGTGGTCCGCGCCTTCGTGCGCGAGGACTTCGAGACCGAGCGGTTCGGGGTGGCCAACGCGACCCTGACCAGCACGGCCCTCAGGGTCGGCCGGCTGCAGGCGCTGATCTTCCCGATCGTCATGATCATCCTCAACGCGTCGACCGTCGGCGTGCTCTGGTTCGGGGCCGGCCGGGTCGAGAGCGGCGCCATGCAGGTCGGCTCGCTGACCGCCTTCATGGCTTACCTCATCCAGATCCTCATCTCGGTGATGATGGCGACCTTCATGGCGATGATGATCCCGAGGGCATCGGTGTCCGCCGACCGCATCGGGGAGGTGCTCGAGACCGAGTCCTCGGTCGCCGCGCCGACCGAGGCGGTCACCGACATCCGCCGCGGATCCGAGATCGTCTTCGACCACGTGGATTTCCGCTATCCCGGAGCCGAGGCGCCGGTGCTTCAGGGCGTGACCTTCCGGGCTGAGCCGGGCAAGACCACGGCGGTCATCGGGTCCACCGGCGCGGGCAAGACCACACTGGTCAACCTCGTGCCGCGGCTCTTCGACATCACCGGTGGCCACCTGACCATCGGCGGTGTCGACGTGCGCGACGTCGACCTGGACACCCTGTGGTCCCGGATCGGCCTGGTTCCCCAGCGCCCCTACCTCTTCACCGGCACGGTGGCGAGCAACCTGCGCTACGGCAACCCGGACGCGACCGACGAGGAGCTGTGGGAGGCCTTGCGGGTCGCCCAGGCGAAGGAGTTCGTCGAGCGGATGCCCGACCAGCTGGAGTCGCCGATCGCCCAGGGCGGGACCAACGTGTCGGGCGGCCAGCGACAGAGGCTGGCCATCGCCCGGGCGCTGGTGCGCAAGCCGGAGGTCTATCTCTTCGACGACGCGTTCTCGGCGCTCGACCTCTCGACCGACGCCCGCCTGCGCCAAGCGCTGAGGCCCATCACGAGAGAGGCGACGGTGATCGTCGTGGCGCAACGGGTGTCGACCATCATCGACGCCGACCACATCGTCGTCCTCGAGGACGGCCTCGTCGTCGGGTTGGGAACGCATGACGAGCTGCTCGCCTCCTGCGAGACGTACCGGGAGATCGTCGAGTCGCAGCGCAGCGCGGAGGTCGCGGCATGAGCGAAGAGGGCGTGAAGTCCGCCGAGGAGAAGGCGGCTGAGGCTCGCCGAGGTCCCAACCGGGCCGGAGGCATGGGTGGCGGCCGAGGCCCGATGGGCATGGCCATGCCCGGCGAGAAGTCGCAGAACTTCGGCCCCTCGGCCAAGCGGCTCATGCGGCGGCTGCGACCCGAGCGGATGCTCGTCGCCGTCGTCGTCCTGCTGGCCGTTGCCAGCGTCACTCTCACGGCCATCGGACCGAAGATTCTCGGCCACGCGACCAACATCATCTTCGAGGGGTTCTTCAGCAAGCAGATGCCGTCTGGAGTCACCCAGCAACAGGTCGTGGACCAGCTGAGGGCTTCGGGGCAGACCCAGCAGGCGAACCTCATCTCGGGGATGAACCTGGTGCCTGGTCAGGGGATCGACTTCACCGAGCTCGCCCGGGTGCTGCTCTTCGTCATGGCGCTCTACCTCGTCGGCGCGCTGCTCCAGTGGTGGTCCGGCTGGATCCTCGCCGGGGTTGTCACCCGCACCATCAACAAGCTCCGGGCCGATGTCGAGGCGAAGCTGAACCGCCTGCCGCTGCCCTACTTCGACGGCCAGCCCCGCGGCGAGCTGCTCAGCCGGGTGACCAACGACGTCGACAACATCCAGCAGAGCCTGAGCCAGACGCTCAGCCAGCTGCTGACCTCCCTGCTCACCGTTGTCGCCGTGGTCGCCCTGATGTTCTCGATCTCGTGGTCGCTGGCGCTCATCGCGCTGGTGACCATCCCGATCTCCATGTGGATCACGGCGATGATCGCCAAGCGGTCGCAGAAGCTGTTCGTCGAGCAGTGGAAGACCACCGGTCAGCTCAACGGCATCGTCGAGGAGACCTTCACCGGGCACGGCTTGGTCAAGGTGTTCGGGCGTCAGCGCGAGACGCAGGCGGAGTTCGAGAAGAAGAACGACGATCTGTACAACGCGGCCTTCGGCGCCCAGTTCATCAGCGGCATCATCATGCCCGCGATGATGTTCATCGGGAACCTCAACTACGTGGTCATCGCCGTCGTCGGTGGGCTGCGCGTGGCGTCCGGCACGATGAGCCTCGGTGACGTCCAGGCGTTCATCCAGTACTCGCGCCAGTTCACCCAGCCGCTGACCCAGGTGGCCTCGATGGCCAACCTGCTCCAGTCCGGGGTGGCCTCGGCCGAGCGGGTGTTCGACGTGCTCGACGCGCCCGAGCAGGACCCGGACTCGACCACGCCCGCCGAGGTGGGAGCGTCCAAGGGCCGCGTCGCCTTCGAGGACGTGTCGTTCTCCTACACGCCCGACAAGCCGCTCATCGAGAACCTCGACCTGTGCGTGGAGCCGGGCCAGACCGTCGCCATCGTGGGGCCGACCGGGGCTGGCAAGACGACCCTCGTGAACCTCATCATGCGCTTCTACGAGCTGAACTCCGGCCGGATCACCTTGGACGGCGTGGACATCACCGACATGACGCGACACGACCTGCGCTCGCGGATCGGCATGGTCCTCCAGGACACCTGGCTGTTCCAGGGGACCATCCGGGACAACATCGCCTACTCGCGTCCGGACGCCACCGAGGAGGAGATCCTCGAGGCGGCGCGGGCCACCTACGTCGACCGTTTCGTCCACTCGCTGCCCGCTGGGTACGACACGAAGCTCGACTCGGAGGCCGGCAACATCTCGGCGGGCGAGAAGCAGCTGCTCACCATCGCGCGGGCGTTCCTGGCCGCGCCGGAGCTGCTGATCCTCGACGAGGCGACGTCGTCAGTCGACACGCGTACCGAGCTGCTGGTCCAGCACGCGATGGCCGCGCTGCGCAGCGACCGGACCAGCTTCGTGATCGCGCACCGCCTGTCGACGATCCGCGACGCCGACGTCATCCTCGTCATGGAGGACGGTCACATCGTCGAGCAGGGTTCGCACGCCGACCTGCTCATCCGCGACGGGGCCTACGCGAGGCTGTACGCCGCGCAGTTCAGCGGCGCCGCCAACGACCTCGACGAGGAGGCCGCGGCGCTCGCCGGACCCGGCGCGGGCGGCGGCATGATGGCCGGCGCCGGCCGGATGGCGCCCAAGGAGTAGTCCGGCCCGATGCGGACCGGGGTATGCGCGGTGGCGACACCGCGCATACCCCCACGTTTGTGCCTGGCCCGAGTCGGTCTACGACATGATCGGGATCATGAGGTCGTACTCCCGCCCCCTCGCCGCGCTCGGCCAGATCCTCGTGGGAGACAGCGCGGCGAGCCGAGCCGCCGCCCTGTACTCCACGGTCACCGCCGGGGCGTCCTTCATGCCCGGGCTGATGCCGCGCGGCCTGAAGGAACAGGTCGCCCTCACCGGAGTGGCGTCGACGCTGCAGCACACCCTGGTGATGAACGCCCAGGCCCGGCACCGGCTGGCGGCTCGGCTGATCTGCGCCTGGACCGGGCACGACTCGCCCCGCGCCGTCCGGACCGTCGAGGCGGCCGTCGCGGCGGGGACGACCGTGGCGGGGGCGGTCGGGCATGCCGCGCTGCGCCAGCGCGGGGGCGAGTCGTTCCGGCGACGCGCGGGCCGGACCGTCGCCATCCGCAGCTTTCGTATCGGCTCGGCCACGCTCATCGTCACCGCCGCCGAGTTCGTCGACGAGCGGTATGGCCGGCGGTACCCCGTCATCCGGGTGGTCATGCCGATGGCGGGCTTCCTCGTCGGGACCGGCATCGCCACCGCGCTGGTGCGGCGCTTCCACTCCGAGGACGCGGTGGTCGAGGCCCGCGCCGCGCTGTCGCAGGATCCCCTTACCGGCGAGCGGCTGCGCCCGGAGCGCAAGCAGGAGGAGATCGGCGCCACCTCGTTGCCGGCGTCGATCGCGCTCGGGTTCGGTGTTTCGGTGATCCTCAACGTCGCCGGTGACCTCGAGCTCGCGCTCTCCCGGTTCGTCGCGCGGATGATCGACCGCTACATCCCCGGAAGCGGTCCCTACGCGACCCTGGTCGGTCGGACCCTGGTCCTCGGCGGGGTGGTCACGGCGGTCGGGGTGGGCTGGGAGTACCTCTACCGGCAGGCCGAGGCCGGTGGATCGGCCATCGACAAGGCCTATACGAGTGCGCCCACGTCGCACTTCGTGAGCGGCGGCCCGAACTCGGAGGTGGACTGGCAGACCCTCGGTCGTGAGGGCGTCCGGTTCGTGGCCATGTCGTTGCCGGAGAAGCAGATCGCCGAGGTCGCCGGGGTGCCCCTGGAGGACGTCAAGGCGCCGATCCGCTGCTACTCCGGGCTGGAGACCGCGGAGACCGTCCACGGGCGAGTCACCCTGGTGATGGAGGAGATGGAGCGGCTCGGCGCGTTCGAGCGGTCGGTCATCTGTGTGTTCTCGCCCACGGGGACGGGTTACATCAACTACGTCGCCATCGAGGCGGTCGAGTACCTCAGCCGGGGTGACTGCGCGACGGTCGGGCTCCAGTACTCGCTTCGCCCCTCCTACCTCTCGCTGGACCGCGTCCGGATCGCGCGAGAGCAGAACCTGGCGCTGATCAACGCCCTGACCTGGCGGATCCGGGCGCTGCCGGCGGACCAGCGCCCACGGCTGGTCGGTTTCGGCGAGTCGCTCGGCGCCCAGACCCTGCAGAGCTGCTTCCTGCACGAAGGAGCGGCCGGGTTCGAGCGGGCGGGGATCGACGCCGCGCTGTTCCTCGGCACACCGGCCGGCAGCCAGTGGAAGCGGGAGTGGCGGATCCACCCCGAGGAGGAGGACCCGAAGGGTGAGGTCGTCCACGTCGCGAACTACGAGCAGTGGCAGGCCGTCACCGCCGGCCGTACGACGCCCGCCCGGGTCGTGCTGCTCGACAATCCCGAGGATCCCATCACGAAGTTCACCCCCCGGCTCGCCCTGATGCGCCCCAGCTGGCTACCGACCCGACGCCCGAACCCCCCCGGAGTCCCCGAGTCGGCGATGTGGATGCCCTACACGACGATGCTCGTGGTCCTCATCGACATCGTCAACGCGATCGACTTCAAGCCCGGCGTCTTCGTCGCCCGCGGTCACGACTACCGCGCGAGCCTCGCGCGGATGGTGGCGGCGGCATACCGGTTCGAGGTCGGCGACGAGGAGATGGGGCGCATCGAGCGTGCCCTGCGTGACCGGGAGCGGCGATGGGCCGAGCGCCGCATGCTCGCCGAGCAGGTCGTCCGGGCCAGCGACGCCGTCAGCCGACAGGTGCGCAACCTCAGTGACTTCAGCAGCCCCAAGGCGGAGACGGCGGCTGATCACCTCGACTAGCGTCGCGGGGTCAGGTCGGCGTCGGCCAGAGCCCGAGCCAACCCGGCCTCGAGGTCGTCGAGCACGGCCCGCAGGACCTCCACCTTGCGGAGGGCGTTCTCGGCCTCGCGACGGTCGTACGCCGAGAAGTCCAGGGTGATGTGACGGCTGCAGTCGGACAGGTGCAGGCGCGTCGACGTACGGGGCGCCCACGTCGGGTCGCTCGACGTCGACCTCGGCGATGGCGTGGGCACCCAGGTGGTGGCGGGGACGGTTGAGGAACCGTCGGCGGTAGAGGACGGCGCGGCTGGACATGGTGAGCTCCTTGCGTGGCTGCTGGTCAGCCTTGGGGTCTCTTCATGTCCCTCTCCTCCGTCGTGTGGTCGACCCCAGCATGATCCGCGCCGCGGAGCCCGGTCCACCGGTTATCTACGCTGGCGGGATGCCGAGACTTCCTGTCGGTCGGCGTCGTGACCCCACCGCGGCGGTCGCCGGGTCGGTGACGACGCTCGAGCTGTTCTTCGACCTCGTCTTCGTCTTCACCGTCACCCAGCTCACCGCCACGCTGGGCCAGGACCACGGGTGGGGTGGGGTCGGTCGGGTCGTCCTGCTGCTCCTGCTCATGTGGTGGATGTACGGCGGGTACGCGTGGCTCACCAACGCGGCGCCGCCCGTCACTCCCGTCCGTCGGGCGTTCCTCCTGGTCGGGATGGTCGGGAACTTCACCATGGCGCTGGCCATCCCGCACGCCTACACGACCGACCGAGTCGTCTTCGCGGTCGGCTACCTGATCGTGGCGGGAGTCCACACCGCCATGTACCTCACGCAGGCCGAGCGGGTCACCCCCGGCATGGTCGTGCAGCTGGGCGTCGGCAACGGGATCGCCGCAGTCCTCATCCTCGTGGGCGCCGTCGTCGGTGGGGGCGCCCTCGTCGTCCTCTGGGTTGCCGCGCTGGCGTCCGAGACGCTGCTGCCGCAGCTGGCGGCACGAACGTCGGTGTCCCGCCGCGACTCCGGGCCGGCCTTCACCCTGCGGCCGGCACACTTCGTCGAGCGCCACGGCCTGATGCTGCTCATCGTCCTCGGCGAGTCGGTGCTCGCGATCGGCGTCGGCGTGGGCAGCGGTGAGACCGCGATCGGGGTCGCCCAGGTCATGTTCGCGGCGGTCAGCCTGGGACTGGCGGCGCTGCTCTACTGGGCGTACTTCGGCACGCACGAGGACGAGGCCGCCGAGCACACGCTGGAGCGCGTCGCTCCGGAGCGGCAGCAGGCGGTCGCCCTCTGGTCCTTCGGTTACGCGTTCGTCGTGGTCCTGCTCGGCATCGTCCTGGCCGCCGCCGGACTCCACCACGCGCTCGAGCACCCCACCGCGCCCCTCGACATCGGGTACGCGGCGTTGTTGGCCGGTGGGGTCGGGGTCACCTGGGTCGGGTTCGGCGCGTTCCGTCGGGCGGTCGGCCGGGCCGGAGCCGGAGTGCGCGTGGTCGGCGGCGCGGTCCTCGTCGCGGCGACGTGGCTCGGTCCCGTGTCGGGGTTCGCCGAGCTCGTGACCCTGATCATCGGGTCCGTGGCGATCCTCGTCGTCGAACAGCGGTGGGTCGTGGCGTAGGCGGCGAGCGCCGATTGGTCTGCGGGGAGCGAAGCCGGCGTGGGAACGCCGTTCGTGCTCCCCGATCCGTACCTAGCTCGAGTCGGCGGCGGGTTCGTGCCGGCTCAGCTCGGCGTCGTCGGCCCGGATCTTCGGCATCGCCACGGCGCTGATGATGGTCAGCAACGTGGCGACGAGCACGGCGATGAACACCGCCGATCCCGCGTCGATGACCGCATCCGGGTTGGTCGGACCGCCGGACGCGTCGAGCACCGCGTTGGCGACGGCGCCGAACACCGCCACGCCGACGGCACTGCCGATCGAGCGAGCGAACATGTTCGCGCCGGTCACGACTCCACGATCGGCCCACCCGACGCTGGCCTGGGCGGCGATGAGGCTCGGGGCGGCCACCAGGCCGAGCCCGAGCCCGATGACGAAGCAGGAGACCGCCACGACGGCCACCTGCGGCGTCTGGGCGCGGAGGGCGAGCAGCAGGGCACCAAGCAGGACGAGACCCATCCCGATCAGGACCGTCGGCCGGAACCCGTACTTCATGTAGAACAGCCGGCCCGAGAAGGCGGCCGAGAGTGGCCAGCCGAGCGTCAGGGCGGCCAGCGCGAGCCCGCCGACGAGGGGAGCCGACCCGATCCCGACCTCGAGGTAGGTGGGGACGTAGGAGGTGAGCCCGATGAGGATGGCGCCGACACCCAGGGCGGTGAGGCTGGTGGTCAGCAACAGCCGCCGGCTGAGCACCCACATCGGCAGGATCGGCTCGGCGGCCCGTCGCTCCGCGAACACGAAGCCGACCAGCAGCGCCGTGCCCACGGCGAAGACGGCGATGCTCGTCGGCGAGCTCCACGCCCACGCCTGACCGCCCTCGAGCACGCCGAGGATGAGCAGGGTCATGGCGCTGGTGAGCAGCACGGCACCGGCGTAGTCGATGCGATGCGGACGGCGCTCCACCTTCTCGTGGAAGTTGCGCCAGATCAGTACGCCGGCCAGCAGGCACAGCGGGATATTGACGAAGAAGATCCAGCGCCAGAGGTGCAGCTGGGCGAAGAGCCCGCCGAGCGCGGGTCCGACCACCGAGGAGATGCCCCAGACGCTGGCGATGTACCCCTGCACCCGGGCGCGCTCGGCGATGCTGTAGATGTCGCCGGCAATGGTGATCGACATCGGCTGCACGGCGCCCGCGCCCAACCCCTGCAGGGCCCGGAACGCGATGAGGACCGGCATGCTCCAGGCGAGCCCGCAGAGCACCGAGCCGAGCAGGAACACCGCGATTCCGAAGAGCATCAACGGCTTCCGGCCGACGGTGTCCGCGAGCTTGGCGTAGACGGGGACCGACACGGCCTGGGCGAGCAGGTAGACCGAGAAAAGCCACGGGAACGAGGAGAACCCGCCCAGCTCGCGCACGATCGACGGCACGGCCGTGGCGAGGATGGTCGCGTCGATGGCGATGAGGCCGGTGGAGACCATCAGGGCCAGCAGCACCGGTCCGCGTTCCGACCGCAGTCCGACCCCGGCTTCGGCGCTCGTCTGTGTGGGGGCTGTCACCTCAAGGCCAAGTCGTCGGGTGAGGCAACCATTCCCGCATCGTCACAGATCGGGGCAGAATTTCGTCAGCCGAGCTGCCAGGACCGCTTCGACAGGCCGAACCAGAACCCGTCGATGACGCTCCGGCTGTCGAAGCCCCCGCCGTCTGCACCGTAGGCGGCGCCCAGCGACACGAACAACGGGGCGAAGTGCTCGGTCCGCGGGTGGGCGACCCGCGCTGCCGGCGCCTTGTCGAGGAAGTCGAGCAGGGCGTCGACGTCCTCGTGGGCCATCGCCTCCCGGGCCCAGGCGTCGAACTCCGCCGACCAGCCGGGCGGCGGGGCGTCGGCCGGCCTCGCCGGGTTGAACTCGCGCAGGTTGTGGGTGGTGAACCCGGACCCGATGATCAGGGTGCCGGCGTCGCGCAGCGGCGCGATCTTCTGGCCCAGCCGGAACAGCGCGCGCGGGTCGAGGGTGGGCATCGACATCTGCAGGACCGGCACGTCCGCGTCGGGGAACATCTCGACGAGCGGCACGTACGCGCCGTGGTCCAGCCCACGGCTCTCGTCCCGGTGCACCGGCTGACCGGGCGCGGCGACGATCGCCGCCACCTCGTCGGCGAGCGCGGCGGCGGCCGGCGCCGCATACGTCACGTCGTAGTACTTCTGCGGGAAGCCCCAGAAGTCGTAGAACAGGCCCGCGCCGGTGGTGGACGACAGGGCGAGCGGCGCCTCCTCCCAGTGGGCGGAGACGACGAGGATGTTGGCCGGCTTGTCGAGCCCGCCGGACCACTGCGCGAGCTCGCGCGTCCACACCGGGTCGTCAGCGAGCGGCGGTGCGCCGTGGCTGAGGTAGAGGACCGGCTGAGATGTCACGTGATCATTATAGCGTCAAGTTGAACCGTCAACTACCTCGAACGGAATGGACTTTTCGGGCCGAGGGTTTACGGTGTGCATCCGGCCCACGTCGGAGCAGCGACGAATCCGCTGCACGTGGACGGGAGATCAGGGGTGGACATCGTGGCAGCAGGGAAGGGCCGCAAGCTCGTCATCGTCGAGTCGCCGGCCAAGGCGAAGACCATCGCGGGCTACCTCGGAGGGGACTTCGACGTCGAGGCGTCGGTGGGGCACATCCGTGACCTCCCGAACCCGTCGGAGCTGCCCGTCGACATGAAGAAGGGCCCGTTCGGCAAGTTCGCGATCAACGTGGACAACGGGTTCGAGGCCTACTACGTCGTCGACAACGACAAGAAGAAGAAGGTCGCGGAGCTCAAGCGGCTGCTCAAGCAGGCCGACGAGCTCTACCTCGCCACGGACGAGGACCGCGAGGGCGAGGCCATCGCGTGGCACCTCCTCGAGACCCTCCAGCCGCACGTGCCGGTCAAGCGGATGGTGTTCCACGAGATCACCCGCGAGGCGATCCAGCGCGCCGTCACCGACACCCGCGAGCTGGACACCGCCCTGGTGGACGCCCAGGAGACGCGCCGCATCCTCGACCGCCTCTACGGCTACGAGGTGTCGCCCGTGCTGTGGCGCAAGGTCCGCCAGGGCCTGTCCGCCGGCCGCGTGCAGTCCGTCGCCACCCGTCTGGTCGTCGAGCGCGAACGCGAGCGGATGGCGTTCCGGGCCGCGTCCTACTGGGACGTCGAGGGCGAGTTCACGACGCGGACCAGCTCCGGCGCGCTGGTCGAGTCCGACGCCTTCACCGCGCGGCTCAGTGCCGTGGACGGTGACCGCGTCGCCACCGGGCGCGACTTCGCCGACACCGGAGAGCTGAAGCACAAGTCGGTCGTCCACCTCGACGAGGCGATGGCCCGGGGGATCGCGACCGCCGTCCAGGAGGCGCCGGTCGTCGTCACCAGCGTCCAGGAGAAGCCCTACACGCGTCGTCCGGCCGCGCCGTTCACGACGTCGACGCTCCAGCAGGAGGCGTCCCGCAAGCTGCGCCTGTCCTCGAAGAACGCCATGCGCGTCGCGCAGCGGCTCTACGAGAACGGCTACATCACCTATATGCGTACCGACTCGATCACGTTGTCGGAGAGCGCGATCACCGCCGCACGGAGCCAGGCGCGCGACCTCTACGGCGCCGACTACGTGCCCGCCGAGCCGCGCCGGTATGCGGGCAAGGTCAAGAACGCGCAGGAGGCCCACGAGGCGATCCGCCCGGCCGGTGACCGGTTCCGCACCCCGGCGCAGGTGGCCGGTGAGCTGCGCGGCGACGAGTTCGCGCTCTACGAGCTGATCTGGAAGCGGACCGTCGCCTCCCAGATGGCCGACGCCCGGGGCTCGACCGCGACCGTGAAGCTCACGGCGACGCTGGACGGCGTCGAGGTCGCGCGGACCGCGGAGTTCACCGCCAGCGGCACCGTCATCACCTTCCGGGGGTTCCTCGCCGCCTACGAGGAGGGCCGCGACGAGACCGTCGCCAAGAAGCGCAAGGAGATCGCCGAGGAGGAGCGCCGGCTGCCCCGCCTCGGCGAGGGCACGCCGCTCGCGGTGGTCCGCGCTGAGGCCGACGGTCACGAGACCCAGCCGCCGCCGCGTTACACCGAGGCCACCCTCGTGAAAGCCATGGAGGAGAAGGGGATCGGGCGCCCGTCGACGTATGCGTCGATCATGGGCACTATCCAGGACCGTGGCTACGTGGGCACTCGCGGCAACGCCCTGGTACCGACCTGGCTGGCGTTCGCCGTCACGCGGCTGCTCGAGGAGCACTTCCCGCGGCTGGTCGACTACGACTTCACCGCCTCCATGGAGGAGGACCTCGACCGGATCGCCAACGGCGACGAGCAGCGGGTCGCTTGGCTCGATCGGTTCTACTTCGGCGACGAGGCGGGCTCGGCCGAGGGGCTCAAGCAGCTCGTCGCCGACCTCGGCGAGATCGACGCCCGCGAGATCTCGACGATCCAGCTCGGCGACGGGATGGTCGTCCGCGTCGGTCGCTACGGACCGTACGTCGAAGAGGTCACCCCGTTCGGCGTCGACGCGCGAACCGGCGAGGTGCTCCTCGACGAGGCGCCGGCGGTGCCCGAGACGCCGCGCCGCGCCACGATCAACGACGACATCGCCCCCGACGAGATGACTCCGGCCAAGGCGCGCGAGCTGCTCGACGCGGCCGCCGACGACGGACGGGTGCTCGGCCGGGACCCCTTGTCCGGCAACGAGATCATCGCCAAGGCGGGTCGCTACGGGCCCTACGTGACCGAGGTGCTGCCGGAGTTCGAGACCGACGACGCGGCACCCAAGCGCGGCAAGGCGGCGGCGAAGGCCAAGCCGCGTACCGCCTCGCTGTTCAAGGACATGGACCTCGCGACGATCGACCTCGACGCCGCACTGCAGCTGCTCTCGCTGCCGCGGGTGGTCGGGACGGTCGCCGAGGATGACGGCACGTCGGTCGACATCACCGCGCAGAACGGACGCTACGGGCCCTACCTCAAGAAGGGGACCGACTCGCGGTCCCTGGTGACCGAGCAGCAGCTCTTCGAGATCACCCTCGACGAGGCGCTGGCGATCTACGCCCAGCCGAAGCAGCGCGGCCGCGCCGCCGCGGCTCCGCTCAAGGAGCTCGGCACGGACCCGGTGTCGGGCAAGGCGGTGACGGTCAAGGACGGGCGGTTCGGGGCCTACGTCACGGACGGCGAGACCAACGCCACGCTGCGACGAGACGACGACCCCGAGTCGATCACGCCCGAGCGCGGGTTCGAGCTGCTGGCCGAGAAGCGGGCCAAGGGTCCGACGACCCGCAAGCGAGCGGCGAAGAAGACCACGAAGTCGACGGCCAAGAAGACGACCGCCAAGAAGACGGCTGCGGCCCGGTCCGCCGGGTCGACGTCCACGGCGCGAGCGTCGGCCCGCAAGGCCTGAGCGCGGTGGCGACGCTCGAACCGTCGACCGCTCGCGAGCTCTCGGCCCGGCTCGCCGTCGAGCAGCGGAAGGTCCGGCTGCCGTCGGTGTCCGCCGGGATCGTCCGCGGCGGCGACCTGGTGTGGTCGGACGCGCGCGGCACCCTCGACGGGCGCGCCGACGGGGTGGCCGCCGACGCCGACACGCAGTACCGGATCGGCTCCATCACCAAGACGTTCGTGGCGGTGTGCGTCATGCGGCTGCGCGACGCGGGGCGGCTCGACCTCGACGACCGGTTCGAGGACCACGTACCCGGCAGTGCGTTCGGCCGCGCGACGATCGCGCAGCTGCTGACGCATACCTCCGGGCTGCAGTCGGAGACCGACGGGCCCTGGTGGGAGCGCACGCCGGGCGGGGACTGGGCCGCGCTCATGGCTCCGTCCCCGGTGCAGCGGATGCGGGCGGCCAGCCGGTACCACTACACGAACGTCGGCTACGCCGCGCTGGGCGAGCTCGTCGCGCGGGCCGGCGGGTTCTCGTGGGTGGATGTCGTCCAGCGCGACCTGCTGGACCCCTTGGGCATGACGCGGACGACGACGCGACCTACGGGTAAGGCCGCGGTCGGGCAGGCGGTCCATCCGTTCGCTGACCTGCTGCTCACCGAGCCGGAGCACGACGCCGGGGCGATGGCGCCCGCGGGGCAGCTCTGGTCGACGGTGGTCGACCTCGGCCGGTGGGCCGCCTTCCTCGGCGGCGACACCGGGGACATCCTCGCGAAGGACACGCTCGAGGAGATGTGCGTCGTCCAGGCGGTCAACGACCTGCCCGGCCAGGCGTGGGTGTCGGGACACGGCCTGGGGTGGCAGGTGTGGAACGTCGAGGGGCGACGGTACGTGGGGCACGGCGGCTCGATGCCCGGCTTTCTCGCGGGGCTCCAGGTCGACGTCGAGACCGGCGACGGCGTGGTCATCTTCAGCAACACCACCAGCGGGCCGGTCTCGTTCGCTCGTGACCTGCTCACCCTGGTCCGCGAGCGCGAACCGGTCCTGCCGGAGACCTGGTACGCCGGTGGCTCCGACCCCGATGCGGTCGAGCTGGTCGGGCTGTGGCATTGGGGTCCGGCCGTGACGATGATCAAGGCGAACGGCGAGGGCGGCCTCGAGCTGGGAGTCCCGGGGGAGGGCCGCGGGGCCCGGTTCCGGAAGGCGGCCGACGGGTCCTGGGTCGGTCTCGAGGGCTACTACGCGGGCGAGCCGCTGGTCGTGGTCCGGGACGCGGACGGCGCCGTGAGCCACCTCGACCTCGCGTCGTTCCGGTTCACCCGGCTGCCCTACGATCCCGAGCGCGACGTCCCCGGCGGCGTCGACACCGCCGGCTGGCACTGACCGCCCCGCCTTCTCCCGCCGGACGCGTGGGGGGCGGCGGGTCACTTGTGGGTGAGGGCCTCGATGCCGTCGAGGATGAGGTCCAGGCCGAAGCCCATCTCGTCGCGGAAGAAGTCCCCGCCCTCGCTCTCGTCGGTGATCGCCGGTGACGCCGCGAGCAGGGCGGGGAACCGGTCCGGGTCGAGCAGCAGCGGCAGGAAGGTCACGTAGGGATCGGGCGGCGCCGGTTCGGAGCCGGTGAACCCCATGGCGACCGACATCGCGACGTGGCTGCGTACGTAGCCGTCCACGACGAGCAGCGACGACATCTTCTGCTGGTTGGTGAGCGCCATGCCCTCGAACGACCGGGCGCCGGCCTCGGTCCACCCGATGATGTTGGGCGAGAGCGGCGGCGTGGTCATCGACGTCGCCGAGATCCACGGGTGCAGCACCAGCGCGTCGGCGAGCGCCCACGCCCACCGGGTCAGCCGTTCGCGCCACGGTCCGGACGACACGATCGACAGGTCCGCCGGACCGTAGGCCGCGTCGAGCATCACCTCGAGCAGCTGCTCCTTGGAGTCGACGTACCGGTACAGCGACATCGGCGTCATCCCGAGCTCCGCCGCGACCGACTTCATCGAGACACCGTCCAGGCCGGCCCGGTCGGCGACGACCACCCCCGCGGCGCCGATCTCCTGGATGGTCCGCCCCGGCTTCGGCCCGCGTCGCCCACCCGCGGCGCGGTCCCACAGCAGCTGGAGGTACCGCGGGAGCGGAGGGTCGACGGCGGCCACGGAAACAGCATACGGAAACTGCTTGCGCGGTACGCATCTCCTGTCGTAAGTTCTGCGTACATCAATAACAGTTAGTTAGGTACGCAGTTAAGGAGACCCCCATGACCCCACGAGCCGGGCGCCGCGAGTGGATCGGTCTGGCCGTGCTGATCCTGCCGATCCTCATCGCGTCGATGGACGTGTCCGTCCTCTTCTTCGCGGTGCCGTTCATCGCCCAGGACCTGCAGCCCACGGCGACACAGCAGCTCTGGATCTTCGACATCTACGGGTTCGTCCTCGCCGGGCTGCTCCTGACGATGGGCACGGTCGGCGACCGGATCGGACGGCGTCGGCTGCTGCTCATCGGAGCCGTCGCGTTCAGCGCGGCGTCCCTCCTCGCGGCGTACGCGCAGTCGGCCGAGATGCTCATCGCCGCCCGTGCCGTGCTCGGGATCGCCGGCGCCACCCTGATGCCCTCGACCCTCGCCCTCATCCGCAACCTCTTCCACGCCGAGGCCGACCGCACCAAGGCCGTCGCGATCTGGTCCGTCGCCCTGACCGCCGGCGTCACCGTCGGACCGATCATCAGCGGGGTGCTGCTCGAGCACTTCTGGTGGGGTTCGGTCTTCCTCATCAACCTGCCGGTCATGCTCCTGCTCCTCGTCAGCGCGCCGTTCCTCCTGCCCGAGTCGCGGGGCGTCCGCTCGGCCCGGTTCGACTGGCTCAGCTCGTTGCTCGCCCTCGGCACGGTCATCCCGGTCATCGCCGGCATCAAGTCGGTGGCCTCGGACGGCTGGTCGACGCATGCCGTCCTGTATGCGGTCGCCGGGGTCCTCATCGGACTGGCCTTCGTGCGGCGTCAGCTCGCTGCGGAGGTGCCGATGCTCGACGTGCGCGCCCTGACCGAGCGTCGGTTCGGCGGGTCCGTAGTCGTCAACATCCTGGCGATGTTCGCGATCATGGGCAACGCCGTGATCCTCACGCAGTACCTCCAGTCGGTGCTCGGGTTCAGCCCGCTCGCGGCGGCACTCTGGAGCCTCGTGCCGTCCGTCGTCGTGGGGGCCGCTGCGCCCGTGTCCGCGATGCTCGCTCCGCGGCTCGGGCGACCGGTGGTCATGGCCGGCGGGTTCGGCGTGTCGGTCGTCGGGTTCCTGATGATCAGCCGGGTCGACGAGGCCAGCGCGCTGTGGCTCGTGCTGCTGGCGGCCGGCCTGGTGTCCGGCGGACTGGTCGCCGTCCTCTCGCTCATCACCGACTACGTCGTGGGCGTGGCCCCTGCCGAGCGTGCAGGGTCGGTGGCCGGCCTGGTCGAGACGTCGAGCGAGCTCGGTGGGGCACTGGGCCTGGCGTTGCTCGGAAGTGTCCTCGCCGCGGTCTACCGGACCCAGGCCGATCTCCTGATGCCCGCCGGACTGCCGGCGCCGGCAGCGGCGGAGGCCAGCCAGACGCTGGCCGGAGCGGGCGCGGTCTCGGCGCAGCTTCCGGGCGCCCTGGGCCAGGCCGTCATGGAGGCGGGGCGGGCCGCCTACACCGCGGCGATGCACACCGCCGGTCTGACGGCGGCGGGCGTCCTCGTCCTCGCGGCCGCAGTCACCCTGGTGATGCTCCGCGGCAGCGACGCCGAGGCGATGCCGGCCCCCGAGGCGGCACCCGTCTCCTGAGCGGGAGGCCAGGGTTGCGCGGTTCGGTCAGCCGAGCCGCGCCACCACCGTCCGGCCGATCAGCGCATACCCCGCGTCGTTGGCATGGATGTCGAAGAGGGAGCACATCCAGGTGAGCGCGCAGATGACCGACACGTTGGTCGGAAGGGCGCCACCGGGCGGCACCGTCCAGTTGGTGCTCTGGAACGCCGTCGCAACGTCGGCCACGGTCGAGCCGCTGGACGCTGCGGCCACACCGATGATCGTGTTGAGCGTCCCCTGCAGCACGGCGGACTGTTGGGCCAGCTGGGCGTTCCCGATGGCCCAGGCGGCGAGGAACGGGTTGTAGTAGTTGAGGACGACGACCTGGGCGTGGGGCGCCTCGGCGTGGACCTTGCCGAGGATCATCGGCAGGTACGTCGCGACATCGGCCATCCCGGCCTGGATGCAGACCGGGTCGATGGCCAGGGTGCTCCGGTCGACGCACCGCTGCACGTCGTTCGCGCCGACCTGGACGGTCACCACCCGGGTGTTCCGGCCGTGGGCGTGGAGGAACGCGAGCGCCTGGTCGAGCTGGTTGCCCTCGTCGTAGGCGCAGACCCCGCCCGAGACCATCGTCGTCGAGCGCTCGCCGGGGCAGGCCAGGTTGACCAGCCGGGTCTTCGGCCGGGTCGCCTGGATCCCCGCCAGGACGTCGCCGGTGTAGCCCCCGTCCCGGTCGACGCCGGTGGTCGGCTGGTACCCCGCGGCGAGCGAGTCGCCGAGTGCGAGGTAGTAGCCCATGGCGTTGGCCGACCCCGTGGGTGAGGGTGCGGCCCAACCGGCGGTGGCTGAGGCGAGGACGAGGGCAGCGGCGGCGACGAGCGCGACGACGAGACGTTTCACGACCATCCCCGGACCGTACGACGAACTCGCCCGGTCCGCTCGCTCGAGGACTTGCCACGCTGCTGGAACGACGCCCGCATACTCGACTTGACCCTCACCCGACGTGAGGCCGGACCCTTGAACCTATGACCGGAGGAGTGCTGGTGGACGCCGCGTGGACGGTGGGGCAGGTGGCCGACGAGCTCGGTGTGACGGTGCGGACGCTGCACCACTACGACGAGATCGGGCTGCTGCACCCCAGCGGACGCACGCCGGCGGGCTACCGGCTCTACACCGCGCAGGACCTCGAGCGGCTCCAGAACATCGTCGTGTACCGGCGGCTGGGGTTCCCGCTCGAGGAGATCGGCGAGCTGCTCGACGCGAGGGGCGCCGATCTCGAGTCCCACCTGCGCCGCCAGCGGGCGGCGGTCATGTCCCGGCTGGACGAGCTCGGCGAGCTCGTCACCGCCATCGACCGAGCATTGGAGAAGGAGATGTCAGGACTCAAGCTGACGAAACAGGAGCAGCAGGAGCTGTTCGGCGACGGGTACTCCGAGGAGTATGCGGCGGAGGCCGAGGAGCGGTGGGGTGACAGCGACGCCTGGAAGCAGTCGCAGCGCCGCACGTCGCAGTACAGCAAGGCCGACTGGGTCGAGATCAAGGCGGAGATGGACTCCATCGGCGCCGAGCTGGTCGAGGCCAAGCGCTCCGGGGCTCCGGCGACCAGCGAGCGGGCCATGGATGCGGCCGAGCGGCACCGTCGGCACATCAACGACCGGTTCTACGAGATCACGCCGGAGTTCCACCGGAACCTCGGCGACATGTACGTCGCGGACCCCCGGTTCACGACAACGTACGAGGACCAGGAGCCGGGTCTCGCGCAGTACGTGCGGGACGCGATCCACGCCAACGCCGACCGCGCCGGGGCGCAGGGCTGAGGCCGGGTCCGGGTGATAGCGGTCGGAGTCCCGGCTGCTATCACCCGGATGCGCGTGCGGCGATCTTGTCGCTGAGCTTCGTCAGAGCCTTGACGTTGCGGCTGGTCGAGCTCATCGGCCCGAGGATCTGCTCCCAGTGACGCTTGGCGATCTGGCTCTCGATCGACCGGCCGTGCATCAGCCAGTGCACGTCCGCGCCCTGGACGACGAGCGTGTCGAAGTCGGTGGACAGTCCCTGGATGGCCTTGGCCGCGCTCGCGGACGGGGCCTTCTTGAGGAAGGTGACGAAGTGCGTGTCCCCGTTTCCGACCTCGAACGGCGTTGCGGCCAGCGTCTTCTCGAGCTCGGCCGCGGTCCGGACGAAGGTCGTGCACTCGAAGCCGAACTCGTCCTCGAGGGCCTTCTCGAGGTTCTTCTCGACGGTGGCACGGACGCCTTCCGCGTCGAAGACGACGTTGCCGCTGTTGATGTAGGTCCAGACGTCGTCGTAGCCCAGGCCCTCGGCGAGCGCCTTGAGGCGCGCCATCTCGACCTTCCGCTTGCCGAGGTTCACCGCGCGCAGGAAGCCGACCCGGACCGTCATGGCCGCACCCTAGTGCGACCGCGACCGGTCAGGAGGTGGGTGGGATGCGCTGGATCTGTGCCTCGTCGAGGCGTACCCACTCGCCGTGGCCCATCTGCATGAGCATCGGGTCGTCCCAACGCAGCCGGATCCGGTCGGGTTTGACCTCCAGCAGCCACGCCTCGCGCCAGTCGGCGTCACCGACCCGGACCCACCACCGCTCGGCCAGCGACGAGAGTCCGCGCTCGCGGACGATCGACTCGGCCAGCTCCTCGTCGGTCGCCGGCCCGAGGGCGGCCCCGAACACGGTGGCGGGCACCCACTCCCCGTCGTCCACGGGCAGCAGCAGGCCGACGAGCTCGCCGGGCTCGTCCGGAGCCCAGTCGTTCAGACGTCGCACCTCTCGGAGGGGTGTCGGCTGCGTGGTCATGGTCGGGCACGTTACGGACTGACCCCACGTGAGGGTCAACCGCATTTGTGGGCCGCGCCCGATCGGCTGACCCCGGTCTGGCCTAGCATCGCGGGCATGGCGACGCCGCAGACCGGGCTGTTCGTCGCGTTCGAGGGGGGCGACGGAGCGGGTAAGTCGACGCAGGTGCGGCTGCTCGCCGAGACGCTGCGCCGTGGCGGACTCGACGTCCTCGAGACGCGTCAGCCGGGCGGCACCGAGCTCGGGGCCCGGCTGCGCGACCTCGTCCTGCACGGCGACCATGTCTCACCGCGGGCCGAGGCGCTCTTGTATGCGACAGACAAGGCTCAGCACGTCGACACGGTGATCGCACCAGCGCTGGAGGCCGGCCGGGTGGTCGTCACCGACCGCTACATCGACTCGGCGATCGCCTACCAGGGCGCCGGCCGCGACCTCGGGTCGCGGGAGGTCGCCGACATCCAGCTGTGGGCGGTCGACGGACTCGTCCCGAACCTCACGGTCGTCCTCGACGTCGGCGCGGGGACCGGCCGGAGCCGCCGCGGCGACGTGCACGACCGTCTGGAGGCCGAAGGCGACGACTTCCACGAGGTGGTCCGGAAGCACTTCCTCGCCCTCGCCGAGGCCGAACCCGACCGCTACCTCATCGTCGACGCCACCCTGGCGCCGGACGAGATCCACGCTCGGGTGGTCGCACGGCTGCGCGCCACCGGAGTCGCCCTGGAGGTGGGCGCATGAGTTGCCCTGTGTCAACCGCGTCCGGGTCAGGCGACTTTTCGGGCCTGTTCGTTGAGGACGCGTTGGAGGGCTTGGTGCCGATCGGGTTGGTAGGCGAGTTGGTCTTGCCAGCATCGCCAGATGATGCTGGCCCAGGCTCTGCCGAGGATGCGTACGGCGTGTGGGTGGTCGTGACCGCGGGCGCGGGCTCGTTGGTACAGGTCGTCGGCCCAGGGGTTGGCGTGTCGGGAGTCGCCGGCGAAGTCGCACAGTGCGTCGCGCAGCTGGTGGTCGGCGGACCAGCGGAAGGTGACGGCTTTGACCTTGCCGGATTGGCGGGTCGAGGGGGCGACTCCGGCGAGGCAGGCCAGGGAGTCTGCGGTGGGGAACCGGCCGCGGGCGTCACCGATTTCGGCGAGCAGGCGGGCGGCGCGCAGCATCCCGGAGCGGGGCAGCGAGGTCATGATGTGGCGGTCGGGGTGGACGTCCAGCTGTGCGGCGACGCTGTCTTCGAGCTGGTCGATCTGGGTGGTCAGGGCGCGCAGTACGGCGACGAACGCGAGCGTGGTGGCGGTGTGAGCGTGGGCGTTGTCGTCGGTGGTGCCGCGGGGTGCGTCCAGCAGCCGCTGGTGCAGGGTCTCGGGTGCGACCCGGCCGCTGTAGCCGAGTTTGCCGAGCCAGTCGGCCAGGCGCTTGGAGGTCAGCCAGTCGGCCTTGCTTTGGGTGGGGAAGCGTTCCAGGAAGGACAGGCTGACCGCGGAGTCGAGCGCGGCGAACAGGCCCACTACACCTGGGAATACGACTTGCAGGTGGGCGCGCAGCTGGTTGGCGGCGGCGACCCGGTGCTCGACCAGGTCACGGCGGGCTCGCACGGTGGAGCGCAGCGCGATGGTCGCCGGGGTGGAGCGGGTCAGCGGGGTCAGGCGGCGCCGGTCGGTGCGGACCGCGTCGGCCAGCACGTAGGCGTCGAATCGGTCGTCCTTGTTGCCGGCCGACCCGTAACGGCTGCGCAGGTTCTTGACCTGGTTCGGGCTGATCACCAGCACGGTCAGCTCGGCCTGGAGCAGCGCCTCGACCACGGGCCCGTCGCCGCGTTCGATGCCGACCTCGGCCACGCCTACGGCGAGCAGGCGACGGACCAGGGTCTTGAGCCCGGCCGCGGTGTGGGGGACGGTGAACCGCTCCACAACCAGGCCGTCGGGGTCGATGAAGCAGATCGCGTGGTCGTCCTTGGCCCAGTCCACGCCCGCGCACGCTCGCGCCGGGATGGCTTCAGGGGTGACACTCATGGTTGTTTCCTCGCTGTTCGAGCAGTGAGAGAACACCCGGTGGTCCCGGGACCCCGCAGCCGGTCGCTCACTGATCGGCGCTCGATGGCGCACAGCCCTGTAGCCAGTCCGAGGGTCCTGGGCCACCGGACCTCGCAGAACTCATGCTGGACCTCGAAGGTCGAGCGTCGCTGGCGATGGCCCGGTGGGGACCAGGGGTGCATCAGCAGTCCATCCAGAACCACCAACGTGAGGATGGTGCACCAGTGAGCGTCTGGGACCACGTCATCGGCCAGCCGGCCGCCGTCGCCACGCTCACCCGAGCCGTGACCGACCCCGCCGCGATGACCCACGCCTGGCTGTTCACCGGCCCCCCCGGGTCGGGCCGGTCCGTGGCCGCTCGCGCGTTCGCCGCAGCGCTGGAGTGCCCGGACGACGGTTGCGGAACGTGTCGCGAGTGCCGGACGGCGATCGACGGCACCCACGCCGACGTGACGGTCAAGGCGACCGAGGGCCTGTCGATCCGGGTCGAGGACACCCGTGCGCTGGTGCAGGAGGCCGGGCTGCGGCCGTCGGTCGGCCGGTGGCGGGTCATCATCGTCGAGGACGCCGACCGGCTCACCGAGCGAGCGGCCGACGCCCTCCTCAAGGCCCTCGAGGAACCCACCCCGCTCACCGTCTGGATCCTCTGCGCACCCTCACTCGAGGACGTCATCATCACGCTCCGGTCCCGTTCGCGGCATGTGCGGTTGCGGACCCCGCCGGTCGAGGACGTGGCCGACCTGCTCGTGCGGCGCGACGGGATCGACCCCGCGATGGCCCGGTATGCGGCTCGCGCGGCCCAGTCGCACGTCGGCCTCGCGCGGCGGCTGGCTCGTGACGAGGGGGCGCGGATCCGGCGGCGGGACGTCATCGCGATGCCCGGACGCATACGAACCATCGGCGACGCCATCGCGGCCGCCGCCGACCTCGCGTCGATCGCCGACGAAGAGTCCTCGTCGTCCGGTGCGGAGCGTGACGCGGCCGAGCGGACCCGGCTGCTGGAGACACTCGGCGCCGACCCGGCCGCGCGCACCCAGCCCCCGCACATCCGCGCGCAGCTGAGTGCCCTGGAGAAGGAACAGAAGACGCGCGCGACGAGGTTCGCGCGCGACACCGTCGACCGGGCCCTGGTCGACCTCTTGTCCGTCCATCGCGATGCCCTGGTCCTGCGCATCGGCGCGAACGTCGACCTGGTCAACGAGGACAGCGTCGACGTCGTGCGAGCCCTGGCCGCGATGCGAACCCCGGAACAGCTCTTGCAGTCGATGGAGGCCGTTGGCGAGGCCAGGGACCGGATCAACCTCAACGTGGCGCCGCTGTTGGCTCTGGAAGCGATGACCATCACCGTGATGAGTGGGAACGCGACCGACTGAAAACGTTTGCTCGAATTCACCGGAACGGGTGACGAGGGAGCGTGACCCACGCCACACTCTGGCTAGGTCGGCCGGGGACGTGGTCGGGAGCATGACCAAGGACGTCGCCGTCGGGGTCGGCCGCAACCGATGAAGGAGGCTCCATGCTGCTCACCCGAACCCGCATCATCGTCGCCTGCGCCACCACCGTGGCCGTGGGTATCGCCGTCGCACCGGCGTCCTCGGCGAAGGGGCACGACGCGCACCCGACAAAGGGGTGGTCTCGGACCCTGACCACGGACGTCCTGCTTCCGTTCGGGATGGCCGTCGACAACAAGGGCAAGGTCTACGTCGCCGACGGCGCCAAGAACGCCGTGTTTGCCGTCAACAGCGACCAGTCGCTGACGTTCTTGGCGGCCGGTCTGGAGAACACCGCGCCGCCGGGCGCCCAACCGAACGTCGACGTGGCCGGCATCGACGTGGCCGACGACGGGACGTGGGCGTACACGACCAGCCGGACGGACGCGTCAGGATTCCAGCACACCGACGCCCAGCTCATCATCATGAAGGGGACCAAGCGCCTCGCGGTGGCCGACATCTTGGCCTACGAGACCGCCAAGAACCCGGACCAGAAGAACACGTACGGGCTGGCGCCCGGCACGGACTGCGCCGACGGGCGCGCCTGGCTCGGTCAGGTCACCGGGGGGTCGGCCACCTACCAGGGCCTCGTCGACTCGCACCCCTACGCGGTGGCCAGTCTCGGGCACGGCAGCTGGGCGGTCGCGGACGCGGGGGCGAACGCGATCTTCAAGGTCACGGCGTCCGGGCAGGTCTCGACGATCTCGGTCCTGCCGCCCCAGCAGACGACCATCACCCAGGCGCTGCTCGACTCGGCGTCGGTCGACCAGAACGGCAACCCGGTGCCCGTGCCCGACTCGGCGAAGTGCCTCATCGGCAAGTCGTACGGGTTCGAGGCGGTGCCGACTGATGTCGAGGTCGGCCCGTTCGGACAGTTCTGGGTCTCGACCCTGCCGGGAGGCCCCGAGGACCCCAGCCTCGGAGCGCGCGGAAGTGTCTACCTGGTCAACCCGCAGACCGGGTGGTCCTGGCGGCTCGCCACCGGTTTCGCCGGCGCGACCAACCTCGCCGTGGCCAAGGACGGCACGACGTACGTCTCGGAGCTCTTCGGCGGCAAGATCACCAAGGTCAGCCTGTGGGGCGGCAAGAGCACGTTCAAGACCGTCGACAGCCCACTGGCCCTGGAGACCCAAGGTCCCTACGTGTACGCGGCCCTCTCGGGTCTGGACTTCGCCACCGGACCCACCGGCAAGGGTGCGATCGTCCAGTACAAGCGCTGACGCATACCGTATCGACCATCGCTGCGACGGCAGGCCCGCGGGACATCCGCGGGCCTGCAGTCGTTAGCACGTCGTGAACCGACTGTGGCCCCCGGCGGAGACGACTCGGGTTACCGTGCTCCGGTGCTGCTGACCCCCCAACGTCCCGGCCGTCGGGGTCGGCGGACGCTTCTCGCGGTGGTGGGTGCCGTCGTGGCGTCACTCAGCCTCTCCTCCTGCCTCGTCCTGCCGTTCCTGCCGACCGACGACTCCGGCGGCTCGTCGGGGGAGCCCACGTTCGTGCCGCAGACGCCGCCCACGGGGACGACGGGTCTGGAGACCTTCTACAACCAGCGCCTGCAGTGGGCCAGCTGTACCGGCGGCGAGTGTGCCAAGCTGCGCGTCCCGATCGACTACGCGAACCCCACCGGCGAGACGATGCAGCTGGCGGTGATCCGGTCCAAGGCGCGCTCGTCCAACCAGCGGATCGGCGCCCTCGTCTACAACCCGGGCGGTCCGGGCGCCTCTCCGGTGGACTACGTCGCGCAGTCCGCGAGCTCGCTGGTGAGCAGCGACGTCCGGCGCCGCTACGACCTCATCGGCTTCGACCCTCGAGGGGTGGGCCGGTCCTCGCCCATCGACTGTGTGGGCGACCGTGAGCTGGACACCTTCATCGGCGGCGTCGACGCGACGCCGGACACACCGGCCGAGGAACAGGGGCTGATCGCCGAGGCGACCAAGCTCGCCGAGGGGTGCGCCGCGAAGAACCCCAAGATCATCGGCCATGTCTCGACGGTCGAGGCCGCTCGCGACATGGACGTGCTCCGGGCGGCGCTCGGAGAGCCGAAGCTGAACTACCTCGGCAAGTCCTACGGCACGCTGCTCGGTGCGACCTACGCCGGCCTCTTCCCCGGCCAGATGGGCCGGTTCGTCCTCGACGGACCACTTCCGCCGGACCTCACCCCACAGGACCTCGCCAGCGGACAGGCCAAGGGGTTCGAGATGGCGACGCAGGCCTACGTCGACAACTGCGTCAAGCAGTCCGACTGCCCGGTGGGTCAGAGCCGCGCCGAGGGGATGGCCTGGATCCGCGACTTCCTCAAGGGCCTGGACGCCCAGCCGCTGCCGGTCACCAACGACCAGACGGTCACCCAGCTGACCGAGGCCTGGGCGTCGACCGGGATCGCTCAGGCGATGTACACCACATCGCTCTGGCCGCAGCTCACCGACGCCCTCAAGGACGCGAAGTCGGGGGACGGGAACAGGTTGATGCGCCTCGCCGACAGCTACGCCCGACGCACTCCGGGCGGCCAGTACCAGAGCAACATCATGGAGGCGATCTACGCGGTCAACTGCCTCGACAAGGCCGACACCGCGGATCCCGCGCAGATCGAGGCGTTCGCGCAGAAGCTGAGCCAGGACGCCCCGACCTGGGGTCGCTACCTCGCATGGGGCAACGTGCCGTGCGGGGTGTGGAAGGTCCCCGCGACGGGCACGACCGCACCCATCGCCGCTCAGGGGTCGCCGCCGATCGTCATCGTCGGAACGACCCGTGACCCGGCCACCCCGTACGAGTGGGCCACCCGAATGCGCCAGCAGCTCGCGCACGGCGTCCTCGTCACCCGCGACGGTGACGGGCACACTGCCTACCCCCGGTCCAGCCCCTGCGTGGACAAGGCCGTGGACGGCTGGTTCATCGACGGAACGGTGCCGCAGGACGGGCTGAAGTGCTAGCCGGTCCGTGGCCCCGCCGGGTCCGCGCGCAGGCTCGTTGCTCGGTTCGGAGAACGCCTGGCCAGTCCGTATAGTGGTGCCCCGCGCCCGCCAGGGTGCACGCCGCCTTAGCTCAGTCGGCCAGAGCGATTCACTCGTAATGAATAGGTCATCGGTTCGATTCCGATAGGCGGCTCCACGAAACCCGCGGTGACCAGCGCAGAAACCCTCAGCGCCAGGTGGGCCACGCACGCTGGGAACGGCTCGCGTACCACGTCGCGTACCACGTCAGGCCCTCTCGGCCTCGCCGGGGCGGGCTACCAGGGAGCCCAGAGTGGCATCTAAGGACGTCGCGGCGGCATCGCTGGCGATCCGGCGACCCATGTAGACGTCCTGAGTCATCGACGGCCGGGCGTGGCCCAGCTGGTCGGCAATCGCCCGCGCTGACAGGCCTTGCTCGTCGAGCAGAGTCGCCACGGTGCGCCTGGTGATGTGCGAGACGAACCACTCCGTAACGGCCGGGCATGCGATCGACTGCATGCCCGACCGGCGGCGTCAGCTCAGCTTTTCCAGTCAGTCG
>NZ_DATBTV010000013.1:0-11603 GCF_036559105.1 Lapillicoccus sp. | reverse complement strand
GCGCTGCCCGACCAGCCCGTGGAGCACCTCGGAGCGGTAGCCGACGTCGCGCGCCGCGGCGAAGACGCGCTCAGCGGTACGCGAGTTGACCCGGCCGGGACGCGAGAACGCCCGGGAGACCGTCGAGGGAGCCACGCCGGCTGCCTTCGCGACGTCGTAGATCGACGGGCCGCGTTGCATCTTCTGCACGCTAGGTGCGTTTGGCAACCTCTGGCAACAGTGCTGGGGCCTCGGTTCGGTTAAGGCTCCCGGCGGGCGCCTGCTCGCGGTACGCCAGAGGGCCCGGACGAGATCGTCCGGGCCCTCGGTGCGTGGTAGCGGGGGCAGGATTTGAACCTGCGACCTCCGGGTTATGAGCCCGGCGAGCTACCGAGCTGCTCCACCCCGCGTCGGTATGCCCCTAGTCTACGGACACCGTCGGGGGGATCCAAATCGGTGGCGGTTCGCGGTGGTCGGCGCCGGAGCTCAGCGCGGTCCAGAGCACGAACCCAAGGGTCAGCCGGTCGGGGTCGCGGTGGGCGTGGCCGTCGCGGTGGCGCTCGGCGTCGCACCGGGCGTCAGCGTCACGCTGCCCGACGGTGCCGCCGCGGCCGCCGCAGCGATCGCCGCCTTGAGCCGCGTCTGCGCCTCGCCGTACTTGGCGAAGTCGCCGGCCTTGAGAGCCGCGTCGGCGTCGTTGACCGCCTGCTGGGCGTCGGCCAGCGCCTTGGTGAGGGCAGGGTTGTCCGCTGTCTGGCCGCTACCCGTCGCCGGTGGTGTCGTCGGCGTGCCGGTCGTGGGCGTGTTGTCTCCGGACTTCGCTCCCGAGTTGCCGCCGAAGAGGGCGTCGAGCGCACCGTCCAGGGTCGAGGACCACGCCAGCTTGTCGCCGAACGCCGTGATGATGGCGCGGTTCAGCGGATAGGCCGACTGCGTGTTGGCCTGGACGTAGATCGGCTCCACGTAGAGCAGACCGCCGCCCACCGGCAGGGTCAGCAGGTTGCCCAGCACGACGCTGGACCCCTGTTGTTTCTGGATGTTGAGGAACTGGGACAGGCCGAGGCCACCCTCAGGGGGTTGGACGCTCGACGACGAGATGTCGTTCTGTACCTGGCCGGGACCTCTGACGTTGCTGTCCTTGGGCAGCTCGAGCAGCCGCAGCTGGCCGTACCCTGCCCGTCGCTGCCCCGCGGTCGTCCCGGCGTTGGAGTCCACCGCGAGGAAGCCGGAGAGCACCTCACGCGTACCGAACGGCATGAACGTCGTGGTCAACGAGAACTGCGGCTCGTCCTGCCCGGGCATCGCGATCGACAGGTAGTAGGGCGGCTGGTCGACCTGGATGCGCTGGTCCTTGGTGGGGTCGGACGGCACCTTCCAGAGGTCGTTGCTGCCGTAGAAGGTGCCCGGGTCGGTGACGTGGTAACGGGCGAGGATCTCGCGCTGCACCTTGAACAGGTCCTCGGGGTAGCGCAGGTGGGCCATCAGGCCGGCACTGATGTCCGACATCGGCTGGACCGTGCCCGGGAATGCGCCCATCCACGCCTTGAGCATCGGGTCGGACTCGTCCCAGGCATACAGGTGCACGGTGCCGTCGAAGGCGTCGACCGTGGCCTTGACCGAGTTGCGGATGTAGTTGACCTGGCCGGCGGCGACCGCCTGCACCGAGGTGCGCGTCGTGGTGATCGAGTCGGAGGTCGCCTGGTCGATCGAGGTGAGGTGTGAGTTGGGGTAGTCGGCCGTCGTCGTGTAGCCGTCGACGATCCACTGCACCCGGCCGTCGACGACCGCGGGGTAGGCGTTGCCGTCGAGGGTGAGCCACGGAGCCACGCGCTGGACCCGGTCACGGGGGGTGCGATGGTCGAGCAGCCGCGAGTCGGAGTTGACCGCGTCGGACAGCAGGAAGTTCATCTCCCGGTACTTGATGGCGTACGCCACCTTGACCCCGAGGTTCCCGATCGGGACGCCGCCCTGACCGGCATACGTCGTGTTGGCCTGCCCGGCCGGCGAGCTGTCAGGGAAGTCGAACTCACGCGGCGAGGAGCCAGCGGTCGCCCCGACGATGGAGTAGTCCGGCGACTGCTCGCCGAAGTAGATCCGCGGCTCGAACTCGCCGAGCGTGCCGGTCGACGGGATGTTCTGCTCGAAGAAGACCGGCTTGCCATCGGCGTCCTTGCGGTTGCCGTAGGCGGCGACGACGCCGTAGCCGTGGGTGTAGACGGTGTGGTCGTTCAGCCAGTTGCGTTGACCGTCGGGCACACCGTCGAGATCCAGCTCGCGCACCGCGATGACGGTGTCGCGCGTCAGCCCGTCGACGGTGTAGCGGTCGACGTCGAGGGTGTCGGGGAACTGGTAGTAGCTCTTGCCCGCCTGCAGCTGCTTGTAGGTGGCCGCGACGACGTTGGGGTCGAGGATGCGGATGCCCGGCACCGTCGTCGTGTCGTTGCGTAGCTGGCCCTGCGTAGCCGTCGTGGCGGCGTTGTAGAGCTTGGTGTCGACGTTGGAGAGCCCGAACGCGTCTCGGGTGGCGTTGATGTTGTTCTGGATGTACGGCGCCTCGAACGACTTCTCGCTGGGCTTGACGCGCAGGGACTGGATCAGCGCCGGGAAGATCCCGCCCACCACGACCGACACGACGAGCAGCAGGACGACACCGACGATCGGCAGCCGCCAGGACTTGGTCCAGATGACCGAGAGGAACATCAGCGCGCACATGATCGACGCGATGGCGAGGATCGCCTTGGTCGGCAGCACCGCGTTGGCGTCGGTGTACTGGATGCCGGTCATCAGGTCGGTCGACTTGGTGGTGAGCGAGTAGCGCTCGAGCCAGTAGCTGGCCGCCCGGACCAGGACGATCGCCGCGAGGAGGATCGACAGGTGCAGGCGGGCGGCCGACGTGGTGTGGCGGGCACGGGCCTGGAACTGCAGGCCGCCGAAGATGTAGTGGGTGAACGCGGCCACGACGACGCCAATGATGAGCGCCATGCTGAGGAAGGCGACGACGAAGGTCAGCCACGGGAGGGTGAAGACGTAGAAGCCGACGTCCATGCCGAACTGCGGGTCGGTCTTGCCGAACGGCTGCGCGTTGCGCCAGAGCAGGAACGTATCCCACTGCCCCGCGGCGCCGAGGCCGGAGAGCAGGCCGATGATGAGCGGGATCCCGATCATGGCGATCCGCCGCAGTGGCTCGACGGCGGCGCGGTAGCGCTCCAGGGCGTCCTGACTCGTCGAGGTCGGGGCGTAGATCGGGCGGGTGCGGTAGGCGATGTAGAGGCTGGAGCCGACGATCGCGGCGGTGAAGAGCCCGCCGACGACGCCGAGCAGGACCTTGGCGCCCAGCTCGGTGAGGAAGACGCGGCGGAAGTTGACCGAGTCGAACCAGAGCACCTCGGTCCAGAACTGCGCGATCAGCGACGCGGCGATGCCGACGACGACGAGGATCAGCAGCGTCGTGACCAGGGGGCTGCGCCGGCGATCCCGCGTCGCGGTTCGCTGTCCTCCCCCGGATCCGTTGCCCCGGCCAGCGGCCTCAGGGTCCTCACCGAACCAGTCGCGTTCACTCACCAGTCGAGCCCGATCTGTCTGCAGTCGTCAAGCATGCCTACCCGCAGCACGCTGACCGGGGTACGGCCAGCATACGTATCACCCAACGAGCGGCCCGCGCCCCGGTTCCCCTTCCACAGCGTCTGGTTGCCTAATCGTTGCCGCGTTCACAGGAAGCGGTGACGAGCGGGACTGGTGCGAGGATGCCGCGGGTGACTTCTCCCCGCCGTCCGGTGCTGGACCCGCTGTCGATCGTCGCGCTCGACACGGAGCGTCACGTGGCCGGAGCGGGATGGGACCAGCCGCCTCGTCTGTTCGCCCTGGTCCGCACGGCGACGCTCGTGCAACGGGAGCCGCAGCTGCTCACCCGACTGTCGATCGCCGACCAGGCGCCGGATGCGCTGACCGCGATCGAGCAGGAGGGGCTGCACCAGTCCTCGAGCCTCGAGTCGATCCTCGGCCGGATCGCCTGGCCCCCGGACGTGGACGGCTGCGCGTTCGTCGTCGAGCGGGTGGTCGTCCCGCCGGACGCCGAGCGGGACCTCCCGTCCGACTCCGATGCCGCCGTCGAGGCGCTGGCCCGGCACCCGGACCGTCAGGACGTCCGGCTGCTTGCCGCGGTGCTGCGAGACGGCACCTCGGTATGCCTCATCCGGCAGCGGGCGCACGACGCCGACGACGCGGTGGCGACCGGAACCGACCTGGCGCCCGGCCTGGTGGCGGCTCTGCAGGCGACCTTCGACGACTGAGCGGCTGGCGCCGCATACCGGTTCGGTAGGCGGGTCAGCAGACCGGGAGGCCCTTCGGGTCGCCGGCCGCGATCTTCTCGACCGCGGCGCGGGCGTCGTCGAAGGTCGCGATCCTGATCGCCTGGAGGCCGTCCGGCACCGCGCCGCGGACCTCGGTGCAGTTGTCGGCGGGCGCGAGGAAGTAGGTCGCCCCGCCCTGCTGGGCCCCGACCAGCTTCTGGCGGATGCCGCCGATCGGGCCGACCTTGCCGGAGCTGTCGATGGTGCCGGTACCTGCGATGTTCTGGCCGCCGGTGAGCGCGCCGTTGGTGACCTTGTCGTAGATCCCGAGCGAGAACATCAGCCCGGCCGACGGGCCGCCGACGTTGCCCGCGTCGATCTTGACCGAGAACGGGAACTGGAAGTCGACCTTGAGGACCACGCCGAGCACCGTCCGGCCGCCGGCCGCGCCGGTCTTGGCCTTGAGCGCGACCTGGGTCCCGCCGCGCTCCACGACCACGTCGATGGTGCTGCCCGGCGTGGCCTTCTGGATGGCCTGACGGGCGACGTCGGCGCTGGTCACCTCGGTACCGCCGATGGAGACGAAGACGTCGCCGGGCTGGAACGTCGTGCCCGACGGAGCGTCGGGCGAGACCGCCGCGACGCTCACCTTCTCGGTTACCGGGATGCCGGCCGCCCGCAGCGCGACCGCGGTGGCCTCCTGCTGGGAGTCGACCATCTCGGCCTGGTTCTCCTGCTGCACCTGCTCCGCGGTCTGCTGCGGCGGGAAGATCACGTCGACCGGGTAGACGTCCTGGTGCGGGTCGATCCACGCGCCGATGACGGCCCAGACGTTGACGGGGTACCCGGGGCCACCGTTGATCCGGACCGTCGTGAAGTCGAGCGATCCGGTCGTGGGGTAGCTCTCGTGGCCGCTGATCACGATGAGATCGCTGGTCGTGCCGTCGCTGTGGGTGGTCGTACCGAGGACGTTGGAGATCGGGCCGGGGCTCATCACCGCGTAGGGCACGTGGATCAACGTGCCGAGGGCGCCGAGGAGGAGGCCGAGGAAGACGACCACGAGGGCCGTCGCGGGTCCACGGGGCACCCTCATCGGGTCCTCGGCCGGTGGCGGCTGGTCGAGGACGCTCGGCGGGGTCGACCCGGTCCAGCTCACGGCAGCCCCACCCACTCGTCGGAACCATCGGTGAACGTCTGGTGCTTCCAGATCGGCACCGTGGACTTGAACTCGTCGATCAGGGCGTGACACACCTCGAACGCCTCTCGGCGGTGCTCGGCGCTGACCGCGGCAACGACAGCGATGTCGCCGATGGTGAGGTGCCCCGTCCGGTGGACGACGCCCAGCCGGACGACCCGACCCTCGGCCGCGAAGCGCGCGGCCAGGTCGTGCGCGACCTGGTCGGCCGTGGGATGACTGGAGTAGTCCAGGACCTCGACCGGCTCCCCATGGTCGCGTTCCCGGACGTACCCGATGAACGTCACGACGGCCCCGGCGCTGGGATGCCGGACCGCCTCGACGACCTCGTCGACCGACAGCGGGGTGTCGCGGATCTCGGCCAGGACCACACCTGGCACCACCGCTCCAGTGGTCATCCGGTTCCCGCTTCCATCTCTTCCCCAACTGCCGTGTCGTCCACCACTGCCGTGTTGTCCTGTGTCCGTCTGCTGCTCAGTGACGCCGGGCCCGGCGCAGCAGCGCGGCGGTCGCCCCGAGGGCCACGGCGGCGCTGGCCGCTCCGAACGCGGCGTCCCGCCGGTCGACCCTGCGGCCGGCCACGGCGTGCCGCCCTCCGATCGCGTCGAGGAGCACACCGAGGCAGGTCCCATTGTCGTATGCCGGGTGCCACCCTCGCGCACGGAGGGTAGCCGACCCGACCACCCAGGGATGGGCCACATAGGCGAGCTCGCTGGCCGGAACCGGCAGGACCCCGACCCGGTGGAGCTGGGTGGCGAGGTTCGTCGCCGTCGTCTCGCTCACCTCGATACGCCTCATCGCGGTGAGCGACTCGACCTCGGTGAGGGTCAGCGACCCCTCGCTCCCGACGGTCACGGCGCCGGCCGGAACCACGTCACCGGTCACCGCGCACAGCACGCCCGACGCGAGGTCGTCGACGTGGCACAGCTGCCAAGCGGGCGACCCGGTCTTGATCGAGAGCAGCCGCGGAGCCTCGAAGTACCTGGTCAGCGCGGTGTCGATGCCGGCACCGACAAGAGCAGCCGGGCGGACCAGCGTGAAGCGGACGTCCGGATGGTGCTCCCGGCTCTCCTCGACCAGGGCCTCGACCGCGAGGAGGTCGCCCACGAACCCGTCGTCGATCACCGCCCGAACGGGCGCGTCGTCCGGCAGCGGCACCTCGTTGTCGGGGAGGGCGCCGAAGACCTCGGCCGACGTCACCACCAGCACATGGCCGACCCCCGCCGCCGACGCGGCGAGCGTCAGCGCCCGGCCGGTGCGCAGCAGCGCCGCACGACGGTCGGCGGACCGGTGGACCAGCGCCTGGGCGAGGTCGGTGCACGTCGCGACCCACACCAGGACGTCGACCCCGGCGAGCTCGGTCGACACCCCCGGCCCGTCGGTGTCGACCACCCGCCAGCGGGTGCCCTCGACGACTCCGCGGACCGGCGCGAGCACGCGTACCTCCGCGACTCCGTCCTCCTGGCCGCGAGCGGCCGCGAGCAGCCGGGCGATCCGCAGGGCCGGTACCCCGACGACGTCGCCCGGTCCGGCGACGGCCACCACGGGCGTACGCGACCCCGGCGGTTCGCCCTGGGAGGAACGGACGCGGGAACTCAGCGGGTACTCCTCGTGGTTGTCTAGTGGTACATCCTCCCAGAGCAACAGGAGTCACCATGGCCGAGCGACCCGATCGCGACGAGGCCGCCGAGCCCGAGCGTGACGAGACCCCGAGCTCGGACGCGTGGAGCGACGCCGTCGACCAGCCACAGGACGGTCCCCATGACGGTCCCCATGACGGTCCCCATGACGGTCCCCAGGACAGCCCCACCGGGCCGGCCGACCCGTTCGAGGGCACGCCGAGCCAGCCGCGGATGGGCTTCTCGGGCACCTCGTCCGGTGGCTCGCAGCCGCCGGCCCGCCGGGACCCGTGGGACAGCGACGATGACGACGACGACGGGAACTTCGGCGATCTCGGCGCAATGTTCCAGCAGCTGCTCGGCGGCGGCACGCAGGGTATGCCCGACCTCGGTGAGCTGGTCCGTCAGCTCGGGGGTGCGGGTGGCCGGGGTGGTCAGCTTCCCGACCTCGACGCACTGATGCGCCAGCTGGGCGGTGACCGCGGCATGGCCGGGGCCGGCGAGGCGATCCAGAACCTGTGGAAGCAGATGGGCATCGACCCCACCGACTCGGGCGTCATGTCGATGATGCAGAACCAGATGAAGCAGATGTTCGGCGCTCAGACCCCCGAGGCCCGGATGGAGATGTCGACCGACGTCGCCCGCAAGACGGTGGCGTCCGAGACCGACCCCACGGTGACCGCTGCGCAGCAGCGCGAGGTCGACGACGCGGTCCGCGTGGCGAACCTGTGGATCGACCCGGTCACCACGGTGCCCGCCGCGAACGGCAAGGGCCTGGCCTGGAGCCGCGCGGAGTGGGTCGAGGCGACCATGCCGACCTGGCACCGCCTCGTCGAGCCCGTCTCCGAGGGCGTCACGGTCGCCATGACCAACGCCATGGACGAGCAGTTCGAGCGGCTGAAGTCCGAGGGCCTCAGCGGTCTCGGCGAGGGCGCCGGCCTGCCAGAGGGTTTCCCGCAGATCCCCGGTCTCGAGGGGCTGGACCTGAGCGGCCTGATCGGCCAGCTGCAGCCGGCGCTGCGCCAGATGGCCGGGAGCATGTTCTCGGCGCAGCTGGGCACCGGCGTCGGGGCACTCGCCGCCGACCTGCTCAGCGCCACCGAGGTCGGACTGCCACTGCTCGACAGCGAAGACGTGGCTCTGCTGCCCGCCAACGTCGCCGCCTTCACCGAGGGCCTCGGTGTCGACCCGGGTGAGGTGCGCCTCTACCTCGCCGTCCGCGAGGCCGCCCGGGCCCGGCTGTTCGCCCAGGTGCCGTGGCTCGGCCCGCAGCTCGAGGCCGCGGTCCGCGACTACGCCCGGAACATCACCATCGACACCGACGCGATCGAGGAGCAGGTCCGCAACATGGACCTGCAGAACCCGGCGCAGATCCAGGAGTCGCTGCGCGACAAGCTGTTCTCACCGACGCCGACCGCGGCGCAACGGATCGCGCTCGGCCGGCTCGAGACGTCCCTCGCCCTCGTCGAGGGCTGGGTCGACCTGGTGACGGAGCAGGCCACGTCCGGGCACCTCCCCAACGCGGACGCGCTCGGCGAGGCCCTGCGCCGGCGTCGGGTCAGCGGTCCCGCCCAGAAGACGTTCAGCGGCCTGGTCGGGCTCGAGCTGCGGCCGCGCCGCCTCAAGGACGCCAAGAACCTCTGGGCGGCCCTGGAGAACGCCGGGGGGGCCGAGTTCCGCGACGCCCCCTGGGAGCACCCCGACATCGCGCCGACCGGAGCCGACCTCGACGACCCGTTGGGCTACGTGGAGAAGCGCCGCGAAGCCGGCGGCAGCGACGACGTGGACTCCGCCCTCGACGCGCTGCTGCGGGACGACGGCGAAGGCGGCGACGGCGCGGGGTCCGGCCCGACGCGAGAGGCCTGAACCGTCTCAGGGACGACCACCAGCCCGCTGCACGCGGACGCGAACCGCGTCCTGCACGCATACCGGCCGGCCGACCGGCAGCAGGAGGTGCTGCGCCTGGAGTACCTCACCTTCCTCGCCGACCACGCGGACGGTGTCTGGAAGGCGGGGCCGCCCGAACACCTCACGGCCAGCTGTCTCGTGCTCGACGAGCAGCTGGGCCGCGTCCTGCTGACGCACCATCGGCGCGCGCGGATGTGGTTCCAGCTCGGCGGCCACCTCGAGACGGTAGACCGGTCCGTGCGGGCGGCCGCGGAACGCGAGGCGACCGAGGAGTCCGGGATCGATGGGCTTCGAGTCACCCCGGTACCGGTGCACCTCGACCGCCACGTGCTCGTCGGCGACTTCGGGCGGTGTCGCGAGCACCTCGACATCCGGTATGCGGCGATCGCGCCGCCGGGTGCCGAGCCTCGGGTCAGCGGAGAGTCGCTCGACGTGCGCTGGTGGTCGCTGGACGCGCTGCCGGAGGGCCATGTCGACGAGCTCGACGGCCTCGTCGCGGCCGCTCTTCGCGTCCTGCGCTGACGCCAGTCAGAACAGGGTTGTCGGCTCCGACACCACCGCGACCGGCTCCCAGTCGACCTCGTTCTCGTCGTCCGGCCACGCCGCGCCGAGCCCGGCGGCCGACGCCACTGCCTCGAGGTAGCCGCGAGCGCGCTCCACCCGCGGGTAGGTCGCCAGTAGCCGCCAGAACTCGCGGTCGTGGGCCGGGCGCAGCAGGTGGGCGAGCTCGTGCAGCAGCACGTAGTCCAGGACATAGCCCGGCATCCCCTTGAGCCGCTCCGAGATGCGGATCGTGCCGTCCGCGGGCGTGCACGACCCCCACCGGCTCATCTGGTTGCCCACCCAACGCACCGAGGTGGGACGCGCGGCGTCGGCAAGGTAGCGAGCGGAGAGCGCGCGAGCCCGCGCCGAGAGCTCCGCGTCGTCGGGACGGCGCCTCCGGTCCCCGGCGGCGAGCCGGCCGAGCATGGTGTCCACCCAGTGCCGCTCCTCGGCCTTGGTGAACCGGGCGGGGATGAGGACGATCGTCCGACCGCCCTCGCGGTAGGCGCTGACGGTGCGGCGCCGCCGGCCGCTGCGGCGGACCTCGACCGCGGGCGGACCGTCGGCGACCGCGCCTGGCGGGACGTCGGCGGGAGCGCCCGGCGCCGGTCCCGTCTCCTTCCCGGATCGCGGCACGGCCATGAACCGAGCGTATGCCGAAACCTCCCGTTTGGAGCGCTGGATCGGGACCGCGCCGAGTGCCGATCCAGAACGTCCAGAGAGCGCTCTCCCGGACGCGTGAACGGCGCGCCGCAAGCGTGGCCCCGTGCTCAGGATTCGTTGGTTTGTGCTCAGGTGGCGCTAGGGTGAACGTGGTCCAGCACCACCACCTGTGGCGCGGCAGACAAGGAGACAAACCCCTATGACGAGCAACGAGACCTACGCAGGCGAGTTCTACTGCGTCAAGTGCAAGGAGAAGCGCGAGGCGGAGGGCAAGGTCGTCGTCAGCGAGAACGGCCGGCGCATGGCCAAGGCCGTGTGCCCCGTGTGCGGCACGAACCTCAACCGGATCCTCGGCAAGGCCTGACACTCCCGGACGCGGCCGGGGGTCGCGTCCGACAGCATCACGTCCGGAAGGGGCGGGACCATCGGGGTCCCGCCCCTTCAGCGTGCCTGTGGACGACGACCCGCTCGCGCGAGGCGGCTGTGCGAGATTTCCGAGGCGGACTCCCCCCGACTCCAGTCCCTGCGACCACTCCCTGCGACCGTTCAGGAGGCCTCGCCCCGATGGCCGCGCTTCCCCGCCTCGCCCCCGCCTTCGGGCCGGCGTCCGGTCCTGACCTGACCGGCGCCGTCACGTCGACGGCCGCGGCAGGCGTGTCCGGGCGGTTCGTCGTCGTCGACGGGGCGGGTCCGCTGTCGTTGTCGGTGGCCACGCTGCTGCGTGCGGCCGGCGTCGGCCTGGTGCGGGCCGGCGCCTGGGCCGCGGACACCTTGGACGCCGAACTGCGGGTGGGTGGGTCAACCGGACCCGACCTCCTCGTCCTCCTGGCCGCCCGCTCCGTCGACCCCCGGGGGGCCGAGCCGTGGCGACGCCGCGGCGTACCGCTGCTGCCGGTCGTGGTCGACGCCGCCCGCGTGGTCGTCGGGCCATGGGTCGCCGGCGACCCGGCGCAGCCGTGTCTGGTCTGCCTCCACCTCACGCGCACCGGCCACGACCTCGTGGGGTCCGCTGCCGCACCCCCTAGGCCGGCCACGGCCACCGTCGACGAGCCGCTGGTCAGCATGGGTGCCGGCCTGGCGGCGATGGTCGCCGTGGCCGGTCTCGGTGGTGCCGCGATCCCCGTGGGGGTGTCGGTCGAGGTCGGTGGGCCGTGGCCGCGGGTGGAGCACCGCCGATGGGACCGGCATACCGAGTGCCCTCATCACGAGGAGCACGAACCAGGGGTCGTCCGGCCGCCTCCGGGAGGCGCCTGGCGTACCGGACAATCGCCTCGCCGGCCTCCAGCGCCTGGTGCTCGGAGCCGGTGAGCAGGTGCGGGACCATTCCACGACCGCGACCGCCCAGCACCCCGATCGCGACGGTCAGCCAACCGCGGACCTGGTCCGGGAACAGCCGCTCCCGCCGAG
>NZ_DATBTV010000012.1:0-36734 GCF_036559105.1 Lapillicoccus sp. | reverse complement strand
CTTGACGTCGGCGGCCGCCCCGGCGACGTCCGCGGCAACGTCGCCGGCGGTCTCCGCGGTGGTGTCGGCGACGTCCCCGAGGACGTCCACCGTCTCCGACCCGGCGTTCTTGGCCTGGTCCGCGGCGCTGACAGTGGTGTCCTTCGCTGCCGCCGTCGCCTTGCTGGCGGCGGTCTTGGCCTTGTCCGCGGCGTCACCGACGGTGTCCTTGGCCTTGTTTCCCGCCTCGCCCGCGACGTCCTTGGCCTTGTCCGCGAGCTCGCCGGCCTTGTGCGCGGCGGTACCGGCGGCGCTGGTGACGGTGTCCTTGGCGACCGACACCCGGTCGCCGAAGGTCTTGGCCGGCGGCGTGTAGGAGGTCGACGGCGTGGCCCACGGGTCGTCCTTGGGCTTCCGGTTCGCCAGGACGACGACAACGGCGCCGACGGCGGCGACGATGCCCAGTCCGATGAGGAACTTGCTGGCCTTGGGCGTCTTGGCCACCTTGTCGCCCTTGAGGACCGCGACGGCGTCGGGTGCCCGCTCGGCGACCTGAACCACCTGGGTCTTGGACGCCGAGGCAGCGCCGGCCCAGGCCGCCAGTGCCGCCGTAACCCGGGGGATCCACGCCTCGACGATCACATCGCGGGCCTTGTCGACCTTGGGCTCGAGGTTCTCGACGGCCCGCTGGACGCGGGGAGCCGCCGTCTCGACGGCCCGCTCCACGTACGGCTCGGCCCGCTTGCGCGCTTCAGTCAGGTAGGGGTCGAGCCGCTCACGCGCGACCTCGTAGGCCCCTTCGACGCGTGGAAGCGCCGCCTCGTAGGCCTCGGCGGCACGCTCCCGAGCTATCGGCGCGTAGGTCCGGGCCGCAGCGGCGGCCGCGTCCGCGGCAGCCTGGGCCTGCACCTTGGCCTTGGGACCGTAGGCCGAGGCCAGGTCGGAACCCTTGCCGAGACCCTTGTCGGCGGCTGTCGAAGCCTGTTCACGGACGACGTCGACGTAGTCGCTGACGGTCGGCTGCTTTTTTTGTGCGAACACCGTGCCTCCTGAGTGCGTCTGGCCTGCAGATCGCTCGTTCGACTTCGGCCCCCATCCTGCCGTGTTTCCCCCGCGGACACGACACCAGCCCACCCGCTACCGCGCGCCGGCCACGGCGCATACCCCAGAATTCCTGGGTTGTATGCGTGAAAGGATGACCGCCATGAAGGCAACCTTCCACACCAACCAGGGCGACATCGTCGTCACGCTCTTCCCGAACGAGGCGCCCAAGACGGTCGACAGCTTCGTGGGACTCGCGACGGGTGAGCGGGAGTACCGCGACGACGCCGGCCGCACGAACCCCACGCCGTTCTTCGACGGGCTGATCTTCCACCGCATCATCAGCGGGTTCATGATCCAGGGCGGCGACCCGCTGGGCCGCGGTACGGGCGGCCCGGGCTACGAGTACGACGACGAGATCCACCCGGACAAGAAGTTCGACAAGCCCTACCTCTTCGCCATGGCCAACGCCGGCAAGCGGATGGGCAAGGGCACCAACGGCTCCCAGTTCTTCATCACCGTCGGCCCCACGCCCCACCTCAACGGCAAGCACACGATCTTCGGCGAGGTCGCCGACGGGCCGAGCCGTGAGGTCGTCGACAAGATCAGCCGGGTCTCGACCGACCGCAGCGACAAGCCGGTCGACGACGTCGTCATCGAGAGCGTCACGATCGACCGCGAGGGCTGAGCGGAACCGGGCCCGCCGCATACCCGTTCTTCCAGGACCATGACCGACCCCACCGCGTACCAGACGCCGGTCGACGTTCCGGTATGCCCGCGGCACCCGGACCGCGAGTCGCACGTCCGCTGCCAGCGGTGCGGACGGCCGGTCTGCCCGGAGTGTCAGCGGCCCGCAGCGGTCGGGGTCCAGTGCGTCGACTGCGTGCACCAGACCGCCCGGGAGAGCCGTACCGCCACGACCATCTTCGGCGGTGCGGTCAACCCGCGCGGGGCCGTCGTGACCTACACGATCATGGCGATCTGCGTCGTCGTCTACATTGCCGAGCTGGTCAGTCCGGAGGTCTTCCAGCGGTTCGCGTTCTCGCCGGCGACCGGCGCCAGCGAGCCGTGGCGCGCGCTGACGGCCGCGTTCCTGCACTCGCCGCAGATGTTCCTGCACATCGTGTTCAACCTGCTGGTGCTGTGGCAGATCGGGCCCTACCTGGAAGGGCTGCTGGGCCGGCTCCGCTACCTCGTGCTCTTCCTGGTCTGCGCGGTCGGCGGGTCGGCGGGCTTCCTGCTGCTCGCGTCGCCGCCGACCGCCGCCGACCCGATCGGCTCGTGGAACACCGGTGTGGTCGGAGCGTCAGGGGCGGTGTTCGGTCTGTTCGGGGCGCTGCTGGTGCTCAACCGGCACCTCGGCCGGTCGACCGCCGGGATCGGCGTGATCATCCTCATCAACGCGGCGATCGGGTTCGTCTACCCGGGGATCGCGTGGCAGGCCCACCTCGGGGGGTTCATCACCGGTCTGGCCTGCGCGGGCGTGATCACCCTGCTCAACAAGCAGAACCTCCGCCGGTACGCGGTGCTCGGGATGCTCGGTGTCCTCGTCGTCGTCGTCGCGCTGATGGCCGCCAAGTACACCACCGTCCCACCGATGTTCCGCTGACCGACTTACACGGGTGTGATTCATCCCCAGGGTGGGGACAACCCTGGGGATAACCCCAGGCTGCTCGGGTGGAGTCGCAGGAGCACCGAGCGTCCGGCTCCACGATGAGTCGCGGTCCATCCGACGAGCGTGTCGCAGCGGATTGCCCCGCTGCCTCGGCTATCCACAGGCCTCAATCCGGCCCGGTGCCGGCCGAACGGACGAAAGGTGACGTCAGGACGTGAACGTTGCTCCGTTCGGACAGGGTCAAACCGAGCGGCGGCGCGTCGTCAGCGCCAGCGCATCGCCATCCCGAAGCCGCCCAGCAGGAGCACGAACCCGGCCACGAGGTTCCCGTAGCCGAACGCCTGGATCGGCCACGCCCCCTGCGACACGTAGAACACGACGATCCAGGCCAGCCCGAGCAGGAGCAGCGTGACGAAGACCGGCACGTACCAGTCCGGGTTCGGCGCCTGCTTCTTGGCGCGCTGCTGCGGGGTGTAATGGCCTGACCGACTGTCGCGGCCCTTCGACTCGGGCACGGTGTGACTCCTTGATCGGGAACTCGCGAGGTTGCGCTAGTGGTTCAACGTCTGATCTAGCGTAGATGCACCGAGGCGCACATCGGTCACGCCGAGAGCCAGCCGAGAGGGGGAGGGTATGCCGCAGGCCACGGACCAGCAGGACCGGCAGGAGCCGCGCGAGCCGCGCGAGCCGCACGAGCAGCGGAACCGCGTCCGCCCGTCCGCCTGGGCCCTCGTCCTCCCCGTCGTCGCCGGGCTGGCCGGCGCCCTCTTCGCGACCAGCTACGGCACCGCGCACGGCACCGAGCTGCGCAGCGCGGGGCGTGACCTCCCAGGCCTCGTCGCCGACCAGAACCGTGACGTCGCCACCAAGGCCGAGCAGGTCCGGGGTCTGCAGTCCGAGGTGGACCAGCTCTCCGCCAAGGCCGCCCCGGGGGACGCCCAGGTCCAGGGCCTCCAGCAGCAGGCCGCCGTTCTCGCCCCCTTCGTGGGGACCCAGGCCGTCCGTGGCCCCGTCGTCACCGTCGCGTTGGACGACGCCCACCGCAGCGCCGCCAGCCTGCCCAAGCCCTACGGACCGGACGACATCGTCGTCCACCAGCAGGACGTCCAGGGCGTCGTCAACGCGCTCTGGGCCGGCGGCGCCGAGGCGATGATGATCCAGGACCAGCGCGTCATCGCCACCTCCGCCGTCCAGTGCGTCGGCAACACCCTGCTCCTCCAGGGCCGGGTCTACTCGCCGCCCTACGTCATCAAGGCGATCGGCAACACCACCTCCCTCAAGGCCGCGCTCGACCGCGACCCTCAGGTGCGGATCTACCGCGAGTGGGTCGACGCGGTCGGTCTCGGCTACGACGTCGCGACCACCGACCAGGCGGACTTCCCGGCCTACACCGGCACCATCAACCTCGACCGCGTCACCGGCGGCTGAGAGCCGCGTGAGAGTCGTCCGGGGCGTCGTCGGCACCGTCGGGGAGCTCGCCATCACGGCCGGCGTCCTGCTGCTGCTCTTCGTCGTCTGGGAGCTCGGCGTGGTCGGCTTCACCACCAACCGCGCGCAGGCCGCCACGGTCGACACCCTGGAGCGCCAGTTCGCCCAACCGACGCCGACCGCGCCGAGCACGTCCAGCCCCACCGCCTCGCCGACGACGCCCACCACCGTCCCGGTCCCGCCGCCGGGGGACGCCTACGCGATCCTGCGCATCCCTCGTCTGGGCGCCGCCTGGGCCAAGCCGGTCTACCAGGGCGTCGGGCTCGACGTCCTCGCCAAGGGGATCGGCCACTACCCCGACACCCAGCTGCCCGGCCAGGTCGGCAACGCCGCCTTCGCCGGCCACCGTGCGGGCCACGGCAACCCGCTCATCGACATCGACACCATCCGGCCGGGTGACGCGATCGTCGTCGAGACCGCCGACACCTACGTCATCTACCGCGCCGACCGCTCCGAGATCGTCCCGCCGACCGATGTGAAGGTCCTCGCGCCGGTGCCCGACCAGCCCGGCGTCGCGCCCACCGAGGCGTGGCTCACGCTCACCTCGTGCGAACCCAAGTACGGCTCCACGAACCGGTTCATCGTCTTCGCGAAGCTCGACCGCTCGGTCCCGCGGGCCCAGGGTCTGCCCGCCGACGTCCTCGCCCCACCAGGAGGCAACGGCTGATGTATGCGGCTCTGTGGCGCCTGTTCCCCGGCGGCCGGCTGGCGAAGACCCTTCAGGCGTTGCTGCTGTTCGGGGTGGTCGTCGCGATCCTCTTCATCTGGGTCTTCCCGGCCGTCGCGCCTCACCTACCCTTTGAGGACGTCACCATCGAGCCCACGACGGGAGCCACCTCGTGACCGCGCGCATCCTCGTCGTCGACAACTACGACAGCTTCGTGTTCACCATCGTCGGCTACCTCCAGCAGCTCGGAGCGGACTGCGAAGTGGTCCGCAACGACGCCGTCTCGGCGGCCGACGGCGCGGACTTCGACGGGGTCCTCGTGTCGCCCGGACCCGGCACGCCTGAGGAGGCCGGCGTCAGCATGGCGATGATCGAGGCCTGCGGCGAGCGGGCCCAGCCGATGCTCGGGGTATGCCTCGGGCACCAGGCCCTCGGGGTGGTCATGGGCGCCACCGTCGGCCGCGCACCGGAGCTCCTGCACGGGAAGACGTCGCAGGTCCACCACGACGGCACCGGGGTCCTCGACGGTCTGGCGACCCCCTTCACCGCGACCCGCTACCACTCGCTGACCATCGACCCCGCGACCATGCCGAACCTGCCGGACACGCTCCTGGCCAACGGGCATACCGACACCGGCATCATCATGGCCGTCCGGCACGCGACCCTCCCGCTGCACGGCGTGCAGTTCCACCCGGAGAGCGTGCTGACCGTCGGCGGCCACCGGCTGCTCGCGAACTGGCTGCTGCTCTGCGGTATGCCTGACGCGGTCGACCGCTCGCACGGCCTCAGTCCGCTGGTCCACGGGCTCGTCACGCCCGTGGCCTGAGGTCTCAGGGACCCGTCTTCGAGGTCGTCGGCGGCGCGGACGCCGCGGAGGGCGCGGTGGTCGTCGAGGTCGGTGGGGTCGTCGGCGGGACGGTGACCGTGACGGTCGTCGTCGACGGCGGGGCCGTGGGGCGCCGGGCGACCTTGATCGTCACGGTGCTGCCGACGTCGACCACGGTGGCGGGCGCGGGGGACTGGTCGAGGACCGTGCCCTCGGTGGCCTTGGCGTCGTCGACCTGTTGGATCTGCGCGGTGAGACCGGCCTTCTGCAGGGTGTCCTGGGCCACCCCGAAGTTCTTGGTCCGCACGTCGGGGACGGGGACCTTGCCGGTCGCGACCTTGAGCGTGACCGGGGTGGCGAACGGGGTCACCGCGCCGACGGCCGGGTCGGTGCCGAGTACGTTGCCCTTCTGCTGCGCGTTGTCGTCGACCTGCTGGATGGTCCCGACGGTGAACCCCGCGCTCTTGAGCGCGGTCGTCGCGGCCTCCTGGGTGAACCCGACGACGTTGGGGATCGCCGCGGCGTCCGGGCCGGTCGACACGTCGATGGTGACCGTCGACCCGGTGTTGACCTTGGTGCCCGGAGCCGGGTTCTGGGCCATCACCTGGCCCTTGAGCACGGTCGGGCTGGGCTTGTTCTCGACGCGGGCCACGAGCTGGGCATTGGTCAGGGCCGTGCGTGCAGCCGTCTCGGTCAGCCCGGCGAGGTTGGGGACGGGCACCTGCTCCGGACTCTGCCGGGCGAAGAGCGCGATGCCGGTCCACGTCGTGCCGGCAAGCACGAGCACCACAGCCAGGGCGATGAGCGCGTAGACCCACCCCGGTCGCTTGCGGCCGGTGTCATCGACCGGCACGTCCTCGAGGGGCACGAGGTCCGGGTCGGAGACGAGCGTCCCGGCGCCGGCCATGGCGGCCGCCGCGCCGGCGACGGCTCCAGCGGCTGCGGCACTGAGCGGTCGCCCCTCCCGCGCCGCGATGAGGTCGTTCCGGAACTCGGTCGCGCTCTGGTAGCGGCGCTCGCGCGGCTTCTCCAGCGCGTGCAGCGTGATGTTGTCGTAGGCCGTGGGAACGTCGTGGTTGAAGCTCGACGGCGGCTGCGGCTTCTCGCCGACGTGCTGGTATGCCACGGACACCGGTGACTCGCCCACGAACGGCGGCCGACCGGTCAGCAGCTCGAACAACAGGCACCCGGTCGAGTAGAGGTCGGACCGCGCGTCGACCGGCAGCCCCTGTGCCTGCTCGGGCGAGAGGTACTGCGCCGTCCCGATGACCGCCTGGGTCTGCGTCATCGTGGCGGACGTGTCGGCCATGGCGCGGGCGATCCCGAAGTCCATGACCTTGAGGTCGTGACCTCGGGTGATCATGACGTTGGCCGGCTTGATGTCGCGGTGGACGATCCCCATCCGGTGGCTGTAGGCCAATGCGGCCAGGACGCCCTCGACGATGGTGGCCGCCTCCGACGGCGCGATGACGTTCTCGCGCTGCAGCTTGGCGCGCAGCGTCTCGCCATCGACGTACTCCATGACGATGTAGGGCAACGGCACGGTGGCTCCGCCGGCCTCCGTCGTCGTCTCCTCCCCCGAGTCGTAGATCGCGACGATGTTGGGGTGCGCCAGACCGCCGGCCGCCTGCGCCTCGCGCCGGAACCGGGTCAGGAAGTTGGCGTCCCGGGCCAGGTCGGCGCGCAGCACCTTGATCGCGACGGGGCGGTCGAGCCGCGTGTCGTGGCCGAGATGGACCTCGGCCATCCCCCCTCGTCCGATGAGCTCGCCGACCTCGTAACGGCCACCGAGCAGCGTTGGCATCGTCACCCGCGACCCCACATCGGGTCAGTCTCCCGAACCATTGCCGCCTTTCGAACCGGTTGTGGGGGCTGCCGTCGTGTTGCCGTCCGAGACCGTCAGCGTAATCGGAGTTCCGACGTCGACCTTCCCGGTCGGCTTGATGTCGACCACTGTCCCGGCGGCTTCCTTGCCGGCTTGGGTCACCTGCTTGATCTGGTCGTCCTTCCAGCCGGCGCTCTCGAGGACGCCCTTCGCCTCGTCGTAGGACTTGCCCACGAAGTCCTTCTTGTTGATGACGACCTGTGGTGTGGTCGACGTCGTGCTCTGGGTCGTGGTCGTCGTGCGCGAGGGCGTGATCGTCGTCGGCGGCGCCGAGGTCGAGGTCGAGGTGCTCGAGGCGGGCGCGGTCACCGTGGTGGTCACCGCTGTTGCCCCGCCTCGGTTGTTGCTGGCGTAGGCCCATGCGAAGAACCCGATCGCGGCGAGCAGGACGATGATGGGGATCCACCACAGGCCGATACCGCCGCGCTTCTTCTCCGGCTCCTGCGGCGGGTACGGATCGTAGGGAGGGACCCCGTCCTGGTACCCGGGGTCGTAGCCCGTCGGCGGGTAGTCCGGGTATGCGGCGCCGATCACCGCGGCGGTGCCCAGCAGCTCGGTGCCGGTCGGCGCGTCCATGACCTGGGTACCGTCGGGGTCGGTGTCGCCGGTGTGGACGACGCTGGTCGCCGGCGGGATCTGCGCGAGCCCGGTGACCGACATACCCAACGCTGCGGCGACGGCCGCCGCGGAGGCGGGCCGGTCCGTGGGGTCCTTGGCCAGGCTCTGGTCAACGATCCGTCGCAGGTCCGACGGCACCCCCTCGGGCAGCGGCGGAGGCGGCTCGTTGACCTGAGCGAGCGCGGTCGCGACGGCCGAGCCGGAGTCGAACGGCTTGCGGCCGGTGAGCATCTCCTGCGTGATGATGCCCAGCGCGTAGAGGTCGCTGGCGCCGGTGGCGCCCTGGCCGAGGGCCTGCTCCGGGGACAGGTACTGCGGGGTGCCGAGCACCTCGCCGGTCCGGGTGTGCGACGCGCCGTCGACCGCTCGCGCGATGCCGAAGTCGGTCAGCTTCACCCGGCCGTCGGGGGTGATGAGGATGTTGGCCGGCTTGACGTCGCGGTGGACCACGCCCGCCGCGTGGGCCGCGGCGAGCGCGAGCGCGGCCTGGCCGACGATGCCGCGGACCTGGTCGGGGTTCATGGGGCCGCGCGCGATGATCTGGGAGAGCGGTTCACCCTCGACCAGCTCCATGACGAGGTAGGCGACACCCTCGTCCTCGCCGTAGTCGTAGACCGTCGCGATGTTCTGGTGGGACATCCCGGCGCTGTGCCGCGCCTCGTCGCGGAACCGCTCGGCGAACGTGGGGTCGTTGGCCGTGCTGGCCCGCATGACCTTGACGGCCACTTCGCGTCCGAGGACCGAGTCCGTGGCCCGCCAGACGTCACCCATGCCACCGGTCGCGATGCGATCGGTCAGGGTGTAGCGACTGCCGAGGGTCATGCCTGCTTCGGGGTTCATGCGCTGTTCACTGGTTGAGCACCGCTTCCATGACTGCTTTGGCGATGGGGCCTGCGAGACGCCCCCCGGCGGCCTCGTTTCCGGCGTTGCCACCGTCCTCGACGACGACGGCCACCGCAACCTTCGGGTCGTTCGCGGGGGCGAACGCCGTGAACCACGCGTGGGGCGGCTTGCCGTTGCCCTGCTCGGCGGTCCCCGTCTTGCCGGCCACCTGGACGCCGTTGATCTTGGCGGGCGTTCCGGTGCCCTGGTCGACGACCGCGACGAGCATCTGGGTGAGCGTGGCCGCCGTCTGTGGCGACACCGCGGTCCCGAGCCGCTCCGGGGTGGTGCGGTCGATGGTCTGCAGGTCGGCGCTGAGCGTCTGGTTGATGAGGTACGGGCGCATGACCACACCCCCGTTGGCGATCGCCGCGCTGACCATGGCGACCTGCAGAGGGGTGACCCGGACGTCGTACTGGCCGATCGCCGACTGCGCCGTCTGCGCCTGGTTGATGCCCGTCGGGAACCGGCTCGGCTCGACCCGGTTCGGGATCCGCATGGTGGTGCCGAACCCGAACTTGGCCGCCTGGTCGGCGAGGCCCTGCGCACCCACCTGCATACCGACGTAGCCCATGGCCGTGTTGCAGGAGATCTCGAGCGCGTGCTGCAGCGTGGTCTGGTTGTTGGGGCCGCAGGGCTGCCGGTCGTAGTTGGGCAGTCCGGCGGTCGTCTGGGGCAGCTCCATGACCCCGGGCGCGGGGATCTGGGTCGAGGTGTCGACCTTGCCATCCTCGAGGGCGGCGGCCGCGGTGACGATCTTGAACACCGACCCCGGCGGATAGAGGTTGCCGGCGATCGCGCGGTTGACCAACGGCTGGGTCGGGTCGGCGTTGAGCTCGTTCCACGCCTTGACGACGGACGCCTGGTCGTGGGCGGACAGCCGGTTCGGGTCGTACTGCGGGTGCGAGATCATGGCGAGGATCGCGCCGGTCTTGGGGTCGAGGGCGACGACGGCGCCGCGCTGGTTGCCCAGCCCCTTGTCGGCGGCGTCCTGCGCCTTGGGGTTGATCGTCGTCTGGAGCGTGGCGCCGACCGGCTGCTTCCCGGTGAGCAGGTCGGTGACCCGGGTGTAGAAGAACTGGCTGGACGACCCGGACAGCAGGTCGTCGGCCGCGCCCTCGAGGCCGCCACCGGCACCGTAGGTGTACGAGAAGTAGCCGGTGACGTGGCTGTAGGGCAGCGGCTGGGGGTAGCTGCGCAGGTACTTGATCTCCTCGTTCGGCGTGGGCTGCGACACCGCGACCGGCTGGTCGCCGACGAGGATCGCCCCGCGCTGGCGGGAGTAGCTGTCGAGCAGCGTCCGCCGGTTGTCCGGCCGGGCATTGATGGACGGCGCGAAGATCACCTGGATCAGCGTGGTCGAGATGAACAGCGCCGCGAAGAGCAGCGCGACAACGGTGGAGACACGACGCAGGGGCCCGTTCACGGCAGGGCCACCACTTCGGTGGCGCTCTCGGCCGGTTTCTCCTGCCGCCCGTCGGGGGTGGCAACGTCGTCGGTCACCGGGCGGCGGGCCTGGTCGGAGATCCGCAGCAGGATCGCCATGAGCGCCCAGTTGGCCAGCAGCGACGAACCGCCGAGCGACATGAAGGGCGTGGTGAGGCCGGTCAGCGGGATGACCTTGGTGACGCCGCCGATGACGACGAACACCTGGAGCCCGACCGAGAAGGCCAGACCGAACGCGAGCAGCTTGCCGAAGCCGTCCCGCACTCCGAGCGCGGTGCGGAACCCACGCTCGACGAACACCGCATACAGGGCCAGCAGGGCCGCGACCCCGAACAGGCCGAGCTCCTCACCGAAGCTGGCGAAGATGAAGTCGCTGTTGGCGAAGGCGACGAGCCACGGCCGGCCCTGCCCGAGGCCGGTGCCGAAGAGCCCGCCCGAGGCCATCCCCATGATGCCCTTGGCCAGCTGGTCGGACTGCTCGAGCGAGGCCTGGGAGAAGGGGTCGAGCCACAGCTCGACCCGCTGCTGCACGTGGTCGAAGACCCGGTACGCCAGGTAGGCGCCGGCCGCGAAGAGCACCAGGCCGATGGCGATCCAGCTGACCCGCTCGGTCGCGACGTAGAGCATCGCCACGAAGACGCCGAAGAACAGCAGCGAGGAGCCGAGGTCCTTCTCGAAGATGAGGACGGCCAGGCTGACGAGCCACGCGATGAGGATCGGGCCGAGGTCACGGCCGCGCGGGAAGGTGAACCCGAGGACCTTCTTCCCCGTCAGCGAGAGGACGTCGCGGACCGAGACGAGATAGCCCGCGAAGAAGATGATGAGGGCAATCTTCGCGATCTCGCCGGGCTGGAAGCTCAATGGTCCCAGCCGGATCCAGATCCGCGAGCCATAGATGGTCGTACCGATGCCGGGCAGCAGCGGCAGCAGGAGCAGGACGAGACCGACGGCCATCGCGGTGAAGGTGTAGCGCCGGAGCAGCCGGTGGTCGCGCAGGAGGATGAGGACGAGCGCCGCCACCACCACCGAGAGAGCGGTCCAGACCAGCTGGCGGCCGGCGTCGCTGTCGATGCCGGTGCGGCCGCCGGCGAGGTCGAGCCGGTGGATCATCACGAGCCCGAACCCGTTGAGAAGTGTGGCGATCGGCAGCAAGAGGGGGTCGGCGTAGGCGGCCCGCCACCGCACCACGAGATGGAACGCCAGCGCCAGCCCGAGCAGGCCGCCGCCGATGGTGAGCAGCTGGGCCGGGACCGTCTCGCGGACGCCGAGGTCGACGCTGATCCAGGCGAGCAGGGTGATGCCGACGGCGAAGACGGTGAGCAGCAGCTCGACCCCGCGACGGGTGCGCGGCGTGATCGTCTCGACGGTCGTAATCATCGGGTGCTCACGGCGTCGAGCCCGTCGTCAGGCCGGTGACCGGCGTGGTCGCCGTGTCGGTGGGCGACGCCGGCACGGTCGTGCTCGTGGTCGACGGCGTCGGCGCCACCACGGGGTTCTGGCCGCACGGGATGCCCGCCGTGGCCTGGGCGCGGCAGTCGGTCGCCGAGGTCCGCAGCGTCTCGACCCTGGTGTTGGCGTCGGCCAGGCTGCCGATCGGGGTGCCCGTGCTGACGACGTCCTGGACGTAGGTCGGCAGCTGGCCGACCGGGACGTCGGTCACCACGTAGACGCGAGACAGGCTGACGGGCCCGATGTTCTGGCCGACGCCCTGCCAGATGGCGACGTAGCCGTCGGAGGACTTCACGTAGTACTGGTTCTGGGTCCAGGCGTAGGCCGCGTACCCGCCGCCGACGAGGATCAGCGCGAGGGCCACGGCCAGGACGACGCGGCGGACCCAGATGACGCGCGTGGAGCGCGGCTCCTCGGCCAGCACCGGACTGTCGTCGTCGTCCGCGGACGGCGCGCGCACCGAGCGGGCCAGGCTGGCGGCCTTTTCGGCGGGGCTGATCGGCAGGCCCCGGGTGCGCTTGCCCTCGCGGTCGCGCAGCGACGCCGCCCCGACGATCTGCGGGGAGGTGCTGGGCGCCTCGGAGTCGCGCAGGTCGACGACGTCGGCGACGACGACGGTGACGTTGTCACGGGCGCTGGCCTTGAGGGCGACCTCGATCAGCCGGTCCGCGGCAGCGCTCGGGTTCGGCGACTCGGAGAGGATCTCCTCGATGATGTCGCGGCGGACGAAGTCGCTGAGGCCGTCGGAGCAGAGCAGGTAGCGGTCGCCGGCCCGCAGCTCGCGCACCGAGAGGTCAGGCTCGTCGTCGACCTGTCCGGTCATGACCCGGGTGACGAGGGAGCGTTGCGGGTGGTCTTCCGCCTCTTCGGGGGTGATCCGGTGCTCGTCGACCAGTTGCTGGACGAAGGAGTGGTCCTTGGTGATCTGGCTGAGCTTCCCGTCGCGGAGCAGGTAGGCGCGGGAGTCGCCGATGTGGGCCATCGCCAGCTTGTTGCCGGTGCGGAGCATGGCGATCGTCGTGCTGCCCATCCCGCGCAGCTTGGGGTCGTCCTCCATGGCCCGGCGCAGGCTGGAGTTCGCGTCGCGCACGGACTTCTCCAGCGCGGGCAGCGCCTGCTCGGCACCGATGCTCTCGCCGTCGAGCGGGGCGAGCTGTCCGACGATCAGCGAGCTGGCGACGTCGCCGGCGGCATGACCCCCCATCCCGTCGGCCAGGACGAGGAGGTGCGGACCGGCATACCCGCTGTCCTCGTTGCGGGACTTCGGTCCCAGCCCGAGGTCGGTCCGCGCCGCATAGCGCAGGGCGATGGCCATCGGTCAGCCCCGCAGTTCCAGCGTGGTGCGCCCGATCCGGATCACGGAGCCGATCTCGACCGGGACGGCGCCGGTGATCTTGACGCCGCCGACCTGGGTGCCGTTGCGCGAACCCTGGTCCTCAACGAACCAGCCCTCGGCGCGGGGGAAGATGCGCGCGTGCCGGCTCGAGGCGAACTCGTCGTCGAGGACGAGCGTGCACTCGGGACCGCGGCCGATGAGCACGCCCTGGCGGCCGAGTGGGAGCGAGGTCCCGGTCATCTGACCCTCGGTGACGACCAGGCTGACCGGCTCGCGCCGCCGCCGCTGCTGCTTGGGTGGCGGGGGTGATGCGGCGGCGACTCCCGCTGCGGCGGCCCGCGAGGGTACCGGTGCGCGGGCAGGCGACGGCGGGGTGGCGCGGTGGTCGCGCAGGCCGCGGCGCGAGATGCGGGTGCCGTAGAGGTCGCGCCGCAGCACCCCCGCCAGGGACAGGACGAACACCCAGAGCAGGGCGAGGAGGCCGAGGCGGATGATCGTGTAGGTCAGCTCGCTCACGCGGCCGTCACCGCTTACCGGGCCGGAACACCGCGTGGGTGCGCCCGATGGTGATCTCGTCCCCCTCGTCGAGCCGGGTACTGGTGATGCGCTCGCCGTTGACGAACGTGCCGTTCGTCGACCCGAGGTCGCGGATGGACGTCACGAGGTGCGGACCGTCGTTGGTCACGCGAACCTCGCAGTGACGCCGCGAGATCCCTGGATCGTCGAGGACCACGTCGGCCAGCTCGTCGCGCCCGATGACGGTGTGGGCGCCGATCAGCGGGTAGCGCTCGCCGTCGATGACCAGCCACGGGCGGGCGACCGGGCTGGCGGAGGCCCGCTGGGGCGGTGCCGCGACGGGAGCGTTCTGCGCCGGGGGCACGGTCGCACGTTGGGGCGCCTGCGTGCTGGGGGCGATCGAGCGTCGGCTCGTCGCCGGGCGGACCCGGAACACACCGGTCTCGAGCTCGTCGTCGCGGTGGAAGCTGATCTGGACCGGGCCACCCGGCTGGTAGCGCTGCGAGTCGGCGTGCTCCTGCGCCGCGGCGACCAGCTCGTCGGAGAGGGCCTCCTCGTAGCCGGAGAGGCGCTCGAAGTCGGTCCCGGAGAGCTCGATCGTGTAGAGGTTCGGGACCATCGTGCGGCCGTGGCCCATGACCGCGGCGCGGTCGTCCATGGCCCGACGGACGGCCGAGGCGAGCTCGACCGGCTGCACCTCCGACTTGAACGCCTTCGCGAAGGCACTGTTGACCGCCCGCTCCAGGCCGCGCTCGACCTTGTCGAACAGTCCCACTCGCCTACTCCTCGATGTGTTGACGTCCCGGTCGGAAGTCGGTTCATCGTAACCGTGACGCGCATACCAGCAGGTGAAGCACGACATGGGTGGGCGACCGGTCGGGGAGTCCTTACGCTTGCCGTATGCGTGTCGAGCTGCCGGAGGGGTACGTCCCGCCCCAGCCCACGCACCCGATGTACGGGTACCTCACGCCACAGGAGCAGGAGGCGTTCGAGGCCGAGGAGCGGGTTCGGCAGGGCATCGTGCCGGGCGTCGCGGCGGTTTCCGAGGGTCCCGAGGGTCCGGAGGGCGCCGAGGCGCCGGCGGTAGTGTCGTGGGCGCCACCGGTTCTCCGCACGCTGCCCGTGCTGCCCGCGCTGGAGGAGGAGACCGGGCCGGAGGAGCTCGGCGAACCGGACGAGGCCCTCGAAGCCGCGGAGGCGACGCTCGGGCGTACCGGCTGGGTCCCGGCGCCACCGCCGGACCCGGCCGTTGAGCCGGTCACGGCCGAGCCGGCCGCCCTGGGCGCGGTGGCCGAGTACCGGTGGGACGCATACCGGCAGGAGTGGGTGCCGGCCGGGACCGGGGCACCCGCTGCGCCGGCGGTGGTCGAGGAACCGCCGCCGGACGTCGCCACCGCGGCGGGCGGGCGAGGGGCGGCGAGCTCGTGGACCAGCGCCGACGGGTCGCGGTTCCGCTGGGACGCGCGGGCGCAGCGCTGGATCACCGAGCCGCCGGAGCCCTCCGGCTAGCGGTTTGGCGAGAGCGAGGGCCATGGAGCACACTGGTCCCCGCGCGCGAGTGGCGGAATGGCAGACGCGCTGGCTTCAGGTGCCAGTGCCCGAAAGGGTGTGGGGGTTCAAGTCCCCCCTCGCGCACCGACGGACCTCATCGGTCATCGCGGTGGATCTCACCCCCTACCGGGGGTGCGATCCACCGCGATGTCGGTCTCGGGCCGGCTACCCGATGCGGCGAGCGCGGTGGACGGTCAGGCCGCTCTCGTCGAGCAGGTCGTCGCGGACCGCGGCGAACGCGGTCATGTGCGGCGTCTCCCGATGGGCGTCCAGGTGCTCCGCCGTCTCCCAGTTCTCGTAGAAGTAGAACGCGGCCGGGTCCTCGATCCCTTGGTGCAGGTCGTAGTTGACGCACCCGGCCTCCTGCGTCGTCGGTTCGACGACCGACTCCAGCCACCGGCGCAGCTCGTCCTCCTTGCCCGGCGTCCCCCGCATGGTGGCGAAGACGGTGACCAGGTCACGACGGTCGTCGGTGGGCGTGGTCATGGGAACCTCCAGGTCGCTCGGTTCGGATCGCTTCGGCGCATGGCGCTCACGCGCCGGAACGCGGTACTGCTGAGTATCGCCGGCGCCGTCGCGCCGTCGCGCCGTCGCGCCGTCGTGCCGTCGTCGTCGCGCCGCTGTTCTGACCGCCGTCGGGGGTGTCATCGTGGTCCGCATGACCGACGTCGACCAGAAGCCCCAGGACGAGAAGACGTTCTTCGGGCAGCCGCGGGTCCTCGCCAACCTGTTCGGCGTCGAACTGTGGGAGCGGTTCAGCTTCTACGGGATGCAGGGCATCCTGCTGCTCTACCTGTACTACTCGACCGCAGACGGTGGCCTGGGCATAGACCAGGCCACCGCCGTCAGCATCGTCGGCGCGTACGGCGGTCTGGTCTACCTCAGCACCATCGCCGGAGCCTGGATCGCGGACCGGCTGATCGGCCCCGAGCGCACCTTGTTCTACGCGGCGGTCCTCGTCATGGCCGGGCACATCGCGCTGTCGGTGCTGCCGGGGATCCTCGGCGTCGGGGTCGGTCTGGTCCTCATCGCGGTCGGCAGCGGCGGGGTCAAGGCCAACGCGACCTCGCTCGTCGGTTCGCTCTACTCCGAGGAGGACCCGCGCCGCGACGCCGGCTTCTCGATCTTCTACATGGGCATCAACCTCGGGGCGCTCCTCGGTCCGCTGCTCACCGGCCTGCTGCAGACCAACTTCGGCTTCCACGTCGGGTTCGCCGCCGCGGCGGTGGGCATGGCCATCGGGCTCATCCAGTACACGATCGGGCGCAAGCGGCTGTCCGAGGTCGCGAACGAGGTGCCCAACCCGCTGCCGACCAACGAGCGGCTCCGGTATGCGGCGGCGCTGGTAGTTGTCGCCGTGGTCATCGCGGTGCTGGCGCTCACCGGCGTCCTCAAGGCCGACAACCTCGACACCGTGGTCATCGGGGTGACGGTCATCGCGGCGCTCGCGTACTTCGCGATCATCCTCCGCAGCACGCTGGTGACACCGGTCGAACGCAAGCGGGTGGTGGCCTTCATCCCCATGTTCATCGCCAGCGCCGCGTTCTGGTCGCTCTACCAGCAGCAGTTCACGGTGCTCACCGTCTACTCCGACAGCCAGCTCGACCGCAACATCTTCGGCTGGGAGATGCCCGTCTCGTGGGTGCAGTCGATCAACCCGGTGTTCGTCATCATCCTCTCGGGCGTCTTCGCGGCGATCTGGACCAAGCTGGGCGACCGTCAACCGCCGACACCGCTGAAGTTCGCCGCCGGGACGGCGATCATGGGGATCGCTTTCCTGCTCTTCATCCCCATGGCCAGCACCGAGCCCAACTCCGCACCCCTGCTCGGGCTGATCGGGGTGATCTTCGTCTTCACCATCGCCGAGCTGCTGCTCTCACCGGTCGGCCTCTCCCTCGCGACCAAGCTCGCCCCGGAGGCGTTCCATACCCAGATGGTGGCCCTGTTCTTCCTCTCGGTGGCGCTCGGGACCGCCCTGTCCGGCACTCTGGCGCAGTACTACTCGGTCGACACCCAGGTGCGCTACTTCGGGATCCTCGGGGCGATCGCCATCGTCATCGGCATCGTCCTGGCCCTGATGACCCCATGGCTGAAGCGCCTCATGGGTGGGGTCCGCTGACCTCGACAGGCAGCAGCCGGTAGGCGTTGAGAGACTGACGTCGTGCCCGAGCTTCCCGAGGTCGAGAGCGCCCGGGCCGCCATCGAGCGGGCGGCGCTGAACCGCCGGATCGCCGACGTCGACGACTCCGACACCTACGTCTGCCGGCCACACGCGCCCGGCGAGATCCGCACGGCGCTGCTCGGCCGCAGCCTCATCGCCGCGAACCGCCAGGGCAAGTCGATCTGGTGCGACACCTCCGGACCAGGCCGCTCGCAGATCCCCGGTCCGGAGCTGGCCGTCCACCTCGGCATGAGCGGCCACATCCTGGTGACCGAGCCGGACGGCGAGCTGACCGAAGGTGGCGACTGGCTGGCCAATGCGAGCCGGCGGGAGGCGGCCCGCAACCCGAAGAACCCGGCATGGAACCGGTTCACGATCACCTTCGAGGACGGTGGTGAGCTTCGGCTGTTCGACCCGCGCCGCCTTGGACGGGTGCGCCTGGACGCGAACCGCGAACGGCTCGGCCCCGACGCGCAGGAGATCACGCTGGCGGAGTTCCGTGAGCGGGTCGGCCGGGGTCACGCGGCCGTCAAGGCTCGGCTGCTCGACCAGTCGGTCATCGCGGGCGTCGGGAACCTGCTGGCCGACGAGACGCTGTGGCAGGCGCGGATCTCGCCGCGCCGGCCGGCCGACGAGCTCGCCCCGGACGAGCTGGCTCACCTGCGCCGTGCCCTCCGGACGGCCACCCGGCGGGCCCGCGAGCGCGGCGGCGTGCATACCGGCACGTTCATGACGCACCGGAGCCGGGACGGGCACTGCCCGCGCTGCGGGTCCGAGGTCGCCCGGGCCACCGTCGGCGGGCGCACGACGTACTGGTGCCCGGTGGAGCAGGACTGACGCCGGGCACACCCACGGCACTCGGGATCGCCCGACAGGCACTCGGTATGCCGAGCGGTCGGTGTGCGGTGTCGGTCCCGTTGACCCGGCCTCTGGTGCCTGTTCGAGTGACGGCTCAGGGGCGGCCGATGGGTCAGCCGCTCATCCCGCGCTGGTCGAGCTCCTGCGTCGCGGCCCAGGCCCGGATGTCACCGCGCTCCAGGGCGACCGCGAGCAGGTCGGGGAACGCGTCCGGGGTGCACGCGAAGGCGGGGACACCCAGCTCAGCGAGGTCTCCGGCCAGGGCCCGGTCGAACGCCGGCGCCCCCTCGTCCGACAGTGCGAGCAGGACCACGACGACGACACCCGCGAGGCGCAGCTGCTCGACCCGCGCCAGCATCTCGTCGCGGACGCCGCCCTCGAAGAGGTCGGAGATGAGAACGAAGACCGTGTCCGCCGGACGGGTGACGAGCCCCTGGCAGTAGGCGATCGCCCGGTTGATGTCGGTGCCGCCGCCGAGCTGGGTCGCGAAGAGCAGCTCGACCGGGTCGGACAGCTCGTCCGTGAGGTCGACGACGGCGGTGTCGAAGACGACGAGCGAGGTGCGCACCGCGCGCAGCGACGCGATCACCGCGCCGAAGATCGACGCGTACACGACGGATGCCGCCATCGACCCGGACTGGTCGATCGCCAGGATGATGTCGCGTTCGACGTGCTGCTGGCGGCGCCCGTAGCCGACCAGCCGCTCCGGGACCACGGTGCGCTGCTCCGGCAGGTAGTTCCTGAGGTTCTTGGCAATGGTGCGGTTCCAGTCGATGTCGCGCAGCTTCGGCCGACGGGTGCGGGCGGCGCGGTTGAGCGCTCCGGTCACGGCGGCTCTGGTGCGGTTGGCGACCCGCCGCTCGACGTCGTCGACCACCGTGCGGACCACCGTGCGCGCGGTCGTCTTGGACGTCTCCGGGATCGCCGAGCCGAGGCTGATGAGCGTCGAGACGAGATGGATGTCGGGCTCCAGGGACTCCATCAGCTCGGGTTCGAGCAGCAGTGCGCGGACCCCGAGCCGGTCGATCGCGTCGCGCTGCATGACCTGCACGACCGAGGAGGGGAAGTAGGTCCGGATGTCGCCGAGCCATGTCGCGACGCGCGGTGCGGACCCGCCGAGACCGCCGGTTCGCGGCTCGGCCCCCGACCCGTCGCCCGGACGACCACCGCCGCCGTAGAGAGCAGCGAGTGCCTCGTCCATCCGCTGGTCGTCCGCGCTGAGCCCCAGCCCCTCGGACGGCTCCGTGGAGTCCTCGCCGAGGGTGAGCCGCCAGCGCCGGTTCCGTTCGGCGGTCATGGGGCCGCTCCGGGTGGGAACGGCAGACCGAGGAGCCGGGCCACCGTGGCGACCGCGGGCGTTGCCCGGGCCAGGTCGGCGTCGGACCACTCGGTCGCGCTGCGCGTCGCGACCCGCGCAGCGCCGGCGTCGAGGCGGCGCACTTGGTGGGCCAGCTGTCGCCGCTCGGCCGGCTGGAAGCCACCGAACGTCCTCCGCAGCAAGGGCAGCACGTCGATGAACTCCTCCGGCCGCAGCCCGTCCAGCCAGGCGTCGAGCGTCGCGAGCAGCGCCGTGTCGTGGACCAGGAGCAACCCTCCGCCAGCGAGGAAGCCTTCGATCCAGGCGGCCTTCTCCGCCGGCGTCGAGCCGACCGAGAGCGCCCGCTGCAGCCGGCCGGCCGTGTCCTCGGCGTCGAACACCTTCGCGTCCGCCAGCAACCGGACGAACCGGCCGGCAAGCAGCCCGTGGAGGTCACCGCGCCGCGTCAGCCGCTCCAGGGTGTCGAGCCACTCGGTCCGCCGCTGCGCCGACAGCAGTGCCGTCGCGGCGTGAACCTCCTCGACGCGGTCCCGGAGGGTCTCCGCCGCCTCGTCGCCCAGTCCGGTCACGGCGGATGGCAACGCGGCCTCGATCCGCACCAGCAGCGAGGTAGCGACCTCACCCAGAGCCGTGGTGTCGGTCGACCGCACGTCGCCGTAGCGCATCGCGCGCACCAGCACCGGCAGCGCCTCCATGAGGTGCTCGACGTCGACGTCGAGCGCCGCCCGGTCACGGAGCGCGGTGAGGACCCGTGGCAGCGCCTCGGCGAGGTCGCCGAGCAGGCAGGCCTCCATGGCCCGGGTCACGGTCGCCAGCGAGCTGTCGGCGGACGTGGCGCGGTCGACGACCCGCGCCGTCGCGGCGTCCAGGACGGACGTGCCCCAGACGCTGGCCACTGCGATGTCGACGGCCAGCTCAGGGCGCCAGGCCAGCGACCACCCCTCCTTGAACGTCCCGGTGCCACTCGTCCGCGCCGGCGTCCCCCAGTCGATCCCGAGCACCCGGAGCCGGTGCAGCAGCCAGGAGCGCGCGAGGTCGTTGGGTGTGCGGAGGTCCAGCTCGAGGGCCCGGTCGAGCGGGTTCATCGCCAGCCGCAGCCGCCGGGCGGTCGCGCGGAGGTCCGCCTCCAGCGGGACGGTCGGCGCCTCGTCCGGGACGGTCCCCAGGCGCTCGCCGACCACGACGTCCCGGGTCACCAGCTCGACCAGGAGCTCCTCGCCCTGGCACAGCACCGAGCGGGTCGCGTCCGTCACCTCGGCCAGCCCGGCGAGCGGGCGGCCCCGCATCGTTGCGACGGCCTCGGCCAGCCGGACCGCCTCGATCACGTGGGCCGACGACACCGGCAGGTCCTTCTCCCTCAGCCGACCGGCGACCTTGGTCAGCCACCGCGGGACGACATGGTCCGGCGTGGTGAACAGGTGGTGGTACCACCCGGGCGACTCGATCCCCGCGCCGTAGCCCGACGCGTACGACAGGCGCGAGTGCGTCCACGGGACCCAGGTCATCACCGTCTTCGTCCTTGGCATCCCCTTGAGCACGCGCGCGTCGGCCGCGGCGGTGGGCAGCGGGTCGGTGAGCGTCGGCGCGTGCCAGGCGCCGCAGACGACGACGATGCGCCGAGCGCCGCCCTTGCGCACCTCGCGCAGGACGGTTCGCATGTAGGCCTCGCGCCGGGCCTCGTGGTCCTCGCCGCGATGCGTATGCCGGGAGTCCGGTTCCTCGCGCAGTGAGGCCATCGCCTCGGTGATGGCCTCGAATCCCGAACCGTCCGAACGGGACTCGATGACGTCGTCCCACCAGCGCTCGGGATCGTCGTACCCGGCGGCCGCGGCCAGCAGGGCGATCGGGTCGGACCGGACGACGGGCTCGACCTCCGCGTCGGTCTCGTCGGTCTCGTCGGTCTCGTCGGGAGCGCGGGGTTCAGGATCAACCCGTGCGCGGGCCGGCCGGTGGGCGAGCACGGCTCCCGACGGGAGGTCGATGAAGCGAGCGAGCGCGCCGTGCTCCATCGCCCACCGCAAGGCCTGCCACTCGGGGGAGAAGACCGCATACGGCCAGAACACCGCGTGGGCCGGCCTCGTTGCGTCGTAGGCGAGCAGCGCGACCGGTGGCTCCATGCCGTCGACAGCGACGAAGCGGACCAGTGAGTCGGCGTCGGCCGGTCCCTCGACGAGCACCGCGTCGGGCGCGATCCGGTCGAGCTCGGCGACGACACCGCGCGCCGAGCCGGGCCCGTGGTGCCGGACGCCGAGGACGTAGGTGCCGTCGGCCACCTCAGCGGCACCCGGTTCGGCGACCGGTTCGGCGACCGCAGCGGTCACCCGCTGACCTCGCGGCAGGCGCGGTAGAAGTCCGACCAGTCGGGTCGCTCGCGGACGACCGCCTCGAGGTACTCGGTCCAGACCACGCTGTCGGCGACCGGATCCTTGACCACGGCGCCGAGGATGCCGGCGGCCACATCCGACGACGCCAGCACCCCGTCGCCGAAGTGGCCGGCCAGCGCGAGCCCGTTGGTGACGACCGAGATGGCCTCGGCGGTCGAGAGCGTGGCCGACGGCGACTTGAGCTTCGTCCGGCCGTCCTCGGTCACCCCGGACCGCAGCTCGCGGAACACCCGCACCACGCGGCGGATCTCGTCGGCGGCGGCCGGAACCTCCGGCAGCTCCAGCGCGCGGCCCAGGTCGGCGACGCGACGGGCGACGATCTGGACCTCCTCGTCCTCGGTCGCGGGCAGCGGGAGGACGACGGTGTTGAACCGGCGGCGGAGGGCCGACGAGAGGTCGTTGACGCCGCGGTCGCGGTCGTTGGCCGTCGCGATGACGCTGAACCCCTTGGCCGCCTGGACCTCGGTGCCGAGCTCGGGCACCGGGAGGGTCTTCTCCGAGAGGATCGTGATGAGGGCGTCCTGGACGTCCGACGGGATCCGGGTCAGCTCCTCGATGCGGGCGATCTTGCCCTCGCGCATCGCGGTGAGCACCGGCGACGGGACGAGGGCGGCCGGGGACGGGCCCTCGGCGAGCAGGCGGGCGTAGTTCCAGCCGTACCGGATCGACTCCTCGGCGGTCCCCGACGTGCCCTGGACGAGGAGCGTCGAGGTACCGCTGATCGCGGCGGCGAGGTGCTCCGAGACCCAGGTCTTCGCGGTGCCGGGCAGGCCGAGCAGGAGCAGGGCCCGGTCGGTGGCGAGGGTCGCGACGGCGACCTCGACGAGCCGGCGCGGGCCGACGTACTTAGGGGTGATGACGGTGCCGTCGGCCAGCTCGCCACCGAGGAGGTACGTCACGACCGCCTGGGGCGAGAGCAACCAGGACGGTGGTCGCGGGCGGTCGTCGGCCGCCGCTAGTGCGGTGAGCTCGTCGGCGAAGAGCTGCTCCGCGTGGGGCCGCAGCAGCTCGCTCGCGGCCGGCGCACTGGCCGGGTCGGTCACGGTGTCGGTCACGGAGTCGGTCACGGGTCACTCCTTCGGAGCTCGTCGTCGACGCGGGCCCGCACCGACAGGGTCGTGGACAGGGCGGCGAGGAGGGCTCGCCAGGAGTGGTCGAACCCGGCCGACCGGGCCTGCTGGTCAGCCCAGTCCTCGGCGGTCACACGGGCATCGATGGTCTCGATGGTGACGGGGCTTCGGACCGGTAACCGCCGCGCGACGAGCTGGAGGAGCGACGTCGACTCCCGCACCGGCACCGTGCTGAGCAGGCGCTCGACGTAGCCGACGACCGCCGTGGCGAGGTCGGACGGCCACGGCCCGGCGATCACGGTGAGCAGGGGGAGGACCACGCCGTCCCCGGCCTCCACCGAGTCGAGGACGCGGACGGCGAGCGCGGCCTGCTCGGCCGCCGGCAGGACGCCGACGAGCGACGCGTCGACCGGCGCATCCGGGACCGCCAGGAGGGCCCGCGCCCAGGCGAGGTTCTGCTGAGCCCAGGCCGCCACGCGCCAGCCGGGATGCAGCTCGCGCGCGAAGTCGCCGACCACCGGAAGCGCCACGAGCTCGACCGGCGACCGCCCGAGCTCGTTCTCCCACAACGACAACGGCGCCCGCTGGATGATCTGCTCCAGCCACCAGGCCCGCTGTCCCTTCCGGAACCCCGGCTCGGGACCGGACAGCAGGTCGCCGCGAGCCGACGGGTCCAACGACTCCGGTGCGACCACGTCCAATGCCGGCGAGCGGAACAGTCCCTGGCGGACCAACCGGACCACAGGCCGAGCCCGCTGGACCGCCCGCTCTCCGAACGGGGGCTGCTCGTCGAGCGGGAGCCGACCGCCGAGCCGGGTCAGCAGCGTGGCTGCTCGGACGCCGACGGCGGCGCTGCGGTCCCTCAGGGCCGACTCGAGGAACGGCACGTCGTCGAGGCCCAGACCGTCGGCCATGGCGTCGACCAGCCGGACCCGGTCGTCGGCCGAGGCACCGGCCCACTCCGTCACGGCCAGCGCGCGGGCCGCCGCCGGGTCGACCGGGCGCAGGGCCGCGATCCTGTTCGCGCCAGGTCCCGGCGGCAGGAAGATCGCCCAATCCTCGTCGAGGTTCACCAGCCAGCGACCTCTCTCGCCGACCAGGTCGGTCAGGACCGGGACGATCCGGCTGTCCCGGCCCAGCTCGAGGAACGCCGGCAGCGCGGCCGGCGGGAGCACCAGACGCGCCTTCGCGACGGTGTCGAGCAGGTCGGTGGCCACGTCACGATCCGTCCGGACCGCCAGGAGCAGCAGGTCGGCGAGCCGGTCGGTCATGACGTCGAGGTGTTCCGCCGGCGCCGGCTCGACAGGGATGGCCGCTGCGGGCTGCACCGTGACGGCGTCCGCGGCCGTCTCCATCGCCGCCAGCGCCAGAAGGCGGGCGGCACCGTCGGCTTCGGCACTGTCGTCGGCCGCCGCCGCCACGGTGGTCGGGTGGAAGCCGGTATGCGGGAGCGGCCGGGTGCCCGTACCGACGGTGGCCGCGGTGACCAGCTCGTCCCACGCGACGCTGGTCCGGCTCACGGGGCCACCGCCGTCCCGGCGGCCGGGGCCGCAACCGGCTCCGGCGCATACGCCTGCCTCGGCCACACCCCGAGGGGCAGGAGGCGGCCGTCGGCCAGCTCGGCGGCGACCGTGACGACCGCGCCGCCGGAGAGGGCCAGGACGGGCCAGAGCCACTCGCGGCCGTCGCGCAGCGGGAGGCTGTCGCCGTCCTCGTCGACCAGCCGCCACTGACCGCCTCCGCGGGCGGGCCGGACGTCGAGCAGCGTCGGCCAGACGGTCAGCCAGGGATCCTGGGCCCGGGCCGCGGCGTGGTCGTCCAACGATCGGGCGATGGTCCGTGGTCGAGGACTGGGCGTGACGCCCGGCAGCCGGACGACATCACCGTGGACCTGGCCGACCAGACCGCGCAGGGGTGGCTGGCCCGGATAGAAGTGCAGGTCCGCGGGGATCGCCGTGCCTCGGACCAACGACCGGTCCGGCTGCCGGCCGCCGGCGCCGAAGGTGAGGACGAGCGCCGGCCGGTCCGCCTCGGCGGCCCACAGCCAGGTCCGGCGGGTGATGAGGTTTCCGGAGTCGGACTCCGTCGACCCGAGGACGTGCCACAGGTCCCGGACCGGCGGTGCCGCGAGCACGTCGTCGGCTGCGACCGTGTCGCCGACCCGCTGCCGGACGGTGGCGGCGAGCGGTTCGGGCAGCTCGGCGAGGCGCTGGTGCGCGGCGACGAGCAGCCGCAGCTGGGCCAGCTCGGCGAGGAGCCGGCCGGGCCAGCCCGACCCCGAGGAGGTCACCTGGGGCAGCCGGCGCAGCGTGCCCGCGACCCCGGGTGCCTGGGCGTCGACCATCCGGGCGGCCATGCCGTCGAACCGGCGGTAGGCGTCGGCCGACGCCCCGGCGATGCCGGTCCGCACCTGGTCGTGCAGCCAGACGTCGAGCTCGGCCAGCCCGCTCGTCACGCGCTCCCGGCGCCGGGCCGCCGTGCGCGCGGCCTGCTCCGGGTCCTTCGGTGCGGCCGCGCGGGTCTGGCGCTCCGCCTCCCGGGTGGCGCGGTCGTCCCGAGTCGCCGCCCACGCGGCGGCGAAGTCGGCCGGCTCGCCGGCGTCGGGGACGCCGTCGGCAGCCCAGAGCAGCAGTAGTCCGAGCGCGTGCTTGCAAGGGAACTTCCGGCTCGGGCAGCTGCACCGGTATGCGGGGCCGTCCAGGTCCACCACGGTCTGGTACGGCCGGGAGCCGCTGCCGCGGCACAGCCCCCAGACCAGCGTGTCGAACGCGCCGGTGTCCGACCACGGCGTTGGCGTGGACAGCGAGCGCCCGGCGCTCTGCGAGGAGGGGTCCGGGGCGAGCGCCAGCACCTGGTCGGCGCTCCAGCGGTTCCCCACGCAGGGAGGCTAGCCGGGGCCACCGTCGGGCGTCGTCGGGAGGAGGTCGGGTCCGGAGCGGAGACGGCCGGGCGCGAGGAACGGCTCGCGTGAGACGGTGGGCATCCGACGCCGGAGGAGGGCCGATGGACGACCTGGAGAGTCAGGCGCTAGTCGCCACGCGCCGTTCGCTGCACGGGGTCGCCGAGCTGGTGATCGCCGGGCCACAGTTCCGGACCCTGGGCTCGATCGAGCTGCGCGTGCGCCCGGGCGGGTTCGGTGGGCACCTCGCGCCGGTCCGGGTCGAGGGGTCCGACCTGGTCTGGGACGGCGGACGTACGCGGCTGGAGGGCACCTGCCGCGAGCTCGCCGCCGCGACGGGCCAGGAGGTCTCGGACCTCGCCGACGTCTACGCGGTCGGCTCGGGCGTCGACCCGGACGAGGCGCTCGCCGTCGACACCGTGGCCCTCGACCGGCTGCTCGGCTGGTTCGTCCGCGGCGACGCGGCGCTGCGGGCCTTCGCTCCGGACGTCGAACCCATTCTGTGGCCGGAGCACTTCGACGTCGGCCTCGCGGTGGGCGAGGTCAACTACGGCGCGTCGCCCGGCGACTCGACGCATACCGGTCCCTACGCCTACGTCGGCCCGTGGACACCGCGTGAGGGCGAGTTCTGGAACGCGCCGTTCGGCGCCCTCCGGGACGCTGCCGACGTCACGGACGTTGAGGCGGTCGTGACCTTCTTCGAGGCCGGGCGGGCCGCCGCGCGATGAACGGGAAATGGGCAGGGGAGACCGCCGGTCATGCCCTGGACGCGTCGGCCCGGTGGGCGACCGGGGTGGCGTTGCCGACGGTCTGCTGCTCTCGCCAGACCGACGAACCGGTGGTCGGGCTGACCTTCGACGACGGCCCCCACTCGGAGCTGACCGGTGCGATCCTCGACGTCCTCGCCCGACACGACGCGCGGGCGACGTTCTTCGTCATCGGCGACCGCGTCGTCGGCAACGAGGCCGTGGTCCGCCGGATCGTGGACGAGGGCCATGAGCTCGGCGACCACCTCATGCACGACGAGGCGTCGATCCGGTTGTCGCGCAGCCGGTTCCGGGACGACCTCACCGAGGCGCGGGACCTCCTGGCGCCCTACCAGGAGGTCAGCTGGTGGCGGCCGGGTTCCGGCTGGACCACCCGCACCATGGTCCGCGAGGCCCATGCGCTCGGTATGCGATGCGTGCTCGGCACCCTCGCCGTCGCCGACGGCCCGCCCCCCGAACCCGGGTCGTGGCGCGAGCAGCGCCTGTTGGCGCAGATCAGCGGAGGTGCCGTCGTGGTCCTCCACGAGGGCACCTCCGCTCGCCACGACGTCGTCGAGACGACCGACTGGCTGCTGACCCGGCTGGCCGAGCGCGGCCTGCGCAGTGTCACGCTGACCGAGCTCAGCCGCCTCTAGGTCCGCCTACGCCATCCGGCGGCGGTAGGCCAGCATCGCGAAGGCATAGGCGACCACGAGGATGCCGACGATCCACCCCAGGGCGACCCAGATGTCGCTGCCGACCGGCTGCTGCGCGAACAGGGCGCGGATGGCGTTGACGATGGACGTCACCGGCTGGTGCTCCGCGAACCAGCGGACCGGTCCGGGCATCGTCTCCGTCGGCACGAACGCCGAGCTGATGAACGGTAGGAAGATCAGCGGGTAGGAGAACGCGATCGCGCCGTCCGCGGTCTTGGCGGTGAGACCCGGGATGACGGCCACCCAGGTCAGCGCCAGCGTGAACAGGACCAGGATCCCGGCGACGGCGAGCCACGCCAGCAGACCCGCCCCGGTACGGAAGCCCATGAGCAGGGCGACGAGCACGACGACCACGACGGAGACCATGTTGGAGACCAGCGAGGTCCCGACGTGGGCCCACAGCACCGACGACCGGGCGATCGGCATGGACTGGAACCGCTCAAAGATGCCGCTCTGGAGGTCTTGGAAGAGCCGGTACGCGGTGTAGGAGATGCCGGACGCGATGGTGATGATGAGGATGCCGGGCAGCAGGTAGTTCACGTACGAGCCCGACCCGACGTCGATGGCGCCGCCGAACACGTAGACGAACAGCAGCATGAAGCCGATCGGCATGACCGCGGTCGTGATGATGGTGTCCGGGCTGCGCAGGATGTGACGCAGGGACCGTCCCTGCAGGGCGGCGGTGTCGCCGATGAAGTGCGTGCTCATCGCTGTTCCTCACTGGTCTGGGACTCGCTGGTCTGGGACTCGCTGGTGCCGACGAGGGTCAGGAAGACGTCCTCGAGGGTCGGCTGCTTCTCGATGTACTCGACCGTGGCGGGCGGGAGGAGCTGCTTGAGCTCCGCGAGGGTGCCGTTCACGAGGATCCGGCCCTCGTGGAGGATCGCGATCCGGTCGGCGAGCTGTTCGGCCTCGTCGAGGTACTGCGTCGTGAGCAGCACGGTCGTCCCCTGGTGCGCGAGCTTCCGGACCGCCTGCCACACCTCGATCCGGGCCTGGGGGTCGAGCCCTGTCGTCGGCTCGTCGAGGAAGATGACCGGCGGGCTCCCGATGAGGCTCATCGCGATGTCGAGACGGCGTCGCATACCGCCCGAGTAGGTGGCCACCTTGCGGCCGGCCGCGTCGGTGAGCGAGAACCGCTCGAGCAGGTCGTCGGCGATCGCGCCCGGGTCCTCGAGGTGTCGCAGCTTCGCGACCAGTACGAGGTTCTCCCGACCGCTGAGGATCTCGTCCACGGCGGCGAACTGGCCGGTCAGGCTGAAGGACTGCCTCACGTCAGCGGCCTCCGTGGCGACGTCGAACCCGTTGACGTTGGCCGTCCCCGCATCCGCCTTGAGCAGAGTTGAAAGGATCCTCACGACGGTGGTCTTGCCGGCGCCATTCGAGCCGAGCAGGGCGAAGATGCCACCCCGCTCCACCTCGAAGTCGACGCCGCGCAGGACGTGGACGTCCTGGTACGACTTCTCCAGGCCCTGTACCTGGATGGCAGGCTCCTGGATCTGAATGGTGGTCATCTCGTTGTCCGTTCTCTCTAGGCTCGTCGGATGGTGATGTCGCCGTAGGACGTTCGCGCGCGGATCGCCGCCCGCTCGATGTCCGGACGGGGTTCGGGGGTGCGGTCCAGCTCGCTGCGGACCTGGCCGTGGTCGGACCGCAGGTCGAGGTATGCCGCGGTGCCGGTCGGGATCCCGACGGTGACCGCTCCGTAGGACCCGGAGACCGAGGCCGAGCCGCGGACCTGCTCGCCGATGGCGACCTGGCCGTAGGCCGAGCGAGCGGTGACGTCGGCGAACGCCCGGGTGACGGAGATGTCGCCGGACGAGGTGGCGAGGTCGGCGGGGCCGGCAGCCTCGCGGATCCGGATCCGGCCGTAGGTGCTGCTGACCTTGGCCGGTCCGCCCACCCGGCCGGCCGTGACGGCGCCGCCCTGGCTGTCGATGTCGAGGCGGCCGGTGTCGTCGACCCGGATGTCGCCGTAGGAGGACTTGACGGCGCACGTGTCGACCGTGCCGATGACCTCAACCTCGGCGTAGCCGGCGTCGAGCCGCAGCGACGACCCTGTGGGGACGACGACGTCGACGTCCACCGAGCCGGGACTGCCGAAGAAGCGGCGGGTTGATCCGGGCACCCGGATCTCCAGCGCGTTGTCGGCGAAGTGCACCCGGGTCCGCTCAGCGGCCTCGACGTCGACCCGACGGGTCGAGCGGGCCGGGTTGATCCGGGCGGTCACCGTGCCGGTGTCCTGGGCGTGCACGCGAACGGTGCCGAACTCCAGGGTGACGGCGAGGGTGATCGGGGCGCCGACCTCGAAGGTGTGCGCGCCGTCGGCGGTGCCGGTGGTGGTGCCCCGGCCGGCGTCCAGCGGGCTGTCCTGCGGGACGTTCCGAGGCGTGTCCCGGGGCGTGTCCCGGGGCGTGTCCTGGGGGCCGGTCACTGCACCCACCCGCTCAGCTGGTTGCCCGACTGGTGCCAGGTCGGCGCCCCCGCCGCGCCGGCCCCCGGCTGCATCGCTGCACCGAGGGTCCGGACGAGGTAGGCGTTGACCGAGACGCCCTCACGCTCGGCGGCGGCCTCGACCTGGGCCTTGAGCGTCTCGGGGAGGCGGACCGTGATGCGGGCGGTGCCGGCCTCACCGGCGTCCTGCGGCACGTCGGGCGGCGGAGGTGGCGCGGCGGAGCCGGTCGCGGGCCAGCCCGCGGTGCCGGTCGCTGCGCCGCGGTCCTCCGGTCCGCGGTCGACGACGAAGCCGAGCTCGCGGCCGCGCAGGCGGACGTCCACCGAACCGGGCGCGAGGTCACGGCTGATCTCCTGGGCGGCGTCGGACACCGCTTCCTGGAGGACCAGTCGGGTGGCCGACTCCAGCGGAGCGGTGAGCCGCTCGGCCAGGTTTTCGGCCTCCGGTCCGGCCGAGCGCGCCGCGACGGCGAGCTCGTGACGAAGGGTGTCGACGTAGTTGCTGAGATCCATGACGCCACTATGACGTCAAAATGACGTCACTGTCAAGTCATGATGACGTCAAGAGTGATGTCAGGCGTCGGGACCCAGCGGTTCGGGGATCTCGGCGCCGTTCTCGATGAGGGTGTCGGTGACGACGCGGATGGCGTTCAGGGCCCGCGGGAACCCCGAGTACTGCACCGTGTGGATCACCGTCTCGAGAATCTCGGTGGGGGTGCAGCCGACGTTGAGCGCGCCCCGCGTGTGGCCGCGCAGCTGCGGTTCGAGACCACCGATGGCGACGAGCGCGGCGATAGTCAACAACTCGCGCTGGGCCAGGGTGAGACCCGGGCGGGAGTAGATGTCGCCGAAGTTGAACTCGATGCCGTAGCGCGCCAGGTCCTGGGCGAGCCCGGTCTGCATGGCGACGAGCCCCTCTGACCGGCCCTCGCCGTAGACCTCGTCGAACTTCGCCTTGCCGCGGGCGAGACGGTCCGCCATGGGTGCGCCTTTCAGATCGAGTGGCCGCCGTCGAGCGGCAGGACGACGCCGGTGACGTTGACCGCCGCCGGTGATGCGAGGAAGACGACCGTCTCGGCCAAGTGCGCCGGCTCGCCGAGCAGGCGGGTCGGGATCTGCGCGAGCAGGGCCTCGCGGCGTTCCGGGGTGTCCCGGTCGCGGCCCGGGGTGGCCTGCGCGCCCGGCGCGAGCACGTTGACGGTGACGCCCTGGGCGGCCACCTCGATGGCCAGCGCCTTGGTCAGGCCGATGACCCCGGCCTTCGCCGTCGCATACGCCGTCGCGTTGCGCACCAGCCGGCCGCCGCTGACCGCCGCGATCGAGGCGATGTTGATGATCCGGCCGTGGCGCTGGTCGAGCATCGACGGGAGCACGGCGCGGGTCACGTTGAAGACCGAGTTGAGGTTGCGGTCCATCTGGGTCGTCCACGTCGCGTACGTCATCTCGTGGAACGGGCTCACCGCGCCGCCGCCGGCGCCGTTGAGCAGGACGTCGACGCCGCCCCACTCGGCGACGATCTTCCCAACGGCCTCCTGGACGGCGTCGAAGTCGGTGAGATCGACGGCCGCGGACGTCCAGCCGCGACCCTGGGCCCGGACCAGCTCGCCCGTCGCATCGAGCCCGACGGCGTCGAGATCGAGCCCGGCGACGTCCGCGCCCTCAGCGGCGAGGGTCTCGGCGATGACCCGGCCGAGGGCTCCGGCGGCTCCCGTGACGACGGCTCGCTGGCCCTCGAGGCGCATGGCGGTCCTTCCTCATCGACGATGACGCGTGCAGTGTGCCAGGGATCATTGAAACGTGTCAACCAGAGTGTTAGCCTGCGGCGGTGCACCTGCCGCCGCGTGCCGTCCCCCTGAAGGCCCCTGGGACGAGACCCCGCACGGCGCATACCGGCTGACGCTCCCGCGGCTCGGTCTGCGGTTCGGGCTGCCCGGCGGGTACCGGTCGGTCGAGTGGTTCGGCCGCGGCCCGGGCGAGTCCTACGTCGACTTCACGGCGGCGGCGCTGGTCGGCCGCTACGCGCGGAGCATCGACGACCTTCAGACGCACTACCTCGTCCCCGAGGAGAACGGGAACCACGTGGAGACTCGCTGGCTCCGCGTCACCGGCGACGGCCTGCCGACCCTGCACGCACGCGCGGCGGGCTCCCTATTCGACTTAACCGCCCGGCGGTGGACCACCGAGGACCTCGAGAACGCCCGGCGCCCAACGGATCTGCGCGACAGCGGCCGGGTCTGGTTCAACCTGGACCACGCCCAGCAAGGGCTCGGGAGTGCCTCGTGCGGCCCGGCCCTCCCGGAGCGCTACCGCGTCCCCGTCGAGCCGACCACGTTCGGGATCCGCCTCGCCACGACGACCAACGGGGAGGATCCACCACAGTGGGGTGTCGCGGATCCTCCCGGCTGACCGCCCGAAGCGGGCGCGTCACTCCCGCCGGTACTCGTCGCGCCAGAGGTGCGTCGGCGCGTACCCGATCTGCTCACGGGCGCGGTCGATCGAGACGAGCGTCTCGAACTCGCCGAGCGTCCCGTGCACGGGCGCGTCGGGGAAGTGCATCGCCACCAGCACGGCGGTCGGGATGGCGCTGCCGGTGTCGGGCGCCGCGATCGACAGGACCCGCAGCCCCGGCTCCGGACGGTCCAGCGACAAGGCAACGGCGGCCGCACCGTCCCGCGCGTCGACGTAGGAGAACAGCAGGCTGCGTCGGTATGCGGGGTCACTCGCTCCCTCGAACGTGTCGTACTCGCCTGGGGCCACCACGTTGGTGAACCGCAGGGCGGTGATCCCCAGGCCGGGGTACCAGCGGACCAGCTGCGCCGCCAACGCCTCCTCGACGACTTTGCCGAGCCCGTAGGTGTTGTTGGCCAGCGTCACGTCCTCGTCGACCGGCAGGTAGGGCGGTGGCTCGTCGAACGGGAACCCCATCGCCGTGATGCTCGACGCCATGACGACGGTGCGGATCCCGGCCCGCAGCGCGGCGTGAAGCACGTTAAACGTCACCGTCACGTTGTTGTGGAACGTCGCCGCGTCCGGGACCAGCCCGTTGACCGGAATCGCTGCCAGGTGCACCACCGCGTCGAGACCGTCGTGCCGAGCGGTCACGCCGAGCAGGCTGTCGAGGACCTGCCCGTAGTCGGTCAGGTCGACCCGAACGAACCCGGCCCCGGGCATACCGTCGCGGTCGAAGCCGACCACCTCATGACCGTCGGCCCGGAGCCGCTCCACAGTTGCCGAGCCGAGCTTGCCGGAGCTGCCGGTGACCGCGACCCGCATGGTCACCGCACCGGGAAGTCGGAGGGCACCGCAAACGCCGGCACGGGATGACCCTCGGCATCCGCGTCGGACGCGTGAAGGTGCCCCGCCCCTCCACCCGCGGGATGGCCGGTCTCGACGAAGAACCCGCGCAGGTCCTCGTATACCTCCACGACGTCGTGGCTGTCGCCGGCCTGCGTCAGCACGATGTCACCGGTCTGGACGTAGTGCTCGGCCCCGTCGGTGAGCACCTTGGCCTTGCCCTCGGCGATGAACCACAGCTCGTGGTCGTCGTGGTGGTGCCGGTCGAACCGGCCACCGTCGCGCGGCACGGCGAACCGCCCGGCCGCGGTGACCTCGCACCACGGCGGCCGGGAGTCGGGGTTGAGCCACGCGCCCGGCGGGAGCACCGGCATCAGGTCGACTGGCTCCAGCTGGACGCCACGCCGGGCTCCAGGATCCGCGCGTCGGGCAGCTGGTCCAGGCCGGTCTCCGCGCCGCCGGGGGTGTAGACGACGACGAGCCGCAGCGGGCGCCAGTTGGTGTTGTAGGTCGAGTGGAGGGTGTTCTTGGGGATGTAGACCGCGTCGCCCTCCTTGATGGCGAACGCCTCCCCGTCCTCGCCGACGGTCTGGGTGCCCTCACCGGAGATGACGTAGATGACCTCCTCCTCGCCCGGGTGGACGTGGGGGTCGTGGCCCTTGCCCGGGTAGATGATCACCTCGCCGGTGGTCAGCCCGATCCCGGCGTCGAGGTTCGGGGTCACCAGCCATTTGATGGTGCCCCAGTCGAAGACCCGGGTCGGGACGGACTCCGGGTCGTGCTTGGCCGTGGGGAGGGTGCTCGTGTCGATCATGCGGGTTCCCTTCGGGGTATGCGGCTCGCTCAGTCGAGCGGGATCGCCTTGAACTGCTCGATCTGGGCCTTGATGGCACGTTCGGTGGGCAGGCGCTCCGCAGAGGAGGCGCCGAAGAAGCCGGCCACGCCGGTGGTGTTCGCGAGGACGTACGCGGCGTCCTCGGGTTCGGCGATGGGTCCGCCATGGCAGAGGACGATGACGTCGGGGTTCTCCGCGACGGCGGCGTCGCGCATCTCCTGGACCTTGCGCACCGAGGCGTCGAGGGTGACCGCGGTGGTGGCGCCGACGGTTCCGGCGGTGGTGAGCCCCATGTGGGGGACGAGGACGTCGGCACCGGCACGGGTCATCGCTATGGTCGACTCGACGTCGAAGACGTAGGGCGCGGTGAGCAGGTCGCGCTCGGCGGCCAGCCGGATCATCTCGACCTCGAGGTCGTAGCCCATGCCGGTCTCCTCGAGGTTCTGCCGGAAGTTGCCGTCGAACAGCCCGACCGTGGGGAAGTTCTGGACGCCCGAGAAGCCGATGGTCTGGAGCTCGTCGAGGAACTTGTCCATGAGCCGGAACGGGTCGGTGCCGTTGACCCCGGCCAGGACCGGCGTGTCGCGCACGATCGGGAGCACCTCCCGGCTCATCTCGACGACCACCTGGTTGGCGTCGCCGTAGGCCAGCAGACCCGAGAGCGAGCCACGTCCGGCCATCCGGTAGCGCCCCGAGTTGTAGATGATGATGAGGTCCACGCCGCCGGCCTCGGCCGACTTGGCGGAGATGCCGGTACCGGCACCGGCTCCGATGACCGGCCTTCCGGCGGCGATCGTGGCGCGAAGGCGTCCGAGCGCGGTGGCGCGGTCCATCTCAGCCCTCCACGCCGTTAGCGCTGCGAGCGGCGATGAGGGCGTGCAGCTCGTCGGCCATCCGCCGTGCCAGCGCCGGATCGTTGACGTTTGCGTCGTCGTCGATCACCGTGACGCCGCTGCCGTCGACGCTCGCCGTCACGGCGCTGAAGAGCGCCTCGTCGGCCTCCGGGTCGTGGAACGCCTGCCCGGGCGCGTCCAGCAGTGAGACCCCGCCGCGCGGGACGACGAGGACGGTGGGCCCGGTCGCGGCAGCGAGCTTCGTGCCGATCCGGCTCCCGAGCTCGGCGTTCTCCTCGCGCGTCGTTCGCATCAGGGTCACCGTGGGGTTGTGCACGAAGAACTGCCGGTCCGCGAACTCGGAGGGCACGGTGTCCTTCGGTCCGAAGTTCACCATGTCCAGGGCGCCGAGGCTGACCACCTGCGGCACCCCCGTGGCGCCGGCCGCCGTCAGGCGCTCCGGTCCGGCACTGAGGACGCCACCGACGAGGTCGTCGGCCAGCTCGGTCGTCGTGATGTCAAGGACGCCGGCCAGCATCCCGGACCGCGCCAGCGCCTCCAGCGCCCGGCCGCCCGAACCCGTGGCGTGAAAGACGAGGGTCTCGTAGCCCAGCTCGTCGAGGCGCTCGCGGGCCGCGTCGACCGCCGGCGTCGTGACGCCGAACATCGAGGCGCCGACCAACGGGCGCTCGTCGGTGGCGGCCTCGCTGCGACGCCCGACGTGTTCCCGGGCCATCCCCGCGATCGCGCCGGCAGCGTTCCCGAGCACCGACCGCGACAGCCGGTTGATGCCGGCGATGTCGACGACGGAGTACATCATCGTGACGTCCGAGGCGCCGACGTAGGGCGAGACGTCGCCGGAGGCCATCGTCGAGACGATCAGCTTGGGCAGGCCGATCGGCAGGTCACGGACGGCTCGGGCGGCGATCGACGACCCGCCGCTGCCCCCCATCGCCAGGACGCCGTCGAGCTCGCCCCGCGACGCGAGGTCGGCCAGCACGACGGCGGCCCCCTCACCCATCGCGGTGACGGCGGCGCCGCGGTCGTTGCCGTCGACCAGGGTGTCGATGTCGGTGCCGGCGGCCTCGGCCACGCGCTCGTGGCCCACGCTGACGTCGTCGGTGAAGGCACTCGGCGCCCGGATCCCGGTGTCGACCACGACCACGTCGACGCCGAGGTCGCTCAGCCGGTCCGCCATCCAGTGGTACTCGGCACCTTTGGTGTCGAGGGTCCCGACGAGGGCGACTCGTGGTGTCGTGGTCATCGTCGACGCACGGTCCTTTCCGGTGAGGGGCGGACGACGCGGCGTCCGCGGCCATCTTTTCCGAGAACTTGAAACGTGTCAATATGAGGCCCGTGACCGTCACCGTGGAGGCCCCGACCTTCGAACATCATCGTCGCGCGCTAGGGATCGGCGAGTCCCGGCCACGGATCTCCTGGCGGACGACCGCGCCGGCGGGCTGGACGCAGGCCGCATACGAGCTCCGCGTGGACGACCGCCACCACGAGCGCGTGACGTCACCGGACAGCGTCCTGATGCCCTGGCCGGCGGACGAGCTGCGATCCCGGCAACACGCCTCGGTATGCGTCCGGGTCACCGGCACGGACGGCTCGTCGTCCGACTGGAGCCCGGTCGCCGACGTCGAGGCCGGCCTGCTGCGTCCCGAGGACTGGGCGGCCCGGCCGGTGAGGGCGCCGTGGGCGGAGGACGCGGACTCCGACGACCGCGCGCCGCCGCTGGTGCGACGTGACTTCACGGTGCGCAAGGGACTGGAGCACGCTCGCCTCTACGCGACCGCCCACGGGCTCTACGAGGTCGAGATCGACGGGCAGCGGGTCGGCGACGACGCCATGTCGCCGGGCTGGA
>NZ_DATBTV010000011.1:0-28930 GCF_036559105.1 Lapillicoccus sp. | reverse complement strand
CCGCCGAGGCGTCCTACACCTCGGCCCCGCTCCCCGGTCGGACCTTCGCGGAGGCCGAGCGGATCGGCGGGCACCTCGCGCGGACGGCCTTGGCCGCCCCGAGCGCCGAGGTCGACGTCGCCGGCGGGGTCGAGGTTCGTCAGGCGACCGTCGAGCTCGCGCTGGCTCCGCTCGACACCGAGCCACCCGCGACGCTGGCCGAGCACTGGACGACCGAGCTGGCCGGGGCCGAGCCGGGTCGGGCGGCGCTGTTGCGTGCATGGCTCCAGTGGGCGCGCCAACGGTCCGACGGCGAGACCCTGGCGTACCGGGCGGTCATCACCGCGCTGCGCTGGGGCGGAGTCTGGGTGGTCGGAGTCCCGGGCGAGCCCTTCCTGTCGTTCGCCGACGGCCTCCGACAGCGGGTCGGCGGCCCGGTGCTCGTCACCGGCTACACCGGCGACTGCCCGGGCTACCTGCCGGACGCCGAGGCGTACCGGCACAGGGGTTATGAGGTCCTTGACGCTCACCGGTACTACGGGATGCCGGCGCCCTTCGCCCGCGGCAGTGCCGAGCGCCTGCTCGAGGTGGCGGTGGGACTGGTGTCGACGCCGTGACCGGAAGAGGAGGCGCGAGTGGCCGGGCGGGCGGCGCGCGACCGACCATCACCCTGCTGGCCGCGCAGCTCGGGGTGTCTCCGGCGACGGTGTCGCGAGCCTTCTCGCGTCCGGAGCTGCTCCGGCCCGAGACCGTCGAGCGCGTTCTGGAGGCGGCCCGGGCGGCCGGATACGTCCCGAACCGGCACGCCCGGGCCCTATCGACCGGACGGACAGGAGCGGTCGGGATCGTTGTGACCGACATCGCCAACCCCTTCTTCCCGCCGCTGATCCGCCACGTGCAGAACCTCGCCCAGGAGCGTGGGCTCAACGTCCTGCTCGCCGACACCGACGAGCAACCCCGCCGGGAGGAGGCGGCGGTCGCCCTGCTGTCCCACCAGGTGGAAGGCCTGCTCCTGTGCTCGTCGCGGCTGGCGTCGACCACGCTCCGTCGCCTCGCGCAGCAGCACCGCCTCGTCCTGGTCAACCGCGACGTCTACGACACCGCTCGGGTGCTTCTCGACACCGGTCCGGCGGTGCGCGAGGCCGTCACCCGGCTGGCCGAGCTCGGGCACCGTCGGCTGACCTACCTCGCCGGCCCGCAGCCGCGCTCGTGGTCGAACTCCCAGCGCAGCGCCGCGGTGCGCGACCAGGCGGCGGAGCTGGGCCTCGAGCTCACCAGTCTCCCCACCGCTCACGGCACCTACGAGGACGGGTATGCGGTGGCCGACCGGGTGCGGGTCGCCGGGGCCACCGCCGTGGTTGCCTTCGACGACATCCTCGCCCACGGCGTGATGGGTGGGCTGGCCTCGCTCGGCGTGCAGGTGCCCCGGGACGTCTCGGTCATCGGCTGCGACGACGTCCTCGCGACGACGACCCACCCGCCTCTGTCCACGATCGCCGTCGACCTGCGGGCGGTGGCTGAGGCGTCCATGGCGATGCTCCTGGAGGGTCCCGGCGCCCAGCCGTCCGGGCGCACGCTGCTGCTGGCCCGGCTCGTCCTGCGCGGGACCGTCGGCCCGGCGCCCAGGGTGAGGCCCGGGTCGGGTTAGGTGACCTCGTGGTGGAGGGTCTCGGCGGAGGGTTCGCCGGCGCGGCGGCGAGCGGCGGCGCGGAGCTCGACCAGGTACATCGCGGCGAGGACCAGGACGCCGCCGATCGCCATCCGCCACGTCGGGGACTCCTGGCCGGACACCACGGCGAAGAACGCCGCGAACACCGGTTCCAGGGTCATCACGATCGCCGCCCGGGTCGCGCTCATCCGGGCCTGCGCCCACGTCTGGACCCACAGCGCCAGCACCCCGGCGGCGGTCGCCATGTAGAGCACCGCCAGCCACTGGCCGGTGCCGGACGGCAGCACGACCCCGTCCGGCAGGGCCGAGACGCCGCAGACGACGGCGATCGCCAGCATCTGCACGGCGGCCAGCCCGGTCGCGTGCGAGGGCGTCGACCAGCGCCCGAGCCCGATGATGTGCAGCGCATAGACCGCCGCGCAGGCCAGCGTGAGGGTCTCGCCCAGGCCCAGGGACAGGCCGCCCTGCAGGGACAGCACCCCGAGCCCGAGCGTGGCCAGCCCCACCGCGCCCCAGGTCGCCAGGGGGATCCGTTCGCGGAGCAGCAGCGCCGAGAACACCGGGGTCAGCACGACGTAGGTCCCCGTAATGAACCCGGAGATCGACGCGTCGGTATGCGCCAACCCGATGGTCTGCAGGATCTGGGCGACGCCGTAGACGACACCGAGCCCCAGCCCGACCACCCACTCGTGCCGGCCGAGGCGCCGGACGTGCGGCCAGAAGATCGCCAGCATCAGCACGGCGGCGATGGAGAACCGCACCGCGAGGAAGTCCGTCGGCGGGACCGTCGCGACGAGGTCCCGGATGAGGAAGAACGTCGAACCCCACACCGCCGTGAGCAGGACGAGCAGGCCGGTCGCGACGACCCGCGCCCGGGACGCGGAGAGGGCCACCTCAGACGATGGTCAGGGTGACCGTCGCGCCCTTGCGGACCATCGCACCCGACGCCGGGTCGGACGCCCGGACGATGTTGAACAGTCCGCCCAGCACGTTGTTGTAGGTCACCTGGAAGCCGGCCGCCTTGAGCAGCCGGGTCGCCTCGTCGCGCTGCTTGCCGACCGTCGCGGGGACTGCCACCAGCACCGGCCCCTTCGACACGACGATCGTCACCGTGTCGCCCTTGAACAGGGTGCCGTTCGACGGCGTCTGGCTGACCACCGACCCCGCGGGCACCGTGTCGCTATTGACCTGGTCGCCCTCCTTGACCGTCAGCCCGGCGTCGGAGAGCACCTTCTTGGCCTGGTCGGCGGCCTGGCCGGTGACGTCGGTGACGGCGATGGGCTGCCGGCCCTTGCTCACGGTGACCGTCACCGTGGCGCCGGGCTTGAGGGACGTCCCGGCCGCAGGATCCTGAGCGAGGACCTTGCCGGCCTCGACCGTCTCGCTGAACTCCTCCTTGCGCTCCCCGAGCACGAGGTGCTGGGCGGTCAGCGTGCCGGCCGCGGCGTCGGCGGCCGTCCCCACGAGGGTCGGCGCGGCATACCGCTCCTGGCCCTTGGAGACGGTCAGCCCGACGGTCGAGAGTTTGCGCACCTCGGCGCCCGCTCCGGGGTCGGCGCTCATCACGGTGCCGGTCGGCGCGGTCTCGTCGAACGTCTCGGTCACCGACGAGCGGAGGTCGGCCCGCTGGAGCGCGGCCTGCGCCTCCGCCTGGCTGATCCGCTCGACGGTCGGGACGAGAGTCATCGAGCCCGGCCCGTTCGTGAACCACCACGCCGCGCCGCCACCCGCGACCGCCAGCACCAGCAGGACGGAGATGACGACAGGCCAGACCCGGCGACGCCGACGACCGGTGCCGGTCGGCGAACCGGGCGGGGTATGCGAGGCAACGGTCTCCGGAGCGGTGCGGGACACGACCGGCACCACCGACGTCGGCGCCACGTCGCCCCCGAGCCGCGTCGGCACCGCAGCGGCCGCGTCGTGCTCCGGGATGCCGGCCGGGCGGAGGTCCAGCTCGGCGGTCGTCATCATCGACCGCGAGCGTCGGACCTCGATGAGGTAGTCGCCCGCGTTGGCCGGCCGTTTGTCGGGGTCGCGGGCGGTGGCCAGTGCGACGAGCTGGTCGAGCTCCGTCGGAACGGTCGGGACCGCCGTCGAGGGCATCGGCACCGAGCCGTGCACGTGCTGGTATGCCACGTGGATCGGGGAGTCACCGTCGAACGCCTTGCGGCCGGTGAGCATCTCGTAGAGGACCAGCCCCGCCGCATACACGTCGGATCGGGCATCGGCGATGCCACGCTCGACCTGCTCGGGGGAGAGGTAGGCGACCGTACCGAGCAGGGTGCCGGAGGCGTTGGTCGTGGTGGCCGCCGTGACGGCGCGGGCGAGCCCGAAGTCGGCGACCTTGACGACGCCGTCCTCGCGCAGGATCACGTTCTCGGGCTTGACGTCGCGGTGGATCAGGCCCGCATCGTGGGCGGCGGCGATGGCCTGGAGGATCGGGTCGAACAGGTCGAGGGCGGCGCGGGGCGTCAGCGGCCCCTCGGCGGTGAGCACGTCGCGCAGGGTGCGGCCCGGGACGTACTCCATGGCCAGGAACATCGTGGTGGACCCGGTCGAGTCGTCCTCTCCTTGGTCGTAGACCGCCACGACATTCGGGTGGCTGAGCCGGGCCGCCGACCGCGCCTCACGGCGGAACCGGGAGACGAATGTCGCGTCGCGGGCCAGGTTGTCGTGCATGACCTTGACCGCGACCTCCCGGTCGAGGCGCTGGTCGAGGGCGAGGTACACGGTGGCCATGCCGCCGTCCGCGAGGTGCGAAAGCACGCGGTATCGGCCGTCGAGCACTCGCCCGACGACGGACAGCGACGAGTCCGTGACGCTCGACGTCATGCGGGGGAGTCTACGAAGCCCAAGGCCGTGGATCGTGCAGGCGGGGCCGGACCTAGAGTGGTCGCTGTGGTGGAACCTTCGGACGATGTGGACTCCCTGGAGGTGCTGGTCGGCGACTGGACCACGGTTCCGGACATCGCGGAGCGTTGGGGCGTGTCGCTCGCCCGGGTCCGGCAGCACCTGGCTGACCGCGAGCTGCTCGCGTGGCGCACCGGCGAGCGCCGGGTGATCAGCGTGCCGGTCAAGTTCCTCGACGAGACGGCGCCGCGACACGAGCTGAAGGGCACCTTCACCGTGCTGGCCGACGGCGGGATGAACGACGAGGAGATCCTGCGCTGGCTGTTCACGCCGGACGAGACGCTCCCGGTCGAGGGCGCGCCGATCGACGCGCTCATCGCCGGCCACAAGACCGAGGTCCGGCGCCGGGCCCAGGTCACCGCGCTCTGAGACCGGTCCGCCCGAGCCGGTGAGACAGCTCGCGTATGCGGCGATGCTCGCGTTCTGCCTCGTCGGGACGCTGCCGCTGAACTGGTTCTTCCATCTGGACGTGCTCCGGCAGGTGCGGCGGCTCGTGCTCTCGATCACGCCGGTCTTCCTCGTCTTCGTCGCGTGGGACCTCGCAGCGACGCACGCGGGGCACTGGAGGTTCGACCCGGGGCAGACGCTGTCGACGCGGTTTGTCGGGCTGCCTCTGGAGGAGCTGGGGTTCTTCGTCGTCATCCCGCTGGCCGGGCTGCTCACCTACGAGGCGGTCGGCGTCGTCATCGCGCGTCGCCGGGGTGGGTCGTGAGCTACACCGCGGCCGCGGTCGTCGGAATCGGCGTAGCCGTCGTCCTCGACCTGTGGGTGCTGCGGACCCGGCTGCTGGCGACCCGGCAGTGGTGGGTCGCCTACGGGATCGTCGTCGCGTTCCAGCTGCTCACCAACGGCTGGCTGACCGGCCGGCTGATCGTCACCTACGACCCGGACGCGATCATCGGGTCGGGGACGGTGCCCTTCCTCGGGGACGGCCGGATCGCGTATGCGCCGGTGGAGGACCTGGGGTTCGGGTTCGCCCTGGTCCTCGCGACCTGCGCGCTGTGGGTCTGGTGGGGTCCTCGCCTACCGCGGCGGGAGGGTCCGCGGTAGGCCGAACGAGGGCAGCAGGCCGTTCTCGAAGCGGGTCATCGCGCTGACCCGGTCCCCGGAGAGCGTCAGCACGAGGAACCCCGCGGCGTGCCGGCGGCCGTCGGGGGCGTGCAGGTAGAGACCGAACGCCGGCTGGCCGTTGGCCCGGGTGGGGACCAGGTCGAACCGCCGGCCGTCGCGGAAGATCAGGTCGCAGAAGCGCATGGCGGCCTCGCGGCCCTCGTACTCGTAGGGCATCGGTGGCATCGACACGAACACGTCATCGGTGAGCAGGGCGACCAGGGCGTCGATGTCGCTGGCCTCGTAGGCCCGCACGAACGAGGCCACCAGCGCCTCCTCGGCGGCTGAGCCGAACGCTGGGGCCGGCGCGTGGTCGGCCTCGGCCGAGCGACGCCGGGCCACGGCGGCTCGTGCGCGCTTGAGGGCGCTGGTGACCGACTCGACCGTGGAGTCGAGCATCTCGGCGACCTCGCTCGCGGGGAAGCCGAGCACGTCGCGCAGGACGAGCACCGCCAGCTGGCGCGGCGGGAGCAGCTGCAGCGCCGTCACGAAGGCCAGCGAGATCGACTCCGACTGCTCGACGCGGGCCTCCGGGCCGGGCGCGTGGTCGGAGCGGTCGTCGAGGAGGGTGTCGGGCAACGGCTGTAACCAGACCACCTCGCCGAGCCGTGTCGGTTCGGGCGGTTGCACTCCGGCCACGTCCCACTCCCTGGCCTGGCGTCGACCGGCCGAGCGACGCGCGTTGAGACACCGGTTCGTGGCGATCCGGTAGAGCCACGTCCGCACCGAGGCACGACCCTCGAACCCCGAGATCCCCTGCCAGGCCGCCAAAAATGTCTCCTGGAGGACGTCCTCGGCATCCTGGACCGAGCCGAGCATCCGGTAGCAGTGGACCAGGAGCTCACGGCGGTGCGGGTCGGTCAGCCGGGCGAAAGCCTCGGTCTCGCCGGCCTGCGCACGGGAGACCAGATCGGTCGTCATGGTCGTCGGTCCACCCTTCTGGCGCGTCCTTCGGCGACGCGTCACCCGTACTGACACCGGTCGGACCGCCGACTGGGCGGTGCGCCGACGCCCAGGATGCCGTGACCCCGGTGTCTACCCCCATGTCAGCACGGGTACGAGCAACGGAGGACAGCATGGGACGAGTCGTGGTCAGCGAGAACATCTCCCTCGACGGGGTGATCCAGGACCCCACCGGTGACGAGGGGTTAGCGTTCGGTGGGTGGTTCCAGCGGATGTCCGACGAGGACCGGGCGGCGTGGTCGGAGGTCGAGTTCCAGGAGGCACAGAACACTGCCGCGTGGCTGGTCGGTCGCGGTACCTACAGCTGGTTCGCCACCCGCTGGGCCGACCGGCCGGGTGAGTGGGCGGACCGGCTGCGGGTCGTCCCCAAGTACGTCGTCTCGTCGACGATGGACGAGGCCACGGAGTGGTCCAACTCGACGGTCCTCAAGGGCGATGTCGTGCAGGAGGTCACGGCGCTCAAGGAGCGGGTGGACGGCGACATCGTCGTCTACTCCAGCCGCCGGCTGGTGCGAACGCTGCTGGAGCACGACCTGGTCGACGAGGTACGCCTGATGACCTACCCGTTCGTTCTGGGCGACGGCGACCGGCTCTTCGGCGCCGCTGAGCAGAGCACGGCGCTGCGCCGGGTGGCGGTCCGCCCGATCGGGGAGAGCATCGTGCTGCTCACGTATGCGCCCGCGAGCCGCCAGGCCGCCTAGTCCCGACCCGGTCGGGACTTTCCGTCCGCGCGGTCGAGGTCGCCCCACGTCATGTCGCAGGTCATGTCGCGCTCGGAGCTGTCACCACGACACCAGACGCGACATGACGTGCGACGTGACGGCGGTCGAGGGGCGAGCAGGCCGGAAGTGACCGTGCATGACACCGTGTGCTGGGGAACGGATCAGGTGGTGCGGTCAGGCGGTGCGGGACGTCGTCGCGGCCACGAGCGAGGCGAGGACCTCCACCGCCTCGGCGTCCAGCCCCGGCGCCTTCTCGAGCGCGGCCCGCGACTGCGCGGACAGCCCGGCGATCATCGCCTCGACCTGCTCGACGGCGCCGGTGTCGGCGATGACGCCACGCAGCTGGGTCACGCCGTCGGCGTCGAGGTCGGGCTGACCGAAGAGCTTCTCGAACAGGGCTGCCTGGTCGGTGTCGGCGTTGTCGAGAGCCAGCGCCACCAGCACCGTGCGCTTGCCCTCGCGGAGGTCGTCACCGGCTGGCTTGCCCGTCGTGGACGGGTCACCGAACACACCGAGCACGTCGTCGCGCAGCTGGAACGCCTCGCCGAGGGCCAGTCCGTACTCGGACAGGTACGCCAGGCCGGACGCCGCCACTCCGCCGACGGCGGCCCCGATGAGGATCGGGTGCTCGACGCTGTACTTCGCGCTCTTGTAGCGGATCACGTTGCGGGCGCTGTCGATCCGCGCCGAGGTGTCGAGCTGGTCCCACCCGCGGGCCGACTCGAGCAGGTCGAGGTACTGGCCGCCCATCAGCTGGGTGCGCATCGTGTCGAAGGTCCGCCGCCCGCGGTCCAGCTCGTCGCTCGGAAGTCCCGACGTCGCATACAGCTCGTCCGACCACTGCAGGCAGAGGTCGCCGGCGAGGATCGCCGCGGACTCCCCGAAGCGGGTGCTGTCACCGGCCCAGCCCGAGTCCGCATGGAGGGCGGAAAAGGCTCGGTGGGCGGCCGGCATACCCCGGCGGGTGTCGCTGCCGTCCATGACGTCGTCGTGGAGGAGCGCGGCCGCCTGGAAGAACTCCATCGCCGCCGCCAGCCGGACCAGGGCGTCGGAGTCGGGACTCCCGGATGCGCGGTAGCCCCAGTAGAGGAAGCCCGCGCGCAGCCGCTTGCCGCCTGCGATGAGGCGCTCGACGGCGTCGACGAGTGGGTTGAGCTCGTCGCCGACCGGGGCGAGGATGGCTCGCTGAACCTGCATCTCGGCGTCCACGGCCGCCTGGACCCGCGTTCGCAGGTCGCACAGGTCGAGCGGGCTGGTCACGGCAGATCCTTCCCCGGGGCAGATGACACCTGCTTGCGGCCAGGGTACGTGGCCGTTCCGTCCGGCCCGTGATCTGGTCGCTCCCGCCCACTCGGGAGAGGCCAACGTACCCTGAGCGGTATGCCGGTCAGCACCCGCCTACCGAGGCCCGAGCACCTCACCCGCTCGATCCCCGCGGCCCTCGCCGGGCCGTTGCCGAGCATCAGCTTCGAGTTCTTCCCGCCGCGTGACGATGCGGGGGAGGCGGTGCTGTGGGAGGCGATCCGGCGGATCGAGAAGGTCCACCCGACGTTCGTGTCGGTGACCTACGGGGCCGGCGGCACGACCCGCGACCGGACCATTCGGGTCACCGAGCGCATCGCGCGCGAGACGCTGCTGACGCCGCTGGCCCACCTGACCTGCGTCGGCCACTCGGTCGGTGAGCTGCGCAACGTCGTCGGGTCGCTGTCGGCGGCCGGCCTGCGCAACATCCTCGCCCTACGCGGCGATCCGCAGGGTGGCCCCGGTCAGCCGTGGGTGAAGCACTCGGAGGGCGTCGACCACGCCGACGAGCTGGTGTCGCTGGTGCGGTCGCTCGGCGACTTCACCGTGGGCGTCGCGGCGTTCCCCGACCAGCACCCGGAGAGCCCCAGCCTGGACTTCGACGCCGAGGTCCTGGTCCGCAAGGCTGACGCCGGGGCGGCGTACGCGATCACCCAGTTCTTCTTCACCCGCGAGGCCTATGTGGGGCTGCGGGACCGGGTCAGGGCCCGTGGACGGGACCTGCCGATCATCCCCGGCCTCATGCCGGTGACCAACGTCAAGCAGCTGGCCAAGATGACGGAGCTCTCGGGTCAGCCGGTCCCGTCCTCCGTCACCTCCCGGCTGGAGGCCGTGGAGGGCGACCCCGCGGCGGTCCGCGAGGTCGGCGTGGACATCACGACGGAACTGGCCCAGGAGCTGCTCGCGGAGGGCGCACCGGGCATCCACTTCATCACGATGAACCGCTCGACGGCGACGCTCCAGGTCTTCGAGAACCTGGGCATCGCGGCCGCCCGGTAAGCCGCCTCAGGAGCCGAAGGCCGTCCGCCAGAACGCCCAGAAGTGCTCCGGCGGCGCGGGGGACGTCCACGTCAGGTTGGTGACCAGCACCGCGGTCGTCCGGGTGACCGGGTCGTTCCACCAGGACGTCCCCAGCCCGCCGTCCCAGCCGTAGGCGCCGGCGTGCCGGCCGTCGGGCTGGTCGGTCATGTCCACGCCGAGGCCGAGGCCCCAGCCACCGCCGTCCTCGCCCAGGGGCACGCGAGCCGTCGTCATGGCCCTCAGCGTCGTCGACGCCAGGATCTGCGCCCCTGTCGGGGAACGTCCACCGTCGAGCATCATGGTCCCGAACGCCGCCAGGTCGTCCACGGTCGACACCAGCCCGTCGGCGCCGTTGGGGAACGCCGGCGGTCGGCTCCACTGCCCGTCGGCCTCGTCGTAGACCGCGAGGTCACCACCGTCCTCACCGGGAGCCCACAGCGGCCCCAACCGCCGCGCCACGTCGGCCGCCACGTCGGCCGCCACGTCGGCCGCCACGCTGAACGCTGTGCTGCGCATGCCCAGTGGTTCCAGGACGCGTTCGCGCATCAGGTCGGGCAACGTCGAGCCCGAGGCCCGAGCGACGAGCACCCCCAGGACCTCGGCGCCGATGTTGTACAGCCACCGCTCGCCCGGCTGGTACATCAGGGAGAACGGCGCGAACGTCGACATCCACGTGTCCGGGTCGGGGTCCGCCTGCGGCGCCGGCGCACCCATGTGGACGCCGGCCCGCTCCAGTGCGTCGAGCACCGGGGTCGGCGCACCGCTGAAGTCGTAGCCGAGCCCCAGCCGGAACTCGAGGACGTCCCGCACGAGGATCGGCCGGTTCGCCGGCACGGTATGCGTGATGTCTCCTTCCGGGTCCACGACCACCCGGCGGTCGGCGAGCTCGGGCAGCCAGCGGTCGACCGGGTCGTCGAGGGACAGCGTGCCGTCGTCGACGAGCGTCATCGCGACGACGGCGGTGATGGGTTTGGTGGTCGAGGAGATCCGGAACGGAGTGTCCGGGGTCACCGGGTCGCCGGCGCCTCCGGGGTGGCTGGTCCCCAGCGCGCCCCGGCTCACGTCGCCGTCGCGGGAGACCCACCACGCGAGTCCCGGTACGGCACCGGACTCGACGTACGGCGTCATGACGGCATGCATGCGGTCGGGCACGGAAGCTCCTTCGGTCGACTTGGTGGTCCGACCCTGGGACGACCTGGAACTCATCGACCCGCTGCGCGGGAGCTTCAGGGGAGGGCGACGACCCGCATACCGGCTAGCGACGTCGCTCGGGCAGTCGCTCGGTGTCATCCCCGGGCGGGCGGCGCGTCGACTCCTCCCGGGGCGGAGCGATCCCGTGGCGTTCGCCCCACTCGTCGTAGCGGCGACGGAGCCGCTTCAGCTTCCGGAGGACGAACATCACGAGGAAGGCGCCGCCGATGAGGATGACCGCCGCGATCGCCGCCGCGAGCCACGGGTTGAGGAAGGCCAGGGAGACGACCCCGGCGACCGTGACGTCCTCGCCCGTGGACACCAGGACGTTGCTCACCGGCTCCGGCGAGGTGTTCACCGCGGCGCGGGTCCCGGCCTTGACCAGGTGCGCCGCCAGCGCCGTAAACCCGCCGGTGGCGGCGCTGAACGCCGCCTCGAGCGAGGAGAACTCGTGGCCGATGAGGTATCCGAGGGTCGCGCCCACCATCGGACGGATCACCGTGTGGACCGAGTCCCAGACCGAGTCGAGGTAGGGGATCTTGTCGGCGAACATCTCCAGGACGAACAGCACCGCGGCCACGATCATCACGTCGGTGCGCCCGAGGACCGCGGGGACCTGGCTGACCTCGAAGAACCGCTGGGCGATGCCGAGCATGAGGACGACAAGGTAGGCGTTGATGCCGCTCGCCCATCCGGTCGTGAAGACCCAGGGCAGGAGTTCCGTGCCCACGCCGTCCCCTCTCGTTCTCTGCCGTGGTCTACAACGCCGGGGCGACAGGCACCACTCCCCAGTTCGGTAACACTGTCGTCTCGACTGGTGGAGCTGGCTGGTTCGGGCTAGGTGGCCTCGCTAGGTGGCCTCGATGGGCTGGGCGCCGGTGATGCGGAGCAGCTCGTCGTAGGTCGTCGCGAAGACGGCGTGCGGATGGCCGGCAGCGGCCCAGATCGTGTCGTAGCGCGCCAGGCTGACGTCGACGAGGGTTCGGACCGGCCGCAGGTGGCCGACCGGCGCGACCCCGCCGATGGCGAACCCGGTCGCCTCACGGACCATCTCGGCGCTGGCCAGCTCCATGGCGTCCAGCTCGAGCAGGTCGGCGACCTTCGCCGCGTCGACCCGGTGGGCCCCGGAGGCCAGGATGAGCAGCGGCTCGGGCGGCGTATCGGGGCCGGCCGCCTGGGGAGTCGCGGCGAAGACGAGCGAGTTCGCGATCTGGGCGGTGATGACGCCGAGGTATGCGGCGGCTTGGGCGGCCGTGCGCGCGGCATCGTCCAGAACGACCACCTCGGTGGTGACGCCGAAGCCCGCCAGTGCCTCGCGGACGCGGGTGACGGCCGGGTGGGCGAGGATCGCGGCACGGGCCTGTTCGGGCGTCCCCGTCGGCGCGGTGGTCGTCGCCGCCGCGTCACCCGTGCCCGTCATGCCCGAACGGTAATGGCTGTCCTGGCCTCGACCGGGGTTTTCCCCAGCCGACGCTCCGGCGCACCCGGCGTAGCGTTGACCTCCTGGGAGGCGAGATGAGCATGACGTCGGCAGTGTCCGCATGGCGGTGGCGTCACGTGCTGCGCTCGCTCGACCGTCAGTGGCACCGCCGGCTCGAGGCCGACCTCGCCGGTGCCACGCCCCGAGACCGGACCGATCTCACGGCTCTGCTGGACCGGTATGACGACGACGACACTGCGGTGTTACGCGAGATCCTCTGGAGCCAGCAGGACGCGGCGCAGCGGCGCCGACGGCCGGCGGCGGGTTTCGCGGCACCGCTGTCCTGAACCCTCGTCGGGGTCGACGAGGGGCCTGTGGACGGCTCTTGACACGGTGTCCGACGGGGGTAGTACCGTAGGTCCAGTCGAACAGATGTACGAATATCTCGCGATCCGGTCGACGTCTCCTACCCGTGTCCACGTATGCCTGGAAGGGGCGATGTTGTCATGCGCCGATACAGCGACCCCGTCGAGGTCCGGTCGGGTTCCCGGCTCGGGGCGGTGCAGGGGACCGCCCCGAGACGCGGTGCCGAGTCGGTGCACGGCACGGTCGAGGTGGACGGTGTGGTGGACGGTGGAGGTGGCGGCCGCGAGGGGGTCGACATCGCCGGGCCGGAGGCGTTCATCTGGCAGGGCCGGCTCTACGTCGTCCGTCGCGTCCTGGCCCACTGGCGGGAGCGGCGTTCCTGGTGGCGCGACGCCCTCGACCCGGTGCCGGGCCAGCCGACCGGCATCGACGTCGCCTCGCGCGAGCAGCACGTGTGGCGGGTCGAGGCGAGCCGGGGTCAGTCGTTCGGGACCGGTGTCTTCGACCTCACCAGCGACGGGGCCGAGGGTCCCGACGCCGACTGGCGCCTCGTGCGTGTGGCGGACTGAGGAGTGTCGATGAGTGTGCCGATGAGCGTGCCGACGAGTGCCGTCCGCGGGTACCGGGTGTCCCGGGCTCCGCTCGCCTCGACCTCCCTCGACCTGCTCGACCGGTCCCGGGCCAGCCTGCTGCAGGCCTGCCGCACCGGTGACGCCGGTGAGCGCTACGTCGAGGCCCACCTCGGGGCCCTCCGAGCGGCGGCGGCGCTGCTCGCGGCCCGCAGCATCCCGAGTGGTGCCGCGCCGTCCGGAGCCGGACCGTCCGGGCGGTCCGGCGGGGCGGGAGGAGCCGGTGGGGCGGGGGGAGCCGGTGGGGCGGGGGGAGCCCGGGGGTCCGGTGGGTCCGGTGCCGGGTCATCGGGCGCGGGGGCGTCCGGTGCGGGGCGGCCCATCCGAACCAGGACGACCCGCTCGCGGCCGCGCAGCGTGTGGGAGCTGCTGCCGCGCGTGGCGCCCGAGCTCACCGAGTGGTCGGCGTTCTTCGCGGCCTCGGCCCGTCGCCGGGCGGCGGTCGAGCGAGGGAGCCGGATCACCGGCCGCGAGTCCGACGACCTGCTGCGCCAGGCGGAGAACTTCCTCGAGATCATCCAGGACCTCCTCGGCCTGCCGCGGGACGCGGCGCTGGCGCCGATCTCCCGCTACGTCGCACCGGTGTCCCGCTCCGGGGCTGTGTCCGGCGTGGGTTCGGGCGGTTCGGGCGGTTCGGGAGGCTCGGCCGGTTCGGGAGGCTCGGCCGGGTCGGCGAGGTCGGGGGTTTCGAGAGGTCGGGGCGGCGCGGCCGGGTCGGGGTCGACAGGATCGGGGGTTTCGGCGGGATCGGCGGGGGAGGCCGGTCGTGGGACGTGACGACCCCGACGGGCCGAGAGCCGAGTCCCGGGCGAGCCCTTCACCGAGTCGACCGGCGGGTCCACGAGTGGGTCCAGCAGCGGGTCCAGCGGCGGGTCCAGCGGCGACCTCGCGCGGGCGGGCGCGTCCAGCGGCGACCTCACCAGCCGGTCCAGCGGCGACCTCACCAGCGGCGACCTCACCAGCGGGTCCAGCGGCGACCTCGCGCGGGCGGGCGGCTGCCGGGCGACGGCTGAGTGCGGGCGAGACCTTCGTCCACCTCCATGTCGCGTCGGGATACTCGATGCAGTACGGCGCCTCCACTCCCGCCGCGCTGGTCCAGCGGGCCGTGGCGTGGGGTCAGCCGGCGCTGGCCCTGACCGACCGTGACGGCCTCTACGGTGCGGTGCGGTTCGTCCAGGCGTGCACCGAGGCGGGCATCGACCCGATCCTCGGCGTCGACCTCGCGGTCAGCGCCCCGACCGGTCGTCCGGACACCGAACGGCCGCGACGTCCCGCCCCTCGGCCGGCCAACCCCGCGTCCGGGCGCGAGGCGTCCGCCTGGTGGCCGTCGCTGCCGCCGCCGGCCGCTCGGCCGACCGGTCGCACCCGGCGCACCGGCTCGCCGGACGGCATCGGCCAGGGCGGTCCGGGCGCCCAGGGCGGTCCGGGTGGCTCGGGCTCCCGTACCCCGGTGCGGGGCGGGGCGATCGTCGACCACCGACGGCCACGCGTCACCGTGCTCGCTCGTGGCATGGGCTCCGGTCTCGACCCGGGCGCCGGGTGGGGTCGGCTCTGCCGGCTGGTCACCGCCACGCATCTCCGCGGCGAGCGCGGCGAACCGGTCGTCACCCCGGAGCTCATCGCCGAGCTGGCCACCGCGGCCGGGGAGCCGAGGGCTACCGGCGCCAATGGTCCCAGCCCGCTCGTCGTCCTCCTCGGTCCCGACTCCGACGTCGGCCGGGCCGTGCTGCACCGGCGACGCGGTGAGGCCGAGTCCGCGCTGGCCCGGTGGCGCGCCCTGCTGCCGCGCGACGCGCTGGTCATCGAGGTCGTCTGCCACGGCGGACCCGAAGGCTCCCCGGCCAGCCTCGGCCACGCCGCCCGGCTCTACGCCCTCGCCCGCGACCACGGCCTGCGCGTCGTCCTCACCGCCGCCGCCCGGCACGCCGACCCGCAGGAGGCCGCCGTCGTCGACGTCCTCGACGCCGCCCGCCGGCTCGTCGCGCTCGACGTGCGGCACCTCGACCGGATCACCACCGCCGGGCATCTCAGCCCGACCCCGTCGATGCACGCCGTCGCGTGCGACATCCTCGCGGCGTCCGGTCCCGGCCTGCAGGGGGGCGCCGCCCTGGCCCGCGAGGGGGCCCGCGACCTGCTCCGCTCGACCGTCGCGCTCGCCAGCGAGTGCGTCCTCGACCCCACGATCGACCTCGGCATCGGCTCGGTCCATCTGCCGGAGCAGACCGTCCTCGAGATCGAACCCCACGTCGACCCGCATACCGTCCTCACCGAGCGCTGCCGCGCGAAGGTCGGCGACGCCTACCCCGACGCGACCGCCACCGAACGGGAGGCGGTCGAGCGACGCCTCCAGGACGAGCTCGACGTCATCGCCGGACTCGGCTTCCCCACCTACTTCCTCACCGTCGCGACCGTCGTCGACCTCATCAAGGACCTGGGCATCCGCGTCGCCGCGCGCGGGTCGGGAGCGGGGTCGCTGGTCAACTACCTGCTCGGAGTCTCCGGGGTCGACCCGATGCGCTACGGCCTGCTCATGGAGCGATTCTGCTCGCCGCTGCGCGCTCAGCTGCCCGATATCGACATCGACGTCGAGGCGGCCCGGCGCACCGAGATCTACGAGAAGGTGCTGGCCCGGTTCGGCGGGGAACGGGTCACCTGCGTGTCGATGATGGACAGCTACCGCGTGCGGCACGCGATCCGCGACGTCGGCGCGGCGCTGGGCATGCCGCCGAGCGAGGTCGACGCGATGGCCAAGGCGTTCCCGCACATCTCGGCGCGCAACGTCCGCGGCGCCATCGCCGAGCTGCCCGAGCTGCGGGCCAGCGGCCTCAACGCACCGCGCCTCGACCTCATGCTCGACCTCGTCGAGCGCCTCGACGGCCTCCCGCGCCACATCGCCCTGCACCCCTGCGGCGTGGTCCTGTCCAACTCGCAGCTGCTCGACCGGACCCCGGTCGAGGCGAGCTGGATCGGGTTCCCCATGAGCCAGTTCGACAAAGACGACGTCGAGGCGCTCGGGTTGCTCAAGCTCGACATCCTCGGCATCCGGATGCAGTCCGCGATGGCCCACGCCGTCGACGAGGTCCGCCGGGTCGACCGCGTGAGCATCGACCTCGACGACCGCGACGACGTACCGCTCGACGACGAGACGACGTTCCGGATGATCCGCACGACGCACACCCTCGGCTGCTTCCAGATCGAGAGCCCGGGGCAGCGCGAACTGATCGGCAAGTTCGGACCCGAGTCGTTCGAGGACCTGATCACCGACATCTCGCTGTTCCGCCCCGGCCCGGTGAAGTCCGACATGATCGTCCCGTTCCTCAACGCGCGGCAGGGCTGGAACGCCCCCGAGTTCCTCCACCCGACGCTCATCCCGGCACTCAAGGAGACCGAGGGCGTCGTCGTCTTCCACGAGCAGGTCCTGCTCATGGTGGCCGAGACGACCGGCGTCACCCTGGCCGAGGCCGACGAGGTCCGCCGCGCGATGGGGTCGCCACGCGGGCAGGGGGAGGTCGAGAAGTGGTGGCGACCCGCGGCGCTCGCCCGCGGCTACCCCCAGGACGTGACCGACAAGATCTGGGAGGTCCTCAAGGCGTTCGCGTCGTTCGGATTCTGCAAGGCGCACGCGGCGGCGTTCGCCCTGCCCACCTACCAGTCGGCGTGGCTCAAGGCCCACCATCCGGCGGCGTTCCTGGCCGGCGTGCTCACCCACGACCCCGGCATGTACCCCAAGCGGCTCATCCTCGACGACGCCCGCAGCCTCGGCATCACGGTGCTCGGCCTCGACGTCAACGCCTCCCAGCAGACCTACGTCGTCGAGCGGCTCGATGGCGCAGATACGGCGGATACGGGGGATACGGCGGATACGGCGGATACGGCGGATACGGCGGATGCGGTTGATATCGGTCGGAATTCCGACCCTTTTCACCCACAACCAGCGCCGCTCGACCCTGACCTGCCGGACGGCAGCGCCTACGGCATCCGGATCTCGCTCACCGACGTCAAGGGGATCAGCGAGGCCGAGGTCGCCCGGGTCGTTGCTGCGCAACCGTTCCACAGCCTCGCCGACTTCTGGAACCGTGCTCACGTCTCGAGGCCGGTCACCGAACGCCTCGTCCTCGCCGGAGGGTTCGACACGATCTACGGCATCGACACGGTCGGCGCGGCCGTCGACCCCGGTCGCCCCCGACATCGGGGCCTTCGCGCGGCGCACGCCCCGGAGGGCGGTCGCCGTGGCGCCCGCGGCTACGGCTCGGCCGACGATGACGCGCAGGAAGTCGGTATGCGCGGGATCGGGCCCGATGGGGCCCGCAGCGACGCTCGGGACGGCGCCCACGGCGAAGCGGGGGACTCCGGTATGCGTGACGTCGAGCTCGACGCCAAGGGCTCCGGTATGCGTGACACCGAGTCCGGTGACGGCGCCGGTCCTCACTACGGACCGCTCACCACGTTGACGTCGGCCGGCTTGGGACGCCGCGGCCGGGTGACCCGTCGCGACCTGCTGCTCCACGTCGCCGAGCTGGACCGATGGTCACGGGCGACGGCGGTGGCGGGGAAGCGCGTCCGGACGGGGACGACGGCATCCCCGGCTTCACCGTGGGTCCCGTCGGCGGCGCCCGGCTCGGGGCCGGCCTCAGCACGTATGCCGGAACCGACCTCGTCCGACGTCGCCGCGCTGACCGGGATCGCCGGCCCGGCGTGGGAGTCGGGCGTCAAGGCACCGAACCGCCCGGTCAGCCGCGGCCGGCCCGGAGCCCGCTCACCGTGGACGGGCCAGCGGCTCGACGACGGAGGCGGGTCGACGCACAACGCGGTGGATCTTCCCCCCTCTGAGGGGCAGAGCTCACCGCCCTCGCCAGCCGCCACCAGTGCCGCCACCAGTGCCGCCGCCAGTGCCGCCGCCAGTGCCGCCGCGGCGCTGGCCACCCAGGCCGCGCCGTCCACGCATACCGGCCTCGACGTCGCCGCTCGCGCCGCGGCCCAGTCCCAGGCCGCGAAACGGGTCGTCCCCGCCTACGCCCAGCCGACTCAGCTGACCCTCGACCTCGGCGACACGCCTCGGCTCGAGAAGGGCACCGGACTGCCCGAGATGACCGGCCCGGAACGCGTCCGCGCCGAGCTCGACATCCTCGGCCTCGACGCGAGTGCGCACATCGTCGACTTCTACGGGCCAATGCTCGACGCCCTCGGGGTGACCAGGTCGACCGAGATCCTCGATACCCGCAGCCGAAGCGAGGTCCTCATCGCCGGTGTCAAGGTGGCGACCCAGACGCCGCCGGTCCGCAGCGGTCGACGAGTCGTGTTCCTCACCCTCGACGACGCGACGGGGCCGATCGACGCGACGTTCTTCGAGGACGCCCAGGGGCCCTACGCGACCACGGTCTTCCACTCGTGGATGCTCCTCGTCCGCGGCATCACCCGCCGGACCGGCCCGCGTGGGATCTCGGTCCGCGCCACCGGGGCGTGGGAGCTGTCGGCGCTGTGGGACGCGTGGACCCGCGGCGGGCTCGAGGCCGTCCTCGCCGCGCTGGAGGCCGAGGACCGCGAGGTGCTGGCCCGCAACGACGCCGCCCTCGCCGCTGCCGTGGAGGCCGACGGTCGCGACATGCCGGTCGCCGCGCGGGTCGGCAGAAGCGGTGGCGGTCGCGAACGCGGCGGGGATGCCGCCGATCTCGAGTCCTACACCGGCCTGCCGCGGGGGGACCGCGACAACGCCGACTACGCCGCACGGTTCGAGCGGGACGCCGAGGACTCCCGCCACGCCTCGCGGGCCGGCGGCATGGGCGGTGGCGGCTCGCTTCCTCCGGGCCGGGCCGCGGCGCCGGGCGCGCGGCGGGTCCTCGTCCACGCGTCCGGCTTCCGGCAGTCGCCCTACGCCGACGTCAGGCCGGCCGGGGCGGACACCCGCGGGGCCCGGGCCCTCGCGACGCCACGGACGGTTCCGGACGCCGTCCCCGGAGCCGACGCCTCGGGTATCGCCACACAGCGCCCGCCACAGCGCTCTCAACAGCGCGACGGACAGCGCGACGGACAGCGCGACGGACAGCGCGACGGGCAGCGAGGCGACGAGGAGAGCGCGGACGTGACCCCCGACGACATGCGCACCCTAGGCACGCCACCCCGCAAGCTCTGGCACGCCAGCCCCGGAAGCTCAGGGCACTAGGGTGAGCCCGTCCAGTGCGGCGGCTTTGCCGTTCACCCGGACGCCGACCGGACGCCGGAGAGGACCGACGACGTGGCCGACGAGCGACGCGACCGTCCCGAGACGCCCGCCCTCCGTGCTACCGCGTCCTCGTCGCCACGGACCCACGTCCGCAACCAGGGCGTCTGGGACGCCGTGGTCGAGCTGGTCCAGCAGCGTGAGGCCGACCTCGGTCGCCCCCTGCGGGTCCTCGACCTCGGTGGCGGTTCGGGAGGCCTGGCCGTCCCGCTCGCCGAGCTCGGTCACGACGTCGTGGTCGTCGACCCCAGTCCGAACGCCCTCGCCGCCCTGGAACGCCGCGCCGCCGACTTCGGCGTGGCCCACCGCGTCACCGGACGACAGGGGGACGCCGACAGCCTGGTGTCCGAGAAGGGCGAGAGCGTCGACCTCGTCTGCTGCCACGGCGTCCTCGAGGTCGTCGACGACCCCGCCGCGGCCCTGGCCCAGATCGCGGCCGTGCTCACCCCGGACGGCCACCTCTCCCTCCTCGTCGCCGGACGGCTCGCCGTCGTCCTGGCCAAGGCTCTCGCCGGCGAGCTCGGCCAGGCGCGCGAGGCGCTCACCAGCCCCGACGGCCGCTGGGGGAAGGGCGACCCGCTGCCGCGCCGGTTCGACGTCGAGGGCCTGGTCACGCTGCTCGACGTCGCCGGCTTCACGCCGCTGCAGGTCCACGGCGTCCGCGTCTTCACCGACCTCGTCCCACCGAGCGCGCTCGACAGCGCCGCCGACCGCGCGGCCGTCGCCGACCTCGAACGCGCCGCGGCCACCCACCCGCACTACGCCGAGGCGCTCGGCTCCCTCGGCGCCGGCATTCATGTCATCGCCCAGCGGTCCTGAGGTCCACCGCTCGACCCGCCGGTATGCGCCGCGTCCCCCTCGGCGCGCGGGTCGCCGTGCGAGCCCGTCACGTGCGAGCCCGTCACGTACGAGCCCGTCACGTACGAGCCCATCACGTACGAGCCAGTCGAGTCACCCTCGCGGTCGGTGGGAACGATGAGCCGTCGCCAGTACGCCGCACCCCGGCGCACCGGGGCCGGTGAACCGGACGACACCGGCTGCACCGTGCTCCACGTCGACATGGACGCCTTCTACGCGTCGGCGTCCCTCATCGACCGGCCCGACCTGCGTGGCAAGCCGGTGGTCATCGGCGGTGGCGGGAACCGGTCGGTGGTGCTGTCGGCGACCTACGAGGCGCGCCGGTTCGGCGTGACGTCGGCGATGCCGATGGGCAAGGCCCGCCGGCTCTGCCCGCAGGCGATCGTCATCGAGCCCGACTTCACCCGCTACTCCCAGATCTCCGACGCGATCATGGCGACCTTCCACGCCGTGACCGACATCGTCGAACCGCTTTCCCTCGACGAGGCGTTCCTCGACATCGCGGGCGCGCAACGCCGGCTCGGGCGCCCGGCACGGATCGCGCAGTGGGTCCGCGACACCGTCGCCGACGAGCAGGGGATCACCTGCTCGGTGGGCGTGGCGTCGACCAAGTTCGTCGCGAAGCTCGCGTCCAGCCTGGCCAAGCCCGACGGCATGATCGTGGTCCCGCAGACCGAGGTGCTCGGCTTCCTCCACCAGCTGCCGGTTGGCGCCCTATGGGGAGTGGGGGAGCGAACCGAGGAGGCCCTCACCCGGCTCGGGCTGCGCACCGTCGCCGACATCGCGCATACGCCGGTGGAGACGTTGCGGCGGGGCCTGGGCGACGTCGCGGGCGCTCACCTGCACGCGCTGGCCTGGGGTCGCGACGAGCGGACCGTGGTCCGCGAGACGCGCGAGAAGAGCATTGGGTCCGACGAGACGTTCTCCCACGACATCGACGACCCGGTGGTCATCCACCGCGAGCTGCTCCGGCTCAGCGACCGCACCGCCGCGCGGGTCCGGGCCGCCGGGATGATGGGCCGGACGGTGACCATCAAGGTGCGGTTCGCCGACTTCACCACGATCACGCGGTCCCGGACCCTGCGCGACCCGACCGACGTGTCCCGCGACATCTACGCCACGGCCCGGTCGCTGTTCGACGCTCTGGGCCTCCAGCGCGCCCGGATCCGGCTGGTCGGGGTGCGGATGGAAGGCCTCGTGGAGGGGGAGGGGGCCGCCATCCAGGCGACCCTCGACGAGCCCGAGCACGGCTGGCGGGACGCCGACAAGGCGGTGGACCGAGCCAGTGCGCGGTTCGGCGCGGGGGCGGTCCGCCCGGCTGCCCTGGTCCGCGACCGGAGTGATGCCCCCAGGTCGCCGGCGGCCGCGGCCGCGCAGGCTCGGGCTGACGTGTCGCGCGCGGTGAGGAAGCCCCGTCCCGCGGGACGGCCGGAGCGCCCACCTCACCCAGCGGGTGGTGGCGATGACCTACCGACATGACAGTCTGCTGACGTTTCGACCCCGCACTCGGATTGGGGTACGTGCTCCTCTCGCGCCGACATATCCTTAAGACTTACAGTGACTGTCACGTGACTGATGAGTAGGACGTCGACGCCGACGGGGTCGTCGCTCGAACTTTTCGCAGCGTCCGTTCGTCCTACCAGGTGACGGTCGTGCAAGGGAGGTTGACCGGTGCCGCTGTCCGAACATGAGCAGAAGGTGCTCCAGGCCATGGAGCAGGCTCTGTATGCCGAGGACCCCCGTTTCGCGACCCACATCACGAACCACGGTCTGCATCCCGGCAAGCGCCGCATCATCGTCGGCGTTCTCGGGGTCGTCATCGGACTCGCCCTGGTCGTCCTCGGTGCCTTCAACGCGCTGATCTGGCTTGGCGCGATCGGTTTCGCGCTCATGGTCGCCGGCGGCGCATGGGCGTTCACCCCGGCCAAGAAGTCCGTCCTCGGCGCAGTCGGCCCGGACGGTGCCGTCCGTCGCACCGTGTCCGGCGAGACCCGCAAGGCCGGCCCCAAGTCGGGCGGCTTCATGCAGCGGCTCGAGGAGCGCTGGGACAAGCGCCGCCACGACGAGTGGTGACCCGCCACTCCTGCCGGCCCTGACGGCCGCCGACCGGCCCTGACCCGACCGGATCCCACCGGAACCACCCCGAACGATCTGACAGCACGGTTCGATCCCGAGCCGTGCTGCTGTCTCTTCGCCGTCCTAGAGCCCGGGGATACCCAGCCGCCACACCCCGACCAGCCACAGCCCGACGATCAGGAACCCGGCCACCAGCTCGATGCCGATCGACATCATCACGGCCTTGAGGGCGTGACCCGTCGACCGCCAGGCCACCCGCGCGTCGCGCTGCCGCCCCAGCTCGACGAGGAACACGCCGAGGACGAACCCGACCGCTGCCCCGACCACGGGGATCACGAAGAAGCCGACGATCGCGAGGATGACGGCCAGGAAGAGCGTCGAGGTCTTGACGCCGGCGTCCTTGAGCCGCCGCCCCGGCACGAGGTACTGCGTGACCAGGCCCGCCGCATACACGACGCCACAGAGGGCGAAGACCAGCCAGGACCACCGGTTGGGGTGGTCGAACGCCCACAGCGCCGTCGCCAGCCAGACGAGCAACAGCCCGGGAAGCACCGGCACGACGATGCCCACCAGGCCCACCAACATCAGCAGGCCCGTCACGATGACCGTGGTCATCGGACGGGCCTGGTGCCGTGGCGAGCCGTATCGGTCACGCCAGGACTCTACGCAGGATGCTCAGCCGAGCACGTCCTCCGCAGTGAGCCGGTCGGACTCATCGTGGATCTCGCTCGCGTGCGCCTGCAGCTGGGGCAGGTGCTGGCGGCCGTGGTGGGCACAGAACAGGAGCTCACCGCCGCTGTTGAGGCGGGCGCGAATGTAGGCCTGGGCACCGCAGCGATCGCAACGATCTGCTGCGCTGAGGCTCGGGGCCAGTGTTGCGTTCACGTCTGCCTTCTCTCTGGGTGTTCGGGGGTGGCGGCCCGGGGTTCGGACCGTCCGTCATCTCGCGACGACGTCCCCGTTGACGTCAACCGTGCGTCGCTGGTGGTGACGTCCGGTACTCCGCTTTCAACAGTCAAGCACGGCTCTAACTTCCCTCTGTGGATTCGCTCGCCATCTGGCCGACGATGCGCCGAACCGTGATGTTGTTGTGAGGCATTCGTCACAGTTGGTGATACAGACGGGAGCAGCGGTCGCGATGCCGGGAAGGACCGCCTTCGGCCGTCTCGTGCCACGATGGTTCGACGCTTCAGTGACCGCCACCACCCGAGGGCGACTGGACCTCGGCGCCCACTCAGCGGATCACCGCCGGGATCCCGCCTCGATCACGGGCACCCCGCCGTCCGGCACGGTCGGTGCGCCGTATCACTTCACCGTCACCGTCACGGGCGCACCGACACCGACGGTGACCCTCAATCCCGGGCCGCAGCGGACGACCACCACGACACCCACCGCGACGTCCACCACGACCCCCGGCACGACGACCACCTGGTCCGCTGCGGGTGCCGGGTCGGGCTCACCACCGTCCGGCTCCTCAGCGGCCGCGTACCCGCCCCTCGCCGGCACCGGTATGCCCCGTGGGCCAGCTGGTCGGCGCCGCGGCCGTCCTGCTCGTGGCCGGCGGTGTGCTGCTCGTGTTCTCCCGATGCCGCTTCTCCCGACGCCGTCGTACTACCGGCTGGGGCGGCCTCAGCCCGGCAGGATGAGACACGAGTCGCCGAACTCGTGCCACGCATACCCCTGCTCGACGGCCGCGTCGTAGGCGTTCTGCGTCAGCTCGGCGCCGGCGACGGCCTCGACGAGCAGCAGGTGCGACGCCTCGGGGTTGTGCCAGCCGGTGACGAGGCCGTCGACGACCCGCACCGGTCGGTTCGGCCCGATGACGAGCTCGGTCCAGCCGCCGGCCGCCTCGACCAGCCCGTCGACCTCGGCCGCCGACTCGATCGCGCGGGTCGCGGTGGTCCCGACCGCCACCACCCGGCCGCCCCGGGACCGGGCCGCGTTGACCAGCGCAGCCGTGTCGGCCGTGACCTCGAACCGCTCGGGCTGCGGTGACTCGCCGGCGTCCTGGGATGAGACGCCCGTGTGGAGGAGGACCGGCGCGACGAGCACGCCCGAGCGGACCAGCCGGGTGACCAGCCGGTTGGTGAACGGCCGCCCAGCGCTGGGCATCTCGGCGCTTCCCGGATCGCGGGAGAAGACCGTCTGGTAGTCGCGCAGCGGGTAGCGGCGGTCGAGGTACCCGTAGGCGATCGGACGGCCAACGCGCCGAGTCAGCCCGGCCAGGTCCCCGGTGACCGACGCGCGCCACAGCCGGTTGCCGTGCCCCGTCGGGGACGACCCCAGCGCGGGGTAGCCGTCGACCAACGTGGCGACGACTCCTTCGCCGAGGTGCACCTGCTCGCCGGACCGGGCGTCCAGGACCGGCGACGCGGCCGCCGGCGCACTCCGCAGCTCGACGACCCAGCTCGCGTCCCCGGCTTCGCCGTCGGCCCAGTCCAGCGGTGTCGCCAGGTGGACCACGAGGTCCCCGTGGCGCGGGGACCACGCGTCGACCTCGCGGGCCTCCGTGGCCGAGGTGTTGACGACGAGCACGTCGCCGCGGCGCAGGAACCGTCCGATGTCGCGGAAGTGGACGTCGTCGAGGCGGTCCGGCCGCGCGACCAGCAGCCGCACCCCGTCCCTCGGGATGCCGCGGGACTCGGGCGGGCCGACCGCCGTGGTGTCCTCCGGAGAGGGGAACCGAGTCGTCGGGGCGACGGGGAGGGCGGTCACGCGAGCACCTCCCGAACCGCATACTCGCTGGCCCGGTACCGCCCACTGGGGGGCGCCGTGTCGAGGAGCCGGAGCAGGGCGGGGACGACGGACTCCGGCACCGGCCGATCGCTGATGTCCTCGCCGGGGAACGCCGCCTGATGCATGGCGGTGCGCATGTCGCCCGGGTCGACCGCGTACCACCGCAGGGCCGGCTGCTCGGCCGCGAAGGTGCCGACGAGGTGATCCAGCGCGGCCTTGCTCGCGCCGTAGGCGCCCCAGCCTTCGTAGTGCTCGACGGCGGCGTCGGAGGAGATGGCGAGCACGGTGCCGTGGGCCGCGACGAGGTCAGGGATCAGCTGCCGGGTGAGCGCCGCCGGGGCCACGACGTTCGTCTGCAGGACGGTCTCGAAGGTGTGCGGGTCGAGGTCCTCGAGCCGGGGCTGCGGGCTGCCGCCGAGCTCGCTGGCGTTGTGGACCAACAGGTCCAGCGGTCCGTGGAAGCGAACGGCCGCTGCGAGCTCCGCCCGATGGGCGCGGTCGGCGACGGACCCGGCGACGGCCTCGACGGTCGTGACCCGGGCGAGCTCGGTGGCGACCTCGGCCAACCGGTCGGCGCCCCGTGCGTCGAGAACAAGGGTCCAGCCGCGCTCGGCCAACGCGGTGGCCAGCGCGCGGCCCAGTCCCGCGGACGCGCCGGTGATGAGGGCAGTGGGTGATGTCGTGGTCATGCACCCATCGTCAAACTTCAAGTTGACTTGAAGTCAAGGGTAAACTCCACCGCATGGCCAAGGACCCGCTCACCGTCTCCGAGGTCGCCCACCGCAGCGGCTTCGCTCCGTCCGCGCTCCGGTTCTACGAGGAGAAGGGACTCATCGAGGCGTCCCGCACCTCGGGCGGCCAGCGCCGCTACGCCCGTGCCGTCCTGCGCCGGCTGGCGTTCGTCCGGGCCGCCAGCAACGTCGGCCTCAGCCTGGACGAGATCGCCGCCGAGCTCGACACCCTGCCGCACGGCCGTACCCCTAACTCGGAAGACTGGCGCCGGATCTCCGAGGACTGGCGGGCCCGTCTCGACGAGCGGGTCGCCGCCATCGAGGCGCTGCGCGACCGGCTCGACGGGTGCATCGGCTGCGGGTGCCTCTCGCTGGGTACCTGCTGGCTCTATAACCCAGACGACGTCATCGGCACTCGGACCTCGGGAGCCGGCCGGCTGCCCGAGCTGCTGCGTCGGCCGGGCGCGCGTGAGCGTGAGGCGGCGGGGGCGCAGCGCGGCCTACCCGGGTCGGTCGTCGCCGGGGGATAGCCTGCGGGCGAACCAACGGACCGAAGGACGAGAGTGGCCAGCGCTGCAGCACGACCGAGCACCAACGGGGACTACACCGCACGCCATCTGCAGGTCCTGGAGGGTCTGGAGGCGGTGCGCAAGCGCCCCGGGATGTACATCGGCTCGCGCGACAGCAAGGGCCTCATGCACTGCCTCTGGGAGATCATCGACAACGGGGTCGACGAGGCGCTGGCCGGCGCAGGCAACCGGATCGAGGTCGTCCTGCACGCCGACCGCTCCGTCGAGGTCCTCGACCAGGGCCGTGGCATCCCGGTCGACACCGAACCGCGGACCGGGCTCTCCGGGGTCGAGGTGGTGTTCACCAAGCTGCACGCCGGGGGCAAGTTCGGCGGCACCTCGTATGCGGCCACCGGTGGTCTGCACGGGGTCGGCGCCTCGGTCGTCAACGCGCTGTCGGCCCGCCTCGACGTCGAGGTGGACCGCGGCGGCAAGACCTACGGGATGAGCTTCCGGCGCGGCGAGCCCGGAACCTTCTCGGACCGCGCGGGCAAGGGACCCGACGGGACCTTCACCGCATACGAGAGCAAGAGCGCGCTGCCGGTCGTCGGCCGGGCCAAGCGGGGCGTGACCGGATCCCGGGTCCGGTTCTGGCCGGACCACGAGATCTTCGAGCCGGGCGCCGAGCTCGACCTGGAGCAGCTGACCGCCCGGGCGCGGCAGACGTCGTTCCTCATCCCCGGGCTGGCGCTCGTCATCCGCGACGAGCGCGGCCTGCCCGGGACGCCCGGTGCGGACGGCGTCCACGAGGAGACGTTCGTCCACCACGGCGGGATCACCGAGTTCGTCGACTTCCTGGCGCCCGACTCGCCGGTGACCCAGGTGTGGCGGCTGCAGGGCTCAGGCACCTTCACCGAGAACGTCCCGGTCCTCGACCCGGCGGGCCACATGACGATGACCGAGCTGACCCGCGAGTGCCTCGTCGACGTGGCGCTGCGCTGGGGGACCGGCTACGACGCGAAGGTGCTCTCGTTCGTCAACATCATCGCGACGCCCAAGGGCGGCACCCACGTCCAGGGGTTCGACCAGGCGCTGGTCAAGGTGTTCCGCAAGCAGCTCGAGCTCAACGCCCGGCGGCTCAAGGTCGGCAGCGACAAGGTCGAGAAGGAGGACATCCTCGCCGGCCTGACCGCCGTCGTGACGGTCCGGCTGGCCGAGCCGCAGTTCGAGGGCCAGACCAAGGAGGTCCTCGGCACCTCGGCGGTGCGCGCCATCGTCGCCCGGGTCGTCGAGCAGGAGCTCACCGACCGGATCAGCAACCCGCCGCGCGGCGGGAAGCTGGAGGCGGCCAACCTCCTCGAGAAGGTCGTCTCGGAGATGAAGTCGCGGATCAGCGCGCGGCTGCACAAGGAGACGCAGCGGCGCAAGACGGCGCTCGAGTCCTCCTCTCTCCCGGCCAAGCTCGCCGACTGCCGGACCCACGACGTCGCGCGCTCGGAGCTGTTCATCGTCGAGGGCGACTCGGCGCTGGGCACGGCGAAGCTGGCCCGGTCGTCGGACTACCAGGCCCTGCTGCCCATCCGCGGCAAGATCCTCAACGTCCAGAAGGCGTCCATCGCCGACATGCTCAAGAACGCCGAGTGCGCCGCGATCATCCAGGTCATCGGAGCGGGGTCGGGGCGCACGTTCGACCTCGACTCGGCGCGCTACGGCAAGGTCATCATCATGAGCGACGCCGACGTCGACGGCGCCCATATCCGGACCCTGCTGCTGACGCTCTTCTTCCGCTACATGCGCCCGCTCGTGGACGCCGGCCGGGTGTATGCGGCCATGCCGCCGCTGCATAGGCTCGAGGTGATCAACGCCGGCAGCGCGAAGAACGAGTACATCTACACCTACAACGAGGCCGAGATGCGGCGCACCCGCGCGTCGATCGAGAAGCGCGGCAAGAAGGTCAAGGAACCGCCGCAGCGCTACAAGGGTCTCGGGGAGATGGACGCCGACCAGCTGGCCGACACGACGATGGACCCGCGCCACCGCACGCTGCGACGCGTGACGCTCGGCGAGGCGGAGCAGGCCGAGCGGATCTTCGACCTGCTGATGGGCAACGACGTGGCCCCCCGGAAGGACTTCATCATCGACTCGGCCGCCGCCCTCGACCGCGCTCGCATCGACGCCTGAGTCGGCCGCCGAGCCGCCGTCGTGGGGTGTGAGTGGTTCCGGAAACACGATCGGAACCGCCCGACACGGGTCTGGATATCCCTCCCTGGATGGCATAGGTCATGGAGCCGAAGCACCCCTCAGGGTTCGTCCGCGTCGTGGACGTACGGCCTGTGGGGAGCCTTGGGGGGTCGGGACCCGCAAGAACCTCCCCGCGGCCGTGGTTCCGGCGGTCACCAGACGAAGGGGACCAGCCGCTGATGGGTCGCGGCGTACTCGCGGTACGCGGCGCCGACGTCGCTGCTCAGCGCGCGCTCCTCGACCGTGATCCGGTAGACCAGACCCGCGGTGACCGCCACGAC
>NZ_DATBTV010000010.1:0-4222 GCF_036559105.1 Lapillicoccus sp. | reverse complement strand
CCTCGACGGTTCACGCGGCGTGCCGGCATACGGTTTCGCCGCGTCGGCAAGCCGGGTGAAGACGTAGCCGATGTGGCCGGTCCCCGGAGGCGGTGCTGTCCGGCATGCCGCCCCTCCCAGATTGCGTCGTCCCGTGTTGTCGCGGACAGCGTAGTGGGCGCCGTGCCCGAACTCGACCGCCCCGGACCCGAGAGCGCGTTCTAACGGAGCAGCTCCAGCCACGCGCAGAGCTCGTCGAGGCCGGCAGTGAGCTCCACGCTCGCCTCCCAGCGCAGCAACCGGTAGGCGTCGGAGGGGTCGGCACACGCGTACCGCACGTCGCCGTCCCGGAACTGGCCGGTCACCTCCGGCGGCGGTGCTCCGTAGCGGACCGCGACGAGCCGAGCGACCTCGAGGATGGTCACCGGCACGCCCGACCCCACGTCGACCGCGACGCCCGGATCAGCGGCGAGGTCGCACACGGCTGACTCGAGCGCACGCGCGACGTCGTCGACGTGGACGAAGTCCCTGACGATGCGGCCGTCCTCGTACACGGGGATGACCTCACCGGCCGCGGCGAGCCGACCGAAGAGCGGCAGGATCCCCGTATACGGGTTGTTCGGCGACTGCCCCGCCCCGTAGACGTTCTGCAGCCGCAGGACCACCGGTCGAACGCCGACCGCGAGGCCCCACGCGCGCAGGACATGCTCCTGCGCCAGCTTTGTCGCCGCGTACACGCTGCTCGGCCGCGGTTCGACCCGCGACGCCGCGGTCGGCACCGGCGAGAGCCCCGGGAAGTCCCACGTCCCGGCCGCGAGCATCGCGTGCGAGCGCTGTCCGGGCAGCACGATCGTTCCGGTCGGGTCCCGCCAGGCGCCCTCCCCGTAGACGGCCCGGCTCGATGCGAGGACGACGCGGTCCGGGAGGGCGTCGTGCCGGGTGAGGGCGTCGAGCATCGTCGTCGTTCCCACCACGTTGACCGACGCATGGCGCGACGCCTCGGTGAGCGACTGAGCCGTCCCTGTCTCGGCCGCGAGATGGACGATCGCATCGGGGCGGACGTCGGCCAGCAGCGTGTCCCACGAGACAGGGTCGGTCACGTCCGCGACGACCAGCTCGACCGCGTCATCGAGCGCGGAGGGGCGACCGGAGGTGGAATGGACCTGCGGGTGCAGCGAATCCATCGCGACGACACGGTCAAACCGCTCCCGCAGTCGTCCGGCGAGAGCGCACCCGATGAAGCCGGCGCCACCCGTGATCAACGCGGTCGTCGGCACAGTCCGCGAGCCTACCGAGTTCGGATGTCGCACGGCGTCACCGGCATCTCGCGACCGAGACCGCGATCACTCGACCGTGCCGGCCCACCTCCGGGTCCGGCGTGCTCGAGCGCGTCCCACCCCTCCCGCACTGGCGACCTAGAGTGGCCCGGTGCCCCCGCTCGTCGTCGTGACGCCGTTCGGGCGAGAGGGCGGAAGCAGTCGGGTCCGTGTCTACGACTGGCTCGACCACCTGGGTCTGGTCGCCGATGTCCACGACTACCGTGGAGGCCTTTCGAACCGACCGAAAACCCTCGTAGGTCAACCTTTCTCGACGCTACGAGCCGAGTCCGCGACCCGTTCGGTGGACGTCAGCGGTCGCCGCCTGGTGCTCTCCCGGGAGGCGTCCCCGATGAGTGGGGGGAAGCTCGAAGCCAGGCTGCTCAAGGCGGCGAGCCACGGCGTCTACGACGTCGACGACGCGCTGTTCCACGACACCGACACGGGGGTCCGACGGGCCCTCGGCAAGGCCGCGACCTGGACCCACGCCGTGGCGGCGGCCGACGTCGTCATCGCCGGCAACGAGTACCTCGCCGAGCGGGCATCGCGCACCGCCCGGACCGTCTACGTGATCCCCTCGTGCATCGAACCTCGCGCGTATGCCCCGAAGCTCTCCTACGCCCTCAACGACCCGCCCAGGATCGTCTGGGTCGGGTCACCGGCCTCCGAGGCATACCTGCTCTCCATCGCGCCGAGCCTGCTCGAGGTCCACCACCGGAGCGGTGCGCGGCTGGGCGTCGTCAGTGCGGGGTCCGCGTCCCTCGGTCTCCTCGACCCGATGGTGGACCGGGTCCCCTGGTCCCTGGAAGGGGTCGGGCGGATCCTCGCCGCAGCCGACGTGGCCATCGGGCCGCTCGTCGACTCCCCGTACGCGCGGGGCCGGTGCGCCTACCAACTGGTGCAGTATGCGGCGGCCGGGCTCCCGATGGTCGGCTCCCCGGTGGGGGCGAACGTCGCGGCGCTCGAGGCCTTGGCCGGGTTCGGCGAGCGGTCCGAGTCCGGCTGGACGGAGGCGATCATCGGCCTGTTGGCCGCCGGCGACGACGTACGCGCCCGACTGGGCGCCATGGCCCGGCGCGGTGTCGAGCAGCACTACTCGTTCGCCCGCTGGGCCGCGACGTGGCGAGCGGCGGTGCTCGGATGACGGCATCGGCTCGCCAACGGCCGACGGTGGACCCGGTGGTCCTGTCGCTGCCGTTCACCGGCCGCTGGCTGACCCGGAACAGCCCGGCTCGGCGCGTACCGAGCCACGGGACCCACCTGCTCGCCTCGACCTACGCCGTCGACTTCGTCGGCGTGGACGACCGCCACCGAACCGCCGGCCGTCGGGACTGGCGCACGCTGCTCGCCACCGAGCCGGTCGAGCGCTATGTCGGGTACGGGCGGGCAATCCTCGCTCCTGCAGACGGTGTCGTCGTGCGGGCGCACGACGGGGAGCGTGACCACGAAGGGCGGCGTTCGCAGCTCGCGCTGGTTCCGTACGCCCTCGGTCAGGCTGCTCGTCTGCGGGCCGGCGTCGAGGCCGTCGCCGGCAACCACGTCGTCGTCGGTCTGCGCGACCGCGAGGCGTTTGTGGCGCTGGTCCATCTGCGGCGCGGGTCGGTGCGGGTCGGCGTCGGCGACGAGGTCGTGGTCGGCCAGGTACTGGCGCAGTGTGGCAACTCGGGCAACTCGACCCAGCCGCACGTGCACGTCCAGGTCGCCGACGGACCGGACATGACTGGTGCGCAAGGGCTCCCGATCTCCTTCCGGCCCTTTCGGGAGTGGACCCGCGGGTCGAGGGAGCCCACACTGCGCGAATCGGGCCTCCCGGCCGAGGGTTCGGTGGTCGAGGGCCTTCGCGTCGACTAGCAAGAGTTCCTGACGTCGAGGTGCCGCTCATAGGGTGGCGCGATGGCCACCCACTGGACGCTCGGTTGCGACGCCGCCGACCCGCAACGGCTGGCCGCCTTCTGGTCGGACGCGTTGGGCTACGTCAGGGAGGACGGTTTCGACGATCCGGACAACGCGTCGATCGTCGACCCCCTCGACGTCGGTCCGGCGATCGGCTTCCTGCGGGTACCCGAACCCAAGACCGCGAAGAACCGGATGCACGTCGACATCCGCGTCGCCGGGAAAGGACCGTGGAACCTGGCGGAGCGGGAGCGGCTGATCCGCGCGAAGGTCCCCACCCTGGTCGCGGCCGGCGCGACGGTGGTCCGCGAGGAGCACTACGACGACGCCCTCGGCCACGTCGTGATGCTCGACCCGGAGGGCAACGAGTTCTGCGTCGGGTGACGCGTTCTCGCACGGGCTGTACCCCTCAGCCGTCCATCCGGGTCATCACCTCGTCGTGGAAGCGGTGCAGCTGCTCGAGATCCCCGCCCCGGCCCTCCCCCACGGGCCACACGAACATCCACTGCGCACCGGCAGCGCGGAACGCGGTGACCTTCTCGAGCACCGCCGCTCCGGGCCCGAACGCCAGGCGCTCCTGCAGCTGCTCCACCGACCGGTGCATCACCGGGGCCAGTCGGTCGGACAGCGCCTCGTCGCCCCGGCGGGGGTCGATGTGGAACCACATCGTGCCGACGGCGTTCTCGAACGTCTCCGGATCGCGCCCCGCGGTCACCAACCGCTCCCGCAGCCCGGTCCAGACCCGGCCGAACTCGCCCGGCCCGATGTTGTAGGCGGACGCGAGCCAGCCGTCGCCGAGCCGCGCGACACGTCGCATACCGGCGTCCGACCCCCAGCTACCGACCCACAGCGGCGGCCCGTCGGGCTTCGCCGGTAGCGGGGTCTGCGGGCCATCGACGGCGTAGAAGGATCCCTCGAAGGGGTCGCCGCGCAGCACCGCCCGGAGGGCGCGGACCGCCTCGTCGAAGCGCGGCCACCGCTCGTCGAACGGCAGCCCGACACTGGCGTAGTCGCGGTCCGAGGAACCCGGCGCC
>NZ_DATBTV010000009.1:0-5236 GCF_036559105.1 Lapillicoccus sp. | reverse complement strand
GTCGTCGAGAAGTTCCTCCTCGACGGGCAGCAGGCCCGGCTGACCCAGGCCGCCCTCGAGACCCTCGCCGTGATCGCCTACCGCCAGCCGGTCAGCCGCGGCCGGGTGAGCGCGATCCGCGGGGTGAACGTCGACGGGGTGATCCGGACGCTGCTCACCCGCGGCCTCATCGAGGAGCTCGACGAGGCGGGTGAGGGTGGCTCGATCCTCTACGGCACCACCTCGTACTTCATGGAGCGGATGGGTCTCGGCACGCTCGACGAGCTCCCGGCCATCGCGCCGTTCCTGCCCGAGGTGGACGCCCTGGACGACCTGGCCGAACGGGGACGCGGATGACACCGCCCAGTGGACGCAAGCCCGGCTCGGGTTCCGGGAAGGGCACTGGGAAAGGTGCCGGGAAAGGCTCTGGATCCGGCTCTGGATCCGGCAGCCGCGGCAACCGTCGCACCACGGGAACCGGGCCGACCAAGGGCAGCGGTCCGAGGTTCGCCGGCTCGACCAAGCCCAGCCAGCCGACCCGGTTACCCCGGCAGCAGCAGCGGCCCGAGGTCGACGTCCACGACCCCGACGGCGTCCGGCTCCAGAAGCTGCTGGCCGCGGCCGGCGTCGGGTCCCGACGTACCTGTGAGGGGCTCATCGCCGCCGGCCGGGTCTCGGTCGACGACCAGGTGGTCACCGAGCTCGGCGTGCGGATCGACCCGGCCCGCCAGGTCGTCCACGTCGACGGCATTCGCATCAACCTCGACGAGTCGCGCGTCTACCTCGCCTTCAACAAGCCGCTCGGCGTGGTCTCGACGATGAACGACGAGCTGGGCCGCATCAGCCTCGCCGACTACGTCGGGAACCGGAACGAGCGGCTGTTCCACGTCGGACGCCTCGACGCCGACACCGAGGGCCTGCTACTGCTCACCAACGACGGCGACCTCGCCAACCGGCTGCAGCACCCCTCGCACGGGGTGGCCAAGACCTACATCGCGCGGATCGCCGGACCGGTGCCCCGGGACCTCGGTCGACGCCTGCGCGAGGGTGTGGAGCTCGATGACGGCCCGGCGAAGGTCGACTCGTTCAAGGTCGTCGACAGCCAGCCCGGCAAGGCGATGGTCGAGGTCGTCATCCACGAGGGCCGCAAGCACATCGTCCGTCGGATGCTCGACGCCGCCGGGCACCCGGTCGAGACCCTCGTGCGCGTGCAGGTCGGTCCGATCCGCCTCGGCGACCTCAAGTCCGGACGCACCCGCCGCCTCACGCCGGACGAGGTCGGCCAGCTCTACGCCGCCGCCGGGATGTGACGACGGTGAGCGTCCACGTCCGGGTCGTCGGTACCGGGCTCATCGGCACGAGCCTGGGGATCGCCCTGTGCCGCGCTGGTTTCCGGGTCACGCTGAGCGACCCCTCGCCGACGGCCGCCCGGCTGGCCCGCGACCTCGGGGCCGGCGAGATCGCCGACGCGTCCACCGACGACCCCGACCTCGTCGTCGTGGCCGCGCCCCCCGACGTGGCGGCCGACGTGGTCGTCGAGTCACTCGGTCGGTGGCCCGAGGCCGTGGTCACCGACGTGGCCTCGGTGAAGGGGTCGGTGGCCCATGCCGTCCGCGACGGTGGGGGAGACCTGGCCCGCTACGTGGGGTCGCACCCCATGGCCGGGCGCGAGCGGTCAGGGGCCGGAGCGGCCCGGGGCGACCTCTTCGACGGTCGCGCGTGGGTGGTCGTCCCGACCGGGACGAGCCGGCCGGACGCCGTCGGCCTGGTCCGCCAGGCGGCGACCGCGGTCGGCGCCGCCGTCAGCGTGATGGGCGCCGCCGAGCACGACGCGGCGGTCGCCGTGGTCTCGCACGTACCCCAGGTGGCGGCCAGCCTCGTCGCCGGCCGGCTCCGCGACGTGTCCGACCCGGCGGTGGCCCTGGCGGGTCAGGGGCTGCGCGACGTGACCCGCATCGCGGGCAGCGACCCCCGGCTCTGGACCCAGATCCTGGCCGGGAACGCCGCCGCCGTCCGAGACGTGTTGACCGCTCTGCGCGCCGACCTCGACGAGGTCATCGGCGCCCTCGACCAGCTCGCCGACGGCGACAGCCGCGGCGCCCTGGAAGTGGTGAACCGCACCGTCGGCCACGGGAACGTCGGCGTCGCGCGCATACCGGGCAAGCACGGCGCGGCCCCCACCGCATACGAGACCGTCGTGGTCGTCGTGCCGGACACGCCCGGAGCGCTGGGCCGGCTCTTCACCGAGATGGGCGAGGCCGGCGTCAACCTCGAGGACCTGCACCTCGAACACGGTCTCGGGCAGCCGTTCGGGCTGGCCGAGGTGGCGGTCGTCCCGGGCGCCGTGGAGAAGCTGCTGGCCGCCCTCGAAGCCCGCGGCTGGCGCGTCCATGACTAGTCATCCCACGACTAGGCTGACGCCTCGATGAGCACCGAGACGGACGCCTGTGGCGACATTGTCGTCGCGATCGACGGACCGTCGGGTTCCGGCAAGTCGACCGTCGCGCGCGCCGTGGCCCAGGACCTCGGGGTGGGCTACCTGGACACCGGCGCGATGTACCGCGCCCTCACCTGGTGGTGCCTCCACGAGGGCGTGGACGTGCACGACCGGGCGGCGGTCGCCGCGACGATGGCGACCCTCCCGTTGGAGGTCGGCACCGACCCCGGTGAGCCGTGGGTCCGGGTCGGTGGCCACGACATCACCGCCGCGATCCGCAAGACGCGCATCTCCTCCGTCGTCTCGGCGGTCGCGACGAACCTCGACGTGCGGGCGAGTATGCGACTGCGCCAGCGGGCGATCATCGCCGAGTCGGTCGAGCGCAGCGGCGGGTGTGTGGCCGAGGGACGTGACATCACCACGGTCGTGGCGCCGGACGCCGACGTGCGCGTCCTGCTCACCGCGAGCGAGGACGCACGGCTGGCGCGCCGGACGCTGGAGATCCACGGCGGCACGGACACCGACAGCCTGGCCGCCACCCGCGACCAGATCGTCCGGCGGGACCGCGACGACTCGACGGTCTCGCAGTTCGTCACCGCTGCCGACGGTGTCGTGACCGTCGACACCTCAGCGCTGGACCTGCACGAGGCGATCGCCGCGGTGCTGGCGGTGGTCCGGGAACACGCTCCGGCCTGAAACAATGGTGGGTCCGCCCATCCGCACCACAGGCATACCGATCGAGGCTTCACGTGTCCAACCCAGGGACCGACGCAGGGTCCGACCCCACCACTCCCGACGTCTCCGAGCTGGAGCCGGACGTCGGCATGGAGCGCGTGCTGCGCGCCGGCCTGGAGGACTTCGACCTCAGCGACGAGGACCGCGCGCTCCTCGAGGCCTCCGGCGAAGACGGGCTCGTCCCGGTCCCGGAGGGGCCGCAGCCGGTCGTCGCCGTCGTAGGCCGCCCGAACGTCGGGAAGTCCACCCTGGTCAACCGGATCCTCGGCCGCCGCGAGGCCGTCGTCGAGGACACCCCGGGCGTCACCCGCGACCGTGTCGCCTACGACGCCGAGTGGGCCGGCCGCCGGTTCACGCTGGTCGACACGGGCGGGTGGGAGGTCGGCGCGACCGGCATCCACCTGCGCGTCGCCGAGCAGGCCGAGGTCGCCATGGACCTGGCCGACGTCGTCGTCTTCGTCGTCGACGCGATGGTCGGCGCGACCGACACCGACGAGGCGGTCGTCCGGCTGCTGCGACGATCCGGCAAGCCGGTCGTCCTCGTCGCGAACAAGGTCGACGACCAACGCTTCGAGGCCGATGCCTCGAGCCTGTGGAACCTCGGACTCGGGCAGCCGTGGCCGGTCTCGTCGCTGCACGGGCGGGGGAGCGGCGACATGCTCGACGCGATCCTCGAGGTGCTGCCGAGAGTGTCGGCGGTCGGCGGCGCATACGAGCGAGGCGGACCACGGCGGGTGGCGCTACTCGGCCGGCCCAACGTCGGCAAGTCCTCGCTGCTCAACCGGCTGGCGGGGACCGAGCGGGTGGTCGTCGACTCGGTCGCGGGCACCACCCGGGACCCCGTGGACGAGCTCATCGACCTGGGCGGCAAGACGTGGCGGTTCGTCGACACGGCAGGCATCCGTCGGCGGGTGCACCAGACCCGGGGCGCGGACTTCTACGCGTCGCTGCGCACCCAGACCGCCCTGGAGAAGGCCGAGGTGGCGGTCGTCCTCATCGACACCGAGGAGCCGATCGCCGAGCAGGACATCCGGGTCATCCAGCAGGTCGTCGACACCGGCCGCGCCCTCGTCGTGGCCTACAACAAGTGGGACCTGCTCGACGAGGAGCGCCGCTACTACCTCGAGCGCGAGATCGAGCGGGAGCTTGTGCAGATCCAGTGGGCGCCGCGGGTGAACCTGTCCGCGCTGACCGGCCGGCACCTCGACCGGATCGTCCCGGCGCTGGAGCTTGCTCTGGACTCGTGGGAGACCCGCGTCCCGACCGGCCGGCTCAACGCCTTCCTCGGCGAGATCGTCGCCGGGCACCCGCACCCGGTCCGTGGCGGCAAGCAGCCCCGCATCCTGTTCGCGACGCAGGCGGCGACCCAGCCGCCGCGGTTCGTGGTCTTCGCGTCGGGGTTCATCGAGGCCGGGTACCGCCGGTTCCTCGAGCGGCGGCTGCGCGAGGAGTTCGGGTTCGAGGGCACGCCGATCGAGGTGTCCGTCCGGGTTCGGGAGAAGCGCCGCCGGAAGTAGGTTTCGCGCGGCTACGTCCCGCTGACCCGGTAGTGGTGGCCCATCTGGATCTCTTCGACGACCGCCTCGACCCAGTGGGATGGCTGCGGCCAGTGGCCGCGGGAGGTCAGCTCGAGGCGGAGCCGTTCGCTGATGGCCCCGTGGTCGGTCCCGAGGCCCGCGGCGAGGACGGTGTCGCAGGCCTCCTGGATCTCGTGCGAGATGTCGCGGTGGTGCTCGAAGCTCTCGCGGTCCGCGTCGGCATCCGGGTCATCGGTCAAGGCAGCCTCCTCGTCACTGAGCCACCCAGCGTCCTCCTGCCGGGTCGGTCGCGCCACTGGTCGGGTGGGCTCGGCGCCGTGGTGCGATTTCGGGCGCCTGTATGCCGTGCGCTAGCCTTTCGTTCGCTCTCCGGCAGGGGAGCCACGGCCTCGCGGAGGCCAGCCACGGGCTGTGGCGCAGCTTGGTAGCGCACTTGACTGGGGGTCAAGGGGTCGCAGGTTCAAATCCTGTCAGCCCGACAGTAAAACCGCAGGTCAGCAGCGCGGCGCGGCGCCGCCTTCGGTGTCGCACCGTGGTTCCTGAAGAT
>NZ_DATBTV010000008.1:0-9930 GCF_036559105.1 Lapillicoccus sp. | reverse complement strand
CTTGAACCGGCCCCAGCCGTGCCACCGGTCGATGTCGACCCGGGCGGTCACGCGGGGTCGGTTCCGGACGCCGTAGGGCTCGCCGTCGTAGTGCGTCGAGATCCGGTCGATGTCGACGAGGTCGGTGTCGGGGATCCACTCCGCGACGTGGCCGACGATGCTGACGTGGGTGACCCAGTTCTGCGGGTCCATCGCGCTGAGCGCCACCCGGGGGTCGCGGCGCAGGTGTTCGATCCGCTTCCGTCCGTCGTCCATGTTGACGACGATCTGGCCGTCCTCGAAGAGGTACCAGGTGGGGTACGAGATCGGCTGGCCGTCCGGGCGCACCACGCTGATCGTGGCGTAGTTGGGCCGCGCCAGGAACTCGGCGACGTCGGCAGGCACAGGAGGCTTCGGCATGCCTCCCAACGTAGGCCGGGCGCCCCTGTGGATGACGCGGGGGTGTCACCGCCGCCGCAGGGCACAGTGCTCGGGTGTCCCTGCTCGAGCTGCTCGCCGAGCTGACCCGTCGTGGCGGGGTGGCCGGGCACGCCGACCTCGTCGCGGCGGGCTCGAGGAGCTCGCTGCGTCGAGCCCTGGCCGACGGTCACGTGGTCCGGGACGCGCGGGCCGATACGCGTTCCCGAGTGCCGATGACGGCCGACGGGCCGCTCATCGCCTGCACGGAGTCGCCTCGCACCTCAGCGCGGCGGCGCACTGGGGGTGGCCGACGAAGAACCGACCGGACCGACCGTGGGTGACGGTTGCCCGCAACCGGTCCATCTCGGTGGGCGACCAGAAGTCGGTCCACGTCTCCTGGCGTCGGCTGGACGAGGTCGATGTCGTCGACGGCTGGGTGACGGGTCCCCTTCGAACCGTGCTCGACTGCGCGGCAACGCTTCCCTTCGACGAAGCGCTCGCCGTCGCCGACTCTGCGCTGCGGGCGGGGGACGTCACGGTGGCCGAGCTGCGCCGCGCCGCCGACGCCCATCCCGCCCGGGGACGGGCACGGGTCCAGCGTGTCGCCCGACACGCGACGGCCGAGGGGGCCAACCCGTTCGAGTCGGTCCTGCGGGCCATCTGCCTGGATGTCCCTCACCTGTGCGTCACGCCGCAGGTCGAGGTCGCCGATGACGCGTTCTTCGCGCGAGTGGACCTGGCCGACATTCGGCTGCGGATCGTCGTGGAGGCCGACAGCTTTGCCTTCCACGGCTCCCTCGAGCAGCTTCGGCACGACTGCTGGCGCTACGACGAGCTGGTCGCCCGAGGATGGGTGGTGCTGCGGTTCGCCTGGGAGCAGGTGATGTTCGCCCCGGACTGGGTGCGGTCCATCCTCGTCGGGACAGTCCGCCGAGCACACCAACGGGCGTTGGTCGCCTGAACGGCCCGAAACCGGGTCCGTAGGCGACCAACGCCCGTTGGTGTGCTCAGCAGAGCAGCGTCAGCGCTCTTCGGTGCCCGCGATGTAGGCCTCGAGCTTGGCCCGGCCCTCGGTGTCCTCGCGCTGGACCGGCGGGGACTTCATCAGGTAGGACGACGCCGAGACCAGCGCACCGCCGATGCCCCGGTCGAGCGCGATCTTCGCCGCCCGGATCGCGTCGATGATGATGCCGGCCGAGTTCGGGGAGTCCCAGACCTCGAGCTTGTACTCGAGGTTCAGCGGCACGTCGCCGAAGGCGCGACCCTCGAGGCGGACGTAGGCCCACTTACGGTCGTCGAGCCACTGCACGTAGTCCGACGGCCCGATGTGCACGTTCCGCGCGCCGAGGTCGTGCGCGAGGTTCGACGTGACGGCCTGCGTCTTGGAGATCTTCTTGGACTCCAGCCGGTCGCGCTCCAGCATGTTCTTGAAGTCCATGTTGCCGCCGACGTTGAGCTGGTACGTGCGGTCGAGTACGACACCGCGCTCCTCGAACAGGTGCGCCAGCACCCGGTGCGTGATCGTCGCGCCCACCTGGGACTTGATGTCGTCACCGATGACCGGCACGCCGGCCGCCTCGAACTTCGCCGCCCACTCCGGGTCCGACGCGATGAACACCGGCAGCGCGTTGACGAAGGCCACGCCGGCGTCGATCGCGCACTGGGCGTAGAACTTGTCGGCCTCCTCCGACCCCACCGGCAGGTAGGAGACGAGCACGTCGACGCGCGCCTCGCGCAGCGTCTCGACGATGTCGACCGGCTCGGCCGGGGACTCGTCGATGGTCATCCGGTAGTACTTGCCGAGCCCGTCGAGGGTGTGGCCGCGCTGCACGGTGACGCCGGTCGTGGGCACCTCGGCGATCTTGATGGTGTTGTTCTCCGACGAGTTGATCGCCTCGGCGAGGTCCTTGCCGACCTTCTTGTCGTCGACGTCGAAGGCGGCCACGAACTCGACGTCGCGGACGTGGTAGTCCCCGAACTCGACGTGCATGAGTCCCGGCACGACGCCGTCGGGCGACGCGTCCTGGTAGTACTCGACGCCCTGCACCAGCGAGCTGGCGCAGTTGCCGACGCCGACGATGGCGACGCGAATGGATCCCATGGGTCACTCCTTGGTTTCGGTATGCGGGGTGTTGCGTTCGGTGGTGATCAGCTCTTCCAGCCAGCGGACCTCGCGCTCGGCCTGCTCCTCGCCGTGCCGCTGCAACGCCGTCGTGTAGGCGTCCAGCCGCTCCCGGTTGCGCACCGAGACCTCGCGGATCTGCGCGAGCCGCTCCTCGAGCCGCGACCGCCGGCCCTCGAGGATGCGCAGCCGCACCTCCTGGGTCGTGCGGGCGAAGAAGGCCAGGTGGACGGCGAACTCGTCGTCCTCCCAGGCACTGGGCCCGGCCTGGTCGACGAGCTCCTGGAACCGTTCCTTGCCGGTTTGCGTGAGCTCGTACACGATGCGGGCGCGCCGGCTTCCGGAGGACCCGATGGCCTGCTGGGCCTCGGCGATCCAGTCCCGGTCGAGCAGGTCGCGCAGGGCCGGGTAGAGGGAGCCGTAGGACAGCGCACGGAAGGAGCCGAGCGCGGTGTTGAGCCGCTTGCGCAGCTCGTAGCCGTGCATCGGGCTCTCGTGGAGCAGGCCGAGGACGGCGAACTCGAGCACTTCGGCGCGACGCGCCATCGGGACCTCCTCATCGCACGATTCCTGGATACCCGACCAGACATACTCGGGCTTTGTCCGGTGGAACCGTAACACAGATATATCGGCACGATACATCGCGCGACACGCACACGATTGGGAAAGGCGGCCCTCGACACCGCATACTGGTCGCTCGTGAGTGCTCAGACCCCCGACAGCCGCGCTGCGCGGCGCCCCCGCCCCGAGTCCGGAGCCGGCAGCGCCGACGGCGGATCCGGCGCGGGAACCGGCACAGGGACCGACGGCGGCCCCGGCGGTAGCAAGCCTCGATCCCGCGCCCGCACGGTCACCAAGTGGGTGCTCTTCTCCCTGCTCAGCCTCGTTGCCCTGGGGGCGGTCGCGGTGGCCATCGCCTACGCCACGATCAAGGTCCCGGCGCCGAACGACCTGGCCAACGCCCAGGCCTCGATCCTCTACTACGACGACGGCAAGACCGAGCTGGCCCGCCTGTCCGACGCGCAGGGCAACCGCGAGTCGGTGCCGCTCGCCAAGGTCCCGGACCAGGTCCAGAAGGCTGTGCTCGCCGCCGAGGACCGCGACTTCTACACCAACCCCGGATTCTCGCCGACCGGCATCGGCCGCTCCGTGTGGCAGGCACTGCGCGGCGCCGACGTCCAGGGCGGTGGCTCGACGATCACCCAGCAGTACGTGAAGAACTACTTCCTCACGTCCGACCGCTCGCTGACCCGGAAGTTCAAGGAGATCATCATCTCCGTCAAGATCGACCAGCAGCAGGGCAAGGACCAGATCCTCGAGGACTACCTCAACACGATCTACTACGGCCGCGGCGCCTACGGCATCCAGACCGCGTCCAAGGCGTACTTCAACAAGGACGTCAGCCAGCTCAGCGTGTCCGAGGGTGCCACCCTGGCCGCCGTCATCAACGCGCCGTCGCTCTACGACCCCGCGCTCGGCGACAAGCAGAAGGCCAACCTCACCACCCGGGTCGCCTACGTCCTCGACGGCATGGTGGCCGAGGGCTGGCTGAGCCAGGCCGACCGCGCCAAGGTCACGGGTCCCGCCGACACCGTCCCGCCCGCCAAGAACACCGCGGTCGCCGGCCCCAATGGGTACATCGTCGACGCCGTCCGCAAGGAGCTGAGCAGCACGCTCAAGCTGTCGGACTCCGACATCGACCGCGGCGGCCTGAGGATCACCACGACGATCAACAAGGGCAGCCAGGACGCCGCCATCGCGTCGGTCCAGAAGTACCTGCCCAAGGAGGCCCCGGACGTCCAGGCCGGGCTGACCTCGATCAAGCCCGGCGACGGCGCCATCGTCGCGATGTACGGGGGCGCGGACTTCCAGAAGAGCCAGCTGAACTCGTCCACCGACGCGATCATGCAGGCCGGCTCGACGTTCAAGCCGTTCGCGCTCATCGCGGGCCTGCAGCAGGGCATCAGCACCAAGACCCAGTTCAACGGCAACAGCCCGATCACCGTCGGCAACGTCAAGGTCCCGAACGAGTTCAACCAGAGCTTCGGGATGATCGACCTGCGCCGCGCGACCGCCAAGTCGGTCAACACCGTCTTCGTCGGTCTCAACAACAAGGTCGGTCCGGCGAACACCAAGAACGCCGCGATCGCCGCCGGAATGCCGGAGAAGACCGCCGGTCTCGACGACACCCTCACCAACGTCCTCGGTACCGCCTCGCCGCACGTCGTCGACGTCGCCAGCGCGTATGCGACCATCGCCGCCCAGGGCCAGAAGGCCACGCCGTACCTCGTCGTCGCCGTCACCTCCGACACCACCGACATCGACTACAAGGTCAACAAGCAGGTGACCTCGGCGTTCGGCCCCGATGTCGCGGCCGACACCATCGACGCCCTCCAGCAGGTGACCGCCTCCGGCGGGACCGGCGCGCGGGCCGCAGGCCTCGGCCGCCCGACCGCCGGCAAGACCGGTACCTCCGACGAGCACAAGTCGGTCTGGTTCACCGGGTTCGTACCGCAGCTCGTCACCTCGGTCGGCATGTACCGCGACGTCGACGGCGTCCCCCAGCCGCTGGACAACATCCCCGGCCTCAGCGTCAGCGAGGTCGGCGGCAGCAGCCTCCCGCTGTCGATGTGGCTCGACTTCATGAAGGTCGCCACCACGGGCATGGAGGTCCAGCAGTTCCCCAAGCGCGCCGGCATCGGTGACAACGCGGTGACGACGACGAGCACGCCGACGACGACCACGACCACGGCCCCGTCGACCACGACGACGCAGCCGCCGACCTCGACGACGACCGCGCCGCCGCCGCCGGTGACGACGACCACCGCGCCTCCGCCCGTCGCGACGACGACCAAGACCCAGGGGCCCAAACCGTCGACCACCACGACGGCGCCACCCAACCCCGGCCCGTAGGCTCCCCGCGTGACCTCGCGCTGGGGGTCCGCCCCCACCGCGGACCGTGACGACGTGCTCGCCGAAGTGGAGAGCGCCGACCTCGTCAGCGCACCCACCCGGGGTGACGAGATCGCGGCGGCGGCCTCCGAGGTCATCGGCGGACCGGTCGGTCGGTATGCCGTCCGGCTGGCTCGTGGGTGGCGCTACTACGCCGCGGTCCTGGCCGGGACCTCGGCCGTCGTGTCCGGCCTCGGCGTACTCCTGCGGGCCCCGTGCATCGATACCGGGTGGAGCTCGCCGGACCAGTTCTGGCACGCCTGCTTCTCCGACATCCCCGCGACCTACCGTGACGCCGGACTGTCCGCCGGGATCGGCGCCTACCTCTCGGGCGGCTTCGGCTCGCCGGCCCCGACCCAGCCGCCGCTGACGTCGTTCCTCATGACGTTGACCGCCACCGTGGTCCCGCCGGGGGAGACGCCCGACCGGATGCGCTTCTACTTCGCGATCTGGGCCATCGTGGCCGCGGTCCTCTGGGCGCTCACGACCTGGTGGACGGCCGCGACCGTCCGCCGGTTCCCGCTGCGGGCCGCCCAGGTGGCGCTGGCTCCGGTCGCCCTGCTCGTGCTGCCCATCTCCCCCGACGTCGTCGGCGTCGCGCTCACCGCCGCCGGGCTGTATGCGTGGACCCGCCGACGGCCGGTCCTCGCCGGGGTGCTGCTCGGGCTCGCGGTGTCGGCGCGCACCTACCCGGTCGTCGTCATCGCTGCGCTGCTGTTCGTGTGCCTTCGGGCCGGGCGGGTGACGGTGTGGCTCCGCACCGCGGGCGCCGCGGCGGTGGTGGCCGGCGGGATCCTCTTCGTGCTGGGGGCCCTGAACCCCGACGCGGCCTCCGCCGCATACCGGGGCTGGCTGGACGCGGGCGCCGGCTTCGGGTCGCCGTGGCTGCTCCCGCAGCTCGCCGGGCAGCCGCTGTCCCCGACGACCGTGACCGTCCTCTGCCTGGCCGGATGGCTCGTCGCGCTCGTCGTCGGTGCCGGCTTCACCCTGGCCATGCCGCGCCGACCTGGGGTGGCCGAGGTCAGCCTCGTCATGCTCGCCATCGTGATGCTCACCGGGAAGTCGATGACCGTGCAGTCGGCACTGTGGCTCGTCCCGCTCGCGGCCCTCGTCGGGCTGGCCTGGAAGGACGTCCTGGCCTGGTCGGCGACGGAGGCGCTGCACTTCGAGGCGGTCTGGCTCTACCTGGCCGGCACCTCCGTCCCCAGCCGCGGGCTACCGGCCTCGTGGTACGCAGTGTTCCTCGTCGTCCGGCTGGGCGGGGTGCTCTGGCTGCTGGCCCGTACCTGGCAGCTCGCCCTCGCCCGGGAACCCGTCTACGACGAGGAGGGCGCTGTCGTCGACAGCGCGTGGGGCGACGAGGAGAGCGACGAGCTCGCCGGTCCGCTCCGGGGCGACGACGACCGGCTCGTCGTGCGGTTCGGCTAGAGGCTAGGCGAGACTGCTGCGGAGCATCCGCTGCCGGGCGCCGAACGTGCGGTACCCCGCCCAGAGGAACACCGCGAAGCAGAGGGCGGCGACCACGAGCCCGGCCAGCACCAGGACGGCGACGGGGGCGCCCAACGTGCCCGCGACGAGCGCCGCCAGGGCGCCGGCCACCAGGGTGTTGACCGTGCCCACGAAGAAGTTCGTGCTGCCGACGACGTGGACCAGCGGATGGCGTCGGACGCCGAGCGAGTACGTCTGCATGAGTCCCTCCTCGTCGAGCCGGGTCGAGGTGAGGAAGTGCTCGTCGATGCCCGGGGCCAGCTCGGCGTAGGCGGCCCGCAGCCGGTTCATCGCGAGGATCAGGCCGGCGTCCTCGTCGCTGGCGAGGAACACGCGGACGCTGGTCAGCGTACCGAGGATCAGCCCCACGACGGCGAGCCCGATGGCCAGCACCTGGAACGTCGCCCCGAAACCCCCGGCCTGCGCCACCAGCCCCAGGATGACCAGCGACCCGGTGATGACCGTGAGCAGGATGGTGATCCGGCTCATCACCTCCGACCACATCGTGCCCCGCGTGGCGAGCAGGCTCCAGTGCTCGGTGGCCAGCAGCTGCGCGACCACGGCCGACGGTGGGTCGGCGGGCTCGGCGGGCTCGGCGGGCTCGGCGGGCTCGGCGGGCTCGGCGGGCTCGGTGTCCATGGGTCTCCTCCCTGGAGCCCCGATTCTCGCCTCAGAACTGCGAGCCGCGCGCTCGATTTCCGGAGCAGGGGTCGCCGCCGGTAGTCTTGGCCGGTTCGCCACGACGCGACAGCGCCCTGTGGACGAGCCCCGACCGACGTCGGTGGTTCGTGTGAGGGTGTCCTGGACACGTTCAGGGGGTCGTGGCCGGACGCATACAACCCTCCTGTCACGGAGAGACCGTGACCGCCAAGACCAAAGGAGGTGGGTCAACGCATGCGTCAGTACGAACTCATGGTCATCCTGGACCCCGAGCTGGACGAGCGGACCGTCGCACCGTCCCTCGACAAGTTCCTCTCCGTCGTCACCAAGGACGGCGGCAGTGTCGACAACGTCGACATCTGGGGCCGCCGTCGGCTGGCCTACGAGATCAAGAAGAAGGCCGAGGGGATCTACGCCGTCATCAACATGACCGCGGAGCCCGCCACGGCCCAGGAGCTCGACCGCCAGCTCGGACTCAACGAGTCGGTGCTGCGGACCAAGCTGCTGCGCCCCGGCGCCTGAGCCCCGAACCCCACGGAGAGGACTAGCTATGGCTGGCGACACCGTCATCACCGTCATCGGCAACATCACCGGCGACCCGGAGCTGCGGTTCACGCCGTCCGGCGCCGCCGTGGCGAACTTCACCGTCGCGTCCACCCCGCGCGCGTTCGACCGCCAGAGCAACGAGTGGAAGGACGGGGAGACCCTGTTCATGCGCTGCTCGGTCTGGCGCGACGCCGCGGAGAACGTCGCCGAGTCTCTCGGCCGCGGCACCCGCGTCATCGTCTCCGGACGCCTGAAGTCCCGGTCCTACGAGACCAAGGAAGGCGAGAAGCGCACCGTCGTCGAGATGGAGGTCGACGAGGTCGGCCCCTCGCTGCGGTACGCCTCGGCCAAGGTCACCAAGACCCAGCGCGGTAGCGGTGGCGGCGGCTTCGGTGGTGGCCAGCAGGGCGGCGGCTCCGGCGGCCAGCAGGAGGACCCGTGGGCCACCGGCGCCGGCTCCTCCCAGGGCAACCAGGGCGGCGGCCAGCAGGGCGGCTGGAACGGCGGCGGCACCAACGCGCCCTCGTCGCAGCCCGCCGGTAACCAGGGCGGCAACCAGGGCGGCGGCCAGCAGGGTGGCTGGGGCAACAACGCTCCCGGCTACGACGAGCCGCCGTTCTGATCAGTTCTGATCCCGATTCATCAGTAGCACCCCATCCCGGGGTCACTCCCCGGGCTCTCACCAGAAGAAGGAGAGCACCACGATGGCCAAGCCCGTTGTGCGCAAACCGAAGAAGAAGGCGAATCCCCTCAAGATCGCCAAGGTCGAGAACATCGACTACAAGGACACCGCGCTGCTGCGCAAGTTCATCTCCGACCGCGGCAAGATCCGCGCGCGTCGGGTGACCGGAGTGTCCGTCCAGGAGCAGCGGCTCATCGCCACCGCGGTCAAGAACGCCCGCGAGATGGCCCTGCTGCCGTACTCCAGCTCGGCTCGCTGAGGAGACACGCGCCCATGAAGGTCATTCTCATCAACGAGGTCACCGGCCTCGGTACCGCCGGAGACGTCGTCGACGTCAAGGACGGCTACGCCCGCAACTTCCTGCTCCCGCGTCACCTGGCCACTCCGTGGACCAAGGGCGGCCAGAAGCAGGTCGACGCGATCACCACGGCCCGCGCCAGCCGCGAGGTCCGTTCGCTCGAGGAGGCCAAGCAGCTCAAGGGCCGCCTCGAGTCCGCCTCGGTCACCGTGCCCGCCAAGGCCGGCAACGCCGGCCGGCTGTTCGGTGCCGTGAGCACGGCCGACATCGCCGACGCGGTCAAGGCCGCCGGCGGTCCGGAGCTCGACCGTCGCCGGATCGAGGTCCAGGGCCACATCAAGTCGACTGGCTCCTACCAGGCGCTGGTCCGGCTGCACCCGGACGTGCAGGCGATGGTTCCGTTCGAGGTCGTCGCTCGCTGACCGCTCCACCCGGCTGACCCGTTCGGGGTCGGAACGCGCCACCACGGCGGGTTCCGACCCCGACCCGTCTCCGCTGACCCGTCCCCACGCATGTTCCGAGCCGGAGCGTGGTTACGCACAGCGTCATGACGTCCGGTTTCTGCGCAGACCTCCGGCGTCGCGGATCACGAACGCCGACGCGACGTGCGGGCCGTCCCTGGTCGCCGAACGAGGCGAAGCCTCACGCATACTGCGGTATGCCTGCCGGCGAGCCTTCCGCCCAGCCGACCACCAGGCCCGCGGGCCCATTGCCGGGCTGGCTGGGCTACGCGCTCGTGTTCGCACGTCCGCCGCGGTGCTCGTCCTCGAGATCACGTCGCTG
>NZ_DATBTV010000007.1:0-15126 GCF_036559105.1 Lapillicoccus sp. | reverse complement strand
GGATCGCGGCGGTGGGCGTTGCCCCGCCCTCGTCGTCTGCGGGCGGGACGGGGGGCTGCTCGGTCACGGTCGTCCTTCACATTCGGCGGCCGGCCGGCCGCACAGCTTCAGTGGATCTGCGGGAGGGGACGCCTCAGATGTCGAGGAAGCGGACGTCCTTGGCGTTGCGCTGGATGAACCCACGACGCGACTCGACGTCCTCCCCCATGAGGATCGCGAAGATCTCGTCCGCCGAGGCGGCGTCGGCCAGCGTGACCTGAAGCAGCGTGCGGGTCTCCGGAGCCATGGTCGTGTCCCACAGCTCGTGGTAGTTCATCTCGCCGAGACCCTTGTAGCGCTGGATCGCGTTCTCCTTCGGGAGCCGCCAGCCGCGCTCCTTGCCGACGGCGAGCAGGCCGTCACGCTCCCGGTCGGAGTAGGCGAACTCGTGGGACGCGTTGCTCCACTTCAGCCGGTAGAGCGGCGGCTGCGCGAGGTAGACGTAGCCCGCCTCGATGAGCGGCCGCATGAACCGGAACAGCAGCGTCAGCAGGAGCGTGCGGATGTGCATACCGTCGACGTCGGCGTCGGCCATGATGACGATCTTGTGGTACCGGGCCTTGGCCAGGTCGAAGTCCTCGCCGATGCCGGTGCCGAATGCGGTGATGAGCGCCTGGACCTCGTTGTTGCCGAGGATCCGGTCGATCCGGGCCTTCTCGACGTTGAGGATCTTCCCGCGGATCGGCAGGATCGCCTGGGTATGCGGGTTGCGGCCGGCCACGGCCGACCCACCGGCGGAGTCGCCCTCGACGATGAACACCTCGGAGATCGAGGGGTCCTTGCTCTGGCAGTCCTTGAGCTTGCCGGGCAGGCCGACGCCGTCGAGGAGGCCCTTGCGACGGGTGGACTCGCGCGCCTTGCGCGCGGCGATGCGCGCGGCGGCGGCTTGGATCGCCTTCTGGATGATGTCGCGGCCCTCACGCGGGTGAGCCTCGAGCCAGTGGCCGAACGCGTCGGTCATGGCCCGCTGGACGAAGCCCTTGACCTCGGAGTTGCCGAGCTTGGTCTTGGTCTGACCCTCGAACTGTGGCTCGCCGAGCTTGACCGAGATGACCGCCACGAGACCCTCACGGACGTCGTCGCCGGTGAGGTTCTCGTCCTTCTCCTTGAGGATGTTGTTCTTGCGCGCGAAGTCGTTGACCAGCTTGGTCATCGCCGCGCGAAAGCCCTCCTCGTGGGTGCCGCCCTCGTGGGTGTTCACGGTATTGGCGTAGGTGTGGACCGACTCGGTGTAGCCGTTGGTCCACTGCATGGCCAGCTCGAGCGCGAGCGCCCGGTCCTTGTCCTCGACCTCGATCGAGATGATGTCGGGGTTGATCGGCTCGGCCCGCTTGGACGCGACGAGGTGCTTGACGTAGTCGACCAGGCCGTCGTCGTAGCGGTAGGAGACCCGCTTGGCCTTCTTGCTCGGCGTCGCCGGCGTGTTCTCGACGACCGCCACGGTCTCGACGTCGACCTCCGCGTCGGCGTTGTCGAGGTCGATGTCGTCCTCGTCGTCGGCGCTGGGTTCGGGCCGCTCGTCGAGCAGGGTGATGGTCAGGCCCTTGTTGAGGAACGCCGTCTGCTGGAACCGCGACCGGATCGTCTCGAAGTCGAAGGTGACGGTCTCGAAGATGCCGGCGTTGGGCCAGAAGGTGACCGTCGTGCCGGTCTGGTTCGGGTCGTCGAGCGCCTCGTCGCGCGACAGCGGGCCGCGGGCGACACCGTCGTCGAAGGTCATCCGGAACACGTGGCCCATCTGTCGCACCTCGACGTCGAGCCGGCTGGAGAGGGCGTTGACCACGGAGGAACCCACACCGTGCAGCCCGCCGGAGACCTTGTAACCGCCGCCGCCGAACTTGCCGCCGGCGTGCAGCTGGGTGAGCACCAGCTCGACCGCGGAGACGTCCTCCCCGTTGCGCTTGCCGGTGGGGATCCCGCGACCGTTGTCGACGACCGTCACGCCGCCGTCGGCGCGCAGCGTCACGTCGATGTGGGTGGCGTAGCCGGCGAGGGCCTCGTCCACCGAGTTGTCGACGATCTCCCACACCAGGTGGTGCAGGCCGCGCTCACCGGTCGAGCCGATGTACATCCCCGGCCGCTTGCGCACGGCGTCGAGGCCTTCGAGGACCTGGATCGCCTGGGCGTCGTAAGCGGGAGAGGCCTCCGGCTCGGTGGGGGCAACAGGCGCGGGTACGGGAGCGTCAGGGGCGTCCGGAGTGTCGGCGACGGAGGCCGGGTTCTCGGGAGTGGGAGTCGTCCTGGTCGGTTCGGCCTCGGACACGCTGCTCCTTTGTGCACCGGCCCCCACGCGCTGCTCGGAGGTCTCCGGGCGTTCACGTGGCACGGTGCTGTTCATGACGAGCGGCCGACTCGGCGCCCGCACATCACTCGCGCGACGTGCAGACGACGGCTGGCCGCCTTTGACTCTTCATTCTACAGGTCCGTGCTCCGGAAACCGGCCTCAGGAGGCCCGCAACGGCCGGTTTCCGGGTAAAGAACCGGTCAGCAGGTGTCGGGGGTCGTCCCCTGGCCCGGAGCGGCGTTCTCGCGGCGTTTGCCGTCCTGGTCCATCCTGCCCGGTCCCCACCGGTTGTCCCCAGGTCTGTCCACAGATCCTGTGGACATCAGGGCCGGCTGTCCAAGGTTGGGGTGAACGGCTGGGCACCGAGCGCTGCCGGCCGCCGAGGGTCGTTCGACCACGCCGACCAGGAGCCCGGGAACAGGGCGGCGTCGACCCCGAGGACCGCGAGGGCCAGCACGTCGCGGGCCGCCGACACCCCGGACCCGCAGTACGCCGCCACTGGTGTCGTCGGGTCGTCAACCGGCCCGAGATCCGGCCCGAGAGCGGGTGCGAGCAGCGCGCGGAGCCGGTCGTCAGTCGGCATCCGGCCGTCGTCGTAGAGTGTGGCGGCTGAGACGTTGACCGCTCCGGGGATGTGGCCGGGTCGGGGGTCGAGCGGTTCCACCTCGCCGCGGTAGCGCTCACCGGCCCGCGCGTCGACGAGCACCCCGTCGGCGGCGAACGTCGCCGCCGCGTCGACGTCGATGGTCGGCAGCTGTCCGACGGTGAGGTCCAGTCGAGTCGCAGCCGCGGTCGGGGGTTCGCGGGTCTCCAGCGGCCGACCGGCGCCGACCCAGCCGTCGATCCCACCGTCCAGCACCCGGGCCTGGAGCCCCGCCCACCGAAGCACCCACCAGGCCCGCTCGGCGGCGAACGACCCGGGCTCGTCGTACACGACGAGGTCGTCGTCCGCCTGCACCCCGAGCGCGCCGAGCCCGTCGGCCAGCGTGGTCGGTTCGGGCAGCGGGTGCCGGCCGTCCAGCGGGTCGTCGGTGTGCGACGTCAGCACCTCCTCGAGGTCGAGGAAGCGCGCACCGGGAAGGTGGCCCTCCGCATACCGGCGCCCTCCGTCGCCCGGAGCGTCGCTGAGCCGCCAGCGGACGTCCAGGAGGCGGACCGAGGAGAGCTGGTCGGCTAGCTCGTCCACCTGAACGAGGTGCCGCTGTCGGGGGGATCGGGTCATCCCCACCAGTCTAGGAACTCAGCCGTAGGTGTCCCGAGGGCCCCGGCCGGGCGCGCGGCGGCGCCCCTTCGCCCAGGTCGGGCCACTGGGGCCGGTGACGACGATCTGGGTCACCGTGCCGGCGCCGACCTCGTCGTCGAGCCGGCCCATCAGGACCGAGGTGAGGAGGCGCATCTGCGTCGCCCACGCGGTCGAGACCGCCCGCAGGGTGAGCACGCCCCCGTCGAACGACACCGGCTGCACGTGCTCGGCCACGTCGGGGCCGACGATCTGCGGCCAGCGCCCGATCACCGAGCCGACGGCGACGTCGACCTGCCAGCCCCGGTCGGCCACGAACTTCTCCAGCTGCTCGCCGAGGAGCAGCGGGTCGCGGGCATCGGGGGCGCTGCCGCTCGGTGTGCCCGCGGGCCGGTCGGACGACCGACGTTTGCGCATCGGACGAAGCCCAGGACGAAGACCCTTGTCAGCAGCGGCCTTTCGCGCTCGAGCGAGAGCCAGGGACGCGGCCTCGGCCGCCGCCTCGTCCTCGTCCCGCTCGGGAGCCGGGTCGGGTTGGTCCTCAGTCGACACGGGTGACCTCGCCGAGGCCCACCGCGTACGTGGTGCCGCGTTGGCGCAGTACCTCCGGCACGTCGGCGCCGACGGCCGCGGTGATGAGCACCTGCTCGCAGTCCTCGACCAGCTCGGCCAGCCGCTCGCGGCGGCCGGTGTCGAGCTCGGCGAAGACGTCGTCGAGGACGAGCACCGGATCCTCGCCGAGGTCGGAGCGCAGCAGCTGGTATGCCGCGAGCTTGAGTCCCAGCGCGAACGACCAGGACTCGCCGTGGCTGGCATACCCCTTGGCCGGCAGCTCGCCGAGGGTCAGGTGCAGGTCGTCGCGGTGCGGGCCGACCAGGCAGACGCCGCGCTCGACCTCCTGGTCGCGGACCTCCGCCAGCGTGACGAGCAGCTCCTTCTCCAGCACGGCGACATCGGGGACCTCGTCCTCGGCCAGCCGGCTCGCGGCCTCGTCGCGCAGGCTGGAGCGGTAGACGACCCGGGCCGCCGAGGGTCCGGCGCTGACCGCGGCGTAGGCCTCACTGAGGTGCGGACGGAGATGCGCCAGCAGGCGGAGCCGGCCGTGCAGGAGCTGGGACCCGAACCGTGCGAGCTGGCTGTCCCACACGTCGAGGGTGTGCAGGGCGGAGGCGCGGGCGTCCTCCACGGGCTCGCCGTAGGCGGTGACCCGCTCGAGACGCCGGCGGCCGCGACGCAGCACGGGCGCGGCGGACTTCAGCAGGGCGCTGCGCTGTTTGAGGACCTTGTCGTAGTCGGACCGTACGCCGGCCCACCGGGGCTGGCGCTGCACCAGCAGGTCGTCGAGGAAGACGCGGCGGCCGGACGGGTCGCCCTTGACCAACGCCAGATCCTCGGGCGCGAAGAGCACCGAGCGCAACGAGCCGAGGATCTCGCGGGGCCGTGGCATCGGCGACCGGTTGAGCCGGGCGCGGTTGGCGTGGCCGGGGTTGAGCTCCAGCTCGATGAGCGTCTCGCGGCCCTCGCGCACGACGACGCCCCGGATGACCGCGCGCTCCGCCCCGAACCGGACCAACGGTTGGTCGGTCGCGACGCGGTGGCTGGACAGAGTGGCGAGGTAGCCGACGGCCTCGACGAGGTTCGTCTTGCCCTGGCCGTTCGGACCGACCAGGGTCGTCACCCCCGGACCGAGAGGCAGCTCGGCCTGCGGGTAGCTGCGGAAGTCGGTGACGCTCAGGTGCCGGACGTGCACTCTCGGGTTCCCCGCGAAGAATCGGAGCGAAGCGTGGGGTCCCCGCGACGGGTCGACGCGGGGCGGCGAACGTCGTGGAGAGAACTTCGCGGGGCTCCTGTCACGTCGCGGATCCGGTGCCTGACGTCGGTCCGGCGCTGGCCGCGTCGCGCCCACCCGGGGTGCCGGTGCGCTTGGTGGTCCTGCGCTCGGACCGAGCGGTCGTCGACCCGGTGCCCGACGAGGGTCCCGCGGCGGCGGCCTTGCGGCCGTGGACGGCGGCCTTCCTGGCCGATCCAGCCCGCTTCTTCTCGGCCTTGATGCCCAGGGTCGGGTCGGCGTCGCCAACGCCGACGGTGTTACGCAGGTCGTTGCCCTGTGCGACGGTCATCACCGGGTGTCCGCCGAACTGACCCCGAAGAGCGGCGACCATCTGCATGGTCGGCGAGACCTTCTGACGGGACGCGAAACGAGCAAAGAGGGACGCCGAGATCACCGGCATGGGAACGTCGTTGACGATGGCCTCCTCGACGGTCCACTTCCCCTCGCCCGAGTCGACCGTGTAGTCGGAGACGTTGTCGAGCGTCGGGTTCTCGGCGAGGGCATCGACGGCGAGGTCGAGCAGCCAGGACCGGACCACCGTGCCGCGGCTCCACGCCTTGAACGCGCCGGGGACGTCCTTGATGATGTCCTTCTTCTGCAACAGCTCGTAACCCTCGGCGTAGGCCGCCATGAGCCCGTACTCGATGCCGTTGTGGACCATCTTCGTGTAGTGCCCGGCCCCGACCTCGCCGGCGTGGACGAACCCCTCGTCGCGCGGGCCCTCCGGACGCAGGGCGTCGAAGATCGGCATGGCGAGGTTGACCCACTTCTTGTCGCCTCCGCACATGAGGCCGTAGCCGTTCTCCAGCCCCCAGATGCCGCCGGAGACACCGCAGTCGACGTAGCCGATCCCCTTCGGCTTGAGCATCCGGGCGTGCTCGTAGTCGTCGGTGAACCGGGAGTTGCCGCCGTCGATGATGAGGTCGCCCTTGTCCATCATGTCGGCGAGCTTGGCGATCGTGTCGCGCGTCGGGGCGCCCGCCGGCACCATGACCCAGACCACTCGGGGAGCCTCGAGCTTCTTGACCATCGCGGCCATCGTGCGGACGTCGGACACCTTGGGGTCGCGGTCGAAGCCGACGACCTCGTGGCCGGCGCGGCGCAGGCGCTCGCGCATGTTGCCGCCCATCTTCCCGAGACCGATGAGACCAAGCTGCATGGCTGACCCTTTCGAGACGGGCGACCGACGGGTGCCGGGCGACGAGACTGCGACCACAAATCACGACCTGCGAGGTGGTGCGGCGACGCGGACTGCGGGGTCAGGCTACCGCCACTGCACGCATACGGAAGGGGGTGAGAGCTTCGGCTCAGCTGGCGAAACGCACGGGCATGAGGACGTATCGGTAGCTGTCGTCGGAGTCGCCCTCCGCCTCGATCTGTCCGGTGAGGACCGCAGGCCGGCTCGGCTGCGTGAAGGACAGTCGCGCGTAGGTCGTGCCGAGGGCGCCCAGCCCGTCGAGCAGGAAATGGGGGTTGAAGGCGATCTCGATGTCGGGTCCCGTGAGGGTCGCCTCGACCGCCTCGGAGGCCTGGGCGTCGTCGCCGGTGCCGGCCTCGATGGCGACCTGACCGTCGGTGAACTTCAGGCGTACCGGGGTGTTGCGTTCCGCGACCAGGGACACGCGGCGGACGGCCTCGACCAGCGCCGCCGTCTCGATGACCGACTCGGAGTCGACGCTGGTGGGAAAGATCGAGGTGACCTTGGGGTACTCGCCGTCGAGGAGCCGGGTCGTCGTGCGCCGCTGACCGGCCTCGAACCCGACCAGTCCGTCGCCGCCAGCCGCGCCCCCGAGGGCCATGTCGACCGAGCCGCTGGCGCCGAGCGCCTTGGCGGTGTCGGAGAGGGTCCGCGCGGGGATCAGCGCGACGACGGGGATCGAGCCGCCAATGTCGGAGGCGGTCGGCTTCCAGGTCAGCTCGCGCATGGCCAGCCGGTAGCGGTCGGTGGCGAGCAGCGTGATCTTGTCGCCCTCGATCTCCATCCGGACGCCGGTGAGGATCGGCAAGGTGTCGCCGCGGTCGGCCGCGATGGCGACCTGGGCGACGGCCTGCGTGAAGACGTCGCCCTGGATGGTGCCGGTGGACTCCGGCGCCGACGGCAGCGTCGGGTAGTCGTCGACCGGCATCATCAGCAGGCTGAACCGGGACGAGCCACAGGTCACCTGGACCTTGTTGCCGTCGGCGACGACGTCGATCGGCTTGTTGGGCAGGTTGCGGGAGATGTCGGCGAGCAGCCGGCCGAGCACGAGGACGCGGCCCGCCTCGGCGACGTCCGCGGGCACGGTGACCTTGGCGGACACCTCGTAGTCGAACGCGGACAGGGTGAGACTGCCCTCGTCGTCGGCCTCGATGAGCACCCCGGCCAGGACCGGCACGGGCGGACGGGCCGGCAGGCCGCGGGCCACCCACGTCACGGCGTCGGCGAGCACGTCGCGGTCGATCCTGAACTTCACGTGGTCCCCGCCCTTCGCGGCCTGTGTGAACGAGCAGCCGACATCGTGCTGCGTCGTCGCGTCCGGCTGGGGTCTGCCCGGCTCGGACTCCGAACCCTAGTGTCTCGGACCGACGCCCACCACAACTCTCCACCACGCCCGGTCCTGGCCGCTTGCTACCGGTCAGCGATCAGATGGGTGATCTCCACACCCGTACGCGGGGCCATCGGATCAGAGGGAGGACTCGTCGTCGTCATAGGGGCTGTGCGCACGGGGGACAACCGGCGTCCGCGCAGGTCAACCAGGGTCGACCCCTGTGCGACGGTCGGTGCGCAAGCTGTGGACAACTCGGGCTCGCGGTGGACGACGGCGAGGCGTCCCCAAGGGTCGGTCGTGGCGAGGGGCCGGCTGCACCGGCTCCGAGCGCTTGTCCCCCGGGTGTCCACAGGGGGTGTGGACACCGTGAGCTCGGGCGCCGAGCGTGCTGCGGCGGAAACCTTGCGGTGATCCACCGTCGTGAGTCCACAGAGTTGTCCACAGGGTGTGGAGAAGCGGCGGATCTCCCCAGAAACCCGCTCGACCCATACCGGACGGGCTGTGGACAACCGGGGCATCCGGTGGGGACAGCGCTACTACTGGTGGAGCCAACTGAGCGCGCCAACGGTCACTTGTGGAGCCAACTGAGCGCGCCAGCGGTCACTTGGACTGCTGCTTGATCCGGTTGGTGAGCTCGGTGACCTGGTTGTAGATCGCGCGCCGCTCGCCCATCAGCTCACGGATCTTGCGGTCCGCGTGCATGACGGTGGTGTGGTCGCGGCCGCCGAAGTGCTGGCCGATCTTCGGCAGGGACAGCTCCGTCAGCTCGCGGCAGAGATACATGGCGATCTGGCGTGCCTGGACCAGCTGGCGGGACCGCGAGCTGCTGCAGAGGTCGTCGATGGTGAGGCCGAAGTACTTGGCGGTCTCGCCCATGATCGTCGAGACGGTGATCTGGGCCGGCTGCTCGCTGGGGATGAGGTCGCGCAGCACCACCTCGGCGAGATCCAGGGTGACCGGCTGGCGGTTGAGGTTCGCGAAGGCGGTCACCCGGATCAGCGCGCCCTCGAGCTCGCGGATGTTGGAGCTGATCTTGCTGGCGATGTACTCGAGCACGTCGTCCGGCGTCGACATCCGCTCCAGGGTGGCCTTCTTGCGCAGGATCGCGATGCGGGTCTCGAGGTCTGGCGGCTGGACGTCGCAGATGAGTCCCCACTCGAACCGGGAACGCAGCCGCTCCTCGAACCCCGACAGCTGCTTGGGCGGCAGGTCGGAGGTGATGACGACCTGCTTGGTCGCGTTGTGCAGCGCGTTGAAGGTGTGGAAGAACTCCTCCTGCGTCTGCACCTTGCCGGCGAGGAACTGGATGTCGTCGATGAGGAGCACGTCGACGTCGCGGTAGACCGTCTGGAAGCGCGCAGTCCGGTCGTCGCGGATGCTGTTGATGAAGTCGTTGGTGAACTCCTCGGAGTTCACGTAGCGCACCCGCAGGTGCGGAAGCAGCTGGCGCGAGTAGTCGCCGATCGCGTGCAGCAGATGGGTCTTGCCCAGCCCGGAGTCGCCGTAGATGAACAGCGGGTTGTACGAGCGGGCCGGCCCCTCGGCGACGGCGAGCGCGGCCGCGTGGGCGAACCGGTTGCTCGAGCCGGCCACGAAGGTGTCGAAGGTGTACTTCGGGTTGAGCCGGCTCTTGTCGGCCTCCCTGGATCGCTCGGGGATGGCCCCCTCGCCGGTTCCGGTATGCGAGCCGGCATACGTTCCCTGAAGGGGGAAGCCCGGACCGGACGGCGGGACCTGGCCGTTGTGGTGGCCGTTTCCGCTGGTCAGGGGGTCGGGGCCGGCGTCGTCGGACAGGTCAGGCGGGTAGTTCTCGGCCAGCTTCTCGTCGACCGAGACCGACAGCTGGGCGATCTCGACGCCGAGCTGGTCCGTCAATGCGTCGCGGACGGCGCCGCCGATCTGGTCCTCGATGACGCCCTTGGTCATCGTGTTCGGCGTGCTGATGATGGCCAGGTTCTGCAACACGCCGACCAGGCGGCTCAGGCCGAGGAGGGCCCGACGGTGCTGCGCGACGCCCTGACCGTCGAGCTGGCGGATGGTCTCCTGCCAGACCCGGCCGTAGTCAACCTCCGCGTCCGACATCTCCCCGCCCTTGTGTCGCCTGACCTACCTGCGCTCTGCGCTCCCGGGAGCACCTCGGCACCCGAGCGGGATGGATGTCCACACCGTTGTCCACATCCTGTGGACGGAACCGTCGTGAGGCGTGACGCTAACAACACTCGGGGGTCACGATCAACCTCGGACGGCGCGGCGTGGAGAGAAATCTTGGACGGCTCGGCGTGTCGAACGGAGGCTAGCCGGATCGGGTCGGAAACTGGAAGGTTGACTTGCACGTTGGACCGGGAGTCGAGCCGTTCGGCTGATCCCGGGCAGGATCACGGGGTCGGTGGGCTCGGTGAGTTTGACCCTGTCCGTAGCGCTCCCGTATCGTGGACGAAGCCTGTTTTCGGTCGCTTTCGCCTGCCCGTGACGCCGTTCGCCATCGTCGTCAGTCCGGGTTTCCGATGGCGCCCGAACTGGGCTCTCATCCCACTCGCCTCGCACCACTGGCACGCCAGGCCCCGACCGTCGGTCGCCCGGCAGCAACGGAGAACACCTCGTGAGCAAGCGCACCTTCCAGCCGAACAACCGCCGCCGGGCCAAGACCCACGGCTTCCGCCTGCGGATGCGCACCCGGGCGGGTCGCGCCATCCTGGCCGCTCGCCGCCGCAAGGGCCGCTCCGAACTGTCCGCCTGAGACGGTTCGAGCAGGGCCGCGTGCTTCCCGCCCGACACCGGCTCCGGACGGCGACGGACTTCTCCGCCACCGTGCGCGGGGCGGGCGGAGCACGCTCCGGTGGCCGGCTGCTCGTCGTCCACGCGCGGTATGCGGCCCCTGCTGATGCTGACGACCGACCCGTCGACCACCCGGTGCGGGTCGGTTTCGTCGTCTCCAAGGCCGTAGGCGGCGCGGTGATCCGCAACCGGACCAAGCGGGTCCTGCGCCACCTCGTCGCGGCGCGGCTGACGCGCATACCGGACGGGTGTGATCTCGTGGTGCGGGCCAACCCCGCCGCCGGCGGCGCGACCACGCCCGCGCTGGCCGCCGAGCTCGACCGAGCGCTGGACGCGGTCCTGCGCCGACTGGAGAGTCGCTCGGCGGCCGCGGCAGGAGTCTCGTCGTGACCCGCACCCGGCTGCTGGCCCTCCCCCTGATCTGGCTGGTCCGCGCATACCAGCTCGTCATCTCCCCGATGACCCCGCCGTCCTGCCGCTTCTACCCCTCGTGCTCGGCGTATGCGATCACGGCACTGGAGCGGTTCGGACCGCTCAAGGGGACCTGGCTGACGGTGCGGCGGCTGCTGCGCTGCCACCCGTGGAACCCGGGCGGGGTGGACCACGTTCCCGAGAGGTCGCCGTCGCGGTCCGCCGCACACTCCGCACACTCCGCGCACGCGCACGCTCAACAGCAGCACTGACCCGTTAGGACGACTGTGTACGACTTCTTCGTCAACCTGCTGAGCCCCCTGATGTGGGGCGAGGCCTGGGTCATGACGGCCTGGCACCAGCTCTTCGTGTGGCTGGGGATCCCGTACGAGAGCGGCTGGGGCTGGGCGCTGTCGATCGTGGGTCTCACCATGGTCGTGCGGTTCCTGATGATCCCGTTGTTCGTCAAGCAGATCCACAGCTCCCGGCGGATGCAGATGATCCAGCCGGAGATGCAGAAGATCCAGGCGAAGTACAAGGGCAAGAGCGATCCGGAGTCGCGTCAGAAGATGACGTCGGAGACGATGGACCTCTACAAGAGGACCGGCTCCAACCCGTTCTCGTCGTGCCTGCCGATCCTGCTGCAGTCACCGTTCTTCTTCGCGCTGTTCCAGGTGCTCAACAACCTGCCGCACGTCGCGGCGGGCTCCCACGCGCCCATCGGCCCGATCACCCCCGAGGTCGCCTCGGTCATCGAGAAGTCGACGATCTTCGGGGCTCAGCTCTCGGCGACGTTCGTGAGCTCGTCGGACCTCAACGTCAAGATCCTCACGGCCGTCCTCATCATCCTCATGTCGCTGTCGACCTTCACCACGCAGCGGCAGCTGATGCGCAAGAACATGCCCGACACTGCGCTCGACAACCCGTACATGAAGCAGCAGAAGGTCATCCTCTACCTGATGCCGCTCTTCTTCGCGATCTCCGGCATCAACTTCCCGATCGGTGTGCTGCTCTACTGGTTGACCACGAACGTCTGGTCGATGGGCCAGCAGTTCTACGTGATCCGGCGGATGCCGGCTCCGGGTTCGGCGGCCGAGCGCGCCTACGAAGAGCGGCAGAAGAAGCGCGGCAAGACCATCAAGAAGCTGCACATCCCCGGGCTCGGCGACACGACCACCGACCAGCCGGACGTCCAGGATCTGCTGCCGGAGGCTCCCAAGAGCGGGCAGCGACAGCAGCCGAAGGGCAAGAAGCGCAGCAAGCGCGGCCCGGCCGGCGGGCCTGGTGATGGCACCGCTTCGGGCGCGGCTGACGGGTCGGCCTCGACGAACGGGTCGGGGTCGGGTTCCGGCAGCAGTACCCCGCAGGATGCTCCGGCTGACGCTGCGTCGAACGGATCCGGTGCCACGGGTTCGGGGTCGGGTTCGGGGTCGGGGTCGGCGGGCGGCGCGGCGCGACCGGCTGGTCAGCGCCAGCAGCCCAAACGCCAGAAGCAGAAGCCGAGCTCCACACGCCCGAAGCAGCCCCAAGGCCAGGTCAAACGGGAGCCGAACCCGCCGACGAAACGGCGCCCGGACCAGAGCTCGCCGAGCCCCGACCCGGCCTGACCGACGAGGACGGGTATGCCCGTCCGGACGAGCTCGTGTCGCGTCCTTCGCGCCGGATCGTCTCCACAAACCAGTGACATGCGGGACCCGGTCCCGCTCGAGCAGAGTGATCAGGAGTTTTGCTGATGAGCGACCACACCGATGTGACGACCCGTCCGAACGCCCTCGACGAGCATTCCCCGCGCGGCGTCGAGGACGTGACGGGTTCTGACCGGCTTGACCACCTTGACGCTACCGCGGACTCCGAGGCTGCTGCGGGAACCGACGACAGCGAGGCCACCGAGCGGCTCACTGAGGAGGCGGAGCGGGCGGACGACGAGTCCCAGGCGGACTCCGACCTCGAGTCCTCCCAGGCGGACGCCGACCTCAAGTCCCTGGCGGACGCGGACCTCGAAGCCGAGGCCGACCTCGAGGCCGAGGACCAGGACGATGACGAGAACGCGGGCGTCGGACCGAACGGATCGCGGCGCGGTGGGGGCTCCCGAGTCCGGCTGCTCGAGCGGGAGGGCGAGGTCGCGGCGGACTTCCTGGAACGGCTGCTCGACATCGCTGATCTCGACGGTGACATCGAGGTCGACATCGACGGCGACCGCGCATCGGTGGCGATCGTCGACTCGGAGGACGGTCGCGTCCCCCGGCGGATGGTCGGGTCCGACGGCAAGGTGCTGGACGCGCTCCAGGAGTTGACGCGCCTGGCGGTCCAGGCCGAGACCGGCGAGCGGAGCCGGCTGATGCTGGACATCGCCGGCCACCGCGCGCAGCGCCGTTCCGTGGTCGTCGACATCGCGCAGACCGCGATCGCCGAGGTCAAGACCACCGGGGCCCAGAAGGCTTTGGAGGACATGTCCGCCTTCGAACGGAAGATCGTTCATGACGAGGTGGCCGCCGCCGGGCTCGGCTCCGAGTCCGAGGGCGTCGAGCCGCACCGGCACATCATCGTGTTCCCGGCCTGATCCTCAGCCGCCCTGCGTTTCACGTGAAACCACCGTCGGCAGCGGAGCCGACGACCGCTGAGCCGGCGAACCGTGAGCGGGCGAACAGTGAGCGGGCGACCAGTGAGCCGGCGTCCCCCGCGGAGCCAGGGGCCCCGCCGGCGGTTCCGCCTACCCCCACGGTGGCGGCGACGGTCTTCGGGTCCCGACTCGACGTCGCGGAGGCCTACGTCGCGCTCCTCGCCGACACGGGAATCTCGCACGGGCTGATCGGGCCACGGGAGGCACCACGGCTGTGGGACCGACACGTGCTCAACAGCGCGGTGGTCCAGCCGGTGTTCGCCCAGGACGCACGGGTCGCGGACATCGGGTCGGGCGCCGGCCTCCCGGGGATTCCGCTGGCCATCGCCCGCCCCGACCTCCACCTGGTCCTGGTGGAGCCACTCCTTCGTCGGACCATCTGGCTCACGTCCACGATCGAACAGCTCGGCCTGACCAACGTCGAGGTCCACCGCGGTCGGGCCGAGTCGCTCTGGGGGGTGGAGCGCTTCCGTCACGTGACCGCCCGGGCGGTGGCTCGCACCGGTGAGCTCGCCCGGATCACCCTCCCACTCCTGTCCGCCGGGGGCTCCGTGCAGGCGCTCAAGGGCGAAAGTGCGCAGACCGAGCTCGACGAGGATGCATCCCTCCTGCGCTCCCTCGGGGCGAGCCGGTGGCGCGTCTCGCGGTTCGGAGCCGGGATCGTCGACCCTGAGACGGTGGTCCTGACGATCGAGGTCGACGCGCTGGTGGGCGTCCCCGCGGCGCCGCGAGGTGGCCCGCGACCGGCTGCGGCCCCTGGGGCACGCACGTCTCCGCGACGCTCTGGGACAGGTTCGGGGTCGCCCAAGCGTCGAGCCCCCGGCGGTCAGTGATCGGTAGTCCACAACGCGGTGTTGCGGCGTGAGGTGAGCCCGGCCCGAGTGGTTGGATAAGGCGTCATCACGAGCCGGACCGGTTCGCGGGGCGGCGAACGAAGGGTTGAGCAGGGTGATCGAGGACCGCACGGTGCGCACTCGGTCCCTGACCCCCACGATCGAGCACTCCTCGTCGTTGGGGTGGCCCGCCGACGCGGGTGCCTCCCGTTCGGTGAGCGGGCTCGGCTGGCCCGTTTCACGTGAAACAGCACCGGGGGACGCCGACCGGGCCGTGGTCGGCGTTGGTGTGGTCGGCGTTGACGTGGTGAACGTCGAGATCGCTCACGGTGACGTGGACGCCCAAGCGACGCTCGAGGCCACCCCTGCTTCACGTGAAACACTGCACGCCGTTACCGGCGACGTCACCGGCCCCGAGACCATCACCGAGCACGAAACCATCGTCGACACCGGCACCATCCCGGCTACCGACACCAGCGAGGCCAGCGAAGCGAGCGGGGCCGGCGGGCAGGTCGTCGACGAGAGCCCGGTTTCACGTGAAACGTCGGCCGACCTCCGCGAGGAG
>NZ_DATBTV010000006.1:0-20498 GCF_036559105.1 Lapillicoccus sp. | reverse complement strand
CGCGCCATCGAGGCCGGGGGCCACATGGTCTCGGACACGGAGGCACCGTCGTTCTGGGTCCTCGCCGACCCCGAGGGCAACGAGGCCTGCATCTGCACCGCGCAGGAGCGTGGCTGAGTCAGGCAGCGAGCAGCCGCTCGTAGGCCCGCTCCAGCGGGCTCGGCTCGTCGGCCGGAGCGAGAACGAGCACCGGTGGAGCGGTCGACGAGTACCGGTCCACGTCGGTGTCGTCAAGACGACGGTATGCGCGCGCCACGGGTGGGTTCCGTCCCCACCTCCGTCGGCTGTGGCCCTCCACCCTGCGGCCTGCTTCGCGTGGTTACACCGGACACACAGCCCTTGACCGTTCTCGGCGTTGGTCGGGCCGCCGAACGCATGGTCGACGACGTGATCGACGTGGCGGACCGGGGCGTCGCACCACGGCGTGCGACAAGTGCCGTCACGCGCGAGGAGGAACCGCCGCAGCCCGCCGTCGAAGAGCCGGCGCTCGGAGTCCATCGCCACCAGGGTGCCGTCGTCCGGACGGGTGAGGCGTCGGCGTACCCTAGAACCTCATCGACACTCCGACAAGGGCCAATAACGTTATGTAGCAGGCGAATCGGCGAATCAGGACCGGTCGGTGAACGAGTGGTGCTCGTGCGCGACCACCCAGCGATCGCGTCGCCCCACTCGCCTGCCACCGGAAGAACGGCGGCCAGGTCTCGGTGTAGTCGTCGAGACCACGCACCCCGTCCTCCGGCGGCGGCACGTCGAACATCACGATGTCGTCGGCGTGGTCCGCGAGCACTCGAGGCAGGTCGCCCTCGTGGACCGCCTGCGCCCACTCCTCGATCACGTGGCGGATCTGGGCTTCGTCCTGCGTCCTCGTGGTACCCGTCATGAAGGCTGGGACCGGCGAGAACGGCCGAACTCATCGGCCTGGCGCGTAAATGGTTCGACGGGCGGCCACTGGTCGTGGTGTCCTCGAGACGTCCGCAGACCCGAGCGAGGAGGAAACCGAGCGATGCGAGCAGCCCTCATGTCCCAGCAGGTACGTACCCACCGAATGGACGTGAAGGCCTTTGCTCACCCCGGAACCCACTCTCAACCTCGGCATCCTCGCGCACGTTGACGCCGGCAAGACCAGCCTGACCGAACGCCTCCTCTACGAGGCCGGCGTTCTCGCCGACCTCGGCAGCGTGGACGCCGGCGACACCCAGACCGACACGATGGCGCTGGAGCGCCGCCGTGGCATCACCATCCGCTCCGCGGTCGCGTCGTTCCGCGTCGACGGCCTCGCCGTCAACCTCGTCGACACCCCCGGACACTCCGACTTCGTCGCGGAGGTCGAACGCGCCCTCGCGGTCCTCGACGGGTGCGTGCTCGTCGTGTCGGCCGTCGAGGGCGTTCAAGCCCAGACGCTCGTCCTCTACCGCGCGCTGCGCCGGCTCGGCATCCCCACGGTCTTCTTTGTCAACAAGGTCGACCGGCGCAACGCCGACCCCCACCGGGTGGTCGGGGAGATCCGTGACCGGCTGACGCGGGCCACGGTATGCATCGGGACGGTGACCGACCCCGGATCACCGGCCGCACGCATACAGTTTCGCGAGAGCCGTTGGCAGACAGAGCGACTCACGGAGTCGCTGGCCGACATCGACGACGACGTCCTCGCGGCCGCCGTCGGCGAGCGACCCGCATACCGCTGGGCCGAGCTGGTCCGTCGCCTCGGTGAGCAGACCGCGGCGGGCCGCGCGCACCCGGTGCTGTTCGGCTCCGCGATCACCGGCGCCGGGGTCCCCGAGCTGATGCGGCTGCTCCCCGACCTCCTCCCCCCGCCCACCGCCGACGTCGACGCTCCCCTGGGCGGCGTCGTCTTCGCGATCCGCCGCGGTGACGACGGGGCGAAGCTGGTTCAGGTACGGGTCGGCTGCGGCACGCTACGGGTGCGAGCGCACGTCGACCTCGGCCACGGCCGGGAGGAGCGGGTGACCGACATCCGGGTCCATCGTCCTGGTGGCGCCCAGACGTCAGCCACGTTGGTGGCCGGGCAGATCGGGGTGGTTCGCGGCCTGGAGTCGGCCCGGATCGGCGACCCGCTCGGTGCGTGGACCCGACGGAGCAGCGACCAGTTCGTCCGGCCGTCGCTGGAGACGGTGGTCGACCCGGTCGACCCCGCCGACCGGGTCTCGCTCTACACGGCACTGGGTCAGCTCGCGGAACAGGACCCGCTCATCGACGTCCGTCAGGACGACGGTCGCCGAGAGGTGGCGGTGTCGCTCTACGGCGAGGTGCAGAAGGAGGTCCTCGGTAGCCTGCTCGAGACCGAGTACGGCGTTCCCGTCACGTTCCGCGAGTCGACACCGATCTGTGTCGAGCGGCTGGTCGGCATCGGGGCGGACCACGAGCTCATCGGCATGACGAGCAACCCGTTCCTCGCGGCGGTGGGACTGCGCGTCGAGCCCGCACCGCTGGGAGCGGGCGTGGCGGTCGGGCTCGAGGTCGAGCTCGGGTCCATGCCGCCGGCGTTCTTCACCGCCGTAGAGGAGTCCGTGCGTGCGACGCTGCGGCAAGGACCGTACGGGTGGGAGATCCCGGACTGCACTGTCACCATTACCCATTCGGGCTACTGGGGACGACACAGCGTAGGGCACGCTGACTTCACCAAGAGCATCTCGAGCACCGCGGCGGACTTCCGCTGCCTCGCGCCGCTGGTCCTCATGACCGCGCTGAAGCGCGCGCGGACAATCGTATGCGTGCCGGTGCACCGGTTCGAGCTGGAGATCCCCGAGCGCCTGTATGCGACGGTGCTGGCAGCCCTCCCTCGGTTGGCGGCGACCCCGCTGGAGACGCGGCAGAGCGCGCGCCACCTCGTGGTTCGGGGCACGGTGCCGGCGGTGTCCGTGCACGCGCTCCAGCAGCGGCTCCCCGACCTCACCAGTGGCGAGGGGATCCTTACGACACGCCTCGACCACTTCGCGCCGGCGGTGGGTCCGCCCCCGGTGCGGCCGCGCACCGACGAGGACCCGACCGATCGCGTGAACTACCTCAAGACGACGACCCGTCGCGTCGGCCGTTCGTGAGAGCGGCGGTACGCGCCTCGAAGGCGCGGAGCACTCCGGCCATGTCGACACCTCCGTGGCCCAACCGCTCGGCCGTCGCGAACAGCTCCTCACTGGCATCGGCGAGGGGCGTCGCCACGTCCGCATCGTGTGCCGCCGTCGTGATGAGCCGGGCGTTGTAGTGCACGTCGCCGAGCGCCGCCTGGACGGCGAAGTCGCCGGAGCGCAGCTTGGCCAGCTTGGTCCTCGAGATCGGGCTGGACATCTGACCACCGTCGATGACCTCGCGGAACCGTTCCAGGTCCAGGCCCTGTTGATGAGCGAAGTGGTAGGCCTCGACCAGCCCGGTGACCGTGGTGACGAGATAGAGGTTGACCGCGAGCTTCATCAGCAGACCCGACGGCACCGCCCCACAGCGGACCACGGAGGCACAGGTCGGCCCGACCATGGTCTCGACCTCGTCGAGGTCGAGGTCGTCACCGGCGAGCATGGCGACCAGCTGCCCTTCTTCGGCGGGCAGCCTCGACCCCGACACCGGGGCCTCGACGTACCGACCACCCAAGCGGACCACGTCCCGGCCGAGGGCCTCGGAGTACGCCGGTGCCGTCGTACCCATGTGGACCACGAGGTGGTCCCGCACGAGGTGGTCGAAGGTCGGTGTGCCGCGGCCCAGCACACTGTCGACAACGTCGCCGTTGGCCAGCATGAGCAGCACTCGGTCGGTCCGAGCGAAGAGGTCGGGGACGCTGGCGGCGACCTCGGCGCCGGCCGCCCGGAGCTCGTCCGTCGCGCGCGACGACCGGTTCCAGACCACTAGCGGAACCCCACCCCGCAGCAGGTTCAGCGCCATGGGCCGACCCATGACACCAAGACCGACGAACCCCACAGGAGTCACGCCGGGAGCATCCCGCCATCCGCGTGCGGCCCACGACCTTCCGAGCGGACATCCTTCGTCGCATTCCTGCCGTGTCCGCAGCGCGCCGGAGGCCTCAGTCCGCGCAAACCGCCGCGAACGTGGTCATGTCACCCCTACGCTGCCGCCATGCAGGATGCTCCGCGCTACGACGCCACGCAACCGGTTCCCGTCACGCCGGCCGGCTGGTACCCCCTGAACGGTGAGCTGCGCTACTGGGACGGCGGCCGCTGGACCGAGCACCGCGCGAGCGTCCCTGCCCCGCTCCCACCGCCGGCCGCTGCTCAGGTGGTCCATCACTACCACCACGCCGCCGCACCGACCTTCGTCACTGACGCTCGCGTCAGTGGGGCGGCGCTCGCGGTGGCGTGGGTCATCGCGATCGTCACGCTCGGCTACATGCTGCCGTGGGCCGTTGCCGCCACTCGGGGCAAGTCCAACAGCGGGGCGATCGCGCTGGTCAACCTGCTCGTGGGCTGGAGCCTGATCGGCTGGATCGTGGCCCTGGTCATGGCCTGCGGCTCGCATCAGGTCGCCGCGGTCCGCCAGCCGTCCTGAGGTCCGCTGATCGCAAGGGCCGCTGCGTCCGGCCACGTGCTCCGGTCGGCCGCTCGCGCGCGCACTCCGACAACAGAAATGACGTGGCACCACCCGCTCGGGGGTCCGGGTGGCGCCACGACACCCGTTCCATCGGCCCCGCGCCCGGGTTCGTTACACGACTCGTGTGACGGGTTTCCGCCAGCGTCGACAATCGTCGTTCCTTCGGCGGCGCCGCGATCCGACAGGCCCGGTCCCGGAGCACCTGACCCTAGGGTCGGGCCACCCGGCGCCGTCGCGCGTCACGTCGGCAGAGGCAGGGTGAGACCGATCAGGCGATCGACGAGGTCGACGACGGCCGGGTCACGAGGGGCAGGCCGCTCACGTCAGGTGTGGCGGGCATTGACGGCGGTCGCCGCCAGCGCCACGCTCGCCGTCGCCGGGGCGCAGTCCTCGTTCGCCGACTCGAGCTACAAGCTCTACGTCGGCGGCCACATGGCCGGCTGGGGCTACTTCCACTCCTACGGTGACAAGTTCGGCGTCTACGACAACTGGCCGGACGGCCACTCGGTCGTCGTGCAGTGGACCGCGTCCTCCAAGGGCGGTGCGTACTTCCGGTGCTGGGACCACAACGGCGCGGCCAACGGGCCTGAGGAGTGCAACGACCAGATCCTCGAAGGGGCGAAGGTCACGTGGCGGGTATGCACCGCGGAGTACTCGACCGGCCGGCTGCTGAACTGCTCCGGCTGGCTCGTCGACTACGCCTGACCCCACTCGGGGATGCTGACCCGACTCACCCTTTCGCGGCGCGAGGTGATCCCGTCCGCCTCACGGCGCCCCGTCACGGGCCGCGGATACCACGTCGACCCGGAGCTGGTCTCGTCGTTGCTGCGGGTACCGGCTCTAACTGGGCAGAGGGCGCGGTCGGCGTCCGGCTGCCACTGGATCCACCGATGCCCGCCTCCAGTCTCGCGTGGCTGATGTCGATGAAGACCGACGCCGACGGAGTCGTCGACGCGTGGTGGTTCTGCGGGCGGCTGTGGGCGTTCGACTACCGGCGTGGGCGCCTCGAGGTCGACGTCGACCCGCCGACCGACGGCGCACCGCTCGGTTTCCTGCGCGGAGCGAACGGGGAGCTCCAGCCACCGTTCCCCCGCGTCACCGTCCGGATCGAGGGTGACGACATCGACATGCTGCTGGACACCGGTGCCACGGTCGAGCTGACCGGCGCCGCCCAGCAGGTGCTGAAGCGACCACGGTTCGGGGCCTCGTCGTTCGTCGTCGACAGCATCTTCGACCGGTGGCACCGCGACCACCCATCCTTGGCGTTCGTCGCCCACGCCAGCACCGCCCGTAGCAGCCCTTTCATCCAGGTCCCCGAGGTCCGGATCGGAGCCGCCTCGAGGAGGCGCGCTGGTTCGAACGGCGCCGGGACACCGACTTCCACACCTACATGTCCACCTGGACCGATCAACCCATCCACGGCGCCGTGGGTGCCAGGGTGTACCGGCACCGCCGGCTCGTTATCGACTACCCGACGCCCTCGTCGCCGTCACCTGACCCCCACCTTGCCTGGTGGCCGGCGAGGCACTCACCGTGTTCGGGCGCCACAATCAGCTGTGCGCAGGCGGCGGGTCGCGATCGTGTCGGTCGGCTGCGTCGCCGCGTTGCTGTTGCTATGGCTCAGTTTCGCGGTCCCTCCACCCTGGCCGTGGTGGGTCAGGGCCGCGGCCTTCGTGGCTATTCCAGCCTCCTTCTTCACGACCATCGCCGTCGAGCTGTCGGTCACGGCGGCCAGGACGGAACGGGGCCTCAGCCCGCAGGAAGGGCGTCGCAGGCGCCTGGCCGCGTGGCGAGAAGTGGCCCATGACATCACTCCTCTCATCACCTGGCCGTGGCTGTACGTCCGACCGCTCCACCGTGCCCGGGAGCGGTGGCGCACCCACCCTCGGAAACGACCGCCAGACGGTCCGTGAAACGCGCGGTTCACCTCAGATCCCACGGGGTGAGGCCCGCTGACCCCGGCCCCCCGAGCGGTCTCTGCCGATACCCCCATCCCGCCCGCACCTTCGGCACCCGGAACAGGGCCATTCCCTGGGCTGCGGCCTCCGCCCCCGTCGCGCCGTCGCGCCGTCGCACCGCCGACCACGATGAGGCCGTCGTGGCCCTCGACGATGGTCAGGTTCGCGATGTCGTTGTCGCGCACATCGCTGGGCGCTGACCGTCAGCCGGCCGTGGCTCGCAGGTACCGCCCGAAGTGGGGCACCGTGAACGCGATGCGGCCGCGCTCGCCGGAGTAGATCAGGCCCTTCTTGAGCAGCGCGTCCCGCGCCGGCGACAGCGACTGCGGTTTCCGGTCCAGATGTGCCGCCACGGCCGCGGTGGGCACAGAGTCGGGCTCGCCCGCCTCGACCTCGCCCGCACGATCGGCGACGGCGGTCTCGGCCATGGCTCGCAGGTACTCGCGTTCGGCCGGGGTCGCCCGCTCGAAGCGCGATCCGAAGAACCCCACCCCGAGCTCCTCCTCCGCCTCCGGGGCGGCGACGCGGACGTCGTCCACCGTGATCGGTGACCCGGCCGCCGCGTCCCAGACCGCTTTGCCGTACGCCTGGACGAAGTAGGGGTAGCCCGCTGTCGCCGCATACATCTCGGCGAGCGCCCCGGGGGTGAACTCGACGCCCTCGTCATGGGCCGGGGAGACGAGGGCCCGGTCCGCGGCCTCGCGGTCGAGCCGGTCGACGCGGCTGTAGCGGAACAGTCGCTCGCTGTAGGACTTGCTCGCGCTCAGCACGGCCGGCAGGTGCGGCAGACCGGCGCCGACGACGACCACCGGCAGCCGGTTCTGGGACAGCTCGTGGCAGGCCGCGCAGAGAGCGGACACGTCCTCGGGCCGTAGGTCCTGCATCTCGTCGACGAAGATGGCTACGCCCCGGCCCACGTCGGCGGCCAGGCCGCCGACGTCGGTGAGCAGCTCGACGAGGTCGATCTCCATGTCGCCGGAGTCGGCTCGCCCGGTCGTGGCCGGGACGTCGATGCCAGGATTCCAGCGGTCGCGCATCCGGCCGGAGCCGACGTCGCGGGCTGCGAACGCCTTCACCGTCCCGAGCACGTCGTCCGACTGCGGATGCCCGAGCTCGCGGATCGCCATGTGCAAGGCGGACGCCAGCGGCCGGCGCAGCGGCTGGTCCGGCCGCGCCTCGAGCTTCCCGGTGCCCCAGTCGGCCCGGACCGCCGCCGACCGCTGGGCGTTGAGCAGCACCGTCTTGCCCACGCCGCGCAGTCCGGTGAGCACGACCGACCGCTCCGGTCGGCCGTGCGCCACCCGCTCCAGGGTCACGTCGAAGGCCGCGAGCTGCTCGTCCCGCCCGGCGAGCTCGGGCGGGCGCTGTCCGGCGCCCGGCGCATACGGGTTCCGCACGGGGTCCACGGATCGGACTGTATGCGCGTGTCTAGCGCGCTCCCGAGATTGACCGATCGAACGGTATGCGTGTCGCTCGGGGACACCGGGCGGAATCCCGGTGGCGGCTGTCGCCGCTGGATGGCACGGTTCGGCGCATGGCTTCCCAGACCAGCAACTTCTGCATCGACGCCGGCGACCCCTACGCCCAGACGCTCTGGTGGAAGGAGGTCCTCGAGGACTTCCGGATGACCGACGAGGACCAGCACCCCGGGGACGAGGAGTGCGGACTCGAAGGGCCTGACGGCCGCTACTTGCTCTTCCTCAAGGTTCCGGAGGCCAAGTCGGTCAAGAACCGCATGCACATGTGCCTTCGGCCCACGGACCGGACTCGCGACGAGGAGATCGACCGGCTGCTCGCCCTCGGCGCGACCATCGTCAACGACCTGCGCAAGCCCGACCGCGGCTGGGCCGTCCTCGCCGATCCCGAGGGCAACGAGTTCTGCATCCTCATGCGCCGGTCCGACCTGCCGGCCGAGCTGCAGTAGGGCGCCGCGCCTACGGTGGACTCATGACGACGACGTCCGAGGTCGGGTCGGTGACGGTGCCCGGTGGCGACCTCGCGTACGAGGTCCTCGGTGGTTCCACCGCGCCGGTGCTCGCGATCCACGGGATCAGCAGCCATCGCCGGCTCTGGTCCTGGCTGCACGCCGAGGCGCCCGAGCTCACGCTCGTCACGCCCGACCTGCGGGGCCGGGGTGACAGCGTCGAGGTCCAGGGCCCCTACGGGCTCGCCCGCCACGCCGATGACATGACGACGGTGCTCGACGTGCTGGGCCTGGACCGGGTCCCCGTCGTCGGCATGTCGATGGGCGGCTTCGTCGCCCTGGAGCTGCGGCACCGCCATCCCGAACGGGTCGCCAGCCTGACGCTGGTCGACGGTGGGTTCCCGTTGACGCCGCCTCCGGGGCTGACGCCGGACAACGTCGAGTCGGCCTTCGCCGACCGGACGGGCCGGTTGGGACGACGCTGGGACCGTCTCGACGCCTACCTCGAGTACTTCTGCTCGACCACGGGTCAGCTCCTCGACCCCGACGACCCGCTGCTACGGCACTACCTCGACCACGACCTGCGGGACGGTCTGGTGCGACTCTCCGCCGACGCCCTGGTCGAGGACGGGCGCGACACGTTCTTCGGTGACGTGCCCTGGCGGGACGTCGGCGTCCCCGTCCGCTGGACGCACGCCGAGTGGAGTATCGGCCGCGAATCGGCCCCTATGTACCCCGCCGACGTCGTCGACATGTATGCGCCGCAGTGCGTCTCGGTCGTCGCCCTCGACGGCCTCGACCATGCCGGGACGATCATGACCGTTCGCGGCGCGCAGGCCACGGCCGCACTGCTGCGCGAGGCCCTGGCGTGAGCGCCGTCGTCACGACGCCGCAGCTGCTGGAGGCCCTGTCCCGAACCATCCCTGAGCAGCGGCTCGTCACCGACCGCGACATCGTGGCCAGCCTGTCCGCGGACGACGCCGAGTGGGCTCCGGTCGGCTCGGCCCTGGCGGCGCTGCGAGCGCGCTCCGAGGCGGAGGTCCAGGAAGCGGTCCGCATCTGCGCCGACCTCCGCGTCCCGGTGGTGCCACGTGGGGCGGGTACCGGACTTTCCGGGGGCGCGAACGCCGTCGACGGCTGCCTCGTCCTTGACCTGTCCAAGATGGACCAGGTCGTCGAGGTCGACGCCGACAACCTCATCTGCGTCGTCCAGCCGGGCATCGTCAACGACGACCTCAAGGCGATCGTGCGCGAGCAGGGCCTCTGGTACCCGCCGGACCCCGCGAGCGCCCCGTGGTCGACGATCGGCGGCAACGTCGCGACCAACGCCGGCGGCCTCTGCTGCCTCAAGTACGGCGTCACCCGGGACTACGTGCTCGGGATGCGTGCGGTCATGGGCGGTCCCGCCGGCTACGGCACCGCGGTCCGGCTGGGTCGCCGGACCGCGAAAGGCGTTGCGGGACTTGACCTCTGCGGCCTCATGGTCGGTTCGGAGGGGACGCTCGGCGTCGTCACCGAGGTGACGCTGCGGCTGCGCCCGGCGCTCGCCGGCACACCGCGCACCATCGTCGGCGCGTTCGACAACCTCGTCGACGCCGGCGTCGCGGTCGCCTCGGTGACGCGCCGCGGACTGACCCCGTACGCGCTGGAGCTGCTCGACCGCGAGTGCCTCACCGCCGTCGAGGAGTGGAAGCACCTCGGGCTCGAGGCCGAGGCGCAAGTGTTGCTGCTCGCCCGGGTCGACACCCCCGGCGAGGGCGGCGCCGACGAGGCCCGTGGCATCGTCGCGGCGTTCGAGGACGGCAACCCGCTGTGGGCGGTGGAGTCCAGCGACGACACCGAGGCGGAGGCGCTGTTCGCGGCGCGCCGCCTCGCATACCCCGCTCTGGAGCGGCTCGGGCCGGTCCTCACCGAGGACATCTGCGTGCCACGGTCGGCCGTGCCGGCGATGCTGGCGCAGCTGCTCGACATCGCGAAGCGGCACGACGTCCGGATGGCCACCATCGCGCACGCGGGCGACGGCAACCTGCACCCGCTGCTGCTCACCCCGCCCGGCGACGACGCGGCGCGGGAGGCGGCGCAGGCCGCGTTCGAGGAGATGCTCGACGCCGCGATCGCCCTCGGTGGCACGGTCTCCGGCGAGCACGGCATCGGCTTGCTCAAACGTGACGGGATGCACCGCGAGCTCGACCCCGCCTCGATCGCCCTGCAGCGGGCGGTCAAGGACGCCATGGACCCGCTGAACATCTTCAACCCCGGCAAGGTGTGGTGACGGACGTGGCGGCCAAGAGCACCTCCGAGGAGTCCCGCGAGGGCGTACCGCTGACCCATCTCGACGAGCCGCTGTTCGACGACTCCGACGCAACCAAGCGCGACCTGGTCGACTACGTCGAGCAGATGGCCGACCGGATGGTCACGCACCTGCGCAACCGGCCGCTGTCCGTGATCCGCGTCCGCGCCGGGCAGGCGCCGTTCATGCAGAAGAACCTCCCGAAGTACACGCCCGACTGGGTGCAGTCGGTCTCCATCTGGGCCGAGCGGCCCAAGCGCGACATCGCCTACGCGCTGGCCAACGACCGCCGGACCTTGCTCTGGCTCGCGAACCAGCGGGCCGTGGAGTACCACCCGGGACTGATGACGACGGACGACCCGGTCCACCAGACCCACCTGATCCTCGACCTCGACCCGCCAACCGGTGTCGATCCCCAGGAGGGGTTCCGACTCGCGGTCGCGGCCAGCCGACTGGTCAAACAGGTCCTCGACGAGGCGGGCCTCGCCGGCGCCGCGAAGACCAGTGGCGCCAAGGGGATGCACGTCTTCGTGCCGGTGGCTCCGACCGACACCGCCGACGTCGCCGCTGCCACGCGGGCGATCGCCGCGCGCGCCGAGAAGATCGACCCGCAGCTGGCCACCACCGCCTTCGTGGTCGACGAGCGGCACGGCAAGGTGTTCGTGGACTCGACCCGGGCCGGCGGCGCAACGGTGATCACCGCCTACAGCCCACGGATCCGGCCCGGCGTTCCCGTGTCGTTCCCGGTCGGCTGGGACGACCTGGAGGCGGTCAGTCCGCGGGACTTCACGATTCGGACGGCTCCTGGTCTCCTTGGCGACCGCGACGCGTGGGCCGACCTGATGCCCGAGTCCCAGACCCTCCGGGCCGACCTGGTCGCCGAGGGGCACGACATTCCCATCGCGCGCGTCCTGGCGATGCACGAGGGCAAGCGCCGGAAGGCGGCGAAGGAGAAGTCATGACGGTGCGCGAGCTCGACGACCTGGTCCTGCCCGACGGACGGCGGCTGGCCCTGTGCGAGGTAGGCGACCCCTCTGGCATGGTCGCGTTCTACTTCCACGGCACCGGCAGCTCTCGGTTGGAGGCCGCCCTGTATGCGGATGCCGCCGCCGCCCAGGGCGTTCGGCTCATCGGGTGGGACCGACCGGGGGCCGGCCGGTCCTCGGTCCAGCCAGGTCGCACGCTGCTCGACGTCGTGGCCGACACCCGCGCCGTCGCGGACCACCTCGGCGTGGACGGGGTCCGGGTCGCCGGGCTGTCGGGTGGCGGCTCGCACGTGCTGGCCCTCGCCGCGGCCGGCGGTCCCCTCGTCCGCGGTGTCGTCGCCGTCAACCCCGGCCCTCCGGCCGAGGACGAGATCCTCGCCGGGCTGCCCGGTCAGATCTCGCGCTTCATGCGCCTTGCCCGAGACCATCCGTCGGTGTTCGCCACGGTCTCCCAGGTCGTGCAGTACCGCGGCACCGGCAAGGTTGCCGAGGTCCTCGAGTCGATGCGGATGCGCGGGCAGCACCCTTCCGATGTGGAGGTGCTCCACCGTCCCGAGGTCTACGACGCGTTCCGCGCGGCGGCGGTCGAGGGCGGTCGCCAACCACACGCCTACACGAACGAGGCGCTGATCATCTGGAACCAGCCGTGGGGGGTCTCGCTCGACCGGTTCCCCATGCCGGTGGACGTGTTCGCCGGCGACGGCGACCTGTTCCGGCCGTTCGCCGAGGGCCTTGCCGGTGCCGGAGCGACCGTGCACGTGTTCCCGGGCGGCCACGTCTCCGGGTTCACGCCCGAGGTCATGAACCAGGTCGTCGCCCTGCTGCGGCCCTGACTGCGGGCCAGGTCAGCACCAGCTGACCGCCCGGCGGGGTCGCGCGCCACCGAGCGAGCACCTCGTCGAGCCGGGCCTGGATGCGGTCGCCGAGCGCGGGGTCGAGCTCGACCGGAACGGGCCCGCGCAGCCGTCCCCGCTCGTCGACGAGCGACGCCAGCCGCTCCGACATCCCGACGTCGCCGGCGCCGGCCGACCCCAGCCGGCGAGACCGGCGCTGGTCAGCGGCCTTGTGGCGGTCGCCCGGAGCGGTGCGGAAGAACCCGCCGACCTCCCCACCCGCAGCCACCTGACCGTAGATCCCCAGCGGCAGCCCGGCCTGCTCCTCGACGACAAAGTGCACCAGGTCGTGCGGGACCTCGGCGTGCCCCGGCCCCGGGCGTGGCCAGATGTCGGCACCGACATCCGTACGGGCGTTGCGCCGCACCCCGATCAGGTAGCGCCGGGCGTCGACCCGCTCGAAGACGACATCCATGGCATCGACGCTACGACTCCGACAACGTCAGCCACCACCGACTTTTCATCGATCCGGCGACGCCCGAAGGGCGGTGGTTGCCGCTCTTTCGTCCGCGGGCGCGAGCCAGAAGAACACCGGAGGCAGGACGACCTCGATGACGGTCAGGACCACCTGGAACACCTGCGGCGGTCCGGCCAGCACCAGGGAGATCAGCCGCCCCACAGCTCCGAGCAGGAAGACGCCCGCGAGCCAGCGCACGGCGGTAGCCGGCACCGGACGCTGCCGAGCCGCCCACACCCATGCCAGGCCGTAGCCGAGGAAGACCGCGCCGTAGTAGCGCTCCCGGCTGTCCACCGTCGCGCCCGCGGCCGCCTCACCGGGGACGGACGCGACGCCGAACAACAGGTGGACCACCCCGATCAGCGCACAGGCAAGACCCATAGCCAGAGCCAGCCATCGCAGCGTTCGGGCCATGCCGACCCCTCGCTAGTAGACGACCATCCAGTAGACGTCGAGGCTAGGCCGCTGTTGGACACTCGTCAACTAGCCTGTACTTCATGACCGTGCGCCGCCGCCTCACGCCGGAGGTGCGCCGCGACGAGCTGATCGGCGTGGCCACCGAGCTCTTCGCGACGAACGCGTACGACGATGTGGCGATGGAGGACGTCGCCGCTCGCGCTGACGTCAGTCGCGCGCTGCTCTACCGGTACTTCCCCAGCAAACGGGACCTCTTCGCCGGCGTCTACCAGCTGGCCGCGGACCAGCTGTTGGACGTGACGCGCATCGACCCGGACCTTCCGCTCGAGCCGCAGGTCGTGGCCGGCCTCGACGCCCACATCGACTACTTCCTCGCCAACCGGAGCGCGGTGCTCACCGCGAACCGGACGCTGGCCGGCGACCCGATCATCCAGGCGATCATCGGCGACGAGCTGGCCGTCCTCCGCGAGCGGGTGCTCGCCGCCCAGCCGGTCGACGGCGTGGCCCGCGATACGCTGTCGGCGGTCCTCATGAGCTGGCTGACCTTCGTCAGGGTGCTGTGCGTCGACTGGCTCGCTGCCCCGGCCTTCTCCCGGGTGGTCCTGCGCGACGTCTGCCTCGGCGCGCTGCGGGGGTCGATGGCCGCCCTCTGACTCGTACGGAACGGCGTCGAGGGACGAGGTGGTATGTGTCAGGAGAACAGGGCGCTGTAGCCGTTGAGGGCCGGCTGGCCACCGAGGTGGGCGTAGAGGACCGTCGAGTCCGCCGGGATCTCCTGCCGCCCGACCAGGTCGATGAGCGCCGCCATCGACTTCCCCTCGTAGACCGGGTCGGTGATCATCCCCTCGGTCCGAGCGGCGGTCCGCATCGCGTCCAGCGTCGTCTCGTCGGGGATGCCGTAGGTGCCGGCGTGATAGCGCTCGTCCAGCTCGATCTCGTCGTCTCGCAGGTCGCGGTCGAGCTCCAGCAGCGAGGCGGTGTTGCGGGCGATCCGGGCCACCTGGTCTCGCGTCTCGGCCGGCTTCGCCGACGCGTCGATGCCGAGGACCCGGCGCGGTCGGCCGCGGGCGTCGGCGATCGCGGCGAAGCCGGCGACCATCCCCGCCTGGGTCGACCCGGTGACCGAGCAGACCACGACGGTGTCGAAGAAGACACCCAGCTCGCGCTCTTGCTCCACCACCTCGTAGGCCCATCGGGCAAAGCCCAGACCACCGAGCGGATGGTCTGACGCGCCGGCGGGGATCGCATACGGCGCGCCGCCCGAGGCCTTGACGTCGGCGAGCGCCTGCTCCCAGCTCTCCTTGAACCCGATCCCGAATCCGGAGCGCACGAGGCGGACGTCCGCCCCGACCAGGCGGCTGAGCAGGATGTTGCCGACCTTGTCGTAGACGGGGTCCGGCCAGTCGACCCAACTCTCCTGGACCAGGACGCACCGGAGGCCCAGGTGCGCCGCCACCGCAGCGACCTGGCGGGTGTGGTTCGACTGGACGCCACCGATCGAGACCAGGGTGTCGCAGCCCTGGTCGAGTGCGTCGGCCACGAGGTACTCAAGCTTGCGGGTCTTGTTGCCTCCGTAGGCGATCCCCGAGTTGCAGTCCTCCCGCTTCGCCCAGACGTGGGCGCCGCCGAGGTGTTCGGTCAGGCGGTTCAGCGGATGCAGCGGCGACGGCCCGAACAGCAGGGGTGTGCGGGCGAACGACTCGATCGACATGACCGCCATCCTGGCGGACGTGCTAGACGTCGGTGACGGGGAACCGCTCATCCGGGTTGGCGATGGCGTCCTGCTCGGCGACGAGCGCCATCTCCTCGAGTCCCGCCTCTTGCGTGGCCGCGAGGATCGCGAACATCGTCGCGGCGGTGCGCGAGAGGGCGGTCCGCGGACCGTCGGTGAGGGTATGCGCGAGGAAGACGGCCGCGGTGACGTCGCCGCCGCCGCGCACGGTCATCGGCAGCAGGGGGGTCGAGACCAGCCAGCGACCCTGGGGGGACGAGCACAGCATCTGGATCTCGCCCTCGGGGGTGTCGGCCGTGAGCACGCTGGTGACGAGCACCGTTGATGGCCCCATCCGGTGCAGCTGCTCCACAGCCGCTACGACGTCGTCCAGCGTGGTCACCGGCCGGCCGGTGAGGAACTCGAGCTCGAACTGGTTGGGGGTGACGATGTCGGAGGCCGGGACCACCTGGTCCCGCATGTACTCGGGGATGCCCGGCCGGACGAAGAACCCGCGCCCGACGTCGCCCATGACCGGGTCGCAGCAGTAGACCGCAGCGGGGTTGGCCGCCTTGACTCTCGCGACCGCGTCGAGGACGACCTCCCCCACCGCCTCGGCGCCCTGGTACCCGGACAGGACCGCATCGATGGTCGGGAAGGCGCCACGGTCCTCCACGCCGTTGATGACCTCGCGGACGTCGTCCGGGGCGATGAGCGGCCCGCGGGTCGCGCCGTACCCGGTGTGGTTGGAGAACGTGACGGTGAGGACGGGGTAGACGTCGTGGCCGAGCCGCTGCAGCGGGAAGACCGCGGCGGAGTTGCCGGCGTGACCGTAGGCGACGTGCGACTGGATCGAGAGGATGCGCATACGAGAGGGGGCGCGGCTCAGATGACGCGAGCCGGACCGGCGCCCTCGGCGACCATCGGCTTGCCCGCGGTCTCCCAGGCCTGCATCCCGCCCGCGACGTTCACCGCGTCGATGCCCTGCTGGGACAGCCAGGCGACGACGCGGCCGGAGCGGTTGCCGCTGCGGCAGACCACCGCGAGCGGACCGTCACCGAGCGGCAGCGCCTCGATCTGTCCGGGCACGTCGCCCATCGGGATGAACACCGCCTCGGGCGCGTGGCCGGCCACCCACTCGCCGCGCTCGCGGACGTCCACCATGACGGCGTCGTCGGGCAGGTCGGAGACGGAGACCACGGGGACGTTCGGCTGGCTCGACATGACACCCATTCTGGCAAACCCGGCCGGAGCGCCCTACTTGAGGAGTCGGGACATCCGCCGGTCGGCCAGCGGCTTGCCAGCGGTCTGGCACGTGGCGCAGTACTGGAGCGACGAGTCGGCGAACGAGACCTCGCGCACCGTGTCGCCGCAGACGGGGCAGGGCTGGCCGGTGCGGCCGTGCACCCGCATACCCTCCCGTTTGGCGTCCTTGAGCTCGGCGGCCGGCTTCCCCGAGGCGGCGACCACGGCGCCGGCGAGGGTGTCGCGCAGGGCAGCGTAGAGCCGCTCCACCTCCGCAGGCTTGAGCGAACCAGCGATGGCGAACGGCGACAGCCTGGCCACGTGGAGGATCTCGTCGGAGTAGGCGTTGCCGACCCCGGCGAGGAACTCCTGGTCGCGCAGCAGCCCCTTTATCTGCGTGCGCCGCCCCTCGATCATCCCGGCGAAGGTGTCCTCGTCGAAGCCGTCGGCCATCGGGTCGGGGCCGAGCCGAGCGATGCCGGGCACCTCGTTGACGTCACGAACGATGTAGGCGGCGAGGGACTTCTTCGTACCGGCCTCGGTGAGGTCGAAACCCGAGTCGTCGTCGAACCGGACGCGGAGAGCGATCGGCCCCTTGCCCGGGCGCATCACGGTATGCGGCAAGGCCTCCGACCAGCGCAGCCAGCCGGCGCGGGCCAAGTGGAACACCAGGTGGATGCCGTCGACGTTCAGGTCGAGGAACTTGCCGTGCCGCGACCAGCCGTCGACCATCCCACCCGCGAGCGCGGCCGGCGGCGGGTCGAACGTCTTGAGCACCGAGAACGACGCGAGCTCGACGCTGGCCACGGCGAGCCCGTCCGTCCGCTCGGCGAGAAAGTCGACGAGCGCCTGGACCTCGGGCAGCTCCGGCACGGCGTCATCGTCTCACTTGGGCAAGTCGTTGGGCGACGTTGAGAGCCGAACAGCGGAATGGTGCACACCCCCACCGTGCGCGTGACCCATACCGCCCAGCGCAAGGCGCCACTCGACGTATGGCCCAGACGGGACTTGTGCGCCCGAGCAGTGACGCCTCGCACGGCATCCGGCCGTCATCTTCACGGCCCCTTCGAACCACTCAACCCTGAGTTCGCAAACGAGCGGTGCGGCGTCTCGGACCCCTGACCGTCCAACCACGTCGCTGACCGGTCGGCCGACAGCTGTGAGGCGTGTGCCTGATGGAGGTGCGTCCTATCGTCGCGAGGGCAGCCTCAGCATTCGGGTACGCCCTACGCATACTGCTCAGGTCTGGCTGGCAACCCCGACCTTGCCGGCGCCGCGGAGGATCTCGAGCAGCCCGTAGCCGTCGGGCGCGTAGTAGACCGGCACCTCCCGCGGCGGGCGGGTGTTGCGCGGCTGCAGCTCCTCGTTCGACACGGGCAGACCGTGAGAGAGGACCTGCTCGGTCGGAGTGAGCTGGCGGATGGCGATGGCGTCGACGAGCTCGGGACGGGCCTCCGCGAAGTCCTGGTAGATCTTCGGGTCGTGCTGACCGTCGTCGCCGACGAGGAACCAGCGGATGTTCGGGAAGTCCTTGGCCAACCGGTCGAGCGAGGCGCGCTTGTGCTCCTGGCCGCTGCGGAACCAGCCGGTGTTGGTCGGCCCCCAGTCGGTGAGGAGCAGCGGCCCGACGGGGTACCCATGGCTGCGGAGGAACCGGTTGAGTGTGGGCGCAGTGTTCCAGGCGCCGGTCGACACGTAGACGATCGGTGCACCCGGGTGTTCAGCCAGCAGCTCGCGGTACATCGGCGCCATCCCGGGGACGACGCGGCGGGCCCCCTCGTGCTTCACGAAGGTGTTCCAGGCGGCGATCATCATCCGGGGCAGCGTCGTCGTGATCACCGTGTCGTCGATGTCGCTGACCAGGCCGCTGGTGACCTCCGGGCCAACCACGACGACCTCGGCCTCGATGTCCTTGGCGCCCTGGGCGGAGATCGTCACGCGGTGCCAGCCGGGCTCCAGCCCGTGGTCGCGAAAGGTCGCGTCGATGTGCCCGGATCGGTCGCTGCGTGCGTGGAACGTGCGACCGTCGACCCGCACCGACACGGGAACGCCCATCGCCGGTGCCGTGACGAACGCGCGCCAGCCCCGGTCGCGCAGGAACGGCGAGCGCATGCCGCCGTAGGTGGGGTCCGGCTCGTCGCTGTCCCCACCCTCGTCCCGCGCCCGGCCGAGGAGAACCCGTCCGAAGACCCGGATGAGCGACGGCGACCCGTAGCCCACATGTCCGATGATCCGGTTCTCCCAGCCCCGGCGACGCAGGCCGCGCTCCAGCTGACGGTGCCACGTGTCCTCGACGAGCGCGGCGACGTGCGGGCGCGACATGCCGTCAATCTATGGCACCCGAGCGCCGCCTACCCGTTCGAGGAGGTTGGCGGCACCCTGGTGGTGCCGGACCGCTGTGCGCGTGCTCAGACCGAGCGGAGGGTGCGGCGGACCGTGAGGGTGCGGTTCCGTCCGGAAGGGGTCGAGGCCGAGCGGGTATGCGTCGGGTCGGTGTCACTGTCGGTGGCCGCACGCAGCTCGTCGAGCACCCGGAGGGTGTCACGGTCACGGACACGATCGCGACGGTCGGAGGCGCCGAGGTCGGCACCGAAGGGGGCGTGGCCCAGCCCGCTCTCGCGGCGGTGGGTGCGCTCCAGGAGGCCGACGACGAGGGTCGCGAGGGCCGCGACCACGACGACGGCACCGGCGGTGTCGGCAATGCTGGCGAGGAGTTCAATGGTCATGGCAGTAATCATGCGCTCGTCGAGTTCCCGCCATAAGTGGCAGATAGGCCGCCTATCGACAATTTCCTGCCAATCGTGCCATCATCGCCGGTATGCCCCTGCAGACCGTCGCCGTCCTCCTCGCCGATCAGGCTGCAGCGTTCGAGTTCGGGGTCGTCCACGAGGTCTTCGGGCTCGACCGCACCGCCCAGGGAGTGCCCCCGTTCGACTTCCGGGTCTGCGCGGAGCATCCGGAGCGGCCGGTCGACCTCCTCAACGGGCTGTCCCTCAACGTGCCCTACGGGCTGGAGGCCCTCGAGGGCGCCGACCTGGTCGCCGTCCCGGCCACCAAGCTGCGCGAGTTCTCGCCGACGATGCTCGACGCGCTGCGACGCGCCCACGCCGCCGGCGCCACCCTCATCTCGGTCTGCAGCGGCGCCTTCGTCCTCGGGGCGGCCGGGCTGCTCGACGACCGTGACTGCGCGACCCACTGGATGAACGCCGACGAGCTGATGGCCGCCTACCCGCGAGCCCGGGTCAACCGTGACGTCCTGTTCGTCGACGACGGCGACATCGTCACGAGCGCCGGCACCGCTGCGGGCATCGACGCGTGCCTGCACCTGGTGCGCCGTGAGCTGGGCGCCGCCATCGCGACGACGATCGCCCGCCGGATGGTCGTCCCGCCTCAGCGCGACGGCGGCCAGCGGCAGTTCGTCGATACGCCGATCCCCGAGTGCGCCACCGACAGCCTGCGCAGCGTGCTGGCGTGGATGGAGGAGAACCTCGACACCGAGCAGCCGGTGGCCGTGCTCGCCCGCCGCGCGGCGATGTCCGACCGGACCTTCGCCCGTCGGTTCGTCCAGGAGACCGGCACGACTCCCGCGAAATGGCTGGCCCTGCAACGGGTTCACCGCGCCCGCGAGTTGCTCGAGAGCAGCGACCTCGGCATCGACCAGGTGGCCAGCCGCAGCGGCTTCGGCAGCGCCGCGCTGCTGCGACACCACTTCACACGCCAGGTCGGAGTCGCGCCCAGTGACTACCGCCGGACGTTCAGCCGTACCGAGCGGCCGCTGGCGGCCGAGCTGAGCGCGTGACCGTCGACCTGCAGGCCCTCACGCCGGACGCGCTGCGGGCCCGCCGGACCCTGAAGTGGGCCAGCCAGCCGGACGACGTGCTGGCCATGTGGGTGGCCGAGATGGACTACCCCACCGCTCCGGCCGTCACGGCGGCGCTGCACCGAGCGGTGGACGCCGAGACCTTCGGGTACCCCCTCGACGCCGGTCCCTCGGGTCTCGCCGACGCCCTGGCCGACGACCTGGCCCGCCGGCACGGCTGGACCGTCGACCCCGACGACGTGTTCC
>NZ_DATBTV010000005.1:0-12480 GCF_036559105.1 Lapillicoccus sp. | reverse complement strand
GAGCGGGCCACGACGCCGTTCTGCACGTCGATGACCATGAGGGCGGTATGCGGACGGTCAGCGAAGGTCGACATCCCGCCAACGTATCCACGGCCCCCGACACCCCCGACTCACACTGAGGAGGACCGCTGGTGCGGTCATGTCGCGGGTCATGTCGCGCGAGGTGCGGCGATGACCCCCGCAGCCGCGACATGATCTGCGACATGACCCATCGGACGTGACCCCCGCCGTCGGGCCCGAGTCGCGGGCGCGGCTCGTCGGTCAGCGTCGTACGGGATAGACCAGGTGCAGGACCCGGTCGCCCTGGATGACGGTCGTCGGGTCGTCGAGCAGTACGGAGTCGATGCCCAGACGGCCGAAGTACGGTTTGCCGCGGCCCATCACCACCGGCGCGATGTCGACCTGGATCTCGTCGAGCAGGCCCAGCTCGAGCGCCTGGTTGGCCATCGTCCCTGCAGCGACGTCGACGTTCTTGTTGCCGGCGAGCGCCTGGGCGGCGACGATCCCCGCCGCGACCCCGCCCTCCGTGACGAACGTGAACGGCGCGTCCGGGTGCGCGTCGACCCACGCGGTGGGCACCGAATGGGTCACGACGACCACCGGGAGGTCGACGGGGTGTCGTCCGCCCCAGCCATCAGTGACGTCGAACAGCGTGCGGCCGACGACGATGGCGCCGGCTGCACCGATCGAGCGGTGCCAGAACTCGGCGCTCTGAGGGGTGACGTGGAAGGTGAGGTCCGGCGTCGCCGTCGTGACCTCGACGTCCCCCGCGTCGTACCAGTCGAACAACGCTCCGATCGTGTTGTCGTCGAAGGCGATGTACCCGTCCAACGACATCGTCGCGGACGATCCGACCTTGCCCATGTCTTTCTCCTCTCGAGGCTACCCATGATGTCTGCGAGGATGTTTGCTCTGTTGACCACCGGGGAGAGGGAAACTCATCGCTGTGAGCGCTCGCCCGGATCCCGTCCCATCCCCCGGCATTGGGGCCGCGACCGTGACCGTGCGGTTCGCTGTCGGTCTGCTGGTCCTCGCCGGCACGCTGTCCGCGTGCGGCACGACCGCGGCGCCCGGCAGCGCGCCGAGCAGCGCCCCGGCGGCCTCGGCGACGGGGTCGACGGTGAGCCACACCAAGGGTCTGCCGCCCACGGTCACCCCCTCCGACACGGCCGGGCAGAGCCTCGTCGGCTGGACCGGGCCGGGCCAGATGTACCTCGTCACCTACGGCAGCGGGTCGTGCCCGAAGCTGCCGACGAGCCTCTCGGCCAGCGGCGGCAACCAGCTCACCATCACGACGGCGTCCACCAGCGACGGGCCGTGCACCATGGACTTCGGGCCGACCACCAGCGTCGTCGACGTGCCCCAGGGCATCGACGACACGAAGCCGGTGCAGGTGACCGTCGACGGTGTCGCCTCGACCGTTCCCCCGCGCTGACGGCGGGTGTCAGGCAGGCCAGCAGAATGGCGGTGTGGACCTGCCCGTGATGCCGCCGGTGAAGCCGATGCTGGCCAAGGTCGGTACCGGCATACCTCCGGGGCAGCTGTACGAGCCGAAGTGGGACGGGTTCCGCTCGGTCGTCTTCCGGGACGGTGACGAGGTCGAGATCGGCAGCCGCAACGAGCGTCCGATGACGCGGTACTTCCCCGAGGTCGTCGAGGCGGTCCGCGCGAACCTGCCCGAACGCTGCGTCGTCGACGGCGAGATCGTGCTCGTCGACCCGGAGCGCGGCGCCCTGGACTTCGAGGCGCTGCAGCTGCGCCTGCACCCCGCCGCGAGCCGGGTCCGGCTGCTGGCCGAACAGACCCCGGCCAGCTTCGTCGTCTTCGACCTGCTCGCGGAGGGCGACGAGGACCTCACCGCGCGCCCCTTCGCCGAGCGGCGCCGTCGGCTGGAGGTGGCCCTCGCCGACGCGACCCCACCGGTCCACGTCACGCCGATGACCGAGGACGAGGCCCTCGCCCAGCGGTGGTTCGACGAGCTGGAGGGTGCCGGCCTCGACGGCCTCATCGCCAAGTCGCCCGACCTGACCTACCAGCCGGACAAACGGGTGATGACCAAGGTCAAGCACGTCCGCACCGCCGACTGCGTCGTGGCCGGGTACCGCCTGCACACGACCTCCCGCAACGCCGTCGGGTCGCTCATGCTCGGCGTCTATGGCGAGGACGGGTCACTGGCGTCGATCGGGGTTATCGGCGCGTTCCCGATGGCGCGCCGCCGGGCCCTGCTGGACGAGCTGGCGCCCTACGTCACGACGTTCGACGGCCACCCCTGGGACTGGGCGGCGCACGAGCAGTACGCCGAGGCCACCCCGGCTCAGCGCCGCGCCTGGGGCAGCCGGTGGAACGCGGGCAAGGACCTCTCCTTCGTCCCGCTGCGGCCGGAGCTCGTCGTCGAGACGAAGTACGACTATCTGGAGGGCGGCCGCCTCCGGCATACCGGCCAGTTCGTCCGCTGGCGCCCCGATCGCGACCCGCGGTCGTGCACGTGGGACCAGTTCGAGCGACCGCTCACCTACGACCTCGCCGAGCTGCTCGGGCCGTCCTAGTGCCCACCGCGGGTATGCGCCTCGTCACGCGGGACGGGTATGCCGGGGTGCCTGGTGCATCCGCTAGCGTCACCCCCATGTCGATGAGCCTGCCCGCTCCGCGCGTCCTCGGTGACGTCATCCCCGGCGGCATCGTTCGCGATGCGCTCCTCGTCGTCGGCGGCGCGGCGTTCACGGCGCTCAGCGCGCAGGTCTCCATCCCGCTGCCGTTCACGCCGGTCCCTCTGACGCTGCAGACCTTCGCGGTGCTCCTCACCGGTGCGGCGCTCGGGACGGTCCGCGGCGTGCTGTCGATGTCGCTCTACCTGGTGGCTGGCGTCCTCGGGGCCCCGGTGTTCTCGAACCACACCTCGGGCTGGGGCGGGGCGTCGTTCGGCTACGTGATCGGGTTCGTCGTGGCCGCCGCCGTCGTCGGACGCCTCGCCGAGGGCGGCGCGACACGCGGCGTCGCCCGCACCGCCGGCGTGATGGTGATCGGCAACCTCGTCATCTACGCGGTCGGCGTGCCGTGGCTGATGGCGGCCGCGAACGTCTCCCTGCCGCGCGCTCTGGCGCTGGGTGTGGTTCCCTTCCTCATCGGCGACGCGATCAAGGTCGCGGCCGCCGCCGGTCTGTTCCCCGCAACGTGGCGGCTCACCGGTCATCGCTGATCCCTGTGCGCTGACCGGATCGTCCCTGTCCCGCCTACCCACGAAGGCGGTCGGATGCACCTCTCACCGTCAGACACCGAGAAGCTCCTCCTCTCCGTAGCGGGCATGGTCGCCCGAGACCGCCTCGACCGAGGCGTCCGCCTCAACTACCCCGAGGCCGTCGCGCTGCTGAGCACCTGGGTCATCGAACGCGCCCGCGACGGCGCCGGCGTCGCCGAGCTGATGGAGTCGGGTCGCGCCGTCCTCAGTCGCGACCAGGTGATGCCCGACGTTGTCGACATGCTCGTCGAGGTGCAGGTCGAGGCGACGTTCCCGGACGGGCGCAAGCTCGTCACCCTCCACCAGCCGATCGCCTGAGGAGGCCCCGATGTCGGCAGCCACCAGCGGACCGGGGGCGATGCGGATCGTCCCGGGCACCATCACCCTCAACGCCAACCGGCGCGACGACGAGCGCATCGAGCTCGTCATCGTCAACGCCGGCGACCGTCCGGTCCAGATCGGCTCACATCTGCACCTCCCGGACGCCAACACCGCCCTCGAGTTCGACCGCGCGGCTGCTCACGGATTCCGGCTCGACATCCCCTCCGGGACGTCGCAACGCTTCGAACCGGGCGCGTCCCGCCAGGTCGCGGCCGTGGCGTTGAGGGGCGACCGACTGGTGCCCGGCCTCCAGATCAAGACCGAGGACGAGGTGCGGCTCGATGGTTGACCTCGACCGGGAACGGTATGCGGCGCTGTACGGCCCCACGGTCGGTGACCAGGTCCGCCTCGGTGACACCGACCTCTGGGTGCAGGTCGAGGAGGACCGCACCATCGGCGGCGACGAGGCGGTCTTCGGCGGGGGCAAGTCGATCCGTGAGTCGATGCTCCAGTCGCCCCGCGCCCGCGCGGACGGAGCCCTCGACACGGTGATCACCAACGTCGTCGTCCTCGACCACTGGGGCGTCGTCAAGACCGACGTGGGCATCCGGGACGGCCGAATCGTGGCACTGGGCCGAGCCGGCAACCCCGACATCGCCGACGGCGTCCACCCCGATCTGGTCATCGGCGCGTCCACCGACGTGATCTCCGGGGAAGGACGGATCCTCACGGCCGGCGGCGTCGACAGCCACGTGCACATCCTCTCGGCGTCCCAGATCGTGGAGGCGATCTCCACCGGGATCACCACCATCGGCGGCGGCGGCACCGGTCCGTCGGAGGGCAGCAAGGCGACGACCGTGACGCCCGGGGCGTGGCACCTGGCCAGCGTGCTACGCGGCCTCGATGCGTTGCCGGTCAACGTGTTCCTCATGGGCAAGGGCAACACCGTCAGCCAGGACTCGCTGCGCGAGCAGGCCGTCGCCGGCGCGGCCGCCTACAAGCTGCACGAGGACTGGGGCTCCACGCCGGCGGCCATCGACTCGGCGCTGCGGTCGGCCGAGGAGATGGGCGTGCAGGTCACGCTCCACTCCGACAGCCTCAACGAGGCGGGCTACCTGGAGTCGACGCTGCGGGCCATCGACGGCCGTTCCATCCACGCGTTCCACGCCGAGGGCGCGGGCGGCGGCCACGCGCCCGATATCATGAAGGTGTGCGGCCAGCCGCACATCATCCCCGGGTCCACGAACCCGACCCTGCCGCATACCGTCAACACCGTCGCCGAGCACCTCGACATGCTCATCGTCTGCCACCACCTGAACCCCACCGTCCCCGAGGACCTCGCCTTCGCCGAGTCCCGGATCCGCGAGACGACCATCGCCGCCGAGGACGTCCTGCACGACATGGGCGCCATCTCGATCACGTCGTCCGACGCGCAGGCGATGGGCCGGATCGGCGAGGTCATCACCCGGACGTGGCAGGTGGCCCACGTGATGAAGGCCCGCCGCGGCCCGCTCGGCGAGACCCTGCCGGCCGACAACGAGCGGGCCCGGCGCTACGTCGCGAAGTACACGATCAACCCGGCCGTCGCGCACGGCCTCGACGACGAGATCGGCTCGGTCGAGCCGGGGAAGCTCGCCGACCTCGTGCTGTGGGACGCCCGGTTCTTCGGCGTGCGGCCCGACATCGTCATCAAGGGCGGGGCCATCGTCTGCGGGGCGCTCGGCGACCCGAACGCGTCGATCCCCACGCCCCAGCCCGTGCTCATGCGACCCACGCTGTTCGAGGGCCGCGGCGCCGACCACTCGGTGACGTTCGTGGCACCGGCGGCGATCGACGACGGGCTCGGCGACCGCCTCGGCCTGCAGCGGCGGCTGCTCCCCGTCAAGCCCACCCGCGACGTCGGCAAGGCCCAGATGGTCAACAACGACGTCTGCCCGGACATCGAGATCGACCCCGAGACGTTCCGGATCGAGGTGGATGGCGAGCTGGTCCTCCCCTCCCCCGCCGACCGGCTGCCCCTCGCCCAGCTGTACTCGATGTTCTGATGGTCGCGACCCCGGTCCACCCCGAGCTGCTCCTCATGCTGCTCGCCGACGCCCGCCTCCCGACGTCGGGCCACACGCAGTCTGGCGGTCTCGAGCCGGCCCTCCTGGGTGGGCTGGACCCGGCCGATCTCGACGGCTACTGCATGACGCGGCTCCAGACCGTGACGCTCACCGAGGCGGCGACGGCGGTGGTATGCCGGTCACGCGCCCTTGCCGGCCGGCCGACCGACGACGTCGAGCTCGCTTGGGCGGCAAGGACTCCCAGTCCCGCGCTCCGGGAGGCGTCGCGGACGCTGGGACGTGCCTACCGCAGGGTGGCCCTTCGGCTCTGGCCGGACGCAGCGGCCCTCACCGAGCTCTCGACGGTCATGACCCCTTCACGGCCGCGAGTTCTCGGCCTGGTGGCTGCGGCGACCGGGCTGTCCGGCGACGCGGTCGCGCGGCTGGTCGCGTACGACGACGTCCAGTCGGTCCTCGCGGCGTCGCTCAAGCTACTGCCGGGCGACCCGGTCGACGCGACGGCCCGGCTGCTGGACCTGGCGCCGGCCATCGACGCCGTGGTACACAGCGTCGCGAACCTGACCGAGCCGGACGAGATCCCGGCCTGGTCGGCGCCCCTGGTCGAGGCCTGGGCCGAGTCCCACGCCCACGCCGAACGGAGGCTGTTCCGTGCCTGACCATCATGTACAGCGCGCCCTGCGACTCGGCATCTGCGGGCCCGTGGGTACCGGCAAGACATCGCTCATCGCCCTGCTCTGTCGCGAGCTCGGGCCTCGGATCTCGGTGGCCGTCATCACCAACGACATCTACACGGATGAGGACGCGCAGATGCTGCGCGGCGCGGGAGTCCTTGCGCCGGAACGGATCCGGGGCGTCGAGACCGGCGCCTGCCCGCATACGGCGATCCGCGACGACATCACCGCCAACCTGCTGGCTATCGAGGACCTCGAGGCCGACTTCGACCCGGTGGACCTCGTCCTGGTCGAGTCCGGCGGCGACAACCTCACCGCAACCTTCTCCCCCGCCCTGGTCGACGTGCAGATCTTCGTCCTCGACGTGGCCGGCGGCGGCGACGTCGTCCGCAAGGGTGGTCCGGGCATCTCCCGGGCCGACCTGCTCGTCGTGAACAAGACCGACCTCGCGCCCTACGTGGGCGTGGACGCCGAGCTGATGGTCCGCCAGGGCGCGGAGGCCCGCGACGACCGGCCGGTCCTGGGGCTGTCGCGCTCCGACCCCGACTCGGTGGCGCAGCTGATCGCCTGGGTCGACGCCCGGCTGCTCGAGTTCCGCGGCGGGACGCTGGTTCCGCAGGACCCCGGTCCGATGGCGGCGCACGGCCCCGGTCGCGCCCACCTGCACGCCTACCACCACGGACCGAGTCCACGGTTGTGAGCCATACCCGCCTCGAGGTCTGCCGCGACCCGGCCGGCGGCCGCGTCCGGCTCGTGGTGCGGACCGACGGGCCGCGCGGGCGAGGGCATCTCGGGATCCGCGTGTTGCACGCCGGGGTCGACGGCACCCGGGTCGCGGTCCTCGCCGAGGGTGCGCTCCTCGTAGCCGGTGACGACGTGTCGGTCGGGATGCGGGTCGGCCCGGGGGTGAGGCTCGACGTCGTCGAGCCCGCTGGAACCGTGGCCTTCGACATGCGGGGCGGTTCGGCTCGTTGGGGGGTCTCCGTCGAGGTCCACGACGAGGGCGAGCTGGTCTGGCGGGCCGAACCGTTCGTCATCGCGACCGGTGCCGTGGTCGACCGCGAGCTCGAGGTCACGCTGCACGGGTCCGGCACCGCGGCGCTGCGCGAGGTGCTCGTCCTCGGGCGCGTGCGCGAGGCCGGTGGCGTGGTGCGGCAACGGCTTCGGGCCACCGCGTCGGACCGGCCGCTGCTAGCCGAGGACCTCGCCCTCGACGGTGCCCGTCCGCGAGTGGGGGTCGTCGGCCACCACCGCGTGGTCGACTCGGTGACCGTGCTCGGGCGCCGCGCCGGTGGGGCCACTCCTCCCGAGGCGCACCGGCTCGAGCTCGATGGGCAGGGGACGGTCGTGCGGCACCTCGGTGCGCAGACGCATACCTCGCCGTTGGAGCCGTTGTGGGCCGCTGTCGCGGCTGCCCCCCGCGCCGAGCCGGTTCGCGTATGACCGGCGTCCTTCCTGACTCGGCGGCCAGGCTCGGCTTGCAGCCGCACCCGGAGGGCGGCTGGTTCGCCGAGACGTGGCGCAGTGACACCAGCGTCGACCTCCCCGGCTACCCCTCGCGGGGGCAGACGGGGTCAGGCGTCGCCGGAGAGCAGGCGTTCGAACGGGGTGACCTCGTCGAACGGGTCGGTCACGACGACCGGCGGAGCACCAACGACGAGGTCGGCGAGCTCGGACCCGGCCAGCTCGATCCGCGCGGCGAGCCCGGACTGGGCGTCGCCGTCGGCCCAGTCGCTCGACGCGGCGTAGACCGCCGTCGGCGCGACCGAAGCCCGGGCGTACGCCATGAGCGGGCGGACCGCATACTCGAGGGCGAGCGAGTGCCGTGCCGTGCCGCCGGTGGCCCCGATGAGGACCGGCTTGGCCTGCAGCGAACCGGGTTCGAGGACGTCGAGGAACGACTTGAACAGGCCGCTGTACGACGCGCTGAACACCGGCGTCACCAGGATCACGCCGTCGGCGCCCCTCACGGCGTCGAGGACGCCGCGCAGGTCACCGGTGGCGAACCCGGTGAGCAGGTGGTCGGTGATGGCGTGGGCGTGCTCGCGCAGCTCCACCGTCTCGACGACCGCGTCGTCCTCGCGCTCGGCCAGCGACCGCTGCGTCGCGGCGGCCAGCCGGTCGGCCAGCAGCCGCGACGACGACGGCACACTGAGACCGCCACTGACGACGACGATGGTCCGCGTCGTCACGAGACCTCCTGGACCTCGGCCGGCGCCGGCTCGGCGTCGCGGGCGGCGACCAGGCTGGCGTGGGTCGGCGCGTCGGGCACGCCCGGGGCGCGCAGCGCGGCGAACTCGCGGCGCAGCACGGGGACGACCTCCTCGCCGAGGATGTCGAGCTGCTCCAGGACCGTCTTCAGCGGCAGGCCGGCGTGGTCCATGAGGAACAGCTGGCGCTGGTAGTCGCCGACGTAGTCGCGGAAGCCGAGCGTGCGCTCGATAACCTGCTGCGGCGAGCCGACGGTCAGCGGCGTCTCCCGGGTGAAGTCCTCCATCGACGGGCCGTGTCCGTAGACCGGCGCGTTGTCGAAATACGGCCGGAACTCGCGGACGGCGTCCTGGCTGTTCTTCCGCATGAACACCTGACCCCCGAGGCCGACGATGGCCTGATCGGCGGTGCCGTGGCCGTAGTGCTCGAACCGCTTCCGGTAGAAGCCGACCATCTGCTCGGTGTGCGACGCCGGCCAGAAGATGTGGTTGGCGAAGTAGCCGTCGCCGTAGTAGGCCGCCTGCTCGGCGATCTCCGGGCTGCGGATCGAGCCGTGCCAGACGAACGGCGGCACACCGTCCAGCGGCCGGGGCGTCGCGGTGAAGCCCTGGAGCGGCGTGCGGAACTTGCCCTGCCAGTCGACGACGTCCTCGCGCCACAGCCGGTGCAGCAGCGCGTAGTTCTCGACGGCCAGCGGGATGCCCTGGCGGATGTCCTTGCCGAACCACGGGTACACCGGGCCGGTGTTGCCGCGGCCGAGCATGAGGTCGTTGCGGCCGTCGGACAGGTGCTGCAGCGTCGCGTAGTCCTCGGCGATGCGCACCGGGTCGGTCGTCGTGATGAGCGTAGTGGCGGTGGAGAGGATGAGCCGCTCGGTCTGGGCGGCGATGTACGCCAGCGTCGTGGTCGGCGCGGACGGGACGAACGGCGGGTTGTGGTGCTCCCCCGTCGCGAAGACGTCGAGCCCGACCTCCTCCGCCTTCTTCGCGATGGCGATGGTCGCCTTGATCCGCTCGTGCTCGGTCGGCGTCCGGCCCGTCGTGGGGTCCGTGGTGACGTCCCCGACCGTGAAGATCCCGAACTGCATGACCCGCCTCCTATGTGATTGACGATTCAATCACTTGAACACGACCGTCTCGGCCGCCATTCCCGCACCATTCTCCCCGGATCGCCACCTCTAGTCTGCCGTCGTGCTCACTGTCGCCCACGTCAGCGATCTCCACATCGGCGGTCGGCCGGAGTCCGTCGACCGGGCTGCCCTGGTCATCCGGCACGTCTGTTCGCTGTCGCCCGCCCCCGACCTTCTGCTGGTCACCGGTGACGTCGCCGACCACGGCTCGCCGGAGGAGTATGCGACAGCACGCGACCTGCTCTCGGCGTGGGACGGCCCGCTGCTGGTCGGGACGGGGAACCACGACGTCCGCGGTCCGTTCGCGAGGGCTCTGCTCGGCGGTGACCGGGAGGGTCCGCTGGACCAGGAGCTGGACGTCGGCGCATACCGGTTCCTCATGCTCGACTCCCTCGTCCCCGCGGTCGACGGTCAGCGCATCGACCACGGCGAGCTGGCGGCCTCGTCGCTCGCGTGGCTCGACGAGCGGCTCACCGCTTCGTCGCGCCCGACGTTCGTCTGCTTCCACCACCCGCCCACCACCGTCGGTATCGGCCGCGCTGACGAGATCCAGCTGCGCAACGGCCCCGAGCTGGAGGCGGTCCTCGCGCGCCATCCCCACGTCGTCGCCGTGCTGGTCGGCCACAACCACACGATGTGTGCGACGACCTTCGCCGGTCGCCCGGCGCTCGTCGGCGGCGGCGTCGTGTCGAGCGTCACCCTCGACCAGGAGCCGCAGGACCACATCTGGCTCGACGGACCGCCGACCCTGGCGATCCACCTCCTCGGCGACGAGGGACGGCTCACGACCTTCTGGCGGGCACTGGTCTGAACCCCGCGGCGCTGGAGGTGGCGGGCACTAGGGTTCCGGCATGAGTACGCCGCCGGGGATGGGGCCCCGCCCGTTGGAGCTTCTGGACGAGTCGACTTTCCAGTCCGTGATGTGCGTCGTCGCGCATCCGGACGACATTGAGTACGGGCTGTCGGCGGCGGTCGACAAGTGGGTCAAGGCCGGGAAGACGGTCACCTATCTGCTCGCGTCCCGCGGTGAGGCGGGGATCGACACGATGCACCCCGACGAGGCCGGGCCGGCTCGGGAGGCCGAGGAGATCGCGGCGGCCGAGGCCGTCGGAGTCGACATCGTCGACTTCCTCGACTTCCGCGACGGCGTCATCGAGTACGGCGTGCCGCTGCGGCGCGAGCTGTGCAAGGTGATGCGCCTGCGCAAGCCCGACTGTGTGGTCTCGCAGGGTCACGACGTGCGGTTCATGAACCGGCTGAGCCAGTCGGACCACCGCGCGGTGGGGCTCGCGACGCTCGACGCGGTCCGGGACTGCGGCAACCGCTGGATCTTCACCGACCTCGAGGACGAGGGCGTGGAGCCGTGGGCCGGCATCAAGACCGTCCTCGTGGGCGCCTCCCCCGTCGCGACCCACTTCATCGACGTCGGGGAGCACCTAGAACCGGCGATCGCGTCGCTCGAGGCGCACCACGCCTACAACGACGTCCTGCCCGACGACTTCCCCAAGCCGCGCGAGCTGGTGACGATGATCCTTGGGATGCCCGAGCGGGCGACCGGACTGCCGTACTCGCTGACCTTCGAACGGCTCGAGGCGTAGTCCCTGGTGGTTTCACCTAAATGGAGCCACGGTGACAACGGACGAAGTCCGGGGTCACCGAAGGATCGGTTCGTCACGGTCTACGGCCGGAACCCGGTCATCGAGGTGCTCGACGACCTGAGCCTGGTGGTCGACAAGGTCGTGCTGGCCGAGGGCGTCAAGGGCCACGGGATTGGCGAGATCATCGAGCTGGCCCGTGACCGAGGCGTTCCGCTGGAGCGCGCGTCCGCTGACCGCGTCAAGAAGCTGGCCGGCAACGGCCGTCAGGACCAGGGGGTCTTCGCCGACGTCGTGGCGCCCCGTATGCGTCCGCTCGTCGACGCGCTCGACGACGTTGCCCTCCGGCGGGTGCTGCTCCTCGACGGGATCACGACGCCGGCGAACGTGGGGATGATCCTGCGCAGCGCCACCGCCGCCGGGATCGACGGGGTGGTCGTGCCGCGGCGTGGGGTGGCCTCGATCGACCCCATGGTGGTCAAGGCGTCGGCCGGGGTGGCGTTTCGGGCGCCGATCCTCAAGGTGGGCACCGCCGGTGAGGCCGCGGACCTGTTGTCGGCTGCGGGGTTCCATCTCGTGGGCCTGGCGGCCGACGGCCCGTCGACGTTGTTCGAGGCGGAGTGGCCCGAGAACGTGTGCTTCGTGCTCGGCTCGGAAACGGCCGGCGTCGGCGCGGAGGTCGCCGAGCGGGTGAGGTCGTGGGTCTCGATCCCGATGTCCGGCGGCGTGGAGTCGCTCAACGTGTCGGCAGCGGCGGCCGTCGTCTGCTTCGAGCTGGTCCGCCGCGCCGCCGGCTGAGCCCCACTCGGCTTGAGGCTGAGTCAAGGGACTTGACTCGGCCTACACGGTGCGTCGAGTCGCTGGACGCACCGTCAAGCCGAGCGGGGAGTCCGGGCGGAAGTGCGAAGGGCGCGGGCACGGAGCTAGAGGACGAGGACTCCGGCGCCGAGCTCGTGGACGGTGCCGCCGACGTGGATGCCGCCGTCGGCGTCGACCTCGAGGTGCAGCTCGGACGGCCGGTGGACGGCGTGCCCCTGCCGGACCACGCGTCGGATCCCGCGCTCGCCTCGGGCGTGCCACCAGCCGCCGAGGTTCGCGCAGGCCGAACCGGTCGCCGGGTCCTCGATGGCGCCGGCCCCCTGGGTGAAGAACAGCCGCGCCTCGACGGTCTCGTCCCCGGTCGGTGCCCAAAGGTAGACCAGCGCCTCGCCCCGGTTGGACTCGCCGTGCCGGCGTAACAACCGGGCGTCGA
>NZ_DATBTV010000004.1:0-36181 GCF_036559105.1 Lapillicoccus sp. | reverse complement strand
GTGCTCGCTCACGGCACGCTCGTCGCGGTTCCGGACGGCGCCACGCTGGCCGGCACCTTCCTCACGTGGCAGATACCCACGCTGGCCGCGAAGGGCGACACGGCAACGCTGACGTACCAGGTCAAGCTCAACAGCGACGCCTACAACGTCACGGTGAAGAACGTCGCCACACCGGGTCCAGGGGGCACGTGCACGACGTGCACGACGAACCACCAGACGCCGCCGCCGGGTGTGGTCCCGCCTGAGCTGCCGAAGACCGGCGCCGACCTCCTGCCGGTCCTGTGGTGGGCCGGGCTGCTGCTCCTGCTCGGGACGGCCGCCCTGGTCCTCTCACGACGGCGCCGCGTCGCCTAGCGATCAGACCCTGCGGGGGAGGGTGGCCCGGCCACCCTCCCCGTCAGGGCGTGAGCAGCTTGGCGCGTAGGCGCTGGGTGTCGTCGTCGGTCCAGCCGTGCCGCCTCAGCCACGTCTCAGGTCCGCCCTCGCGGTCGAGCGCCTCCACGAGGAGGCGCATCGTCTCGGCGCGAGGGGCCTGCTGCGCCACGGTCTTGCCCTCCAGGTTCGCCGCGTAGACCGGATGCCGGGCCAGCCGTTGCATGATGCGGGGGACGCGCTCGGCCGAGGCCGCGAAGTCGGCAATCACCGCCTCCGGCGTGACTCCGGCGACGAGGAGTGCCAGCCCGATGACTGTCCCCGTCCGGTCCTTGCCGGCGGCACAGTGGACGACCACGGCGCCGTCGGCCTCACCGATCGCCCGGAGCGCCGCGACGACCGAGTCCGGGCGCCGGTCGAGGTAGCCGAGGTAGTGCTGCGACCAGTACGCGTCGTGCTTCTGCTCTTCCTTGTGCGGAGGGCGGACCTTGGCGGCCGTGCCCATGTTGCGGTCCGCCTCCCAGGGCAGCTTGCGCTCGCCGGCCGGGATCCCGGTCTCCTTGGTGTCCTCGGTGTAGAGCGTGTGGTGATGGATGCGGACACCCGGCTCCGCGAGCATCGGCCCGTCGCCCTCCTTGGCGACCTCCACCACGGTGCGCAGGTCGACGACGTCGGTGACCGCCAGGTCGTCGACCAGGTGGCGGACCGAGGCGGGTGGCAGCTCCTGGAGGTTGTCCGACCGGATCAGGCGGCCCGCCACGACGGCGCCGCCGTCGGTCGTCGGCAGAGCGCCCACGTCGCGCATGTTGTCGACACCGTCGAGCTCGATCCATCCGGGAACGTGGGTCGTCGTCACGTCGACGACCCTAACCGGGGAAAGGCGAAGGCCCCGGAGAGTATGAGTCGCCGGGGCCTTCTACGACGAGCCGAAGCCCGCCGCTCGTGTCCGAGGTTTGACCCTCGCACACACCCGAAGTTCCGCGAATCTCCTTCTCCCGAAAGAGAACTCGACTCCTCAGATCTTCGGTCCGCCTCCGGCGAACCGGTGGCGTGGGGATATTTCTAGGCCCTCCCGAGGCCTCCCCGCAAGGGCTTCCCGGCAAAATCGTCGGGGGATTTTCAGCCTCTCGGCGTGTCGCGCCCGACACGCCGAACCGCTTGACTGTCCAGGTGAATTTATCTTGACGTCGAGATATATTGCGAGTGTGACGACCGTCGACGAGGCCGACCGGCTGACCCGGAGAGGGGTTCCCGTCGACCCCACGCTGCGGGTCCTCGCCGTCGCCACCCTGGTCAATACGATGGGCAACGGCGCCCTCATGACGACGTCCGCCCTGTACTTCACGCACGTCATCGGGCTGTCGCCGACCCAGGTCGGCGCGGCGCTGGCCGTGGCCGCCGCGGTCGCCCTGTTCTGTCAGGTTCCCCTCGGTCACCTCGGCGACGTCCGCGGCCCGCGGGAGGTGCTGGTCTGGTTGACCGCCGCCGCGGGGATGGCCACCCTCGGGCTCCTGGTCGCCCGCTCCTTCGCCGGGCTCGTGCTGGTGCTCGCCGTCGAGGCGTTCTTCGACCGCGGGGCGAGCGCCATCCGCTCGGGCTACATCGCGCGGGTCGCGACCGGTGGCCGGGGGGTGTCCTTCAAGGCGTACCTGCGCTCGGTCACCAACGTCGGGATCTCGGTCGGCGCCCTGCTCGGGGGTCTCGCCCTCGCCGTCAACCAGCCGTGGGCCTACCTGTCGGTCTTCGCCCTCAACGGCGCGAGCTTCCTGGTGTCCGCGCTGGTGCTCACCCGGTTGCCGCACCTCGCACCGGCGCCGGCCCGGGTGCAGGGTGAGTCCCGACTGGGCGCTCTGCGGGACGGGCCGTTCGTCGTCGTCTGCATCCTCACCGGGATCTACGCGATGCACTTCTTCGTCATCGAGCTCGCCGTCCCGCTGTGGATCGCCGGCCACACGAGCGCGCCGACCTGGCTGGTGGCCGGCACCATGCTCGTCAACACCGTCGCCGTGGCGGTGTTCCAGGTGCGGCTGTCGCGGGGGTCGGACACCGTGCCCAAGGCGGCGCGGCGGATGGCGTTCTCCGGGTTCTGGGTGCTGGCGGGGTTCGCGCTCATCGCCCTCGCGGCCGGCCTGCCGCCGTGGGCGGCCGCTACCCTCCTGCTCGCCGGGGCCGCTGTCCACTGTGTCGGCGAGATGATCGGGTCCGGCGGCCAGTGGGGCGTCCAGATGGGCCTGGCGCCGCAGGAGCGACAGGGCCAGTACCAGGGCCTGGCCGGGATGAGCTTCTCGCTCGCCTCGATCCTGGCCCCGCCGCTGGTGGCCTTCCTCTGCATCGACTGGGGAGGGCCCGGCTGGCTGGTCATGGGTGGCCTCGTCCTGCTGGCTGCAGTGGGCAACGTGCCGGCCAGCGACTGGGCGCTGCGCACCCGCGCGCGCTACGGGGTGACGACGCACACCGGCTGACCGGCTGGGACACTCGTCCACGTGCCGAGTGCCCTTCCGGACGGCGAGCCCGCCCCGACCTCCGGCGAGCTGCCCGCTGCGGCGCTCGCGCGGCTCGGGAGCGCGCCGTTCGGGGTCTACGTGCACGTCCCCTTCTGCACGGTCCGCTGCGGGTACTGCGACTTCAACACCTACACGCTCACGGAGCTGGGCGACGGCTCCGTGCCCGGCGCCAGCCTCGGCACGTATGCGTCGGCCGCCCTGTGCGAGCTCGACCTGGCCCGGCGGGTGCTCGGCGACGGGGTGCCGGAGGTCGAGACGGTGTTCGTCGGTGGCGGCACCCCCACGCTGCTGCCGCCGGGGGACCTCGTAGCGGTGCTGCGCGGCATCCAGGACCGGTTCGGGCTGTCGCCCACGGCGGAGGTGACCACTGAGGCCAACCCCGACTCGGTCTCGGCCGCGTCGCTGGCCGAGCTGGCCGCGGGCGGCTTCACCCGCGTGAGCCTCGGCATGCAGAGCGCCGTACCGCACGTCCTGCGGACCCTCGACCGGACCCACGACCCCGCGAACGTCGCTCGCGCGGTCGGCTGGGCCCGGACCGCCGGGCTCGGCGTCAGCCTCGACCTCATCTACGGCACGCCGGGGGAGTCTCTGGATGACTGGCGCCGCAGCCTCGACACGGCGGTCGCTCTCGAACCCGACCACGTCTCCGCCTACGCGCTGGTCGTCGAGGAGGGGACCCGGCTCGCGGCGCAGGTGCGTCGTGGGGACGTCCCGGCACCCGAGGACGACGACGAGGCCGACAAGTACGAGCTCGCCGACGACGTCCTGACGGCCGCGGGATACGGGTGGTACGAGGTGAGCAACTGGGCCCGGTCACCCGAGTACCGGTGCCGCCACAACGAGGGGTACTGGGCCGGCGGCGACTGGTGGGGCGTCGGACCGGGCGCCCACAGCCACGTCGGCGGCGTGCGGTGGTGGAACGTCAAGCACCCGGCGGCGTATGCCTCCCGCCTGGCCGCCGGGGACTCGCCCGCCGCCGCCCGCGAGCTCCTCACCGACGAGCAGCGGCACGACGAGTGGGTCCTGCTCGGCGCCCGGCTGGCCGGGGGCATACCGGTGACCGGGCTGCAGCCGTCGGGCCGGACCGCGGTCGCCGGCCTCGTGGCCGACGGGCTGGTCGACGGCCCCTCGGCGGTCCGGGACCGCCAGGTGCGCCTCACCCGGCGGGGTCGCCTCCTGGCCGACACGGTCGTGCGCCGGCTCCTGGGGTAAGTGGAGGAGCCGGCGCACGAAGCACGCACGTCAGTGCAGGATGCGGATCTGGAACGGGTACTCGTAGACCTCGCCCTTGCTCGCCTTGACCGCCCCGATGATGTGGAAGACGAAGATGAGGATGTTCGCGATGAAGAACAGCACGAGGGCGACCGGGATGAGCAGGACCGTGAACACGCAGATCCACGCGACGATGTTCATGATCCAGAGGCCGACGTTGAAGTTGAACGAGCCGGCGGCCGCCTGGCGCACCATGGGGCTGCGGTTCTTGTAGATCGCCCAGATGATGAGCGGGCCGACGAAGCTCAGCCACCCGGCGGTGAGGATCGCCGCGATGATCGCCGACAGGTGGGCGAGGATGCTCGCGGTCCTCTCCTCACCGGTGGCCTGGTGGCCGGAGGTGGGGCCGTAGGGCTGGTTGGTGGACATGGTCTCCCCTGGTCGGATGGTCGTGACATCCAGTGTGACGTCGTGGCTTGAGCCGTTGTTCCGTCGGACCGCCGAGTTCAGGGTCCGGTCAGGGTGTCTCCGGAGCCGTGACGAAGTCGATGAGCTCCTCCACGCTGGCCAGGAGGGTCGGCTCGAGGTCGGCGTAGCTGCGCACCCTTCCGAGGATCCGCTTCCACGCCAGTGCGATGTCCGCCTGGCTGTCGTGCGGCCAGCCGAGCGCCGCGCAGATCCCGTGCTTCCAGTCCTGGCCGCGGGGGACGACCGGCCACGCGTCCAGTCCGAGCCGGGCGGGGCGCACCGACTGCCAGACGTCGACGTAGGGGTGGCCCAGGACCTTGACGTGTCCGCGGGCTCCCGGCAGGGCCCGGACGGCGTCGACGATCCCGGACTCCTTGGTCCCGGGAACGAGGTGGTCGACGAGGACACCCATCCGGCGACCAGCGCCGGGACCGAACTCGGCGATCGCCGCGGGCAGGTCGTCGACTCCGTCCATCATCTCGACGACGACGCCCTCGACGCGCAGGTCGTCGCCCCAGACCTTCTCGACCAGCTCGGCGTCGTGCCGGCCCTCGACGAACAGCCGGGAGGCCGCCGCCACCGTGGCGCGCCGGCCACGCACGGCTGTCGACCCGCTCGCGGTCCGGGACTCCGCCCGCCGGGCCTCGGCCAGCACGGTGGCCGCCGCTCGCCGGGGTGGGGTGAGCACGACCGGCTGCCCGTCGACGAGGAACCCCGAACCCAGCGGGAACCCGCGCGTGCGCCCACGCCGGTCCTCGAGGTGCACCACCTGCATACCGCCGGCCTTCTCGACCCGCGTCACGGCTCCGCACCAGCCGGTCCCGGCGTCCTCGACCACGAGCCCCGGCTCGGCGGGGACCTCCGCCGGGGCCGGCCGCCCGCGACGACGCCAGTCGCCGTTCAGCACATCCGCTCCGTACCGGTCCACGCTGGGAGGGTAGGCACCCGCATACCGGCGCCGGTCTGCGACGCGCCGGGCGGTTCAGCGCCGACGACGTAGACTTGGCGGGTACTGGCACTCTGGCACCCGGAGTGCCAGCCACGCGTTGAGGAGAGCGGAACCCGTCAGCGAACCGGTCGAAGGAGGTGACGTCGTGAGCGAGGAACGTCGGCTCGCCGTGCTGCGGGCCATCGTCCAGGACTATGTCCAGACCTCCGAACCGGTCGGGTCCAAGGCGCTCGTCGAACGCCATCACCTGGGCGTCTCGGCCGCGACCGTCCGCAATGACATGGCCATCCTCGAGGAGGAGGGCCTGATCCACGCACCGCACACCTCGGCGGGACGGGTCCCGACGGACGCGGGGTACCGCCTCTTCGTCGACCGCCTCAGCTCGATCAAGCCGATGTCCGCCGCCGAGAAGTCGGCCATCCGCACGTTCCTCGCCGGCGCGGTCGACCTCGACGACGTCGTCGACCGGACCGTGCGGCTGCTCTCCACGCTGACCCGGCAGGTCGCGGTGATGCAGTACCCGAGCCTCACCCGGTCCACGGTGCGCCACATCGAGCTGGTGCCCCTCGGGTCGGACCGGCTGATGGTCGTGGTCATCGTCAACACCGGCCGGGTCGAGCAGCGGATCGTCACCACCGACGGCGACCTGGTCGGCGAGCGGGGCGAGAGCTTCGTCGCACGGCTGCGCTCGGAGCTCAACGCCGAGGTGTCCTCGCGGCCGTTCCTCGAGGCGTCCGCCCGGCTGTCGGCCCTGGCCGACCGGTTCGATCCGGTCGAGCGCGACACGGTGCGGTCGGTTGCCCGGGCGCTCGACGAGGCCCTGCTGGAGGAGCGCGAGGAGCGCGTGGTGCTGGCCGGCACCTCCAACCTCGCCCGGTTCGGGCCCGACTTCCCGCTGACCATCGGCCCGGTGCTCGAGGCACTGGAGGAGCACGTCGTGCTGCTCAAGCTGCTGGGTACGCTGGGCAGCGAGACAGGGACGGGGCTCGGACACGACGCGGTGGCCGTACGCATCGGCCACGAGAACGCGCACCGGGGGCTCACCTCCACGTCCGTCGTCTCCACCGGGTATGCGGCGGGCTCGGAGGTCGTCGCCGGGCTCGGGGTGCTCGGTCCGACCCGGATGGACTACCCCACGGCGATGACGACGGTGCGTGCAGTGGCCCGCTACGTCTCTGAGATCCTCGGACCCTGAGTCCGATTTTGTTGTCAGACAAGGACATTCGTTGAACGACTACTACCAGGACCTCGGCGTCCCTCGCACGGCGACCGAGGAGGAGATCAAGCGCGCCTACCGCAAGCTGGCCCGCAAGCTCCACCCGGACGTCAACCCGGGCAAGGAGGCCGAGGAGGAGTTCAAGAAGATCTCCCAGGCCTACGACGTCCTCTCCGACCCCGAGAAGAAGCGCGCGTTCGACCTGGGCGCCGACCCCTACGCGATGGCCGGGGAGGGCGGGTTCGGTCAGGGCTTCACGTTCAGCGACGTCATGGACGCCTTCTTCGGTGCCGGGGCGGCGACGTCCCGAGGTCCCCGGTCCCGTCAGCAGCGCGGCCAGGACGCCCTGGTTCGACTGGACATCGACCTCTCTGCCGCGGTGTTCGGCTCCGACGAGGAGCTCGTCGTCGACACGGCGGCGGCGTGTGGGACGTGTGGGGGTTCGGGGGCCCAGCCGGGAACCGGCACCTCGTCCTGCAACGTCTGCAACGGCCGCGGCGAGGTCCAGACCGTCCAGCGCTCGTTCCTCGGGCAGGTGATGACCAGCCGGCCGTGCAACGCCTGCCAGGGCTTCGGCACCGTCATCCAGCACCCGTGCTTCGAGTGCTCGGGCCAGGGCCGGGTCCGGACCCGGCGAACGCTGAAGCTGCGGGTCCCCGCCGGTGTCGACTCGGGCACTCGGATCCAGCTCACCGGCGAGGGGGAGGTCGGTCCCGGCGCGGGTCCGGCCGGCGACCTCTACGTCGAGGTGGCGGTCCGTCCCCACTCGATCTACACCCGCCGCGGCGACGACCTGCACTGCCAGGTGGAGCTGCCGATGACCGCCGCCGCACTCGGGACGACCCTGCAGCTGTGGACCTTCGACGGGGAACGCGAGCTCGTCGTGTCGCCCGGCACCCAGCCCGCCGAGACCCTGACCATGCGTTCACTGGGCGTCACCCACCTGCGGGGCAGCGGCCGCGGCGACCTCATCGTCCACACCAACATCCAGACCCCGACCCACCTGACGCCCGAGCAGGAGGACCTGCTCCGTCAGCTCGCGACGCTGCGCGGTGAGGAGCGGCCGGCCGGCAAGCTCGCGCCGATGGAGAAGGGCTTCATGGGCAAGCTCCGCGACGCCTTCAAGACCCGCTGACACCATCGGGGATCCGTCGAACCGGCAGAACCCGTTCGGAGTCTGCGTGTCCTGCGTGCTCGTCGGCGTGTCGCTGCCGCAGCCGCCCGCAGTGCCTGTCTGACGGACCGAGAATCGTCGCGGCCTTGACGGACGGGGGAGCCGGAGCGTGGTCGGATTGAGGGCATGACCGACCGGATGTTCCTCGTCGACGGGGCGGACTGGCCGTCGGCGTCCGCCGGTGACGAGATCAAGGTCAGCGGTGCCGAGGGGCGGCACGCGGTCACCGTGGTCCGGGTTCGCGCCGGCGAGACGGTGCTGCTCGGGGGACGGGGCCGGCGGGCGGAGGCGACGGTCACGCAGACCGGGCGGGACGCCTTCTCGGCGCGGTTGGGGAGGGTCGTCGACGAGCCCGAACCCGAATTGCGCCTCGTCCTCGTCCAGGCGCTGGCGAAGGGCGGCCGCGACGAGCAGGCGGTCGAGACGGCGACCGAGCTCGGCGTCGACGAGGTCGTGCCGTGGCAGGCCGCCCGCGGCGTCGTGGTCTGGCGCGACCGCGAGCGCGAGGCGAAGGGCCGTCGCCGCTGGGAGTCGGTATGCGTCGCGGCCACCAAGCAGTCGCGGCGCTCCCGGGTGCCGGTGGTCGCCGAGCCGGTCGGAACCGTTGAGCTCGCCGCGCGCCTCTCGACCGCGGCCGTCGCGCTGGTTCTCCACGAGACCGCGACCGAGTCCCTGGCCGGTGTGGACCTCCCCGACCACGGCGACGTCGTCGTGGTGGTCGGGCCGGAGGGCGGCATCAGCGACACCGAGCTGGCCGCCCTGGTGGCTGCCGGTGGCCGGCCGGTCCGGCTCGGCCCGGAGGTGCTGCGCTCGTCGACCGCCGGACCCGTGGCGCTGGCGGTTCTGGCGTCGCTCGCTCGCTGGCACTGAGCCGGCGACGCTCCCTCAGCCGACCGAGAAGGTCACGATGTCCTGGAAGGCGACGCTGCCGTCCTTGGCGCTGACCTCGATCCCGCGGAACTCGTACTGGCCCGCCGCCAGGACCCCGAGGTCGACGGTCCACGAACCCTGCTGCGGACAGCCCGAGGACGCGGTGGTGTTGCCCTTCTTCACGACCGAACCGCCCTGACGCAGCTCCCAGACGACGTTGGCCTCGAAGGTGCACGCCTGGCCGGTCACGACCACCGCCTTGCCGCCGGGCAGCGCCTGGCCCGCATACGGGCTGTCCACCCAGATCGAGGCGACCTCGGTGAACACCCGCTCGTCCGCCGGCCGCTTGTAGACGTTGGAGGGCATCGTGTCGAAGACGCGGCCGCCCGGGACGGTGACGACCACCGGGGCATTGGCCTGCTGGACCGCGGCGGTGACCGTCCACACCAGGGCTTGCACCGCCAGCCGTTGCGCGTCGTCGGGAAGCCCGGTGGCCCCCGGCCCGCTGAGCAGAACCCCGACTTCTGGCGCGGCCAGCGCGACGTAGGTCGCCGTGGTGCCGGTCGGCCACGCGGCGACGAAGCGGTTCGGGGTGCTCGCGGGCACGGTGACGGCGGCGGCGAGAGCGGCGTCGGCCTTCTGCGCGGCCGTCGCTCCCACGGGGAGCTGACCTGGGACGAACACCCGGACCAGGGCGTAGTGGCCGTCGGGCGACCCCGGAGGCGCGACGTAGTAGACGGGCAGGCCAACGGGGACAGTGGGCACGGGTGCACTGGTGGCCGAGGTCGCCGAGCCGGTCGCCGAGCCGGTTCCGGAGTCGCCCGGAGGCGGGCTGGGAACGGGGCTCACGGGGACGGTCATGGACGGTGTCGCGGGGACGGGCGCCGGAGCGGATGCCGGGCGCAGGGCGACCCACGCGCCGACGGCCATCACGGCGACCGCGGCTGCGGCGGCGATCGGCGGCAGCCACGAGCGCCGCCGAGCGGCGGTGGGAGACATCGCGGCGCGGATGTCGCCGAGCCGGTCGTCGGGACGGATCGCGTCGGCCTCGCGGGTCAGGGCACCGCGCAGCCGCTCCTCGATCTCCTCGAGGCCTTCGACATCGTGACGGTCGGTCATGGCGCACCTTCCAGCGAGTCGCGCAGGGTCGTGAGCGCCCGGTGGGCGTGCGCCTTCACCGAGCCGGGGGAGATGTCCAGCGCGTCGGCGATCTGACGCTCGCTGAGGTCGGCGTAGTACCGCAGGACGACGACCTCGCGCTGTCGCTGCGGGAGCCGGTGGACCGCGTCGAGCACCGCCTCGTCGTCGTCGTGACGCAGGACGGCGGTCTCGGCGCTCTCCCCGGTGAGCCGTCCGAGCGCGTCGGCCGACCCGGCCTGCGAGGCGAGGTAGCGCGCCTCCACCGCATGGTGGCGGAACCCCGACCGGCAGCCGTTGACCACCGAGCGGCGCAGGTAGGCCAGCGCCGTCCCCTCCTGCCGCAGCCGCGCCAGACGCGGGTATGCGGCGACGAAGGCGTCCTGGACGACCTCCTCCGCGCGGTTCCGATCACGCAGCAGCAGCGCGCCGAGCCGGACGAGGCCGGCCCAGTGCATCGCATACAGGTCGGTCAGCGCCTCGTCGGCCGGCAACGCAGAGTCGCTGTCCGTCTGGCGAACCGCCATGCCCAACCGTCCCATGACGAGTAGACGCACGACCCGCCCGACACGTTGACACGATCCGCCCAGGATCGTGAGGATCGTCCCCATGTGCCTCTTCTGCGACATGCTCGAGGGCAAGATCCCGATGGACGTCGTCCGCGAGACGGGACAGTCGGTCGCCTTCCGTGACATCAACCCGCAGGCGCCGACGCACGTCCTCGTCATCCCTCGGCGACACGTCGAGAACCTCGGCGCCCTCGCGGAGTACCCGGAGGAGCTGGCCGACGTCGTCGCGCTGGGGGCGTCCGTGGCCGAGGAGGAGGGGCTCGAGGCCGGGTTCCGCATGGTCGCCAACACGGGGGAGCTCGCCGGGCAGACGGTGTTCCACGCTCACCTGCACGTGCTCGGCGGCCGCCGGATGGCCTGGCCGCCCGGCTGAGGACGGGACGCCGGCGACAATCTGAGTTCGGCGGGGTGCCGTCGCGCACGTAAACTGGCGGGAAGATGACAGACGCCGACCATCCCTCCGCGCCGAGTGAGCGCGACGACCTCGACCTCAGCACGTCGAGCCCGTCCGTCCCGACGCACATCATCACCATCCCGACCTCGATCTCGATGGTCACGCTCCTCGGACCCCGCGACGAGCTGCTGCGGACCATGGAGCGGGCGTTCCCGCTGCTCGACGTGCACGTCCGTGGCAACGAGATCTCGCTGCGGGGCGTCAGCTCGGAGGTGGCCCTCGTGGAGCGGCTCATCGACGAGCTGCTCGTCATCATCGATGTCGGCCAGCCGCTGAACCGCGACGCCGTCGAGCGGTCGATCTCCATGCTGCGCAGCCAGACCCGCGAGCGGCCCGCCGATGTCCTGACGATGAACATCGTCAGCAACCGCGGTCGCACCATCCGGCCCAAGACGCTGAACCAGAAGCGCTACGTAGACGCGATCGACGAGCACACCATCGTCTTCGGCATCGGCCCCGCCGGCACCGGCAAGACCTACCTCGCGATGGCCAAGGCCGTCGCCGCGCTGCAGGCGAAGCAGGTCACCCGGATCATCCTCACCCGCCCGGCCGTCGAGGCGGGGGAGCGGCTCGGGTTCCTCCCAGGCACCCTCAACGACAAGATCGACCCCTACCTGCGGCCGCTCTACGACGCCCTTCACGACATGGTCGACCCGGACTCGATCCCGCGGCTGATGGCCGCCGGGACCATCGAGGTCGCCCCCCTGGCGTACATGCGCGGTCGGGCGCAGCCGGTCGATGCACAGGTGATGACGCCAGAGGGTTTTCGCACCATCGGCTCCCTTCGCGTCGGTGACCTCGTCACCGGATCGGACGGGCGGCCAACGCCCGTCCTCGGTGTCTATCCACAGGGCATGAAGCGGATCTATCGGGTGACGACCCAGGACGGCGCGTCGACCCTTGCCTGCGGCGAGCACCTGTGGACGGTGGCCACTCGCGACGACAAACGGCGAGGGCGGAGCCGCGTGGTGCAGACCCAGGACATGATCGGGCGAGTGCGAGCAGGACACTTCCACCGGTTCGAGCTGCCTGTCGTGAGCGCGGTACAGATGGACCCCAGGCCGGTAGCGATCGACCCGTACTGCCTCGGACTCCTCCTCGGCGACGGCTGTACCACGACGACGACCACACCGTCGTTCGCAACAGCCGACCCTGAGCTGGCCGCCGCGCTTGAGGCGGGCCTCGACCGCATCGAGCTGACGTACAGGGGCGGGTACAACGACGTGCTGCGGCACGTGGAAGGCCGTCGCGGTGGTGTCATCGTCGCGAACCCGGCGACGGAGACGATCCGCGATCTGGGTCTCGACGGAATGACGTCGTCAGACAAGTTCGTACCCACGGTCTACCTCAACAACTCTGTCGAGGTCCGGCTCGCGGTCCTGCAAGGCCTGCTCGACACCGACGGTGGCCCGGTGATGCAGGCGGGGCGGCGCGCGCGCGTCCAGTACACGACCACCTCTCCCCGGCTTCGAGACGACGTTCTGTTCCTCGTGCGATCGTTGGGCGGGATCGCCTACTGGCGGACCCGACCGGCATGGGGTCGAACTCCGGGGTATGCCCACGGTCGGGAAGTCCGCTACCTCAACGACGCCTACGTCCTGGACATTCGGCTCCCTGAGGGCCTTCAGCCGTTCAGGTTGGCGCGCAAGCGTGCGCGCTACGGAACCACGGCGGTCACCCGACCGATGCGGTACGTACACGCCGTCACCCCTGCCGGAGAGCGCGAGACGGTCTGCATCCAGGTCGGGGCAGCCGACAGTCTGTATGTGACCGACGACTTCGTGGTTACTCACAACTCCCTGAACGACTCGTTCATCATCCTCGACGAGGCGCAGAACACCTCGGCCGAGCAGATGAAGATGTTCCTTACCCGGCTCGGTTTCGGGTCGAAGATGGTCGTGACCGGCGACGTCACTCAGGTGGACCTGCCCGAGGGCACCACGTCGGGGCTCCGCCAGGTCCGGCACATCCTCGACGGCGTCGACGACATCCACTTCTCCGAGCTGACCTCCGTCGACGTCGTTCGCCACCGTCTGGTCACGGCCATCGTCGACGCCTACGACCGGTCCGACGCCGACCGCCGCGAACGCCGGGAGGATGGGCGCGGCCGGCGGACGCAGCACCGGCGGCCGGTTCGCGACGAGCCGCGAACGGCCACCCCGTGAGCGTCGAGGTCCTCAACGAGACCGAGTACCCCGCCGACGCCACCGAGCTGGTCGCGCTCTCCCGCTACGTCATGGGGGAGCTGAAGGTCCATCCCCAGGCCGACCTCTGCATCACCCTCGTCGAGGAGCCGGCCATGGAGACCCTCCACGTGCAGTGGATGGACCTTCCCGGCCCGACCGACGTCATGAGCTTCCCGATGGACGAGCTCCGTCCGGGGCGTGACGACAAGGAGCCCGACGAAGGCATGCTCGGCGACGTCGTGCTCTGCCCGAGCGTCGCGGCCAAGCAGGCCCAGGACGCCGGGCACGCCACCGACGAGGAGCTGCTGCTCCTCACCACGCACGGGATCCTTCACTTGCTCGGCTTCGACCACGCGGAGCCTGACGAGGAACGCGAGATGTTCGAGCTGCAGCGTCAGCTGCTGCTGACCTTCCTCGCCGGCCGCGGCCGCTCTTCTACCGGCCCGGTCTAGGAGCCGAGATGTTCGCCCAGATGCTGCTGTTCGCGCTGCTGAGCGTGGTGGTGGCCTTCAGCCTGGCGGCGGCCGAGTCCGCGATCTTCCGGATGTCGCGCGTCCGCGCCGCCGAGCTGGCCGAGGAGGGCCGGTCGGGGTCGCTGTCCCTGGTCACCGTCGTCGCCGACTCCGCCGCATACCTCGCCGTGCTCGCGTTCCTGCGCGTCGTCGCTGAGGCGACGTGTGCGGTGTTCATCACCGTGGCCGTCCTGAGCCTGCTGGACAGCGTCGGGTGGGCGCTGACCATCTCGATCGTCATCATGGCCGTCGTCTCGTTCGTCGTCGTCGGCGTCTCCCCGCGGACCCTGGGACGCCAGAACTACGACACCGTCGCGCTCTGGGCCGCCCCGGTCGCGGTCGGCCTCCGCAAGGTCCTCGGTCCGGTCTCGCGGGTCCTCGTCGCGCTGGGGAATGCGGTCACGCCGGGGAAGGGCTACCGCGACGGCCCGTTCCAGAGCGAGGCGGAGCTGCGCGACCTGCTCGACATGGCCGGTGACACCGCGGTCATCGAGGAGGGGGAGCGGGAGATGATCCACTCGGTCTTCGAGCTCGGCGACACCGTCGTTCGCGAGGTGATGGTCCCGCGGACCGACATGGTGACCATCAGCCAGGACAAGACGCTCCGGCAGGCCATGTCCCTGTTCATCCGCTCCGGGTTCTCGCGCATCCCGGTCGTCGGCGACGACAGCGACGACGCGAGGGGCCTGCTCTACCTCAAGGACGTCGTGCGGCGGACGTATGCGGACCCCGAGGCCTCCCACATGCCGGTCGACCAGGTCATGCGCCCGCTGCACTTCGTGCCCGAGAGCAAGCCCGCCGACGACCTGCTCCGGGAGATGCAGCTGGAGCAGAACCACTTCGCGATGATCGTCGACGAGTACGGCGGGACCGCCGGCCTGGTCACCATCGAGGACATCCTCGAGGAGATCGTCGGGGAGATCGACGACGAGTACGACAAGGAGTCGCCGTCGGTCCAGGACCTGGAGGACGGCGCGTTCCGGGTACCGGCCGGAATGAGCATCGACGACCTCGGTGACCTCTTCGACGTCGACATCGAGGAGGAGGAGGTCGACACCGTCGGCGGTCTGCTGGCCAAGGCGATCGGGCGAGTCCCGATCCCCGGGTCGCACGCGCCGGTGGCCGGGCTGTCGCTCACCGCCGAGAAGATGGCCGGCCGACGTCACCGGATCGCGACCGTGATCGTGCGACGGTTGGATCCGCTCGACGCCGACGACGTCGAGCCGCTCGCCCGGCGGGTCCTCGAGAGGGAGCAGGCACATGACGGATGAGCGGCGTGGTACGGATCCCTCGGCCCCTGACGCGGACGCCGCCGCGGAACTCGCATACCGGGCGGGGTTCGCCTGTCTGGTGGGTCGCCCGAACGCCGGCAAGTCGACGCTGACCAATGCCCTGGTCGGCCAGAAGGTCGCGATCACCTCCTCGAAGCCGCAGACCACCCGGCACACCATCCGCGGCATCGCGATGAGCCCGAGGGCGCAGCTGGTCCTCGTCGACACGCCGGGGCTGCACAAGCCGCGTACGCTGCTCGGCCAGCGGCTCAACGACCTGGTCCGCGAGACGCTCCTCGAGGTCGACGTCATCGGGTTCTGCCTGCCGGCCGACCAGCGGCCGGGGCCCGGTGACACCTACATCGCCCGCGAGCTGACCGAGCTGCAGCGGGTGAAGCACAAGCCCGTCGTCGCCATCGCGACCAAGAGCGACCGCGTGGATCGCGGCCAGCTCGCCGAGCACCTCATCGCCATCGACCAGCTCGGGTCGTGGGACGAGATCATCCCGTGCTCCGCGACCCGCGGCGACCAGGTCGAGGAGGTGCGCGACGTCCTGTCGAACCACCTACCGGAGTCGCCGCAGCTGTACCCCGACGGCGTCCTCACCGACGAGCCGGAGGCGGTGATGATCGCCGAGCTGGTCCGCGAGGCCGCTCTGGAAGGCGTGCGCGACGAGCTGCCGCACTCGCTGGCGGTCGTCGTCGAGGAGATGGTGCCCCGGGAGGGGCGGCCGGCTGGCAAGCCGTTGCTCGACGTGCGCGTCAACGTCTACGTCGAGCGGTCCAGCCAGAAGGCCATCATCATCGGCCGCGGTGGTTCCCGGCTGCGCGAGGTCGGGACGACGGCCCGCACGGCGATCGAGGCCCTGCTCGGCCAGCCGGTCTACCTGGACCTGCACGTCAAGATCGCCAAGGACTGGCAGCGCGACCCGAAACAGCTGCAGCGACTGGGGTTCTGAACCGCCCGGCGATCGCGCCCTTGCCGTTCAGCGCGGTGACATGTGCCCCTCCCGCGGGGTGGAAGTCACCGCCCTGATTACTACTTCTTGGGCTTCTTCTTGGGCTTCTGGCTCGTCTTCTTCGCGGTCGCCTTGAGAACCTTCACCGTCTGCCAGGCGTCCTGGACGGCCTTGGCCTGGGTGCTCGCGTCGCCGAACCGTGCCTTCGCCGCATCCACCGTCAGCGCCGCGAAGCCGGCGAAGTCGATGTCCTTGGTGACCTTGCTGCCCGTGAGCACGTCGTACCAGACGAGCCCGGCGCCCTCCCAGCTCGTCCCGCCGATGCCGGTGGCCGCGAGGTAGAACGCCCGGTTGGGGATGCCGGAGTTGGTGTGCACCCCGCCGTTGTCGTGCTGCGAGTCGGCCGGCAGCGTGACGTAGCCGTCCATGTCGGCCGGCTGCGGGTCCTTGCCGAGCACCGGGTCGTCGTAGGCCGTGCCCGGTGCCTTCATCGAGCGCAGCGCCACCCCGTTGACCTTCGCCGTGAACAGTCCCTCGCCGATGAGCCAGTCCGCGTCCGCCGCGTCCTGACCGAGCACCTGCTGCTTCACCATCGAGCCGAAGCAGTCGGACAGGGACTCGTTGAGCGCACCGGACTGGGTGACGTAGGTGAGGCCCGCGGTGAACTGGGTCACGCCGTGGGTCAGCTCGTGCCCGATGACGTCGACGCTCGAGGTGAAGTCGTTGAAGTAGGTGCCGTCCCCGTCGCCGAACACCATCTGCTGGCCGTCCCAGAACGCGTTGTCGTACTTCTCCTGGTAGTGCACCGACGCGATGAGCTCGAGCCCCTTGGCGTCGAGCGAGTCGCGCTGGAAGGCCGACCAGTAGAGCTGCCACGTCGCGCCGAGGCCGTCGTAGGCGCGGTTGACCGGGTCGTCGGAGGTCGCGGGCTTGCCCTCGCCACGGACCAGCTTTCCGGGCAGTGTGGACGTGTGCTGCGCGTCGTAGACGGCGCGCTGCACGACCGGCGCGGCGGTGGCCGGCTTGCGGACCTCCGGGGCTTCACGAAGGTTCGGCAGACCCGGGATCGGCCCACGCAGGTCGCCCCGCCCACGCTCGGCCACGACCTCACGCAGCTGGCGGAGCTGGACGTCCGCCTCCAACGTGCGCTGCGCCGCGGCGGCGGCGTCGTCCGGGACCTCGGGGTGGTCGGGGCCGGCGCCCTCGGCGATCCGGCGCAGCATGTCGGGCGGGACGATCCCGCAGCCGACTGCGGGGCGGTTCGGGGAGTGTGGCATCGACGTCATGCACCTCACCCTGGCGCGCGCCACCGACAACGGCAACGCCGCAGGGCCGGCTCGGAGCGAACTCACAGCGGCTTAAGGTGGAGGGCGATGAGTGAGACGACCACGACCACGACCACGACCACGACCCGACTCCTACGCGCCCGACCGGCCGACGTCGGCATCCCCGCCGCCGCCGTGGACGCCGTGCTCGACGGATGGGAGGCGCGCGGCCTGGAGCTGCACAGTCTCATGGTCGTGCGGCACGGCCACGTGGCCGCCGAGGGGTGGTGGACGCCGTACTCCGCCGACCGCATCCACCTGCTCTACTCGTTGAGCAAGTCGTTCACCTCGACCGCGGTCGGGTTCGCCGTCGCCGAGGGACGGTTCCGGCTGGACGACCGCGTCGTCGACCTCCTGCCCGACCACGCGCCGGACGACGTAGACCCATCGGTTGCGCAGCTGACCGTCCACCACCTGCTGTCGATGTCGACCGGCCACCGCGAGGACACCCTGGAGCGCGCCCACCGCCTCGACGCCGACGACCCCGTCGGGGCCTTCCTGCGCATCCCACCGGAGGAGCCGGTCGGGTCCCGGCACGCCTACAACAACGCGACCACGTATGCGCTCGCCACGATCGTCGAGGAGCGCACCGGCCAGCCGCTGCTCGCCTACCTCCGGCCGCGGCTGTTGGACCCGCTCGGCATCGGTGCCGCCCGCTGGGACATCGACGGGCACGGTGTCGCTCTCGGGTTCACCGGCCTGCACCTGCAGACCGAGTCCATCGCGTCCTTCGGCCAGCTGCTGCTCCAGGACGGGCAGTGGAACGGGCAGCGCATCCTGCCGGACGGGTGGGTGGGCCTGGCCACCCGGAAGCACATCGACAACGACAACGACCCGAACGGGCCGCTCGACTGGCGGCAGGGCTACGGCTACCAGTACTGGATGGCCCGGCACGGGTTCCGTGGCGACGGAGCGCACGGCCAGTTCTGCATCGTGGTCCCCGAGGCCGACCTGGTCGTCGCCACGACGGCCCGGGTGGACGACATGCAGGCCATCCTCGACGTGCTCTGGGAGCGCCTGCTCCCGGCGCTGGACCGCACCCCCGCTGACGACGAGGAGGCGGCGTCGGCCCGGCTGGCCGCGCGCCTCGAGGCTCTGGTGCTCCCTGTGGTCGAGGCCGGCCACGAGGGTCCCGACGGGCCCCGCACGTTCGTCGTCGAGGAGCGAGGAGCGGACCAGCCGCTCGCCCCGGGCACCGAGCTGACCGTGATCCGCGACGGCGCCGACCACCTGCTCAGCCTGCGGCTGCCGTCGGCGGAGCTTGCCGTCCTCTGCGGGCACGACCGGTGGACGGAAGGTCTGCTGGGCCAGGCGTCCGGGGTCTCGCGCGGGTCGCGGGGAGCGCCTCCGGTCGGCCCGACGCCGGTGGTCTGCCGCGGCGGCTGGACCGCTCCGGACACCTTCGAGGCCGACCTCGTGCTCATCGAGACCCCGCATCGGATCCGTATGCGCGGCAACGGTTCTCGGCTAGAGGCGTGGTGGAACGCCCCGCCCCTCTCGGGGGCCGCCCTCGAGGCTCACCTGCCCTGGTGACGGGGCGCGACCGTCAGTAGCGACGGTCCGTCACGCCCCACTGCGGTGCGTCCTGGGGCGTCCCGGTCCCCGTCGCCGAGCCGCCGAACGCCGACCCCGGGCCGGTCTCGACTCCAGAGCTCGACGAGCTGCCGGCCTTGAGCCGCTTGACGTTCCGGCGCATGAGATAGCGATCGCGTCGGGTCGGGTAGCGGACCCGGACCGTCCCGGCCATCGAGGTGCCGTGGAGGATGAGCAGCGGCTTACCGGGCTGCGGGATGGCGTCCACCGTGTTGGAGACGGCTCCGATGCCCTTGCCGACCTGGTCGGTGTTGGCCGCCCAGCCCTCCGGGACGACGAGGACCACCGAGCCGACGCCGGCGGACACGGCGATGTCGACCACCCCGTGGGGACAGATCGCCTGCTGGAAGTCGAGCTTCACGGTCGCCATTCCGGCGTTGAGCGAGAGGTATGCGGGGACGGTCCAGACCCCACGCCGCACGTAGCTCGACATCCCACCGGTGATCGACTGCCGGTGGTCCGGGTCCTGGCCCAGCCGGGCGAGGTTCGCGGTGGCGGCGGTCTGCCGGACGCCGGCCGACGGCGGCGGCACCGGCAGGTCCGCGACCAGGCGGTCCAGGTCCGCGTAGGTCCGCGCCTGGCGCGCGCGGCCGGACAGGTCGTCGAGCTCGGGGGCGGTGAGCCGGCCCTCCGCATACTGCTGCATGAGCACGTGGACGAGCTGTTCTCGCTCGTCATGGCCCACGCGCAGGCTTCCCGCGTCAGTCACCCCCACATCGTACGAGAGGGAGCGCGCCCGCCGCCGGGGCGCCGGTCTCAGGATCCGGGCGCCCGGCGGGCGGGCTGGACGCGTCGCGAGGCACGGGCATACCCTCGGCCTGTGCGTTCGGCGCTCCTCCTCCTTCGCTGCCGCGACGAGGCCTAGACACTCGGCCTCCCTCGTCGCGGAGCTCGTCGTGTCCGGCTGAGAACCAGCAGCAGCTCCAGCGAACACGAGGACGTGAGAGAAGTGCTCCACCCCCAGACCCCTTCGGGGATGCCGTTCGGCCGGTACGTACCGTTCCACGAGCAGATCGCCGTCGACCTGCCGGACCGGACCTGGCCCACCAAGCGGATCACCAGCGCGCCGCGGTGGTGCGCCGTCGACCTGCGCGACGGCAACCAGGCGCTCATCGACCCGATGAACTCCGAGCGCAAGAAGCGGATGTTCGACCTGCTCGTCCGGATGGGGTACAAGGAGATCGAGGTCGGGTTCCCGTCGGCGAGCCAGACCGACTTCGACTTCGTCCGCGAGCTCATCGAGGGGCACCACATCCCGGACGACGTGACCATCCAGGTGCTCACCCAGTGCCGGGACCACCTGGTGCACCGCACCTTCGACGCGATCCGCGGCGCCAAACAGGCCATCGTCCACTTCTACAACTCGACCTCGGTCCTCCAGCGGCGGGTGGTGTTCGGTCTCGACCAGGAGGGGATCATCGACATCGCGGTCCAGGCCGCGCGGCTGTGTCGCAAGCTCGAGGAGACGGTGGCCGACACCGACGTCTACTACGAGTACTCGCCCGAGTCCTACACCGGCACCGAGCAGGACTTCGCCGTCCGGATCTGCAACGCGGTCATCGACGTCATCGACCCCACGCCGGACCACAAGCTGATCGTGAACCTCCCGGCCACGGTCGAGATGGCCACGCCCAACGTGTACGCGGACTCGATCGAGTGGATGGTCCGGCACCTCGAGCGGCGCGAGTCGGTCGTCGTGTCGCTACACCCGCACAACGACCGCGGCACCGGCGTCGCGGCCGCCGAGCTGGGCTACCTGGCCGGTGCCGACCGCATCGAGGGCTGCCTGTTCGGCAACGGCGAGCGGACGGGGAACGTCTGCCTGGTGACCCTGGGCATGAACCTCTTCTCGCAGGGCATCGACCCCCAGATCGACTTCTCCGACATCGACGAGATCCGTCGCACGGTGGAGTACTGCAACCAGCTGCCGGTCGGCGAGCGTCATCCGTGGGGCGGTGACCTCGTGTTCACGGCCTTCTCCGGCTCGCACCAGGACGCCATCAAGAAGGGCTTCGAGTGGCTGGACCACGACGCCGCCGAGGCCGGTAAGACGGTCGACGAGTTCGTCTGGGCTGTCCCGTACCTGCCGATCGACCCCCATGACATCGGCCGCAGCTACGAGGCCGTCGTCCGGGTGAACAGCCAGTCCGGCAAGGGTGGCGTCGCCTACATCATGAAGTCGGAGCACCACCTGGACCTTCCGCGCCGACTACAGATCGAGTTCTCCGGCGTGGTCCAGCGGGGAGTCGACCACGACGGTGGCGAGGTGTCACCGGCGCAGCTGTGGGAGCGGTTCGAGTACGAGTACCTCCCGTCACCACCGGAGGCCTGGGGCCGGTTCGGGTTGATGTCGGTGCACTCCGACTCGACCGTCGACGGCGGCAGTCGCCTCTCGGTGACGTTGACCGACAAGGGGAACGACGTCGTCGCGCAGGGCACGGGCAACGGACCGATCGCGGCGTTCACCGACGCCCTGTCCGGTCTCGGCGTCGACGTGCGCGTCCTGGACTACCAGGAGCACGCGCTGTCCGCCGGTGGCGACGCGCGAGCGGCCGCCTACGTCGAGTGCGCCGTGGGTGACCGGGTGCTCTGGGGCGTCGGACTCGACTCGTCCATCGTCACGGCCTCGCTCAAGGCCGTCGTGTCGGCCGTCAACCGGGCCGAGCGGGACGCGCTCGACGAATCGTGACGCGTCTCGTCCTCGGTGGGTTCGGGTCCGCGCTGGGTCTGGTCCGCCTCGGGCCGCAGGGCTTCGGCCCACCGGCCGAGGTGGCGCCGGCGCCCAGCCCCTCGTTCGTCATCGCCTCGCCGGACGGACGGTTCGTGTACGCGGCGCTCGAGGGTGACGACGGTCGGGTGGGTACGTGGGCGGTCACCGACGACCCGCCGTGGCCGGCGCTGGGCCAGCAGTCGACCGGCGGTGCCGCCCCGTGCCACCTGGCCCTGAGCCCGGACGGTCGGTGCTTGGTGACGGCCAACTACACGTCGGGTTCGGTGAGCGTCCATCCGGTGCACGGCGACGGATCTCTCGGGGCGAGAACGGATCTCGTCGAGCATCGCGGTCACCACGGTCCGCAGGCCGACCGCCAGGACGGCCCGCACGCTCACCAGGTGGTGTTCGTCGACGGTGGGCTTCTGGTCTGTGACCTCGGGCTGGACGCGGTGGTCGGCTACCACCTCGACGACGGCCGGCTGACGGAGGTGGCGAGGTCGGCGATGCCGGTCGGTTCGGGCCCGAGACACCTCGTGCTCGACGGGGCCACCGCCTACGTGCTCGGCGAGCTCTCCTCGACGGTGACGGTATGCGACGTGGCGGGGCTGGTCCTCACACCGGGGGAGACGGTGTCCTCGCGGCGGCCGGACGCGGCGGGTCAGAACACCGCGGCCGAGCTCGTGCTCGTCGGCGGCGAGGTCCTCGCGTCCAACCGTGGCGACGACACGGTGGCCGTGCTGACGCGGGCGGGCATCGGCCTGCGGATGGACGGATCGGTGTCGTGTGGTGGGTCGTGGCCGCGGTGGATGGGTGTGGTCGACGGTGAGGTGCTGGTCGCGAACGAGCGCTCGGACGGGGTCGCCCTCCTGCGACGACGTCGCGAGGGGTGGGCGGTGGTCGACGTCGTGGACTGGCCGGCTCCGACCTGCTGCGCACCACTGCCCGGCTGACCTCACCTCGACTCCCGCCTCGACTCCCGCCCCGAATCCCGGCTCGAATCCGGCTCGACTCCCGTCGGCGAGGTCCGGCCGCGGGGATCCGCCGGCTAGCGGACGCCCCGCACGCGGAACTGGATCGAGATGCGCGGGCCGACCTCCTTCGTGGTCTTCGGGATCGCGTGGTCCCAGGTGCGCTGACAGGAGCCGCCCATGACGACGAGGTCGCCGTGCCCCAGCGGCAGCCGCTGGCTGGCGGCTCCACCGTTGCGGGGGCGCAGCATCAGCGGGCGCGGGCTGCCCACCGAGAGGATCGCCACCATGGTGTCCTCGCTCGTCGACCGGCCGATGCGGTCGCCGTGCCAGGCGACGCTGTCGCGGCCGTCGCGGTAGAGGCACAGCCCCGCCGTGACGAAACGCTCGCCCAGCTCGGGCTCGTAGTGGTCGCTCAGCGCATCGCGAACCGTCGTGAGCATCGGATGGGGCAGTGCCTCGTCGACGTCGTAGAACCTCGTCAGGCGTGGGACGTCGACGACGTTGTCGTACATCTGCCGACGCTCCGCCCGCCACGGCACGCCGTGATGCAGACCGTCGAACAGGGCGTCGCCACCGGTGAGCCACGCCGGGCGGAGGTCCACCCAGGCACCGGAACCGAGCTCGGTCCGGACGAGGCCGTCGGAGAGCTCGTGGAGGGTCAGGCCGTCATCGAGGTCGAGCAGCGACCCCTGCATCGCGAACGACATCCCGACACTGTAGCCCAGCAGTCGAACAGGTGTTCGGACGACGTGCGTCCGGACGAGGTCAGGGTGTCGTGAGCAGGCGGGCGATGCGCGACAGGGTGTCGGGGACCAGACGGTAGTAGGCCCAGCGGCCGCGTTGCTCCCGGGTGAAGATGCCGGCGTCGACGAGGACCTTGAGGTGGTGCGACACCGTCGGCTGCGACAGCCCGACCGGGTCGGTGAGGTCGCAGACGCAGGCCTCCGCGTCGGCGTGCGCGGCGACGAGGGAGATCAGTCGCAGACGCACCGGGTCGGCCACGGCCTTGAGGGACGTCGCGAGCGTCTCGGCCTCGGCGGGGCTGATGACCTGCCCCACGACCGGGGAGCAGCAGTCCTCGAGCAGCGGCAGCGGCGTGGGGGCCATGGGTCCCACTATCGCATACATATTGACAGGCATCGATGGGTGAGGCAGCATCGTCCATCGACAGATGTCGATGCATCGAGAGGATGTGGACGATGAGCGAGCTGCGCGAGCAGGTGCGCGACACGTACGCCGCGGCGGCGCTGAGGGTGACCTCCGGCGCCGAGAGCGACGGCTGTGGTTGTGGCTGTGGTTGTAGCGACGGTGGGTGCTGTGGATCGGGCTCCGCCTCGGCGTCGGGCCCGGTGATGTTGGAGATCGACGACACCTTCGGGTCGGCGCTCTACTCGGCCCAGGAGCGCGGCGAGCTGCCGATGGAGGCGGTAGCGGCGAGCCTGGGCTGCGGCAACCCGACGGCGGTCGCCGACCTCCACGCCGGAGAGCGGGTCCTCGACCTGGGCTCCGGCGGCGGGATCGACGTCCTCCTCTCGGCCCGCCGCGTGGGGCCGACCGGCTACGCCTACGGGGTCGACATGACCGACGAGATGCTCGACCTCGCCCGCGCCAACGCCGCGAAGGCCGGCGCGACCAACGTCGAGTTCGTCAAGGGCACGATCGAGGACGTCCCGCTGGCCGACGGTGCCGTCGATGTCGTCATCTCGAACTGCGTCGTCAACCTGTCGGTCGACAAGCCCGCGGTCCTCGCTGAGATGTACCGGGTCCTCACGCCCGGTGGGCGGATAGGGATCAGCGACGTCGTGGCCGAGGACCACCTGACCGTTGCCGAACGGGCCGAACGCGGCTCCTTCGTCGGGTGCATCGCCGGCGCCCTGTCGCGTCGCGAGTACCTCGAGGGCCTGGCGGCGGTGGGGTTCGAGGGCGCCAGCGTCGAGTTCACCCACGAGGCGGCGCCGGGGATGCACGGCGCGATCGTCCGCGCGACCAAGCCGGCCCTCATTCCGTGACGGCGGTCCCGGCGGAGCTCCGCTCCGACATCGAGGGCTCGCTGCTCCGGCGGATGACCGCGGAGGCGGTAGGCAGCGGGTTCCTCGTGGCCGCCGTCGTCGGCTCGGGCATCGCCGCGGCTCGGCTGTCGCCCGGCCAGCCGGGCCTGCAGCTCCTCGAGAACGCCCTGGTCACCGGTGCCGTGCTGACCGCGATGATCCTCGCGCTGCACCCCGTGTCCGCGGCGTTCAACCCGGTCGTCGTCCTCGTGGAGCGGGCCGACGGGCTGGTGTCGAGCCGGGATGCGGTCGGTCTCGTCGCCGCCCAGGTCGTCGGCGCGGCGGTCGGCGCCGTGACGGCGAACGTGATGTTCGACCTGCCGCCGGTGACGGTCGCGTCCACCGACCGTGGTGGTGGCGGACTCTGGGTCGCCGAGGTGGTGGCGACCGCAGGACTGGTGCTCGTCGCCTACGGTGCGGGCCGGTCCGGGTCGGCCGGCTCCGCGCGACTGCGGGTGGCGCTGGCGGTCGGTGCCTACATCACGGCGGCGTACTGGTTCACCAGCTCGACGAGCTTCGCCAACCCTGCCGTGACACTCGCGCGGACGCTCTCGGACACCTTCGCCGGCATCGCCCCGGCCTCCGTACCGGCGTTCGTCCTCATGCAGGTCGTGGGCGCCGCCCTCGGCTACGGGTTGGTCCGCCTCCTCCGTGCCCCATCAGAAGGAACGAGCCGATGACCGAGCCCCGGCCGAGCGTCCTGTTCGTCTGCGTCCACAACGCCGGCCGCTCGCAGATGGCCGCGGGGTACCTCACCGCGCTCGCCGCCGGTCGGGTGAACGTGTTCTCGGCGGGGAGCCAGCCGGTCGACCAGGTCAACCCGGTGGCCGTGGACGTGATGGCCGAGGAGGGGATCGACATCGCGAGCGAGGTGCCGAGCGTCCTCACCACCGACGCCGTCCGCACCGCCGACGTCGTCATCACCATGGGCTGCGGCGACGCCTGCCCGATCTTCCCGGGGAAGCGCTACGAGGACTGGGAGCTCGACGACCCGGCCGGGCAGCCGGTCGAGACGGTCCGCCGCATCCGGGATGACATCCGGGCGCGGGTACGGACGCTGCTGCGGGAGCTGACCAGCGAGGGGTGAGTCCTTCGCTACCGGTCAGGGGAGGAGGACCACCCGCTGGCTCGGGTATTCGTCGGTCCGCCAGACCTGTTCGACGTCGGCCAGGGGGACAGGCCTGGCGTCGACCGTGAGGCGTCCGGCCGAGATCTCGTGGGCGAGCGACGGTAGCTCGGCGAGGATCTCCGCGGTGGTCACCGAGCCCTGCCCACTCCCGACGATGTCGAGTCGGGCGGCCCTTAACGCGGCGGACGGGATGGGCGCCGACCGGCCGGCCACCTAGCCGATCTGGACCCACGTCAGCGGCTTCTCCCGCGGCTCGCGCGCGCTCACCAGCGCGACCATCGCCCTGACGGCCGGCTCGCCCCACAGGTAGTGAGCACGACGTCGACGTCGCGGGCGCCCTCGGCGAGCTGTTCGGCGACGGTGTACGGGTCGGCGTCGACGGCCACCGTGGCGGTCGCGCCCACGGCGCCAAGGCTGGCCAGTCGCCGACGGTCGCGCCCGACGGCCACGACGGCGGTCGCGCCCAGATGCCGGGCCACCTGTACGGCCAGACGACCGGCGTTACCCGTGGCCCCCAGCACCAGGACGCGCTGTCCGGTCCGGAGCTCGAGACGGCGGCGGAGAGCGACCCAGGAGGACATCGCCGGGTTCATCGCGGCGGCGAGGGCGACCACGTCCGCGTCGTCGGGGAGGAGGATGCTGCGCTGTTCGTCGACGACGGTCCGCTCCGCCATCGATCCTCGGGTGGGTGTCGGGAAGCACGAAGTACCGCACCCGCCCGTCGGGGGCTCGGCCCACACCGTCGATGCCCGGGATGACCGGCAGCCCGTCGGTGCTCGAGTAGTGCGACCCGTCGGCCTGCGACCGCACGCGGGGATCGAGCCCCGCGGCGACGACGTCGACGACGAGGTCGGCGGGCCCGGAGGGGGTCGGCGTGTCGACGTCCTCGTAGCGCGGTGGCGTGTCGAACGAGGTGACCACGGCAGCCTTCACGGCAACTCTTAAAGATTCGTATTACACACTAAAATACGTCGTATCACGAACTGACTCAAGTGAGGATCTGATCCGTGACGAGCACACCGGAGACCGACCACGACGGCTTGGTCGATGCCCTGGCGCAGGCGGGGTTCGCGACGATGGCCGCGCTGACTCGGCTCAGCGCGGTGCACGACCTCTCCCTGACGCAGCTGCGGGTTCTCGCGATCCTGCGGGACCGCCGAGTCCGGATGTCGAGGCTGGCCGACCACCTCGGTCTCGAACGGTCCACCCTGTCGGGGCTGGTCGACCGCGCCGAGCGCCGGAACCTGCTCCGGCGGACACCGAACCGGACCGACGGACGCGCCGTCGACGTCGTCCTCACCGCCGAAGGTGCCCGCCTCGCGCGACGGCTCGAGGCCGAGGTGCGGAGCTCCCTGGCACCGATGACCGCCTCGCTGACGCCGGCGGAGCAGCGCCGGCTCCGCACTCTGCTGGAACGGCTCCTCGACCCACGGCCAGAATGACACCGGCGGTCTCCCGCGAGGACCTGTACGCGCAGGGCGTCCACGTCCACCGCCGATCGCGACCCGCTTCCTAGACTCTTCCCATGGGAGCCACGACGGCGCACCGGTCGACCACCGAGCTGCTGACCCTGCACGCCGTCCGGCTGAAGGGGATGGCCGACGGGGGGGAGGTGGCGGCTCGGTTCGCCCTCGACCGGTCGGAGTCCGACGAGCTGCTGCTGGACTTCGAGGCGTACGGCTGGGTCACCCGGGTCGAGTTCGCGGGGACCGGGGGCTGGACCCTGACCACCGCCGGTCGTCGGGAGGACGAACGGCGACTGGCCGACGAGCTCGCGGCCGCCGGCGCGGCGGAGCCGGTGCACGACGCATACCGGAGCTTCCTGCCGTTCAACGGGCGCCTGCTCAAGGCCTGCACCGAGTGGCAGCTGCGGCCGACCCCGGACGACGCGCTCGGCCCGAACGACCACTCCGACATCGTGTGGGACCAGCACGTGCTCGCCGAGCTGGCCGACCTGGGTGACGAGCTCATCGACGTCGCCGCGGTGCTGAGCGGTCGGCTGGACCGGTTCGCGGGCTACGACCAGCGCTACGGGGCGGCCCTGACCCGGGCGGTGAACGGCGAGCCCGCCTGGGTGACCCGGCCGCGGGTCGACTCCTGCCACACCGTCTGGATGGAGCTGCACGAGGACCTGCTGGCCACCCTCGGGATCGACAGGGGTGACGAGACGGACGAGACGGACGACCCGGCGGAGCTGGGGGGTGGGCGCTAGGGCGAAAGTCCGAGCTCGGTAACCGCCCGGCCGCGCGCCGGGGGGGCAGGAGTCCGCGCCTGGGAGAGAATGGCCGACGTGCCCCTCTACCGTGACGAGGCCGTCGTGCTGCGCACCCACCCGTTGGGTGAGGCCGACCGCATCATCACCCTCCTGACCAAGGAGCGCGGCCGGATCCGGGCCGTGGCCAAGGGCGTGCGCCGCACCAAGTCCCGGTTCGGGGCACGGCTGGAGCCGTTCATGGTCGTCGACGTGCAGTGCTACGAGGGCCGCAACCTCGACACGGTGACCCAGGCCGAGAGCCTGGCGACCTACGGGCAGACCATCGCCCGGGACTACACGGTCTACACCGCCGCCACCGTCATGGTGGAGACGGCCGAGCGGCTCACCGAGGAGCACGAGCCGTCCACCCAGCAATACCTCCTGCTCGCCGGCGCCCTGCGCTCGCTCGGCGGCGGCGAACACGAACCGGGACTGGTCCTCGACGCCTACCTGCTGCGCTCGCTCGCGGTCGCGGGCTGGGCGCCGAGCTTCCACGACTGCGCGAAGTGCGGGGGCCCCGGGCCGCACTCGGCCTTCAACATCCCTGCGGGCGGTGCGGTATGCCCGGTGTGCCGCCCGCCCGGGTCGGCGGCCCCCGCGCCGGAGACGCTGCGGCTGCTGGCCGCACTGCTCAGCGGGGACTGGGTCCTTGCCGACGCCTCCGACCTGCGCGTACGCCGCGAGGGCAGTGGACTGGTGACGGCGTTCCTCCAGTGGCACCTCGAGCGCGGGGTCCGCTCGCTGCGGCACGTCGAGCGCATCGCCCAGGGCTGACCGGCGATGCCCACCAGCCCCTACGCGGCGCCGTTCGCGCATCCGAGCGGTGCCCGGCCACCGACGATCCCGGCCGAGGTCCTCCCGAGGCACGTGGCCATCGTCATGGACGGCAACGGCCGTTGGGCCAACGCCCGCGGACTGCCCCGGACGAAGGGGCACGAGGCGGGCGAGGCCTCGCTGCTCGATGTCGTGGCCGGGGCGATCGAGGTCGGCGTGACCCACCTGTCGGCGTACGCGTTCTCGACCGAGAACTGGCGGCGCTCCCCGGACGAGGTCCGCTTTCTCATGGGCTTCAACCGCGACGTGATCCGACGGCGCCGTGACCAGCTGAACGAGTGGGGCGTCCGGATGCGGTGGGTCGGGCGACGCCCGCGCCTGTGGCGGTCGGTCATCCACGAGCTCGAGGTCGCCCAGGACCTCACTCGCGACAACACCGGCCTGACCCTCTACTTCTGCGTGAACTACGGCGGCCGGGCCGAGGTCGCCGACGCCGTGGTCCGCATCGCCGAGGACGTCCGCCTGGGCCGGCTGAAACCGGGCGGCATCGACGAGAAGACCATCGGCCGCTACCTCGACGAGCCCGACATGCCCGACGTCGACCTGTTCGTGAGGTCCTCCGGCGAGCAGCGGACCTCGAACTTCCTGCTGTGGCAGTCCGCCTACGCCGAGATGGTCTTCCTCAACACGCTCTGGCCGGACTTCGACCGCCGCAACCTCTGGGAGGCGATCGAGATCTACGCCAGTCGCGACCGCCGCTACGGAGGCGCCGTCGACCGCGCGTGAACATCGCGCTACACCTGGCCGAGGCGCCGCCCCCGACCCCAACCGCCCAACCGGGCGCGGCATACTGTCCCGACATGCCCCCAGCCTCGACCGAAGCGCGCACGGCCCGTGAGACCCGCGGTGTGCGTGACACCTGGGACGTCATCGTCATCGGCGGCGGCCCCGCCGGAGAGAACGCCGCCGACTATGCGATCCGGGGGAGCGACCGCACCGCGGTGATCGTCGAGAACGAGCTGGTCGGTGGCGAGTGCTCCTACTGGGCCTGCATCCCGAGCAAGACGCTGCTGCGCTCCGTGGAGATGTTCACCGAGGCCGAAGGCCTGCAGGGGCTCGCAACCCGGTTGAGTACCAAGGGGATCGACGTCAAAGCGGTCCTCGGACGACGCGACGAGTTCACCTCCCACCTCGACGACGCGGGTCAGGTGAAGTGGGCCAAGGGTGCCGGCATCGACGTGCTGCGAGGGCACGGCCGGCTCACCGGGACCCGCACGGTGCAGGTCGCCGACTCCGACGGCCCGGCCCGCGACATCACCGCGCGGCACGCCGTGATCGTGGCCACCGGGACCAGCGCGACGATCCCCGACATCCCCGGTCTGCGGCAGGCGCTGCCCTGGACCTCGAGGGACGTCACGAACCTGCACCAGGTGCCGCGCCGGGTCGCGATCCTCGGGGGCGGCGTCGTGGCCTGCGAGGCCGCGACCTGGCTCCTCGGCCTCGGGGTGGAGGAGCTGACCCTTATCGATGTGGGTGATCGGATCCTGGCGCGCGCCGAGCCGTTCGCCGGCGACCTCGTCCGCCGGTCGCTGGAGGCGAGCGGCGCCAAGGTGATCACCGAGACCAAGGTCCTCGAGGTGTCCCGAAAGTCGCCGAAGGACAACGGGATCGGCCACATCAGCGGTGGCCCCGTCACGCTGCACATCGGCCGTCGGCGGTCGATCGTCGTCGACGAGCTGGTCGTCGCGACCGGACGCACCGCGTCGACCCAGGACCTCGGGCTCGAGGCGGTCGGGATCGCCGACGCCGTCACCCAGCCGCACGGGTACATCCGCACGAACGACCAGCTGCAGGTCGACGGGGTCAGCGGCCGATGGCTGTATGCGGTCGGTGACGTCAACGGACGGGCCCTGCTGACGCACATGGGCAAGTACCAGGGCCGGATCGCCGGAGCCGTGATCGCGGCGCGGGCGGGGGAGGGTGAGCGCGCCGCGGGCAAGGATTTCCGGGACCGCGCGAGCGAGCGAGTCGTCCCGTCGGTGACCTTCACGTCGCCCGAGGTGGCCAGTGTCGGGCTCACCGAGCAGGCGGCCAGAGACCTGGGGATCGACGTCGAGACGGTCGAGTACGACATGTCGCAGGTGTCCGGGGCTGCCCTGCTGCTGGACGCCTACGTGGGGCGGGCCAAGCTCGTCATCGACCGCGCCCGCGACGTTCTCGTCGGGGCGACGTTCGTCGGGACCGGCTCGGCCGAGCTCGTCCACTCGGCGACGGTGGCGATCATCGGCGGGGTCACACTCTCTGACCTGTGGCATGCGGTGCCGTCGTACCCCACGGTCAGCGAGGTCTGGCTGCGCCTCCTCGAGGCCCGTCGCGGCTGACAGTCGTTCCGCGTGGCCGGTAGTCCCGACGGGCCGGCCGTATGCGCGTTCCCGCGCCCCCTGCGCGCCGAGAGGTCACCTTCGGTTCTCATTCGCCGCGAATAAGGACCGAAGTTGGCCTCTCGGCAAGCAAGGGGCGGGTCAGGCGCGCAGCGGGTCAGCCGCGCAGCGGGGCGTCAGTCTGAGCAGTCCGAGCAGGTCCCGAAGATCTCCAGGGTGTGGGTCACGTCGCTGAAGCCGTGTTCCGCGCTCACCGCGTCGGCCCACCGCTCGACCGTGGGTCCTTCGACCTCGACGGTCCGTCCACAGGAGCGGCAGACCAGGTGATGGTGGTGCGCGCCGGTGCTGCACCGGCGGTAGACCGACTCGCCCTCGTCGGTGCGCAGGACGTCGACCTGACCCTGGTCCGCGAGGGTCTGCAGTGCGCGGTAGACCGTGGCCAGGCCGACCTTGTGGCCCTCGGTGCGCAGCCGTGCGTGCAGGTCCTGGGCGGACGTGAAGTCGTCCGCTCCGCCGAGGGCGTCAGCCACGGCCGCCTGCTGCCGGGTGAGCCGGCGAGGGTGCCCGGTCAGTCCCGTCACGGCTGGCCCGCCTTCTCCTGCGCCGGGGTCCCGGCCTCGTGGGGCGGCTCCCCAGCGGTGGCGTGCGACCCGTCGTGCTCGTCGTAGTGACCCTCGTGGGGTGCGTGGCGGTGGCCGTCGTGGAGGTAGTCCACGTGGCCGTGGTGTGACACCGCCGGGTGGCCGCACTCGGGCCCGTGCTCGTGCGCGTGGGTCTCGGCCCGCTCGTGCTGCTTGGCGCGGACCCGGGTGACCACGGCCCGGCCGGCCGACGCCGCGACGAACACGAGGATCGCCAGGACGACGATGGTGCCGCCCGACGGGGTGTCCGCCTCGTAGGAGACGACGACCCCACCGACCGAGCACACCAGGCCGATGACGACGGCCCAGCGCATCGTGGCGCGGAACGACGACCCCAACAGCTGCGCCGCGGCGACCGGCACGATCATCAGCGCGCTGATGAGCAGCAGACCGACGATCCGCATCGACACGACGACGGTCACGGCGGTGAGGACTGCCAGCGCGATGTTGAGGGCGAGCACCGGCATCCCCATCGCCCGCGCATACTCCTCGTCGCTGGCCACCGCGAACAGTCGAGGACGCAGCAGCCAGGTGGTGAGGATGACGAGCACCGCGAGGACGGCGAACACCCAGAGGTCCGAGGCCTTCACGGTGGTGATGGCGCCGAAGAGGTAGGCGGTGAGGTTGGCCGGGGTGCCCTGCGACGACTTGCTGATGATGACGACGCCGGCGGCGATGCCGCCGTAGAAGATCACGGCGAGGGCGACGTCGCCCTGTGTGCGGCCCGAGGCCCGGATCAGCTCGATCGCCACGGCGGCGAGGACCGCGGCCACCAGCGCCGTCCAGACGGGGGCGACGTTGGTGAGCAGCCCGACGGCGACTCCGGCCAGGGCGACGTGGCCCATCCCGTCGCCGATCAGCGACAGTCGGCGCTGGACGAGGAAGACGCCGACCAGCGGGGCCACGAGGCCGACGAGGACGGCCGCGAGCAGCGCGCGCTGCATGAAGTCGTACGAGAGCAGCTCGGTCACGACGCTCTCCCGGTGGGCCCGGCCTCGGCGTTGCCGGTCAGCGACGGTCGCGAGTCGTACAGCTCGTGGTCGTGATGGTAATTGTGGTGCTCGTGCAGGACCTCGGCCTCTCGCGCGAGGAAGACGTCACGAGGCCCGTCGAAGACGATGCCGCCGCTGTCGACGACCACGACGCGGGTCACGACCTCGACGAACGCATCCATCTCGTGGGTCACGACCAGCATCGTCACGCCTTGAGCGGCCAGCCGGCCGAGCACCTCGGCGAGGACGTGCTGGTTGGCGGTGTCGACCCCGGCAGTCGGCTCGTCCATGAGCAGGACATCAGGCTGGGCGGCGAGAGCACGGGCGATGAGTACCCGGCGCTGCTGTCCACCCGAGAGGGTGCCGACATCGGTCCCGGCGCGGTCGGCGAGGCCGACGATGTCGAGGGCGCGGGCGATCACCTGGCGGTCGGTGGCCGACGGGCGCCCGAACCAGGACTGGCGTACCAGCCGTCCGGTGGCGACGATCTCCTCGGCGGTCGCGCGGACGGACCCCGAGAGGGTGTGCCGCTGCGGGACGTACCCGAGGCGGGCGTGGTCACCGGTCCGCCCGAACCGGTCGAGCGGGGTGCCGAACAGCAGGACCTCGCCGCCGAGCTGGTCGCTCAGCCCGAGCAGGCCCTTGACGATCGTCGACTTCCCGGCGCCGTTCGGGCCGAGGATCGCCACGACCTCGCCGGGGAAGACGTCGAGGGTGACGTGGCGGACCACGGCGATGTCCGCATACCCGAACGCCGCCCCGCGGAGCGAGACGATCGGCTCGACCGAGGCCGCAGCGGTCATCAGCAGCCCTGGCCGGCCTTGAGCGTGGCGAGGTTCGACCGCATCACCTCAAGGTAGTCGTGACCCGCGGAGGTGCTGGTCAGCCCTTCGATCGGGTCGAGGGTGGCGAGACGGGCGCCCGTGCTCCTGGCGATGGTCTCGGCGAACGCCGGTTCGACGAGGGTCTCCGCGTAGATCGTCGTGACCCCGTGGTTCTTGACGAAGTCCGCGACCTGCGCGAGCTGCGCGGCCGACGGCTCGACGTCGGGGGACAGGCCGGCGATCGGGACCTGCGTGAACCCGTAGCGCTCGCTGAGGTACCCGAAAGCGGCGTGGCTCGTGACGAGGTCCTTGCGGGCGCACGACGCGAGGGTCGTGCGGAAGTCGGCGTCGAGCGCGCCGAGCTTGTCGGTGAACGCCGTGGCGTTCTGGGTGTAGGTCGCCGCGTTGGCCGGGTCGGCCTCTCCGAGCCGCTGGCCGATGGCGGTCGCGACGGCCGCGTAGCGCTGGGGGTCGAGCCAGAAGTGCGGGTCCTTGGCCGCGGCGGCGTCCGGCGCGGGGGTCCTGCCTTCATCCTCTTCGGGCGGGGCCGCGAGGTCGAGGTTCGCCACGGGGGCCACGTCGAAGGCGTGCAGGCTGCCCTCCTGGTCGACGGCGGTGTCGACGGCCGGCTGGAACCCCTTGGCGTAGACCACCAGGCCCGCCTCGGCCACCCTGGCGACGTCGTGCGGGCTCAGCTCGACGTCGTGCGGCTCGGCACCGGGCTTCGTCAGGCTGGTGACGGCGACGTGGTCGCCGCCGACCTGCTGGACCGCGAACTCGATCGGGTAGAACGACGCCACGACCGAGACCGGGCCCCCGGCGGTGCGGCCGGCCGCCGCCCCGTCACCCGACCCTGAGCCGCCGCAGGCGGACAGCAGTCCGCCGGCCGCCAGGGCGGCCAGGGCGAGGAGGACAACGCGACGCACACCTCGTTTGTACCCATAATGAGAATGATTGTCAAAATCGCCTAGCCGTGAGGGACTGCCTGCACGACGGTGATCGCCACGATGAGCGCGAGCACCGCCAGGCGCAACATCCGCTCGGGCAGCGTGAGCCGCGGCCACGTGTAGTAGACGAGGAACGCCACCCCCAGGGCCACCAGCGCACTCGCGAGGAAGCCCCAGCGCGGCACGACGATCCCCACGACGATCAGGGCGATGACGGCGAGGAACGGGATGACGCGGGGGAGTCGCTCGAGGCGGTCGAGCACGGGGTATGCGGCGTGCTCCACCCGCGACCGGAAGGGCAGGCTCACGCCGACGAGGGTATCGAGGGTGTCGAGGGGGGCGTACCAGCGGCGGATAACCTTGGCCACTATGGCCAGTCTGACCACCCCCGGCACCACCGTCGACACCGTTGTGAGCCTCTGCAAGCGCCGCGGCTTCGTGTACCCGAGCGGTGAGATCTACGGAGGCACCCGGTCGGCGTGGGACTACGGCCCGCTCGGTGTGGAGCTGAAGGACAACATCAAACGGCAGTGGTGGAAGGCGATGGTCATCCAGCGCGACGACGTCGTCGGCCTGGACTCCGCGATCATCCTGCCGCGCGAGACCTGGGTCGCGTCCGGCCACGTGGCGACGTTCAGCGACCCGCTGGTCGAGTGCCTGTCGTGCCACAAGCGGTTCCGCGCCGACCACCTTCAGGAGGCGGTCGCCGAGAAGCGGGCCAAGTCCGGCGACGAGGTCGACCCCGACACCATCCCGCTCACCGAGATCGCCTGCACCAACTGCGGCACCCGCGGCCAGTGGACCGAGCCGCGGCAGTTCTCCGGCCTGCTGAAGACGTTCCTCGGGGTCGTCGAGGACGAGTCGGGCCTGCACTACCTGCGGCCGGAGACCGCCCAGGGCATCTTCCTCAACTTCCTCAACGTCATGAACTCGTCGCGCCGCAAGCCGCCCTTCGGCATCGCGCAGATCGGCAAGTCGTTCCGCAACGAGATCACGCCCGGCAACTTCATCTTCCGCACGCGCGAGTTCGAGCAGAGGGAGATGGAGTTCTTCGTGGCGCCGGCGGAGGCGCCGAGATGGTTCGAGCACTGGCTGCACGAGCGCGAGCGCTGGTACACCGAGCTGGGGATCCGCCCCGACCACCTGCGCCTGCGCGCACACGAGGCGGACGAGCTGTCGCACTACTCGTCGAACACGAGCGACGTCGAGTACCTCTTCCCGATCGGCTGGTCGGAGCTGGAGGGGATCGCCGACCGCGGCGACTTCGACCTCTCCAGACACGCCGAGCACGCGCGCGAGAAGCTCGAGTACGTCGACACCGCGACGAGAGAGCGCTACGTCCCGCACGTGATCGAGCCGGCCGCCGGCGCCGACCGCGCGACGCTCGCCTTCCTCGTCGACGCCTACGACGAGGAGCAGGTCGAGGGCGAGACGCGCACGCTGCTGCGCCTGCACCCGAAGCTGGCGCCGGTGAAGGTCGCCGTCATGCCACTCGTGAAGAAGGACGGCCAGCCGGAGGTCGCGAGAGAGGTCTACGCCGACCTGCGCCGCCGCATGCAGGCCGAGTACGACGAGGGCGGCTCGATCGGCAAGCGCTACCGCCGCCAGGACGAGATCGGCACGCCGTGGGGCGTCACCGTCGACCACCAGACGCTCGAGGATCAGACCGTCACCCTCCGCGACCGTGACTCGCTCGAGCAGGTCCGCATCCCGATCGCCGAGCTGGGCGACGAGCTG
>NZ_DATBTV010000003.1:0-21287 GCF_036559105.1 Lapillicoccus sp. | reverse complement strand
ACAGCGTCCCGCCGACATTGTTGGAGAAGTACTCAAGCGGGCGGGCCACCGACTCACCCACCGCCTTCAGCCCGGCGAAGTGGACCACCGCGCCGACCCCGTTGGCCAGGACCGATTCGACCAGGCCCTGGTCGCGGATGTCCCCCTGCACGAACTGCGCTGGCCGGCCGGTGAGCTCGCCCACCCGGCGCAGGCTCTCCGGCGAGGAGTTGACCAGGCTGTCCAGGGCGACGACCTCGTGGCCGTGCTCGAGCAGGACGAGCGCCGTGTGTGAGCCGATGTACCCGGTGCCACCGGTGAGCAGGACCTTCATAGCCCAACCCTTGCATCTCCCGGTCGGATTGATCTGCTCAGGTCCAGCCCCTCTCGTCCTTCGAAGCTGTCTTGCTCGCATTCCCGCGCAACACGGTTTTGGCCCGTGTGCTCACCCATGTGGTGGTCGCAGCAGACTCGTCGAGGGATTCCGAACGTCATCGAACAGCGATGCCAACACCTGCGTCCCCCAGGACGTGACCGTCGTCGGACGGCCTCGTCGTCTCTTCCGTCGTGGTGGCTACGGCTGCCCGGGGATGGCGGCGATGGCGTAACCGTCGCCGTGGCGATGACGACCGACGTACTGGCCGAGGACCTGGCCGTGCACAACGACGTCCCAGGCGATGCGCCCGACCTCCTCGCGTTCGGGCGCGCTGAGGGATCGGTCGTACTCGTCCTCGATCTCGGCGACCAGACCGGTGCGCACGGTCGCGGCCAGGCGCAGGAACGCAGTCTGCCCGGCGGGGGTGAGCGTCAGTCCCTCGTCGGTGCCGGCGATCAGGTCGCGCTCCAGTGCACTGGCCAACGCTGGACGCAGCACCGCGACGGGAAGGCGGTGCTCACGGGCGATGACGGCCGGGGTGACGTCGGTGTCGTGGCGCAGCCGGTGGACCGCGACCTCAGCCACGGCCCACACTCGGGCGATCGCCGGCTCGGGCGTGTCGTCCAGGCGCAGCACGCGCCGCAGGATGCCGTTGTCCTGGCGCTGACGTACCACGTTGACCAGCTGGGCCTCCAGCTGCCCGGCGGACGTGCGGGAGTCCGGCATCCCGAAGCCGCGGCCGACGTCCCCGGCATCCTTGCTGACCAGCCCACGCAGCGGCACCTGGCGGAGGAAGCACGCCAGCACCATCGCCACCAGTGCCAGCGGCACCGCGGTAAGGAAGACGGTCTGGAAGGACTCCGCGAAGGCGTGTCGGATGACCGACTGCTGGGTCGCGGACAACGCATCTAGCGCCGCTGGCGTGGCAACCGCGCTCGCCGGGACCCCAGCGGTGGCCAGCGCGGGCGGCAGGTGCTCGGACAGCGCGCTGGTGTACACGCTGCCCATCACCGCCGCACCGAAGGTGCTGCCCATCGTGCGGAAGAAGCTGACCGCCGAGGTGGCCACCCCCAGGTCGGCGTAGTCGACGGTGTTCTGCACGATCAGGACCAGGATCTGCATCGCCAGCCCGATCCCGACACCGAGGACGACCATGGCCAGCGAGGTCTGCCAGACCGTGGACGTCTCGTCGAGCCGGGACAACAGGAACGACCCGACCGCCATCACCGTGCCACCCACGATCGGGAACACCTTGTACTTGCCGGTCCGTCCCACCATCGACCCGGCGAACACCGACGCGACCAGTAGCCCCACCACCATCGGGAAGGTCCGGATCCCGGACTCAGTGGCCGACACCCCCAGGCAGTACTGCAGGTATGTCGGCAGGTAGGTCATCGTGCCCATCAGGGCGAACCCGACGACGAAGCTGAGGATGCAGCTCAGCGCGAACACATTGCCCCGGAACAGCCGCAACGGGATCAGCGGACTGACCGCCCGCGCCTCGATCAGCACGAACAGGAGCAGCGCGACGGCGCCGCCGGCGAACAGCCCCAGGATGGTCGGTGAACCCCAGTCGTACTGGGTGCCGCCCCAGGTGGTGGCCAGGATCAGCATCGTCGAGGCCGCCGAGATCGCCGCGATCCCCAGGTAGTCGATCACTGGCCGGGTCTGCGCCTTGACTGTCGGCAGCACCCGCACCGCCGCCACCAGGACCACCGCGGCGATCGGGACGTTGACGTAGAACACCCAGCGCCAGCTCAGGTGGTCGGTGAACAGGCCGCCGAGGAACGGGCCCACCACCGTCGCCACCCCGAAGACCGCGCCCATCGCGCCCTGGTATTTGCCTCGCTCCCGGATCGGGATGATGTCGGCGATCATCGCGGTCGCGGTGACCGTCAACCCACCGCCTCCCAGGCCTTGGATCGCGCGGCTGGCGATCAGCCACGTCATCGACGTGCTGGCCCCGGCCAGCGCCGACCCGGCCACAAAGATGACCACGGCGGTGATGAACACCGCCTTGCGGCCGAACAAGTCGCCCAGCTTGCCGCCCAGGGCAGTGGCGATGGTCTGGGTCAGCATGTATGCCGTGACCACCCACGACAGGTGCTCGGCCCCGCCCAGCTCACCGACGATCGTCGGGAGCGCGGTGGCCACGATCGTGCCGTCGAGCGCCGCCAGCAACATCCCTGAGGCGATCACCGCGAACGCCACGTTGCGACGCGACGCGGACAGCTCGGGCGGCCCAGCGGTCTCAGCCCGCCGGCCCATCGTCACAGCGGACATCGTCACTCCCTGAGGTCATCGGACGGAATGCTATGAACAGTAGGACGGGATGCCCTCGGCGCTGTGTGCCCGATGCTGCGTGTCCCTCGTCAGCCGACAGACCGGCTCAACGCGTAGCAAACATCCACTCCCTGCGGCACGCCGCAATCACCAACGTCCTCGACGACGGCGTTCCACCACGCGACGCTCGAAGAGCCATCCATCGCCATCGACGGAGGTGTCGGACTTTCGTAGGGATCGAGAGCCGCAGCCGCAGCCGCAGCAGCAGCAGCAGCGGACGCGCGGCTCGCGGATCGCTTCCTGATCGACAAGGCTGGGGGCTCGCGCCTCCTGACGTGATGCCGCTACCGGGTACCGTGATGACGGAACCTGGCGTCCGAAACGCTTGCCGGCCTTGCGCTGCTTTCCACTACTGGGCTTCCCACGGAAAGCGTGCGGATGAGAAACGGTACTTTGGACAATTCGATCAGGAGGGTCCCCACCCTGTGCTGCAGTCAGTCGACGGGTACTGGATTTCCGCCCGAGTCTTCACCGGTGAGTTCTCGAATTCGTGTTTCCACTTCTTCCCGCACGACGGTTGTCGACGATCTGTCCAGGCCTCCCACGCCGCTCCCGTCGCGGCTGAGTTGACGCAGGGCACAACGTGCGGGGGACAGGGGTCTCTGCAGAGGCCGGTCGGGATGGGCGGGCCAGCGTCGGGACATTTTGAGGAGCCGCTTCGAGGAGGGGGTCGGGTCCTAGGCTGTGGTGATGCCGAAGCCGAAGAGGGCGCCGCAACCGGCGCCGGCGGTCGCGTGGCTGGCGGCGCCGCAGCCGCATGATTTCCCGGCGGCGGCCGCCTATCTCACTCTGCTTGCTCCTGACGAGCAGGTGTCGACTCTGATCGAGGCTCTTCACACTGCGCCTACGACCCGGCACAAGGCGAAGGACCTGTTGCGCGCTTCCAGGCTGCCGTTGCTGGACATGCAGAACGTGCACGTCGGCAGCGACCTGGCGAAGATCGCAGCGGGTCAGCCACTTTCACCTGTTCTGCTGGTGCGAGGCGACCTGCTGTCGGGTACGCCGCTGCACATCGCCGATGGCTACCACCGAGTGTGCGCCAGCTACCACACCGACGAGAACACCGACATTCCGTGCCGCCTGGTCCGAGCGCGGTGACTCTCGGCACGCTGGCTCTCATCGTGGCGGTCGGGCTGGCCGGGCCACTGCTGGCCTGGTCGGAACGGCTCCGGATCCCGGTTGTCGTCGGCGAGCTGATGGCCGGTGTGCTGGTGGGCCGCACGGGACTGCAGCTGATCGACGCCGACGGGTCGACCTTCATGTTCCTGGCCGATATCGGTTTCGCGATGGTCATGTTCATCGCCGGAACCCACGTGCCGATCCGCGACCGTAGCCTGATGACCGGACTGCCCCGCGCCGTGCTGCGGGTGGGCGTGGTCACGGTGGCTGCCGCCGGGCTCGGGCCACTGGTCGGCTGGGCGTTTGGGACTGGCCACGGACTTCTGTACGCGGTGTTGTTCGCCTCGTCCTCAGCGGCCATCATCTTGCCGGTCGTTGATGCGCAGCAGCTCGCCGGGCCGGCCGTGCTGCAGTTGCTGCCCCAAGTCGCGCTCGCCGACGCGGCTTGCATCGTCGCGCTGCCACTGGTCATCGACCCGACGCACGCCGGTCGGGCCGCGGTCGGCGCCGTTGTGGTGCTCGCTGCGGCCGGAGTCGCATTCGTGGTGCTGCGGGTTTCGGAACGGCGAGGGTGGCGCCTGCTGGCGCACCGCAAGTCCGAACGACGGGGCTTCGCACTTGAGCTGCGGATTAGCCTGCTCATGCTTCTGCTGCTCGCCGCCCTGGCTCAGCAGGTACACGTGTCGATCATGCTGGCGGGGTTCTCCCTGGGGCTGGCGGTGGCAGCCATCGGGCCGCCGCGACGCCTGGCCCGGCAGCTCTTCGGGGTGTCGGAAGGACTGTTCGCGCCGCTGTTCTTCATCTGGCTGGGTGCCTCGCTCGACCTGCGCGAGCTCGGCCAGCACCCCTCGATGATCCTGCTCGGAGTGGTTCTGGCCGCCGCCGCCGGCGTAGCCCACGCGGTCACGGCCCTCACGGGTGCGCCGATACCGATTGCGGTGCTCGGCGCAGCGCAGCTTGGTGTGCCAGTCGCTGCCGCGACGCTCGGCGCCCAACTGCAGCTGCTACGCCCCGGCGAGTCGGCCGCCCTCCTGCTCGGCGCGCTGCTGACCATCGCAGCGGCGAGCGGCGCAGCGCGGGCGTGGTCGGCACGAACCCCGTCACCGGCTTCGGACGCCGGGTCGCTGTCGACCGACGCGAACCACCAGCCGAAGCCGATTCCCGGGAGTGCCACCGGCTAGATCATCCGCGACCGTCAGCGACCGCAACCACGGGCCGCCTCGGCCAGGATTTCAGTCGGCCGACGCGTCCTGGCCGATCTCGGTCTACAACAGGGACGACTACGTCCAGCTAGGCGGTCCGGGGCGTGGTCCGCCTCTACCGGCCACGTCCGGAGATCCTCCACGGTTCGTGGACCTTCCTCGGCCACATGGACAACGTATCCGCCCACTGGGGCTTGGCCAGCGCCGCGGGATGTACTCGCAGCCGCGTAAGGGTGTATGAGGTATCGGTGAACCCCGACCCGATCCGCTCCGTCGGCAGCCTTGTCGATACCTTCGCCGCCCGATGGCTCGAGCTGACCGACCCCGCTGTCGGCGACGCCTTGCTGGCCGACCCGATCCTCGTCCTGGGCCCGTCCGGAACCACCGCCGTCCCACGCGCGGCCTTCCTCGGCGCGATCGCGTCGCGCGCTCAGGCGGTCGATGACCTCACGGACACCTCGACAACCCTCGCCGGCTCCACGGCGGTGGCTCTCGGTGATCAGATGGTGCTCGCCACCATCCGGTGGACGTTCCACCACGGCGAGGCGACGCGCGAGCTGGTCAGCGACTTTCTCCTCGAGCGCGAGGAGGGTGGCTCGCTGCGGTGCGTGGCCTACCTGCCTCGCACCAACGTCATGACCGGCTTGGGTTGAGGCCACGGCCCGCTCGTCGTCGGGCGTCTCACGGCCGCCCGACGACGGGATTCCCCGGACGCTGCCGGAAGGACACGGTCGCTACGCGGCGGAGTGCAGCGCCTCCAGGACTGCGGCATCTGCCCAGAGTTGGATGTGGCGACATGACGTGCGGGTTCGCTGCAGATCAGACGGTCAACGGTTCCAATCCCGGCGGGCGCAACCGGTGTTGACACAGGCGAACTGACCCGGGTCGATGCGATGCCGCGAGGGTCTTGTTCTTCCACGAGACCGCCCGCCCGTCTCCAGGTCAGTGGAGGGTCGGACGGTAGATGAGCTCCTGCGTGCGCCCGTCGAACGTTCGGCTCTCCAGCAGCTCGAGGTCGAAGTCGGCGGCACCGGCGAAGATGGGATCGTCACCGGTCTGACCGCTGATGACCGGAAAGATGGTCACCTGTAGTCGATCGACCAGACCCGCGGCCATCAGTGCCCGGTTCATCGACAGGCTGCCGTGCGACCGCAGCGGCACGGCGGACTCGGCCTTGAGCCGGGCGACGACGTCGACGGCGTCCCCGCTGACCAGGGTCGGATCGGGCCAGTCGAGTGGTCCTTCGAGTGTCGTCGACACCACGGTTGTCGGCATGGACCTCATCCGGGCGTTGACGGGGTCGAGATCCTCCAGCCTTGAGGCGCTGGGGCCGATCAGCTGTGCGAACTGCCGGAAGGTGTTCGCGCCGAGGATCATCCGCTGGTCATCCTCGAGCACCTCGGACCGGCGGGCGACCAGCTCTGGGCCTTCTTTGCTCCAGTAGCCGCCCCAGTCCCCGCCGCTCACATAGGAGCCGAAACCGTCGAGGGTGCAGAAGACGTCGAACGTGTAGGTGGCGGTCATGCCGTGCTCCTTCGATGAGTAGGTATGAGTAGGACTGCGACCGGCCGCGAAAACCATCGCCGTGGGCGGGAATCGGTTGCTGCTCGATGGCTAGGGTGCAGGCATGCGGGCGGCGGTGCACACCCGGTACGGGCCGCCCGACGTGGTGCGGGTGATGGAGGTGACGACGCCCGCGGTCCAGGACCGCGAGGTGCTGGTCAAGGTTCATGCGACGACGGTGAACCGCACCGACTGCGGGTTCCGGGGTGGTACGCCACGCTTCACCAGGGTTCTCACCGGGCTGCCGCGGCCACGGGTGACCGTCCTGGGCAACGAGTTCGCCGGACAGGTCGAGGAGGTCGGCCCGGAAGTGACGCGCTTCGCGGTCGGTGACCGGGTGTTCGGTTATGACGACACCGCCTGCGGCGCTCACGCGGAGTACTTGGCCATCGGGGAGGACGCCTCGCTGGCCCTCATTCCGTCGACCCTGACCTACGTGCAGGCCGCCCCGGCTATGGAGGGCTCGCACTACGCATTGGCCTGCATACGTAAGGCGAAGATCGTCGCCGGACAGCGGGTCCTGGTCAACGGGTCCACCGGGGCCATCGGGTCCGCGGCGGTGCAGCTGCTCGCCAGCAGTGGGGTCCAGGTGACCGCAGTATGCGGCGGGGCGCAGCGTGCACTGGTGCAGGCGTTAGGGGCTGAACGAGTCATCGATCGCGACGTCGAGGACTTCACCCAGGACGACCAGCGCTACGACGTGATCTTCGACGCGGTCGGGAAGAGCTCGTTCGGCCGCTGCCGGCGGTTGCTGAACCCCGACGGGGTGTTCCTCTGGACGGATCTCGGCCCGGGCGGCCAGAACCCGGTCCTGTCGCTCGTCACTCCTTGGCTCCCTGGCCGTTCCGTCCTCTTCGGCTTCCCGCGACACGACCAGGCGATGGTCAACGAGTTCAGGGACCTGATGGAGTTCGGACAGTTTCGTCCGGTCATCGACCGCAGCTATCCGTTGGCGGAGATCGTCGACGCATACCGCTACGTCGAGACGGGTCAGAAGATCGGCAACGTCGTGATCACCGTGGAACCGCCGGACTGACCCGCACCGACACCGCATCGGTGAGATCGGCGGATGGCTAGCATGCGAACGAGATCGGCGGTCCCCGCCGTGCGGCAAGGACAGATCATGTCTGCCGAGCCGACGGGCGCGACGGGGGAGTCGGGGGAGTCGGGGGAGTCGGGGAAGTCGGGCGTCGGGACGGGCGCCAAGCCGGGCCGGACCGGTCACGGAGTCCTCGACCAGCTCGGTGAGGCGATGGAGCCCTTTGTACGGCTTCCGGTCGCTCGACGGGTTCAATCAGAAGTTCCGACCACGGCACGAGCCGCTGTATCTCGTTTCCCCGACGTGGCGGCGTTGCCGCGCATCGGCCTCGCGCTCACGACCGCGTACCTGCCGAGCGCGACCCTTCGTGATCTTGCGAAGGCCGGACTGAGCGCCGGACGGGTCGACTCTTCCTGAGCGGACCATGAGGGCGCTGGTGATGACCATGTCCTTGACCCGGTCGACCGCCAGGACGCCGCCGTGCTCGTCGTGATCGTTCGTACTCGGTCGCACGATCCTCGACGTGACTCACGAGACGGCGGGTCGTCCAGGTGTGGCCGCGGCGGTCAACCCTGGGTCGGCGGATCCGGCGGGGGGAGAACGAGGACCGGGCGGTCGGACCGCGCGAGCCGGTCCGCCACGACGTCGAGCTCGGTGACCTGGTAGCGGTCGTGGGAGTCCTGGACGTCGGTGCGGCGCGTGAACAACGCATCGGCCTCGTCGAACAGCAGGATCGACTCGGCCGACGCGGCCTCGGCCAGCAGATCTTCGAGCCTCTTCTCGGTCTCCTCGAGCCGGCCGGTCAGCAAGTCGGCCAGGCGGACATGCCGAACCTCGGCGCCGCGCTCGACGGCCCATCGCTTGGCGAGCTCGTCCACGGGCGGCGTGATGCGCTCCCAGCGGTTCACCGACAGAGTGAGGGACTCGACCACCGCGCCGGTCTCCGGGTCAGCGGCGACGTCGTAGTCGCATACCCAGCACTCGTGCAGGACGTAGGTGACGGCGAGGTTGTCGGAGGCGTCCGTGAACCGCAGCTGGACCTCCTTCTTCAGGCCTGGGCCGGTCGCCCAGACGTCGAAGGAGAGGTCGGCGCTGACGCCGCGGTGCAGCGTCACCGGAACGGTGTCCGTGCGACCGGGGAGCTTGTAGACCCCTCCCACTCCGTCCCGGTACGTGGTGACGTCCGTGGTGCTCCCGAGTGGCGACACGCTCGTCACCTCCGGGATCGCCTGGCCGTCCCACCACACCTCGAGCTGGAAGCTGCGCACCGCCTGATCGTCCCTGCCCGTGGCCCCGGCGGCAACACTCGCGCCCGCTGGTTGTGAGGGGGCGCGAGTCCGGTGCAGCCTTGTCGTCTTGACGGAACCGCTCGGTGTGACGTTGCCAAGGCCTCAAGTCAGGTCGGGGAAGCCTCATACGGCCCCTGAGGTGGTTCGGGAGGCCCGCGAGATCAGCCGCGAAGGTCGAAGCGGCTGATGACGCCACTCAGCCACGGCACGTCGACGAAGCTGAGGCCGTACTCGTCCGCGAGACGCGCGCCGCGCTCCGGGTCGGGATCACCCTGCTCGAGCAGGTCGACGACATCGCGGAAGAACAGCTCGAAGCCGGCCGGACTGATCACCTCGATCATCCGGGCGGGCTCCGGTCCGGCGTTCCACATGGCGTGGGCCTCGCCGCGCGGCTTGGTGATGTAGCCCCCGGGGCCCAGCACGGCCTCTCGGTCACCCGACCGGAACCCGATCAGACCCTCGGTGACGATGGAGTACTCGTCCTCACGGGTATGCACGTGCGGTGGCACCAGCGCGCCCGGCGGGAAGCCGTGTTCGACGACCGCCAACGCGCCGCCGGTGTCGGCGCCGAACAGCTTGAAGTCCACGGTGATCGAGCCGAGGTCGCCGCTCCGGCCCTCACCCGGGCGGACGACGGTCAACGGAGGAGGGTCCGGTCCGGGCATGTCCCCAGAGTGCACCGAGTCTCATGTTGGGACAACCCGATTCACCCCGGGGTCAGTCGAGGCCGAGCCCCCTGCGCCCGACGACGTTGAGCTCATCGGCGGTGAACCGGCCCACCCACTCGCGCTCGTAGTCCTCCGCGGGGAAGTCGCTCGGGCTCGAGCCGCTGGCGAACGCCTCCCGAACGCTGGCGCTGTACTCCTCGTTGCGGGGGCACCAGGGCGCCGCCGGGATGTAGATCACGTTGCCCCAGCCCTGCTGGTCGGTGACGGGGGCGACGCTGTGGATCATGTCGCAGTGCCACCACACCGAGTCGCCCGCCTTGACGTCCGGGATTCCGGCGGAGGCGCGCAGCAGGAGCGAGTGCCACTTCTCGCTGGCCGGGAAGGTTTGGTTGGTGGTGACTCCGCACATGTCGTCGTCGGCGACGTCGGCGAGGAGCGGACGCAGCATCAGGTAGCCCATGGCCTCGGGGATCGGCACGGTATGCAGGACGCCCTGGTCGTGGTCCATGTCCGAGAGCGCGGTCCAGCCCTGGAACGTGCGAAACGCCGAGCACATGGTCGTGCCCGGGTACTGCGGCCCCGCGGTCCGGTACGCCGCGTCCCACGGGTCGTACTGCTCGACGCTGCCGTCGAAGAGATGGCGGAACGCCTTCTGGTAGGCCTGCGTCATCCAGAGGTCGAGGGTGCCCGGGTCCAGGTGGGTACCCAGGCCTCCGGAGTCGGCGCCTGGGGGTCGGCGGCGGATGCGGTCGGGGTAGAGGGAGTCGCGCTCGGGGTCGAACCACTGGACGCCCTCCGAGCTGCTCTTCCACTGGGCGTTGAGGAAGGACTGGACGCGAGCCATCCGGCCGTGCTGCCGGGCCTCCATCTGGGCGTGCGACCAGTAGATCGGGTAGATCTCCGGTTTCGAGCCGACGCTGCCGAAGAAGTCGTCGGCCGGCCCCTGGTACGTCTCGAAGAAGCGGTTGCGGTCGACGTAGTCGACGATGTCCCGGTCCCAGCCGAGTGCGTGCTCGCGGGGGAAGTGACCGCGGACCACGAGGCAACCCCGGCGCTGTAGCAGCGCCAGGTCCGCCGCGCTGACCCGGCCGGACTCGATGTCGGCGTAGTCGACGACGGGCCAGGCGTTCTCGCCGTTGCGCAGGGCCGCCTCGATCTCCTCGACCCGCTGCGTGACGCGCTCCTCCATCACCGCGAAGACCTGCTCCACGCTCCGGCCGGAGGCCTCGATGCGCCGGCGCAGCGCGGACTTGATCGTCCGGGTCGCGGCCTTGAGGTCCTCGGGGGTGCTCTCCCAGGTCGGCAACGGCGGCAGCTCTCGGGGTGCCTCGTCACGCTGCTGGACCATCTCTTCGACCATCGTCATCGTGCCCGCTCCTAATAAGAAGGATTCCTTACTAGAACTGTAGCGGCAACCCGAGTCTTTAGGCAAGGACCCTAACTAGACTTCGGCCATGACCTCCACGAAGCCGTCCTTGCAGCTGCTCTCGTCGCTGACCGACGAGCACGTGTTGCGGGCGCTCATGGCTCACGAGCGCCTGACCCGCGCCGAGCTCGCCACGGAGACCGGGATCTCACGGCCGACCATCTCCGAGAGCGTTCGCCGTCTCGATGCGGCCCACCTCGTACGCGACACCGGGGCCCGCACCACGGGCCGTGGGCGGGTCGGCTCCTACTACGCCCTCGCCCCTGACCTCGGCGGTGCCCTGGTGGTGGGCATCGCGCCGGAAGGCGTCGTGGCGGAGGTCGTCGACGTGCGGGGTGCGGTGGTCGGCCGGAGTGTGCGACCGGTACCCCACACCACCCGGTCGGGGCGCGTGCGGCGAGCCCTGGACGCCGCCGTCGCCGAGGCCCGCGACGAGTCGACGGTTCCGGTGGTCCTGTCGGTGGTCAGCGCGGCGGACCCCGTGGACCGGGAGTCCGGGCGGCTGATCCACCTTCCCGACGCGCCGTTCCTGGTCGGCGACCTGGACCCGGTCTCGGTCCTGAGGCCACACGTGTCGGGGCCGGTCATCGTGGACAACGACGTCAACTGGGCCGCGAGGGCGGAGTCCGCGTCGGCCGGCCCCGGGGAGCTCGACGACTTCGCGTACGTCCATCTCGGCGAGGGTCTCGGATGCGCCGTCGTCAGCGACGGGGAGGTTCGCCGCGGCCACCATGGGCTGACCGGTGAGATCACCCACGTGCTGACCACGGGTCCCGGCGGCCGGTCCGTCCCGCTGACCGACGTGTTCGAGCTCGTGGGTATGCGGACCGCGGGGACCAGCGCTGTGGACGTGTCCGCCCTCCTGTCGCGGGTCGACACTGGTGGTGCTTCTGCTCGTCGGCTGTGCGAGATCCTCGGTGCGGCGGTGAGTGGTGTCCTGGCGGCTGTCGTCGCCTTCGCCGACCCGCGGGTCATCGTGGTCGGCGGCGGGTGGGGGACCCATCCTCAGGTCCTGTCTGCGGTCGAGAAGTCCTTCGCCCGGTTACCCCGACGGGCGCCGGTCCGGGCGGCGAGGGTGACCGACGAGCCGGCCCTCGCCGGTGCGCGCCGGCAGGCCCTCCTCGGGCTGCAGGACCAGGTCGTCGCGCGGGTCCACGACGTCGCGGGATGACGATCGGCTCCCTGTCGCTGTCGATCTGGGGATCTGGCGTGCGTTGTCCGGGTAAGGCGCATAGCCGCCCGTCATCCCACCGGCCTGCCGCCGGTGCCCACTGGAGGAGCCCAGCCATGACCCACCCCGTCGTCCACGCCGAGATCCGGTCCGCCGATCCCGACGCCACCCGCCAGTTCTTCGCCGACCTGTTCGGCTGGAAGGTCGCGTCCGAGGGCGCCTTCCCCGGCTACACCTTCATCGACACCGGCGCGGAGGGCGGCACCTACGTCGCCATCAGCCCCCGGCAGAGCACCGAGGACGAGGTGCTGTTCTTCGTTGCCGTCGAGGACGTGGCCGCGACGCTGGCCAAGGCCGAAGGGCTGGGCGGCAGCATCGTTCAACCGGTCCAGCACGTGACCGGCACCAGCTTCGGCGTCTTCGCCGACGACCAGGGCCACCGGATCGGCGTCGCTGCCAACGGCTGACGCCGCACCCGCGTCGGAGCCGCCCGGGCCAGACGGTTTGATGGCCTCATGACGGCTCCGACCGGTCCCTTCGCCCGATGAGCCGACCACTGCGCGTCGGGGTCCAGCTGCCCGAGGTCGAGCGCCGGGTCGAGTGGCCAGAGCTGCTGAGGATGGCGAGGACCGCGGAGGACGCCGGCCTCGACTCGCTCTGGCTCGGGGACCACCTGCTGTACGACCTGCCGGGCGGCGTCACCCGTGGGCCGTGGGAGGTCTGGACCTCGCTGGCCGCCCTCGCCGCGGTCACCACGCGCGTGGAGCTCGGCCCGTTCGTCGCGTCGACGGGTTTCCACGCCCCACCGATGCTGGCCAAGATGGCCGCCACCGTCGACGCGATCTCGGGTGGTCGGCTGCTGCTCGGGCTGGGCGCAGGCTGGAACGAGCGCGAGTACACCGCGTTCGGCTTCCCCTTCGACCACCGCATCTCGCGGTTCGAGGAGGCCTTCACGGTCATCCGGACACTTCTGCGCGAGGGCCGCATCGACGTCCACGGCGGTTACTACGACATCGCCGACTGCGTCCTCGACCCGGGACCGGCCCGTCCCGGCGGGCCGCCGATCATGCTCGGCTCGACCGGCCCGCGGATGATGCGGATCGGGCTCCCACACGCGGACCTGTGGAATGTGTGGTGGAGCGACTACGGCAACTCCCCGGCCGAGTTCGGGGTGCTGCGGGAGCGGGTCGAGATCGCCGCGGCGGAGGCCGGACGGGCGCCCGGCGAGGTGGGGGCGACGGCTGCGGTCCTCGTCCAGCTCGAGGGCGGCGTGGGGAGGGTAATGGGCGACTCGAGCTACGGGTCCGCCGTGACGCCGGTCCCCGGGGAGCCGGCCGCGATCGCCGACCACCTACAGGCGATGGCGGCGGCCGGCGCCGTCCACGTCCAGCTGGTTCTCGACCCGATCACCGTGGACAGCATCGCCACGGTTGCGGAGGCCGTGGCGATGCTGGATCAGGGATGACGGTTCGGGTCGCGCCTACTGGACGGCGATCGTCGCGAGGTCGGGGAAGCCGCCGAACAGCTGGTTCTCCGAGTACCCCTTGATGTTGGAGCCGTGGACATAGGTGAACTTCTGGCTGGTCAGCGGGACGACGGCCCCGTCCTTGCTGATCTGCTGGTCGACCCCGCTCCACGCCTTCTCACGGGCGGCGGTGTCGGGGATCAGGTAGGCCGCGTCGATCGCCGCGTTCACGGCGTCGCCGTTGTACCAGCCGTAGTCCTGGTTGGAACTGGTCGGCGTCAGGTTGATCCGGCCGTCGAACAGCGGTGGCAGGACCGTCGACCCGGACGGCCAGTCGGCGCCCCAGCTGGCCCAGAAGGCGTCCTTCGACTTCTGCGCGATGCCCGAGATGGTCCGGTAGTAGCCGGAGCTGGCGACGCCGTCGAGGGTGACGTTGAAGCCGGCCTGGTCCCAGGTCTGCTTCAGGGCGGCGAGCGACGCGTCGCGGGTGGCTGTCTTGCGGTAGACCACGGTGATGTTGACCGGGAGGGTCTTCCCGGCGTCCTGCAGGACCTTCTTCGCCGCGGCCGCGTCACCGGACGTGGGAGCGCCGAACGGGTTGAAGTCCTTGCTGTAGCAGGGCAGCGCCGGGTTGCAGACGGAGTAGCTCGGCGTCATGACCTGCTTGCCGCCGTTGGCGGTGACGTAGGCGTCCCGGTTGGTCGCCATGGCGAAGGCCTGGCGGACCTTGGGGTCCTTCATGGCCTCCGACGTGACGTTCGGCTGGATGTAGTCCACGAACGGCGCTGCGGGGTTCGTCGCCCGCTGAGCCGCCGACGGGTTCGAGACGATCTGCGGGAGGATGGACGCCGGTGCCGTCACGAACGTGATGGCGTTCTTGTCCTCGCCGCCGTCGGCCAGCAGCCGCTGGTAGATCTGCTCGCTCTGGATGCCCTCGATGTCGACGATCTTGTCCGGCAACGCCTTCCGGATCGGGTCCGTCTTTGCGTCCCAGCTGGGGTTCCGCACCCAGGTCCCGCCCTTGTTCGGGTCGAAGGTGCCGTCGAGCTGGTACGGCCCGTCGCTGAAGACATCGAACAGCGACTTGTCGCCCTTGTCCTTGTCCTTGCGGACCGGTGAGTATGCGGCGAGCGAGGCCACCGCGTAGTTGAAGTCGGCCCACGGCTTCTTGAAGTGCAGCGTCAGGGTCTGGCCGGCGCAGGTGATCGCCTTGTCGAAGTCCGCCTGGCCGGTGCCCTTGTACGGGCCCTTGTATGCCGGTGAGCCGTCGGCGCCGCTCGGGACGTCGAGGAAGTTGAGGATGTAGGTCGGCCCGTTGGAGATGACGTCGGTCGCGAAGGTTCGCGAGATGCCGTACTTGACGTCGTCGCAGGTGACCTTCTGACCGTCCTGCCACGTCGCGGTGTCGACCATCGTGAAGGTCCACGTCTTCCCGCCGTCGGACATCTGGCCGGTGTCGGTGGCCAGGTCCGGGATGAGCTTGGCGTTGTCCCCGACCGAGTAGGTCACCAGGCTGCGCGCATACACGCGCGAGGCGAACTCGAGGTCGGCGCCGACGTAGCTCGCCTGCGGGTCGAGCCCGTTGTGCGGCCCCGTGTTGATGACGTAGAGGGTCCCGCCCTTCTGCCCGGCGGCCTGCGCGCTGCCGGCAGTGGACGTACCTCCTCCTGACCCGCCCCCGCAGGCCGTCAGCGTCACGCATACCGCAGCCGTCAACAGCAGCCCGACCCTTGTCCTGGACACCACCATGATCCCTCACTCCTCGCTCGATCACCCCGGCACTGGACCCGTCCCGAACTTCCCCGCGGGACCGGTCGCCGACTCGGCGTCCAACAGGGTGCGCTCCGAGGTGCCACGGGTGACAACGATTTCGGTGTCGCCGAATCGAGGATGGAATCGTCGCGGCGCGCGACCATGGACGGTATGGACCTCGGGTCGACCTGGTGAGGGGGCGCCGGTGATCACCTATGTGCTGAGCACGGACGTACTGGGGAGCACGCGGTTCACGTTCTCGCCGCTGGCCGAGGCGACGCTGAGTCTGCGGCTGCTGAGCTGCCCGCACCCGAACCACATCCATGGCCCGTGGCTGCGCGAGGCGAGAGGCCGTCTCGACGGGGTCGACCTGCCGCTGCTCATGGCGGTCACCCCGCCGGGGAAGTGGATCGTCAGCTGTCTGGTCCCGCCGTCGCCCGGCCCGCAGGTCACCATCGAGGAGCAGCTGCGTGGGCTGACGCAGGTCTCGCCGGACGAGCTGAGGAAGGACCTCGACGAGATCTGGCAGGACGAGCCGTCGCAGCCGCGCCGAGTCCAGGAGCTGATCGCCGCCGGCGCTCGCGGCCCCGGGCTGCTCGCCGAGGCCATGTGGGAGTACTGGGACGCGGCCATCGAACCGTTCTGGACGCGGATGTGCGCGGTGCTGGAGGACGACGTCTCCTACCGCGTCGCCGCCCAGATGAACGGCGGCCTGTATGCGTTGCTGCAGGACCTGCACCCTGAGGTGAGCCTGGAGGGCAACCTGCTCAAGGTGGACAAGCCGCACCACGCGAGCTCCACCTACGAGGCCCACGTCATGACCCTGACCCCGTCGGTCTTCGCGTGGCCCGGGCTGGTCCTGGACGACGGGCAAGGCGACCGGTTCGGCCTGACCTACGCGGCTCGGGGCGTGGCCCGGGTCTGGGAGGGGCTCAGCGTCATGGACCGGAACGACGACGACCCGCTCGCGGCGCTGCTCGGCCGGACCCGCGCCGCGATCCTCGAGCTCACGGCGGTCCCGCTCTCGACCACCCAGATCGCGCGCGAGCTGGGGCAGAGCCCGGGGTCGGTCAACCAGCACCTCTCGGTGCTGCGGGGGAGCGGGCTCGTCACCAGCCGTCGGTCCGGCCGGTCCGTCCTCTACCGGCAGACGCCGCTGGCCCAGTCGATGATCGCGGCGCAGCAGGTCGCCCGCCACGGAGCGGCCGGGACGCTACCCCCGACCCGGCTGCAACGCTGAGCGATTGCGGCAGGTTCCGCGCCGCTGTGAGTTTCGGCAGAAGTGCCTGAGCCCCCTTGTCCGGCAACGGACCGCTGGCACGGTGCAAGGCGGGTCAGCGCTGACGGCAGCGCCGGTCCCCCTCGGACGGCTGTCGACGTGGCGAACCTTAGGGGTGGGAATGAGCTACCAGGACTACCTGCGCAGCGACGCGGCGAACCTCGGCGTGGAGAAGGTGCTGAGCTCCTCCCCGGACGTCCTGCTCGGCGTCGACGGTGCGGCGGTGCACGCCCTGTCCGGCCTGTCCGGCCTGTCCGGCCTGGGATCGCCACCGTCTTCGACCTCGCCGGCTCGTCGACGTTCGCCGCGGCGGCCGCCGTGCTCGGGGCTGGGCGCGAGGCACCGGGGTTCGGCCCCGACATCGCCGCCATCCAAGCCGGCTCACGCGCCCAGGCCGACAACACCACGCCCTCCGGTCTCGCCGCCCCGATCGTCGCCTTCAGCAACCCGCCGGCCCTGCCCGACCCGGCCGGCCTGTCCAGCACTCTGACTGCTCTCACGAACGGAGCCGTGTTCCGTGACGTGAACGGCTCGGCCACAGCTCAAGCCCTGGCCCTTGCCGCCCTGAGCGGCGCCGGCGCCGGGGCGACCGCCGCGGGACAGCAAGGCGTGGCCAACACGGCGATGGCCGAACAGAAGGACATCGAGATGGCCAAGATCGCGGCGGGCGTCCTGACCGGTGGCATGGCCGGGTCAGGTGCCACCACGGTCAGCGAAAAGGGGGTCAGCACCAACGAGGGCGGGTCGCTCGACGAGCGGGCGGCATCCGACGGGGCCGCGGGGGGCACGGCGGACGGACCCGTGGGCGGCACGCCCGACGGCACCCCCGACGGCACCGAGTCGCACGAGGCGAAGGCAGCCGAAGGCCCGACCGGTGAGGCGCTCAAGCTCCTCGCGAGGGCCACCGACCCGGCGAGGACGTCAACCGATCCGAACGTCGCACCGACGCCCACGACCGGCGACGGGGTGAGCCCCGTCGAGCGCGTCCGGCACCGGTAGCACGCAGGGCTCGAGTACACCCGAGCGGGAGTAGCGGCCCCGCGGGGTTGAACGCCGGCATCCGACCGACCTGCTGAACCGACCCGGACGGCGCCGACTCTCGGCCGCCGTCGGCCACCGCTGTCGGAGGCTCCGTGCACGATGTCGCCATGACGCAGATCGCCCAGCTGGACATCGCCATCTTCGACGCCCCGGACATCGACCGGGTCGGGTCGTTCTACGCGGAGCTGACCGGGTGGGAGGTCGTGCGCTCCAACGCGGACCGGTTCGGGTTGCGGACCCCGAACGGGCAGGAGGTCGAGTTCCAGCGCGCCCCCGACCATGTCGCTCCGCAGTGGCCGGGCCAGGAGCGCCCGCAGCAGTTCCATCTCGACCTGCAGATCGACGACCACCAGGCGGCGGCCGAGCGGGCGGTCACCCTGGGCGCGACCAGGCTCTCCGACGGCGCGAGCTGGGTCACTCTGACCGATCCGGCCGGCCACCCCTTCGACCTCTGCCAGGCCGACGGTGTCGGGCCGGTCATGAACCTCTTCGCGGTCACCATCGACGCCCCGGACGCGTCCGCGCTGGCCCACTTCTACGCCGACCTCACTGGCGGGGAGGTCACCTACGACGGCGCCGAGGGTGCCCTCATCGTGGCCGACGGCCGCAGCGTGATGTTCCAGCAGGTCGGCGACTTCACCCCACCCCGGTGGCCCGATCCGGCGTACCCGCAGCAGGCCCACCTCGACCTGCTGGTCCGCGACCTCGACGCCGCCGAGCCGGTGGTGGTCGAGCGCGGGGCGACCCGTTTGGAGGGCGGTGGCGAGCGCTTCCGCGTCTTCGCCGACCCGGCCGGTCACCCGTTCTGCCTCGTCGCCTGACCTGGACGGGCGGCGTCCAGGAGGGCGGACTAGCGTCGAAACGGTGACCAAGACCACCGAGACCAGCCTGACCCCCGCCGGCGAAGCCGGCACGTTCCCGCTCGGCGGGCTGACGGTTCGGCGCCTGGGCTACGGCGCGATGCAGCTGCCCGGGCCCGGCGTCATCGGCCCACCGCGCGACCACGACGAGGCGGTCCGGGTTCTGCGCCGGGCCGTCGAGCTCGGCGTCGACCACATCGACACCGCCCAGTTCTACGGACCGGACGTCGCCAACGCGCTCATCCGCGAGGCGCTTCACCCCTACGCCGACGACCTCGCGCTCGTCTCGAAGGTGGGCGCTCGCCGCGACGCCAGCGGTCGGTGGACCGTCGCCCAGCGACCCGACCAGCTGCGCGAGGACGTGGAGGCGAACCTGCGCAGCCTCGGCACCGATCGCGTCGCCGCCGTGAACCTGCGTCGCATGGACACCCACCCCGACACGCGGCCGGCCGACGTGGTGCCGCTGGAGGCCCAGCTCGCCGAGATGGTCGCCCTGCGCGACGAGGGGAAGGTCGGCGGGGTCGGCGTCTCGACCGTGACGCTCGCCCAGGTGGACACCGCCATCGAGCAGGCTGGGATCGTCTGCGTGCAGAACGCCTACAGCCTGCTCGACCAGAGCGACACACCGGTCCTCGAGCGCTGCGCCGAGGCCGGCGTCGCCTACGTCCCCTACTTCCCGCTCGGTTCCGCGTTCGCGCACATCGCCAGCGTCACGGACCACCCACCGGTGGTGGCCCTCGCCGCCGAGCGTGGCGTGACGCCGGCGCAGGTCGGACTGGCCTGGCTGCTGGCCCGGTCGCCCAACGTCCTGCTCATCCCCGGGACATCGTCGGTGGCGCACCTGGAGCAGAACGTGGCCGCGGCCGACCTCCGCCTGAGCGACGACGACGTCGCCCGGCTGGAGCTGCCGAGCCCCGACCGCCCGGACTGACCGGCGCGTTCACCCCACCGGAATAAGGTTCCGACCCGCATACCCGAGTCTGGTGCGAAGGGTCGGACCCCGAGGACAAGGGCCTTGCCGAGATCCTCGCGGCGCCGCCGTCGGCGCTGGCCGCTCTCACGGCGGCCGACGACGCCGCCCTTAAGGAGCACCTCGGCATCGACACGATCGGCGAGCTCGGCTCCAACCAGTACTTCGCGCCGGCCGGCGTCCTCGTCGCGCCGGCCAACAAGGAGGGCTGACCGACCGCCGTCCGTCGGACGATCACAAGGGCCGCCCCCCGGTGGGGAGCGGCCCTCGTGCGTGGTGAGGCGTCAGACGGGCTGACGGATCGCCGAGACGTCGAACTCCAGGGTGACCTTCTCGGAGACGAGGACGCCACCGGTCTCGAGCGCGGCGTTGAAGGCGAGGCCCCAGTCGCCGCGGTTGATGGTGACCGAACCCTCGAAGCCGGCGCGCAGGTTGCCGAACGGGTCCTTCGCGGTGCCGGTCTCCTCGAAGAGGACGGTGACCGGCTTGGTCACGGCGTTGATGGTGAGGTCGCCGGTGATGCTCCAGTCGGTGCCGTCGCGCTGGACGTCGGTCGAGACGAAGCGGATCTCCGGGTAGTTCTCGATGTCGAAGAAGTCGGGCGTCTTGAGGTGGCCGTCGCGCTGCGCCTGGCCGGTCGTGACACTAGCGGCCTGGATGGTGACCTCGACGGTCGAGCTCGCGGGGTTCTCGGCGTCGACGTGGGCGGTGCCCACGAACTCGTCGAACTGGCCGCGGACCTTGGTGACCATCGCGTGACGGGCGGAGAACCCGATCCGGGTGTGGGCCGGGTCGAGGACGTAGTCACCCGAGACGTTGGAGGCGGCCGGGGCTTCCTCGGCCAGGGCGGACGACGTACGGTTGAACAGAGCCATCGGAATGGGTCCTTTCGGGTGGGTTTCGAGGTCTTGTTGAAGTTTCAACTAACGTAGCGCTCAATCCATTCCCGACGCAATTCGTGGTGGTCGGAAACCGATGTGGGCTGCGTCACGTCGTGGCTCCGACCTCCTCCGGGCCCGTCGTTCACGACAATGCGGGTATGCCGCGCTCACGCCTGCTCTCGCCACCGGACCTCGAGGTGCTGGTCCAGCGGGTGACGAGGTTGCTTGACGGGGCCGGTGCGGACGGTCGGGTCACCATCGGGGTCGCCGGCGCGCCCGGCGCCGGCAAGACGACGCTCGCCGAGGACCTCGTCGACGCGCTCGCGACCCGGCTGGGCGCCGGGGCTGTCGCCCATCTCCCGATGGACGGGTACCACCTCGCCGATGTGCAGCTCGACGCCCTCGGTCTGCGCGACCGCAAGGGGGCGCCGGAGACCTTCGACGGGCACGGCTTCCTCGCGACGATGGGCCGGCTCCGCTCCGGCGACCCCGCGACGGTCTACGTCCCCGGCTTCGAGCGGGTCCTCGAGCAGCCGGTCGCCGCGGCGATCGCCATCCCCGCGTCGGCGCGCGTCATCGTCAGCGAGGGCAACTACCTGCTGCTGGAGGACGACCCCTGGCCCCGGGTCCGGGCTCTGTTCGCCGAGGTGTGGTTCGTCGACATCACGGACCGGGAGCGGGTCCGCCGGCTGGTGGCGCGGCATACCGAGTTCGGCAAGGACGCGGACGCCGCGCAGGACTGGGCCCTCGGCCCGGACCAGGCCAACGCCGAGCGCGTCCTGGCGACCCGGGCCCGGGCCGACCTCGTGGTCGTCGCTCCTGAACCGGCGTAGTCGCTGTTAGCCGGGCGGAAACGACACCTTT
>NZ_DATBTV010000002.1:0-15235 GCF_036559105.1 Lapillicoccus sp. | reverse complement strand
TGAGCGGTCACCGCAGGGTGGCCACCTCGACCGACCCGTCGTCGCCCTTCCGGACGGCGACGTCGCCGGAGAGATCCGTCCGGTAGACGCGGAAGCCGTCCTGGGCCAGCGTGGACAGGGTGGACGGCGCCGGGTGCCCGTAGTCGTTGTCCGCGCCCACGCTGACCACTGCGACCGGAGCGCGGGCGTAGGCCAGCAACCCGTCGTCGCGGTTCGCCGACCCGTGGTGCGCCACCTTGACGACGTCGAGGACCGGCGGTGCGCGGGCGTCGTGCTGCAGGGCCTGGAGCACCAGATGCGCGGCCTCTCGTTCAACGTCGCCGAGCAGCAGCAGCCGAAGGCCGGCTGCCTGGACGGTGAGGACTACCGAGGCGTTGTTGGGAACCGACCCGTCGTGAAGGACCCTGGCCGGCCACCACACGTGGGCGGACAGTCCCGGCCACGCGAGGTCGTCGCCGGCGTACAGCTCGCCGAAGGGCACACCCGCTGATGCGGCCCAGTCGGAGACCTCCTGCCACTGGTAGGCCGGGTCCCGCACCGGCGACGCGAGGATCTGACGGACGGACCGACCGTGGAGCACCCCGGGCAGACCGTCGACGTGGTCCGCGTGGAAGTGGGTGAGCACGACCGCGTCGACGACCTGGATCCGCAGCCGGCTGAGGCAGTCGTCCATGAGGGCGGGGTCCGGTCCGACGTCCACGACGACGGCACGGCCCGGGCCGGTCGCGAGAACCAGTCCGTCACCCTGCCCCACGTCACAGGCGACGAACCCCCACCCCGGCAGCGGCCAGGTCAGGACGTGGGTCGGTACGGCCGCGCCGACCGCGAACATCACCACGCCGACCGGAAGGAGGGGACGTCGCCGGGCCTGATGGCCCAGCCAGGGGCCCGCGACGACGAGGCTGACTCCCACCAACGCCAACAGGGCGGCGCCGACACCCGTACCGGGCCAGGGAACCGTCGCGAGCGGCACACCCGCTGCGGTGCGGGCCACCCGGGCGATGGCGAGAGTCGGGAGGGCGGCCAGCCAGCCCACCCATCCGGCCACCGTCGTCGAGACGACCGAGATGAGCGCGGTGGCGACCCCGAGCACAGTGGCCGGCGCGACGAACGGGGCCGCGAACAGGTTCGCGACTACTCCGACCACCGACACCGAGCTCTGCAGCAGCACGATCACGGGCGCGCACATCAGCTGCGCAGCCACCGGGACCGCCAAGGCCGGCCCCCAACCGCGGATCCGCATCGGGAGCAGCCGGCCAACGGCGGCTCCCCACGGCCCGGCGAAGAGCAGCAGCCCCAAGGTCGCCAGCGTCGAGAGTGCGAAGCCCGCGGATCGGGCCAACCACGGGTCCCAGACCAGCAGCACGAGGACGGCCACCGAGAGGGCGGGAAGTCCCGCTCGACGACGCGAGGTACTCAGGCCGAGCAGCCCTACCGCGCCCATGGCGGCCGCACGGACGACGCTCGGCTCCGGCCGGACGAGGACGACGAACGCGAGGAGCAGCACGGCCGCGAGTAGCGGGCGCCAGCGACGTCGCAGGCCCAGCAGGCCGGCGAGGCCGAGCGCCGCGGCCAGGACGATGGCGACATTGCTGCCGCTCACCGCGGACAGGTGCGTCATCCCCGTGACGAGCATGGCCTCGTCCAGGTCGTGGGGCGTGCGCGAGGTGTCGCCGATCACGAGCCCTGGCAACAGCCCCCGCGCATCGGCCGGCAGTCCATCGGTCGCCTCGGCGAACCGTTTCCGCACGACGTCGGCTGCGCGGGCCACCCATCCGGGGTCCGCCAGGAGCGTCGGCGGTCCCCGCGGATTCAGGACCGCGACCACGTCGTCGGCGCCGTCCTGAGGTGGCGCAAGGCGGCCGGTGGCCCGGACCCGCGCCTGCCACGGCAGGTCGAGCCAGGCCCGGTCGGCGAACACGAGCACCGGCGAGGCGACCGCCGTGCGGACGCCTCGACCGTCCACCTGCTCGACGTCCAGCCGTAGCACCACGCCCGCCGCGCTCTCCGGACGGCCCCGCGGTGGATCGACGGCACGTGGGTCGGACGCGACGACGCCCAGCACCGAAACCGTCGCGTGCTGGTCGGCCAGCTCGCGGATCGGTCCGGCGTCCCGAACGCCGGTTGCCGCAGCCAACGCGGCCAGAGCCAGCGTGGTGGCGAGTGCGGTCAGCGTCATCGTCCCGAGCCAGGCGGCGGCTACACCCGGGTCGCCGGAACGGCCTCGGGCAACGGTGCGCCCCCAGGCGACGGCACCACTCGAGTCGTGCGTGCCTCGGACAAAGGAGCGACGCCAGGCGACGGCGAGGCCGGACGCGACGAGGAGCGCTGCGCCGGCGACGACAACCGCCTGGGACGCTGGTAAGCCGAGGAGCAGCGCGACTGCGGACCAGGCGCTGAGGGCGGGAACGAGGAGACGCAGGTCGGCGGCCGCGCGGGTCAACACTGACGATTCGTCCGGCGCAGGGCTCGGCGCTGGGCTCGGCACACGCCTCTGCGTCCGGCTCTGCGTCCGACTCTGCGCCCGGCTCGCGGTCGAATGGTCGGCACCCCTCGGACGGCTACGCATCAGACCCTGACCTTCGGTCGGATCTGCTCGAGCAGCTTGTCACCGATGCCGCTGACCTCACCGAGCTCGTCGACCGAGGCGAACCGGCCGTGCTGGGCTCGCCAGTCGACGATGCGTTGCGCCAGAACGGGACCCACGCCGGGGAGGGTGTCCAACGCCGCGAGGGTCGCGGTGTTGAGGTCGACGAGAGCCCCGGCCACGGTCGCACCGCCGGCGCCCGTGCCAGCACCGCCGGCTCCGGATCCCGAACCGGCACCGCCCAGAGCGCCGACCAGTACGGGTGGGGTCTCGCCCGGCCGGGGGACGAAGACCTGCTCGCCGTCCGCGACGAGCCGTGCGAGGTTCAGCCGCTGCATGTCCGCACCGGCCAGCGCACCACCGGCGGCAGCCAGCACGTCGACGAGCCTGGACCCGTCCGGGACCGTCACCACCCCGGGCCGGGCCACCTGCCCGACCACGTCGATGACGACGAGCCGTCCCGGGGAGCCACGAGCCGACGCCCCCGAGGGCTGCGCCGGGTCGATGACCGCCGCCCCGCCGCCGGCGCTCCCGCCGTTCGCCCCCGCCGCACCCGTGACTCCGTTCGCCCCGGACGCGACGGTAGCCGCGAACTCCCCGGACCCCCCGGACCCCCCGGACCCCCCGGACGCAAACGCGGTCGGCACGGACCCCCGCGCAACCAGGCCCTCACCGGTCGGAACCGACTGGGGCGCGGCTGCCTGCTGCGCACGCGCCACCCGGACCGCGAAGAACACCACCGCCACGACGAGCACCAGGACGAACGCCACCACCGCCCGAACCGACACCGCGACCCGTGCGCCCCGGAACGCCACGGGCACGGTGAGCACCCGAGGCGGCAGCCGGTGCCTCCCGTCGCCCGCCGAACCCGAACGCCCGCCGCTCGGACCGTCGCCCGCCGAAGAGCCTCCACGTTCCGGGCCTCCGCTCGCCTCCAGCGCCTCCTCGTCCAGCCACGCCAGGTCGGCCGCCTCGACCGACGCGGGCGCCTCCTCGGGAACCCACCCGCTCGGAGCCGTCGGCGCGGGTCGGGGCCGCGCCGACGCCAGCAGGGAGCGCAGGCGGTCGGGGTCGACCTCGGGTGGTGGGCGGCGACGCATACGAGCGACCGTAGGAACCGGTCACCCCGCAGGCGACACCCGACCGGCGACCTGTGGACCGCGGGACGAACCGCTCAGAGCCTGTGGATCACGAGGGCCGCGGCGACGCGACCGCCGCCAGGGTGCCGGGACCGACGTGGGCGCCCACGACCGCGCCGAGCTCGGCCACCACGACGAGCCCCGCCTGCGGAACACGCTCGCGCAGCGACGCCGCGAGCGACTCCGCGCGGCTCGCCGAGTCCAGGTGCTGCACGGCGATGTCGACCTCGCCGCCGGCCGCGATCACGTCGTTGGCCGCCGCGGCGGTCAGCTCGGTCAACCGCGCCAGTGCGCGGCTCGAGGTCCGCACCTTCTCCAGCGGACGGATGGCTCCGTCGACCAGGGTCAGGATGGGCTTGATGGCGAATGCCGACCCCAACAGCGCCGACGCCGACCCGATCCGACCGCCACGTCGCAGGTACTCCAGGGTGTCGACGTAGAACGCCACCTTCGCCCGAACTGCGCGGACCCGCGCGATCTCGGCCACCTCCGGCGCCGACAGACCGTCGCCGGCCGCCTCCGCCGCCGACAGCACCCCGAACCCCATCGCCATCCCCAGCGACCGCGAGTCGACGACCTCGACGGGGATCGGCGCCTGTTCCGCGGCGAGCCGGGCCGACTGGCAGGTGCCGGACATCTCCGACGAGATGTGCACCGACACGACCGCCGAGGCACCGGACGCGGCCGCGGCCTCGTACGCGTCGAGGAACTCCTGGGGCGACGGACGCGACGTGCTCAACGGAAGGAACGCCCGCAGCGCTTCCGACAGGCTTTCGAGGGTCACGTCGACGCCCTCCCGGTGCGCCTTGCCCCCCATGACGACGTGGAGCGGCACCACGGTGATCGGCACCGGGCCGGCCCGAACGAGCTCTGCCGGCAGGTACGCCGTCGAGTCCGTCACGATCGCGACGCTCACCCGATGAACGCTAGCGCCTTCCGTCCGCGCCTAGCGGTCGCCGCAACCTCAGACCGGCACCACGTTCACCAGCCTCGGCGCCCGCACGATCACCGTCCGGACCCCGTCGGGCGTCGCGGCGACCACCTTCTCGCGGGCCAGCACCAGGGACTGCAGCTCGTCCTCGCCGATGGTGGCAGCCACCTCGACGCGGTCGCGCACCTTGCCCTTGATCTGGATGACGCAGGTGACCGTCTCCTCGACGAGCAGCGACGCCTCGGCCTGCGGGAACGGCACGAACGTCACGCCGCCCTCGTGACCCAGCCGCATCCACAGCTCCTCGGCGATGTGCGGAGCGACGGGTGCTGCCATGACGACCAGGGCCTCGACGACCGCGCGGGGCGCCACGTCCAGCTTGGTCAGCACGTTGTTCAGCTCGATCAGCTTGGCGATCGCCGTGTTGAACCGCAGGTGCTCGTAGTCCTCGCGAACGCCGGCGATGGTCCGGTGCATCGCGGTCAACGTCGCCGCGTCGGGTGCGTCGTCGGACACGATCACCGCGCCCGTCGTCTCGTCGATCACGTTGCGCCACAACCGTTGTAGGAACCGCTGGCTGCCCACGACAGCCCGGGTCTCCCACGGCCGGCCCAGCTCCAGCGGACCCATCGACATCTCATAGACCCGGAAGGTGTCGGCCCCGTAGGCGTCGTACATGTCGTCCGGGCTCACGACGTTCTTGAGCGACTTGCCGATCTTCCCGTACTCGCGGTTGACCGGCTGGCCCTGCCAGGTGAAGGTCGGCTCCTCCCCGTGGCGGCCCGAGGTCTCGTCAACCTCCTCGGCCGGGACGTACTGCCCACGCGCGTCGGTGTAGGCGTACGCCTGGATCATCCCTTGCGAGAAGTACTTCCGGAACGGCTCCTCGCTCGACACCAGGCCGAGGTCGAACAGCACCTTGTGCCAGAAGCGGGCGTACAGCAGGTGCAGCACCGCGTGCTCGACACCGCCGATGTAGAGATCCACTCCGCCCGGGTCGGTGACGCCCGCGGGGGCACCCTCGACGGGATGCGGGTGCTTGGCCATCCAGTACCGCTCGTTCTCGGGGTCGCAGAACGTCTCGTGGTTGGCCGGGTCCAGGTATCGCAAGTAGTACCAACACGATCCGGCCCAGTTGGGCATCGTGTTGGTCTCCCGGCGGTACGTGCGGACCCCGTGCCCGTCCCCCAGGTCGAGCTCCACCTCGACCCACTCGGGCACGCGAGACAAGGGCGGCTCCGGCGAGCTGTCGGAGTCGTGGGGGTCGAACGTCTTCGGTGAGTAGTCGGGCACCTCAGGGAGCGCGAGCGGCAGCATCGAGTCCGGCAGGGCGTGGGCGGTCCCGCTCTCGTCGTAGACGATCGGGAACGGCTCACCCCAGTAGCGCTGACGGCTGAACAGCCAGTCGCGCAGCCGGTAGTTGATGGTGCCTCGACCGAAGCCCTGCTCCTCGAGCCACGCGACGATGCGCTCCTTGGCGTCCGCGATCAGCAGGCCGTTGAGGTCCACCTCGTCGTTGCTGGAGGCGATGCTCGGACCGTCTCCCTGGTATGCCTCGTCGTCCGGATGACCCGCCGGCGGCTGCACCGTGCGGACGATGGGCAGGCCGAACCTCGTCGCGAACTCCCAGTCCCGAGGATCCTGGCCGGGGACGCCCATGATCGCGCCCGTGCCGTAGCCGAACAACACGTAGTCCGCGACGAACACCGGGATCTCGTCGCCATTGACCGGGTTCCGAGCGGTGACGCCGACGAAGACGCCCGTCTTGTCGCGGCCCTCCATCTGGCGCTCGACCTCGCTCTTGCGCGACGCCGACCGGCGATAGGCCGCGACCGCTTCGCGCGGCGTCGTGGCGCCGCCGGTCCACTCCGGCCTGGTGCCGTCCGGCCACCCGCCGTCAGGTACGAGCTGGTCCACCAGCGGATGCTCGGGAGCCAGCACCATGAAGGTGGCGCCGAACACGGTGTCCGGACGGGTCGTGAAGACCTCGATGTCCGCGACGGGGCCCTCGGGCCGAGCCGCGGGGAAGTGGATCCGGGCGCCCTGGCTGCGCCCGATCCAGTTGCGCTGCATGATCTTGACCTTCTCCGGCCAGTCCACGCGGTCCAGGTCGTCGGCCAGCCGGTCGGCGTACGCGGTGATCCGCATCATCCACTGGCTCAGGCTGCGCCGGAAGACCGGGAAGTTGCCGCGCTCGGAGAGTCCCTCGTTGGTGACCTCCTCGTTGGACAGGACGGTCCCCAGACCCGGGCTCCAGTTGACCGGAGCCTCCGACGTGTACGCCAGTCGCTCCTCGGCGAGCACGGCCTCCTGCTCCGCCTCGCTCAGGTCGGCCCAGGCCCGACCACCGAGCTCACCATTCAGCGGACGCCGGCCCGACGCATACGCCTCGGCCAGGGTCTCGATCGGCCGTGCGGCACCTCGAGACCCGTCCGGCCGCACTGCGTCCGGGTCGTACCAGGCGTTGTAGATCTGCAGGAAGATCCACTGGGTCCAGCGGAAGTAGTCCTCGTCGATGGTTGCGTAGCTGCGCCGGTCGTCGAAGCCCAGCCCCAGCCGCCGCAGCTGGCGGCGCATGACGACCATGTTGTCCTCGGTCGTCTTGCGCGGGTGCTGGCCGGTCTGCACGGCGTACTGCTCGGCGGGTAGCCCGAAGGCGTCGTAGCCCAGGCAGTGCAGGACGTTCTTGCCGAGCATCCGGTGAAAGCGCGCATACACATCGGTGCCGATGTACCCCAGCGGGTGACCGACGTGCAGACCGGCCCCGCTCGGGTACGGGAACATGTCGAGGACGACCAGCTTCGGGCCGCGACCGGCGACCTTCTCGGGCTCCGCCCACGGCCCGGCCGGGTTGGGCGCCTCGAAGGTGCCGGCCTCCTCCCAGCGGTCCTGCCACGCGAGCTCGATGTCGCGCGCCATCGCCGCGGTGTAGCGGAACGGGGTCTCGTCGCGGGCTGGGGAGTCGGTCATCGTTCGTCCTTCGTGGGGAGCACGGGTCGGTGGACCACGCAGACATGGAAAAGCCCCTCGCACAGGAGGGGCGCCGCGCTGCTCTGGATGCTCAGCGCGGCGGGAGAAGGAGGAGCTGGTGGGCCACCGCAACAGGTTATCGCAGCGGCCCGGTCAGGGGGCGACGAGGTCGGGACGCAGCACGCCGAGCACGAGGAACAGCAGCGCCAGGTGGTACGTGACCATGACCGCGACAGAGAGCCATCGGGACGCGCGCCAGAACCGGCCCAGGGCCAGCAGACCGTCGCTGACGAGGAACAGGGACGCCCCGATGCCGACCAGGAGCTGTCCCGACCACCAGGCGACGGCCACGAACGCGCCGAGGACGAACGCGTAGATCGTCGGCGGAAGGCCCTCGGCCATGTCCCGTCGCGCCAGCGGCCAGAGCACGAACGCCACGACGACGGCTACCACCACCACCACCACGGCCACCCCGACCCACACCGGAGGCCGTCGGCTCATCGTCAAGATGGCGCCGATGAACGCCACATGGGCGAGCAGGAACGTCACCAGACCGAAGCCGAAGGCGCGGTCGGTGTCGGCGAGGAGCAGCAGGTCACCCCCGAGGCACAGTGCCAGCCCCATGAGGAGCCACAGTCCGGAGACCGTCTCGTCCGGGTGCAACAGCCAGGCGAAGGCGCCCAACAACACCACGTATGCGGGTTTGGCCACCTGCTCGACGCCGCGACGTTGGGTCGCCACGGCGAACCAGTCGGCCAGGGCCACCGCGGCGAGCGCCGCGAGCAGCACCCAGGCATACATGTTCACTGCACCGAACTGTGACAGACGAGGGGACACTCGCCGCGCGCGGCGCGCCTATCCTCGTGGAATGGAGGTCAGCCATCACACGGTGACGGATGCCGACACCGCCGAGAGGCTCGGCAGCGGCGACATGCCGGTCCTCGCGACCCCACGGCTCATCAACTGGATCGAGCGCGCGGCGTTCGGTGCGGCGGCGGAGCAGCTCCAAGCGGGCCAGACCACTGTCGGCACGCTGGTCAGGGTGGAGCACATCAAAGCGGCTCCGGTGGGCACCACGGTGCACGTCAAGAGCTCCCGTCCGGTGAGCGACGGGCGCCGGCTCATCTTCCACGTCCGGGTCCTCGACGACTCCGGCGAGGAGGTCGCCATCGGCGAGGTGCAGCGCGCGGTGATCGACCGGGAGCGGTTCATGCGCCGGTTCGGCTGCGAACCGGACGGGACGCCCAAGACGCCGGACGCCCCGGCCTCCTGACCGGGACGTCCTCGCGTATGCGGCTTCGGGGGTGGGTCAGCGGCTGGTGCCCTGGGCCACCGAGCCCTGCAGCTGGCGCTGGAAGATGATGTAGACGATCAGCACCGGCAACACGGTGATGACGACGGCTGCGAACAGCGCACCGTAGTCGACCGAGTAGCCGGCCTGCGATGCGAACGACGCCATCCCTTGCGACAGCACGTACTTCGCGGGGTCGGTGTTGAGGGCGACCGGCAGGAGGAACTGGTTCCACAGGCCGAGGAAGTTGAAGATTGCCACCGACGCCATGCCCGGACGCGCCATCGGGAGCATCACCTGGAAGAACGTCCGCCACTCCCCCGCACCGTCCATCTGTGCCGCTTCGTAGATCTCCTCCGGAAGGGACTTGAAGAACGCGAAGAGGAAGAACACCGTGAACGGCAAGGCGAAGGAGACGTAGACGGTGATGAGGCCCTGCAGCGTGTTGAGCAGGCCCAGGCTGCGCAGGATGAAGAACAGCGGGACGATCGCGAGGAAGACCGGGAAGGTCAGGCCCGCGAGCATGAGGTAGTAGATCGCCCGGTTGCCGAAGAACTGGAACCGCGCGAGGACGTAGGAGCACATCGCGCCGAGCACCATGACGAGGACCAGCGAACAGCCGACCACGACGATGGTGTTGAAGAACGACGTGCCGATCCCGGCCGTGTCCCACGCCGAGATGTAGTTCGCGAAGCTGAACGACTTCGGCAGCGTGAACGGCGAGCTGAGGATCTCGTTGGTCGTCTTGAACGACGACACGAAGGCCCAGAGCAGCGGGAGCAGGACGACGACCGACCAGATGATGAGGATGACGTGCGAGACGGCCGTGGCCCGGCGGTCACCGGGGTTGGCCTTCGGCGTGGTCTGCGTCGCGGCGTCCTGGACACCGGCCCGGCTGACGGTGCTGGCGTCGGCGGTCACAGTCGACCTCCCTCGTCACGGCCCCCGGTCAGGCGGTTCACGAGGAAGACGCACGCCGCGAAGAGCAGCGTGATGAGGGCGAGGACCACACCCATCGCCGTCGCATACCCGAACTGGCCCTTTGCGAAGGCGGTGTTGAACAGCTCCTGCGGCATGACCAGCGTGCTGTTGTTGGGGCCACCGAACGGGTTCAGCGCCTGCATCCACACGAACGCGTCGAGCGCGGCGATGCCGAGGTAGATCCACGCCGTCTGGACGTTGTCACGGATCAGCGGCAGCGTCACCGACCAGATCGTCCGGAGCCGGCCGGCGCCGTCGAGTCGGGCGGCCTCATAGATTTCGGCGGGTACGCCCTTGATCGCGGCCACGAACAGCACGGTGTAGAAGCCGACGAAGGCCCACACCATGACGAACATCGATGCGGGCATGGCCGTCGCGACCTCACCGAGCCAGGCGAACGACTTGAACTTCTCCAGCCCCACCGCGGTGAGGATCCCGTTGAGCAGGCCGGCCTGTGGGTCGTAGACCTGCGCCCAGATGATGCCGATGACGATGGCCGGCACGGTGTAGGGGAAGAACGAGACGACACGGTAGAAGCTGGAGCCGCGCAGCCCTCGGATGCCGCCGCTGGCACCGCCGGCGACCGTCACCAGGCTGGCGAACAGCAGCGCGATGACGATCGTGGCAAAGGGCACCACGATCGCGAGCAGCACGCTGTTGAGCACGGACCGCCGGAAGATGTCGTCCTGCGCGAGCTTCGTGTAGTTGCTGAAGCCGATGAAGTTGAAGTTCGGGGAGAAGCCGGACCAGTCCGTCATCGCGTAGTAGAGGGCCTGCACGAACGGGGAGATGACAAAGACCAGGAACAGCGCCAGGGGCAAGCCGAGGAAGACGACCATGAAGCTGACGCGGTCGAACGTCAGTCGACCGCGTGGGCCCCGGGCCTTGGGCTTGCGCCCAGAGCCCGGAGCCACCGCGGGGACAGGTGCGGTCACGAGGTGACCTTCTCCTTCTGGATCGACGAGTCAGCGGCAACCTTGTCGGTGATGCCCTGCAGACCGCTGGTCAGCCCGGCGACGTCGGTCTGCCCGGACAGGAACGAGTTCCACACGACCAGCATGTCCTTGTTCATGCCGTAACGGGTGACGAACTTGTAGTCGAAGACGTTCTTGCCCGCGGCGTCGAGCATCTTGGACTGCGACTGCAGAGCCGTGGAGCCGAAGCCGTCGGCCGGGACCGTGCCCTTGACGATGGTCGGCGCCAGCTTGGTCTTGCAGAAGTTCGTCGCCGCGTCCTTGGACAGCATGGTGCGCAGGATCTCCTTGGCACCGGCGACGTTCTTGCCCGCGGTGGGGACGATGAACGGCTCGCCGGCCGCGCTGCGCAGCGACTCGTACGGCATCTTCGGGCTGCTGGTGAGGACCATCTCCGGGATGCCGGTCATCTTGAAGTCGGCCTTGGTGGCCTTCTTCATCTCGTTCTCGATCCACGAGCCCGAGGGGTAGAGCAGGGCCTGCTGGTCGTTGCTCCACTGGGCCTGGGCCGCGGTGAACTGGGTGCCCGCGCCGCCGGGGACGAAGTAGCCGTTCTTGACGCACTCGCCCATCGCGGCGAAGACCTGCTGGATGGCCGGCTGCGACCAGCACTTCGGGTCGAGGTTCTCCAGCGCGATACGCACCTCGGGGCCGCCCTCCTTGATGGCGGAGTCCATGGCGAGCGTGCTGTAGTACGTCGCCGCCTCCTTGCCCCAGACGAAGAGGTACTTACCCTTCGCCTTGGCCTTGGCGCCGAGGTCCTTGGCCTCGTCCCACGTCTTCGGCGGGGTCCAGCTGTTCGCGTCGAACAGGCTCTGCGAGTACCAGACGCCGTAGAGGGTGAGGACGTAGTTGAGGGCCAGGAACTTGCCGTTGTAGGTGCCGGGACCCTTGACGCCGTCGTACAGGGTGGACGAGATGGGTGTGCCCTCGAGGTTGTTCGCGGCGAGGACGTCGTCCAGCGTCGAGAGCTGGTCGATGATCGTGTTGAAGCCGATCGAGCCCGCACCCGAGTTGTCGATGAGATCGGGCGGGTTGCCGCCGACGAAACGGGGCTGCAGCTGCTGCGCGATCTGCGTCGAGGGGGCCACGTTGGGCGTGACCGTCGGGTGGTTCTTCTTGACGATGTCCGCCGCGAAGGTCACGTAGTCGTAGCCGTAACCTCCGTTGAAGATCACCGCGTCGATGGTCGAGCCGTCGGCGAGGCCGAACGGGTTGTTGCTCGAGCCCGCCGCCGTGGTCGCGGCGGCGCCGCTCCCGGTCCCGGTGCCGGACGAGGCGCACGATGCGAGCGCCCCGCCGAGCGGGAGCAGAGCCGCTGCGGCGATCGAGCCGCGCATGAAGGTCCGACGGTCGAACGTCGAACGAGGGGTGCTGCCTGTCTCTTGTGGGGTCATCGCCAGGTACTGCCTTTCAGGGTGGTGTCGGTGCGAGGGACGGTATGCGTGATGCCGGGTTCTCCGACGGGATTTGCTGGGGTGTGGGCGAATCAGTGGCTGGATCGTGATGTCGGGTCCGTGTCGGGCGGTTCGTGAGGTGGGGACGGTTCGGGTGGAGACGGTCACGCGGTGCGGCGGATCCGGTCGCCGTAGCGGTCTTCCAGCGCGTGGTTGTGCTCGTCGCCGCCGGGAATGTTGGCGGACAGGTAGATGGGCGGGGTGTCGCCGAGAGCGGCGATCCGCTCCGCGGCGCCGATGGTGATGAGCTGCGCGATGTAGGCAGCGGTGAGGGAGGAGACGGCACCCACGCCGACACCCCCCGGGACCTCGATCGTCGTGTCGCCGTAGGGAGCCCGGTTGTCGATGACGACGTCAGCAACCTCGCTGAGTCGCAGTCCGCTGGGGTGCTTGGGCGTCACGGCGTTGGTGTGCTCGAGGCTGGTGACCGCGATGACGGGGTGGCCTTCGGCCTTGGCGCGTAGGGCGACGCCGACGATCGACCCGTTGACGCCGGAGTTCGACGCGATGAGGAACACGTCGGCCGCCTCGAGCGGGGAGAGGGCGAACAGCTCGTCGACGACGCTCTCGTCACGCTCCAGCGAGGAGCCGGTGAGCACCGAGGCGTCCCGCGAACCGTGCAGGACGATGTCGCGCAGCGCCATCATGGTGGTCGGGATGAACCCGCCGGCGCGGCCGGCGATCTCCATGGCGAAGGCCTGCGAGTGGCCGGTGCCGAACGCCTGGAGCACGCCCCCGCGCCGGATCGAGTCGACGACGAGGTCGATGGCCGGGTCGAGGCCTCCGCGGGCGGCGTCGTCGGCGACGGCCTGCAGCCGGGAGGTCACCTGCTCGTGGAAGGCGGCGAACGCCTCCTCCAGCGTGGCGGCGGGGACGGTGCTCGAGTTCATCGGCCTGCTTCCTCAGCGGTACGGACAGGGGTGGGGGCAACGGTCGTGGCGGCGGCTGCCGTAACGGCGGCGGCAGCGCGCCGCCCACGGACCGCTCGACGGTCCCGGCTCGGTGCGCGGCGGTGCGGGGCGACGGCGGCTGCCGAGGCGGCCAGCGTCGTCGCGGTCCGAGCGAAGTTGCGCTGCGCGACGATGAGATAGAGCAGGTCGAGGGCGAACAGCTGCGCGTGCTTGGCGGACAGGTCGTCCGGCTGGAGGTACTCGTCCGGCGCGACGGTGACGACGTGCACGTCGGCCAGCGCGGCGAGCGGCGAGTCGGCGTTGCTCGTGATCGCGAGGGTGAAAGCACCCGAGGATTTGGCCTGGCCGAGCATTTCGATGGTCTCGATGGTGCGGCCGGTGTTGGAGATCGCGATCGCGACCGACTGCTCGTCGAGGAGGGCAGCACTGGTCAGCCCGTCGTGGACCTCGCCCCAGTGGTGGGCCTGGATCCCGATCCGGTAGAGCCGCAGCTGCATCTCGCGGGCCATGACCGCGCTGCCGCCGATGCCGTAGATGTCGACATGGGCGCAGGTCGCGATGGCCTCGGCGATCCGGACCACCTCGTCGATGTCGATCGAGTCGACGGTCGCTTGCAGCGCCGCCTGGTGCGACTGCGACAGGGTGCGCAGCACCTGTTCGGGGGTGTCGTCCGGGCCGAAGGCCCGGCCGATGTCGACCCGCCACGTCTCGTCGGCGCGCAGCCGCCCCGCGTCGGCGGCCACCCCGACGCGGAAGGGGAGGTACCCCGCATACCCGATCAGTCGGCAGAACCGGGTGACGGTCGCGGCGGAGGTACCCGCGCGGGCGGCGAGCTCGGTGATCGACATCTCCAGCGGGGCCAGCGGCTCCTCCAGGAGCAGGGTCGCCAGCTTGGTCATGGCCTCGGACATCTGCGGCACGTTGGCCTGGATCCGGGTGCGCACGCCCAAGGGCGGGGCTGCTGTCGTCGTCACGGTGCCTGAAAATCCATCTCAGCCGAAGGGCGGTTTGCTGAAAAGTATTCTCACCATTCTGGAGGCCCGTGGGGTGACAGGACGGTAACGATGCTGCACTGCGTACTCCACGTTTCTGGCAGGAGAATCCCAGCAGTCTCCCAGCGTTCGGGCCCACCGATCTCCCGAGGACCGACCTACGCTGCCCGGCGGCCCAGCTGGCGGCTCGCCCGTAACCGAAGCATTCGCGTGCGAGGCGCGTGATCCCACCGGGGTCACGCGCCTCGTGCGTTTCAAGGCATACCGAGGTATGCCTGGGGTCACTCCCCGAAGCGGTCCCGGGCCTCGCGGGGGATGAGCGGCGTGTCGCCGCGGACCTTGAGCTGCTGCACCGCCCAGGTGTTGCCGTCCGGGTCGGCGAACCCGAAGAGGGTGCCGCCGTCCCGCTCGTCGAACACCTGGATCTCGCTGCACTCGACGCCGCGCGAGGTGAGCTCGTCGCGGGCCGCCGTGGCGTCCGCGACGCACAGCTGCAGTCCCTTCAGGGAGCCGGGCGCCATCTCGGTCTGGGACGGCAGGTTGCCGATGACGATCGAGCAGCCGGAGCCGCGCGGCGTCAGCTGCGCGACGTCCATGACGTCGTTCGTCGTGTGGTGGTCGAGGTCGAAGCCGACCTGGTCGCGGTAGAACGCAATGGCTTTCTCGAGGTCGCTCACGGGGAGGACGACGACCTCCAGAGTCCAGTCCATGGCGCGGGTGGCGTCGCTCACAGCGTCCCCTCGAGGACGCCGTCGAGCTTGGCGTAGCCGGCGTTCATGCCGACCTCCATGCCGCTGCCGACCATGCCGTCGCGGGCCTCCATCGTCGGGTAGACCGCGTGGCCGCGCAGCCGGGTCCGGCCGCCGTCCAGGCGCTCGAACGTGATCGACTCGATGCTGACGACGTCCGGATAGCCCTCGAACTCGAAGGTCTGGATGGCGAACTCGTTGTCGCGGACGACGTGGTAGACGCCGTTGAACGCATACGCCTCGCCGTCCTCGC
>NZ_DATBTV010000001.1:0-5132 GCF_036559105.1 Lapillicoccus sp. | reverse complement strand
CGCCCTCACCGCGGCTACCGGTACCTACAAGGTGTTCTTCGCGGCCTTCCCGATCGAGGCGTTCGGGACGGCGGCAGACAAGGCGACGCTGGTGGGCAACACGCTCAAGTGGTTCGCGACGTCCTGACCTCTGTGAGTGGGACGCCGTCGTCCGCGAGCTTCTCGCGGTCGACGGCGTCTCGCGACGTGATCAGGGCCTGGATGTCGTCCTGGACGTCCCAGACGTTGACGTTCATCCCGGCGGTGACGCGATCGCCGTCGAGCCAGAACGCGATGTACTCCCGGCCGTCCAGGTCGCCCCGGATGACGATGTCGTCCTCCCGGCCGCCCCGGCCGGAGTACTCCAGCCCGAGGTCGTACTGGTCCGAGTAGAAGAACGGGAGCTTGTCGAAGTCCCCCGGCTTCCCGAGCACACCCTTGGCCACGGTCGGCGGGCGGTCCAGTGCGTTGGCCCAGTGCTCGACGCGGACCCGTTGGCCCAGCGCCGGTGTATCCGCGTTGGCGACGTCCCCGACGGCGAAGATGTCGGGATCGCTGCTGCGGCCCTGCGCGTCGACGACGATGCCGTTGTCGAGCTCGAGGCCCGCGGTGACGGCGAGGTCGGTGTTGGGGATGGCGCCGATCCCGACGAGGACGGCATCGGCCGGGATGCTCGTCCCGTCGCCGAGCACGACGGCCGCCACCTTGTGGCTGTCGGCGGCCGGCTCGATGGCCGCGATGGTGACGCCGGTCCGCAGGTCGACGCCGTGCTCTCGGTGCAGGTCGGCGAACGACCGGCCGAGCACCGGGCCGAGAACCGCCATCAGCGGCTCCTCGGCCATCTCGAGGACCGTGACGTCAGCGCCGGCCTCGCGAGCTGCTGATGCCGCCTCCAGCCCGATCCAGCCGCCACCGACGATGACGACCTTCGCGTCCTTTTGGAAGGCCTCTCTCAGCCGTTCGCTGTCCTCCAGCGTGCGCAGGTAGAGCACCCCGCCCAGGTCGGCGCCAGGCAGGTCGCTGCGCCGCGGAGAAGCTCCCGTGGCGAGGACGAGCTTGTCGTATGCGGTCCGGCTGCCGTCGGTCGCGAGGACCTCGTGGGCGCCGGCGTCGAAGGACGTCACCGCCGTCCCGATGCGCAGGTCGACGTCGTGCTCGGCATACCAGGCCTCGGGCAGGACGTAGCCGTCCTCAGCGCCCTGCTCGCCCCTGAGGAAGGCCTTGGAGAGCGGCGGCCGGTCGTAGGGAATGTGCCGCTCCGCGGCGAACAGGACGATCGACCCGGCATACCCCTCGGCGCGCAGCGCCTCGGCGGTCTTGGCCGCCGCGAGGCCCCCTCCGACGATGACAACCCGCTGGACATCCGCTGTGGGCATGGGTGCGCCTTTCGTTCCTCGTCGTCGTCGATGTGAGGATGGGCGCATGCGGCACCCGAAACGAAACCTACGGCAGCGCGGCGCCGTGGCCTCTGTCGGTGTGCTGACGTTCGTCACCACCCTGACCGCCTGCGACGTCGTCAACAAGCCACCCACTCCCGACCAGACCGCGAAGGCACTGGCCGCCGGCCTCGCCGGTGGCGACCTCAACAAGGTGCCGTTCGACGGGGCGACGTCGGCGAACGTGGCGGCGTTCATCGGGACGGCCGTGGGCGACCTCAAGGACGTGAAGCGGGCCGTCACGGTCAGCCAGGTCTCGGAGCCGAAGTCCAACGAGCGGACGGCCACGGCCACGCTGGCGTTCACGTGGACGCTGCCGTCGGCCGCCCCCGCCTCGGCGACCGCGACGGCCACCGGAACGCCCTCGGGGTCCTCCAGCGCGACGCCCAGCGCGAGCGCGACGCCCAGCGCGAGCGCGCCGACGCCGTCGTCGGCCACGACGACCGGAGCCGGTGGCGGCACGGACGTGGTCTGGAGCTACACCACCACCGCGAACCTCAGCCGGGCCCAGGACGAGACCTGGCACGTGACCTGGAACCCGGCGGTGTTCGCCCCGAACCTCACCGGCTCCGAGAAGCTGGCCCTGACGACGGTCGCCGCCAAGCGTGGCGACATCGTCGGAGCCAACTCGACGCCGTTGATGACACAACGCGACACCGCACAGGTGGGCATCGACAAGACCAAGGTGGGCGCGGACCAGCAGCAGGCCGCGGCCGCGGCCCTCGCCCAGCTGGTCGGCACCGATCCGGCGGCCTACGCCAAGGCGGTCGCGGCCGCCGGTGCCAAGGCGTTCGTCCCCTTGATCATCGTGCGGGCCGACGACCCCATCCTCACGACGCAGACGGCGGCGGTCGCGGCGATCCCGGGGGCGGTGAGCATTCCCGGAAAGTCGGTCATCGGCCCGTCGCCGAACTTCGCCCGGTCGATCCTCGGCACGGTCGGCGAGGCCACCGCCGACCTGGTCCAGAAGTCCAACGGAGCCCTCAAGGCGGGTGACGTCGTCGGGCTCTCCGGCCTGGAGCAGCGCTACGACGCGCGGCTGCGTGGCACCACGGGCCGAACCATCCAGGCCGTGGGGACGGACGCCGCGGGCAAGCAGTCCAGCCGCGACCTGTTCACCTCGCCGGCCGTCGACGGCAAGCCGCTCGTCGTGACCCTCGACGCCACCGCGCAGACGGTGGCCGAGGCAGTGCTGCAGGGCGGCTCCACCAACACTCCGACGTCACTCGTCGTGGTCCGGCCGTCCACCGGTGAGATCGTCGCGGCGGCCAACGGGCCGGGCAGCAACGGCCTCGCGGTCGGGACCACGGGCCAGGCGGCTCCGGGCTCGACCTTCAAGATGGTCACGGCCCTGGCACTGCTCCGCGCCGGCCTCACCCCGGACTCACCGGTTTCGTGCACCCCGACCGTCAGCGTCGGCGGCCGGTCGTTCAAGAACTACAACGACTACCCGCCGAACAAGATGGGCACCATCCCGCTCCGGACCGCGTTCGCCAACTCCTGCAACACCGCGTTCATCTCCAACCAGGACAAGGTCTCGCAGGCCGACCTCGCGTCGGCCGCCGCCGCCCTGGGCGTAGGTGTCGACCTCGACGTGGGCTTTCCGGCATACCTCGGCTCGGTCCCGACCACCGCCACGTCGACCGAGCACGCGGCGTCGATGATCGGCCAGGCCAAGGTGCTCGTCTCCCCGATGGACATGGCGACCGTTCTGGCGTCCGCGGTCAAGGGCTCCGTCGTCCGGCCGCGCCTCGTCGACGACAACCCGTCCGCCGCCGGGTTCCCGACCCCGGACAAGCCCCTGCAGCCCGCGGAGGCCCAGGCCCTGCAGTCGATGCTCGGCGCGGTCGTCTCGGAGGGCAGCGGGGCGTCTTTGGCGTCCGACGGCGTGACGGCGGCCAAGACCGGCACCGCGGAGTACGGCACGGCGAACCCGCCCCTCACCCACGCCTGGATGGTCGCAGCGAAGGGCGACCTCGCCGTCGCCGTCTACGTCGAGAACGGCGAGTCCGGGTCGAAGACCGCGGGCCCGCTGCTCAAGGCGTTCCTCGAGGCCTACTCCGGCTGACGCCGCTCCGCCTCGGCGTCGCGCTTGGCGAGCACGTCGTCGGCCCGCTCCCGCGCGCGGTCGCGGGCATCGTTCTCGCCGTCGCCCATCCGGTCGTCGGTCACGTCCTCGTCCGTGGTCTCGTGAGTGGTCTCGTGAGTGGTCTCGCTCGTGGCGACCGGGTCGGACGTCACCGACGTCGGCCCCGTCTGGTCGTCCTCGTCGACACCGCGCATGTTGCCGATGCGGTGCAGCGGCTGACCCTGCTCGGCGCCGATCGGCGCACCGGTGGGCTCGTCGCCCTCGTAGGCGTGGGTGTGCTCGTGGCCGTGCTGCGCGTGGTCGTCGTCCGCGTGGTCGTGGTCCCGCGCCGCTGACGAGGCCCCGAACCCCGTTGCGGCCCGCTCCGCGGCCGGCGTCTCGACCGGGTCGCCGTCCTCGGCGAGGCGGTTTCCCTCCTTGTCGGTCGCCACGTCCGGGTCGAGCGCGTCCGCGCGGCGCAGCTGCTCCTCGGTGGTGGCGGCTGCGCTGTCACGGTCCATGCTCGCGCGCTGGGCGGTGACCTCGGCCTGCTGGGCCTCGGCCGCTCGCTGGTCCGCCTCGGCACGGACCCGGCGGGCCTCGGCCTCGGACGCCGCCGCAGCGGCCTCCTTCTCACGCAGCTCCATCTGGTGGTCGGCTGTCGGCTCGCGCAGCTCGGCTGCCTCCATGCGGCGGTTCTCACGCTGCCGGGAACGGGACATCACCAGCGCGACGACGATCGCGACGACGACGACCAGCAACAGGATCCAGACCCAGGCGTCCATGGCGGGGTACTCCTTGTTTCGGGGTTGCGGCTCGAGGTCGAGCCGCTCGCCACGCTAGTCGTGGAGCCCCGCGCCCGCACGGCGACAGGCGGCAGGTTCACCGCCCCCGCGAGTTCGCCAAATTCCTCGCTCCAGGGGGTGGCGCCGGGGCTCCGGAAGGGGTGACATGGTGCCCTGGGCCCGAACCTGCAGTTCGCCGGCAGTGTGGCACGGCGGGGCCCGACCAAGGAGGCTCGAATGTCCGAAACCGCACCGAGCGAGGCGGTCGACGAGAAGGCAGATCAGGTGGTGGAGATCGACACCGTGCTTCCGCACAGCGTCGACCACGTATGGCGCGTCCTCACCACCAACGACGGCGCCCAAGCCCTGCTGGGTCCCGGCGCCCGCCTCGGCGGCAAGGGCGAGCCGTGGCATGCGGACGACGGTAGCCACGGGGTCTGGCGCAGCTACCACCCCCTCGAACAGGTGCGGGTCTCCTGGCACGCGGCCGCCGACGCCCCCCGGTCGCTGGTCGACCTCCATCTCGCCGCCGAGGGCGACGGGACGCGGGTGTCACTGCGCCACGAGCCGGCCGGCCCCGACCGCGCCGCCATCGAGCAGCGCTGGTCCGCCGCGCTCGACCGCCTCGACGCGCTGGCCTGACCCCCTTCGGTCGGCGATTCCGCCCGGCCGTGAGCCGCCGGACCCGGGCCGGCACAAACCCTGACGCTGATCTCAGTGGCGGTGGCGATACTGAGCCGATGGGACGGCCCGCGGCGGGGTGGCGAGCGGTCGTGACCGCAGTGGTCGCGGCCGCCGCGCTCGGCGCGTGCACGTCCACCGACGGTGCCGGGTCCACGACCGCCACCGCCGGCAGCGGTCCTC